>JAHEFR010000046.1 GCA_024640085.1 Gammaproteobacteria bacterium
GGGTCAGTCCCGCCCCCTTCGAGGTGGTGGTGACCGCCGAGGGCACCGTCACCCCCAGGACGCAGAGCGCCTTGATCCCTGAGGTCCCGGGACGGGTGATCGAGATTTCCCCGGAGTTCAGGGAAGGGGGCTTCTTCGAGGAGGGGGACGTGCTCCTTCGGATCGAACCGCGTGACTACGAACTGGCCCTGGCCACCTCTGAGGCACAGGTCGCCCAGGCGAAAGCCGCGCTGGAGCAGGAGCTGGCGTTGGCGGAGGTGGTCAAGAACGACTGGGAACAGCTCGGCAAGGCAGCGCCTGACCTGGGCCTGCGGAAACCGCAGATCGCTGCTGCCCGGGCCGCTCTTCTGTCCGCCAAGGCGCAGCTCGAGCGGGCGCGGGTGGACCTGGCGCGGACTGTCATCCGGGCGCCCTATGCCGGCCGGGTTCTGGAGCAGAATGCGGACATTGGCCAGTTCGTGTCCGTGGGAACCATGCTGGGACGAATATACGCCGTGGACTACGTGGAGATCCGTTTGCCCCTGAGTAACCGGCAACTCGAATTCATCGATCTGCCGGAGCGATTCCGGGACGACGCCGGCGCTGCAGCTGTCTCCGGCCCACCAGTGATCGTCGAGGCCGACATCGGCCGCACCACTTATCAGTGGCAGGGAGCGCTGGTCCGCGTCGAGGGGGCCATCGACACCCAGAGCAGGGAATTGTCCGTGGTGGCACAGGTCGATGATCCCTATGCGCGGGGGCCGGCCGGCCGGCCGCCCCTGCGTATCGGCCAGTTCGTCAGGGCGAGGATCCAGGGCCGCACGCTGGAAAATGTGTTCGTCCTTCCGCGGGCCGCGATCCGGGAAGGCAGCGATCTCCTCATCGTGGACAGGGACAGCAGGCTGGAGCGTCGCCCAGTGACCGTCGTATGGAGCGATGACGACAACGTGATTATCAGCGACGGCCTGGAGGACGGCGACGTCGTCACCCTGACCTCGCTCAGCATTGCGGCAGGCGGCACCCCGGTGCTGGCTACGATCGACGGCGTGCCGCCGGCCCGGGAAAGCGCGTTCACCGGCAGCACCGGTCCGGGCGCGGGTGGCGACGCCCCCCGATGACCGGGCGGCGGATATTCCCATGAAGCGTCCCATCGCCTGGTTCGCCGAGAACGACGTCGCCGCGAACCTCCTGATGATGACCATCCTGGCCATGGGCTTCTACGCCCTGACGGTGCGGATACCGCTGGAGGTCTTCCCCACGTTCGAACTCGAGAGAGTCTTGGTGCGCGTTCCGTTCCCCGGCGCGACGCCCGCGGAGGTGGAAGAGGGGATCACGATCAAAGTGGAGGAGGCCATCCACGACCTGGCAGGCATCAAGGAGATGCGCTCCGTGGCCTCGGAGAACGTGGGCAGCGTATCGGTCGAAGTCGAATCGGGCTATGACTCCCGCGAGTTGATGAACGACATCAAGGCCAGGGTGGACGCGATCAGCACCTTCCCGGTGGACAGCGAGCGACCGGTGATCTACGTGCCCGAGAGACGTCGCGAAGTGATCACTGTCGCGGTCTCGGGAGACCTGACCGAACGGGAACTGCGCGTCGCCGCGGAGCAGGTCAGGGACGAACTCGTCGGCTTGCCTCAGATCTCCCAGATCGACCTGAGCGGGGTGAGGCCTTACGAGATCTCTATCGAGATCTCGGAGGAGACGCTGCGGCAATATGGACTGACGCTGGCGACCGTCGCGGAGGCTGTCCGCCGGTCTTCGCTGGACCTGGCTGCCGGAGCTGTTCGGACCACGGCGGGGGAGGTCCTGGTGCGGACCCAGGGCCAGGCGCGCGTGGGGGCGGAATTCGAGGATATTGTCGTACGCACCGGAGACGGGGCCCGTTTGACCATCCGGGATATCGGCGTCGTACGGGACGGATTCGACGAGGAGCCGCTGGATGCCCGGTTTAACGGCAGGCCGGCGGCGTTTATCGACGTCTTCCGCGTCGGTGACCAGAACGCTATCGACGTGGCGGATACGGTCAAGGCGTACGTCGCTGATGCTGCGGGTCGTCTGCCGCCCGGCGTCCAGCTGGATACGTGGCGCGACCGGTCCCTCGTCGTCAAGGCGCGGCTATACACCCTCGTGCGCAATGCCATCCAGGGAGGCATCCTGATCCTGTTGCTGCTGACCCTGTTCCTGCGCGGCAGCGTAGCCTTCTGGGTACTGGTCGGGATGCCGGTTGCGTTCATGGGCGGTATCGCGATGATGCCGGTCTTCGGAGTGACTCTGAACCTGATCAGCCTGTTCGCGTTCATCCTGGTCCTGGGCATCGTGGTGGACGATGCCATCGTAACCGGTGAGAACATCTACAGGCGGCTCGAGACCAGCCGAAACTCGCTCGAGGCTGCCGTAGAAGGGACCCGGGAGATCGCCGTCCCGGTCACCTTCGGCGTCCTGACGACGGTGGCGGCGTTCATCCCTCTGCTCATGATCGAGGGCATCCGCGGTCAGATATTCGCCCAGATCCCGCTGATTGTGATCCCCGTCCTGCTGTTCTCGCTGGTTGAGTCCAAGCTGATACTCCCCGCACACCTGAAGCACGTGAGAGTCCGGGGTGACATCGACAGCGCGCATGCCTGGCCCATCCGGGCCCAACGAAATGTGGCGCGCTGGCTGGACAAATGGACGCAACGGACCTACGAACCGGGGCTCCGCTTCGCGATGGAGAGGCCCTACCTGACGCTCTCCCTGTTCCTGGCCGTGGCCGTCATCCTGTTCAGCATGGCGGTCGGGGGACACCTTCGATTCATCTTCTTCCCCCGGGTACAGAGCGAAGTGGCGCGAGCGACGTTGACCATGCCGCCAGGGACACCGTACGAGACCACCCAGGCGGCGGTGGACAGGATCGCCCGGGTGGCAGACTCCATGCGCGAGAAGTACGTGGATCCGGTCACCGGCGAGAGCGCCATCATGGACATCATGGCCACGTCGGGATCCCAGGGCGGCGAGGGCGCCGGCCAGTCGAACATCGGTCTGGTGGCCTTCGAGATCGTCAAGCCGGAAGAACGGAAGGTGGATGTCACGAGTTCCGACCTGGTGAGGGAATGGCGTAAGCGAATCGGGCCGGTGCCGGGCGCGAAGGAACTGAACTTCAGGGCAGAGATCGGACAGGGCGGATCACCTGTGGACGTGCAGCTTTCGGGGCCTGATTTCGACGACATGCGGACGGTGGCGGAGAGCGTCAAGGAACGCCTGCGCGGCTATCCTGGCGTGTACGACATCGCCGATAACTTCGAGGAGGGCAAGGAGGAGATCAGGCTACGGATGCAGCCCGCGGCGGAGTTGCTTGGCCTGACACTCGACGACCTGGCCCGCCAGGTCCGGGAGGCCTTCCACGGTTTCGAGGTCCAGCGGGTACAGCGCGGCCGCGACGAAGTCAGGGTCTTCGTGCGCTATCCGGAGAGCGAGCGTCGCAAACTCGAGACCCTCGAGTCCATGAGGATCCGGACGCCGGCCGGGGTCGAGGTGCCTTTCTCGGAGGTGGCCAGGGCCGAATTCGGCAGGGGATTCGCAGACATCCGGCGGGTGGATCGCGCCCGGACCATCAACGTCACCGCCGACTTCAACAAGGAGAGCGCGGATGCGGAGGCGATAAAGCGCGATCTCGCCGCTCACCTGGAACGCATGACCGCAACCTACCCCCGGGTCCAGTACAGTCTGGAGGGTGAGGCCCGGGAACAGCGGGAATCCTTCACAAGTATCGGCTTCGGCATTCTGTTCGTGCTGTTCGTGATCTACGCCCTGCTGGCGATCCCGTTCAAGTCCTACCTGCAGCCCCTGATCGTGATGAGCGTTATCCCGTTCGGCGTCGCCGGGGCGATGCTCGGACACATGATGATGGGGATGAGCCTGACCATCATGAGCATCATGGGCATGCTGGCTCTCGGCGGCGTGGTAGTCAACGACAGCCTGGTGCTGGTGGATTTCGTCAACCGCAGGAGGCGCGAGGGGACGCCCCTGGCAGAGGCGGTCTACGCGTCCGGATTGGCGCGCCTGCGGCCGGTACTACTGACGTCGCTGACGACCTTTGCGGGACTTACGCCTCTGTTGCTCGAGAAATCCACCCAGGCCCAGTTCCTGATCCCGATGGCGGTCTCTCTCGGTTTCGGCGTGCTGTTCGCGACTGTCATTACCCTGTTACTCGTTCCGGTCAATTATCTGATCCTGGAAGACCTGCGCCGCTGGCTGGGCATGGGCTCGGGCGGGGCGGCCGCCCGGGCCTGAGCGTGGCCCGGGGCCCGGCGGGACGAGGGTGCCGGCTCCGCGCTGCGGACTTCGTCCTTTCATTGGACTTCCAACCTGGGAAACGGATATCGTGTGCGCAATTTTCAGGACCGGCCACTGGATGAACATAACAAGGTTCACGATGTTCCGATGGTTCCAGGCCCTGACGCTGGTGACAGCAGGGCTCGTGTCCGCGGCGGCGGCCGCCTACGATTATCCTTTCGATGATCCTTTCGTTGCCACGGTCGTCGGCACGCCGGTGGAGTACCGTGCTGAGCTGGACGTAAAGGTCCCGCTGAAGCGCCGAAGCATGAAGGTTTTCCCAGGGCGGAAGACCCCCGAACTCTTCTTTTACGACGACAAGTTCCGCTATTCCTACGCCTTGCAGAAGGGCCCGGCGCCCCTGGTGTTCATCATCGCCGGCACCGGCGGATCTCACGACGGACGGGGCGTCAAGTGGCTTGGCCAGGCGTTCTACCAGGCCGGCTTCAGCTACGTGGGCCTGTCGTCGCCGACCTATTCCAACTTTATCGTCTCCGCTTCCCAGAGTGGTGTGCCCGGCCATGCCTTCGAGGACGCGGAGGATCTCTACCGGGTGATGGAGCATATCCGCGACAAGCTCGGTAAGCGGATCCAGGTCACCGATTATTTCCTGACAGGCTACAGTCTCGGCGCCTTCAATACGGCCTTCGTCGCCAGGCTCGATGACCAGCGGCACTCCTTCGATTTCAAGCGGGCCCTGATGATCAATCCGCCCATGCGCCTGTACAGCTCGATCTCGCTGCTGGACCGCATGCTGGAAAATATTCCCGGCGGCGAGGATAACTTCGGACAGTTCTATCAGAGTCTGGTGGACGCTTTCGCCAAGGTCTACACGCGGTCCGACTCACTACAGTTCAATGAGGACTTCCTCTACCAGGCCTACGAGGTGTTCAAGCCGACCCGGGAACTACTGGCGGCGTTGATCGGTACGTCGTTCAGGATGTCCGCGGCAAACATGGCCTTTACCTCCGACGTGATGACGGACTTCGGTTACATCAAGCCGGCCAACGTCTTACTGCGGAAGAATACCGACCTGACCCAGTACAACCAGGTGGCGATGAGGCTCGGGTTCACTGATTACTTCCACGCCTATTTCTACCCCTATTTCCATACATCGGATCCGAAGCTTAGCCGCGGAGAACTCATCGAGGAGATGAGCCTCAGGACCATCGAGGATTACCTCCGTTCGGCGACCAAGATCTACGTCATCCACAATGAGGACGACCTGATTCTCGAACCCGGCGAGATAGACTTCTTCCCGGAAGTCTTCGGTGACCGGGCCACCATCTATCCCAACGGTGGTCACCTGGGCAACATGGAGCAGCGCGACGTGGTGGCCCACATGATCGAGGTCTTCCGGCAATGAGTCCGGCCGAGGCGACCGTCCGATTGGGTCGGGACCCGGCATGGGCGCGACTCCTGATCGTCTCGGCGATGTTGGCGGTGGGCGGCTGCAGCACCGCGCCCGTGGTGGTGGAAGGGGAGGAGCCGGAGACGCCTGTCTTCTCGTCGGAGCGGCTGATCAAGCCGGACGTGGAGCAGTTCGGCGACATGTCCGACCCGCTCGAGGCCTTCAACAAGACCATGTACCGTTTCAATTACCGGGTGGACAAGTATGTCCTGCTGCCCCTGGTCATCGGTTACTACAAGGTGACGCCGGCGTTCTTCCGGGCGGGCATCCACAATTTCTTCACCAACTTCCGCAATATCACGGTGTTCTTCAACAGTGTTCTGCAGTTCAGCGGCCGCAAGTCCTACCAGACCGCCGGACGTTTCGCGGTGAACTCGACTATCGGGCTGGCCGGACTGTTCGACCCGGCGACTCCCATGGGCATACCGCAACACAACGAGGATTTCGGGCAGACACTGGGGCGCTGGGGCGTTGGCCCGGGCCCCTATCTCGTGCTGCCCCTGCTGGGGCCGTCGAACATCCGTGACGGTGTGGGGCTCGGCGTGGACTGGTACGTCAACACGTGGGCCCGGGAAGCCCTGCTGGATCCGAACGAGTGGTGGAAGCGGGCATGGATGCTGCTTTACGTCATCGATACGCGTGCGCACGTCCAGTTCCTGTATTTCGGCACCGGATCGCCCTTCGAGTACCGTCTCGTGCGACAGCTCTATACCACCAAGCGTCAGCTGGATATCGAGAAATAACCATGTCGACTGCTCTCGGACGATGGTTGATGGTGATACTCCTGGCCTGCTGCCTCGGTGGCCTGGCCCATGCCAGGGACAACCGCCCGGTCGTCCGGGTGGGATGCACCGCGTCCCAGACCGGGGCCTACGCGGTCCTGGGCCAGGACCAGCTCCAGGGCGTGATGATGTGGGCGGCCGATCTGAACGCGAGAGGTGCGCTGCTGGGCCACCGGGTCGAGGTTGTCACCTACGACGACGAATCGAGCCCGGAGAAGAGCGCCGAGTTATACCGGCGCCTGATCGCGGAGGACAAGGTGGACCTGCTGGTCGGCCCCTATGGCTCGGATATCACCTATGCTGCCAGCGCCGTGGCCGAGGAGTTCGGGATGCCCATGGTGGCTGCGGGGGCGGCGGCCGGGGATATCTGGTCGCGGGGCTTCAGCAACATCTTCCAGATCGATGCGCCGGCGCACAGATATATGGATCTGCCGATGCAGTTCTCCGCCGAGCATGGTTTGACCCGGGTGGCCGTGGTCTACGCGGAATCCGACTTCCCGAGGGAAGTTGCAGAAGGGGTCAGGCAGGACGCTGCGGCGCTGGGGATGACTGTCGTGTTCGACCAGTCTTACCCAGAGGATCAGACCGACTTCTCTGATCTGGCGACGGCGATGCGGGCAGCGGACCCCCAGGTCGTTCTTGGTGGGACCTATTTGAACGATTCGATCGCCCTGGTCCGCGCGATGAAGGCAGCCGGCGTGTCGCCAGCCCTGTTCGCCATGACGGTGGGTCCTGCCCAGAGGGAGTTCGGCGAAGCCCTGGGGCCGGACGCCGAGGGCGTCATGGGACTGGTGGCCTGGATGCGCAGCGGCGAGGTGCCGATGGCCTACGACTTCTCCTACCGTTACAAGCAGCGTTACGGGAGCAACGCCGCGGCCCAGGCAGCGTTTGGCTATGCAGCAGGACAGGTGCTGGAGGCCGCGGTCAGGCTCGCCGACAGCTTCGATCCGAGCCTGGTCCGGGAGCAGCTGAGGACGATGAAGTTCCGCTCCCTGCTGGGCCATTACCGGGTGGACGATACTGGCGCCCAGGTAGCGAAACGGGCGTATGTGATGCAGTGGCAGGACGGCTTCCGCCTGCTCGCGCTCCCGGACGAGGTGAGGGAAAGCCCGGCCCGTTTCCCCTTCAAGCCCTGGTCGGAGCGCTGAGCGTCCCCGGCGGGCCGGGTTTCTTCGTCGTTTACGGAAGCGCCCGAAGGTCCATCGTAATAGATTGTATTAATTCAGAATATTCTGATTCCCGATCCGCCGTCAACGCGGCCTGGATCGCTGTTCCCCGCCGCTCCCGGTCAGCGCGCCTGTCTGCGCCGCGACTCACCCGCACACCGCAGGTATCCCTCCGCCATAGCGACCGCGATCCTCCACCCGGTCTCCGTAGCGTCTATATATATCAGTAGGGGCAGGGTCATCGGGTTGCGGCGACAGGCTGACAGGGACAGGGAGACGGCGGACATGTCGACAAAGTACATACACAGCAGGGGACAGGAATCCTCCGGACCGTTGGAGGCGGGCTCCGACCTCTTCGCCCGGGAAGAGATGGCCGTACTGCAAACGCGGCTGCGCTCGGGGGCGAGCGCGCTCCGCGATGAGATCCGCGCCGGACTGATCAAGTATGACGAAGACCAGTACGGCGCCCTCGCGGACCGGGTCGGTGACGTCGGCGAGCATGCCGTGGCCGATCTGCTGACCGATATCGATCTCAGCGAGATCGATCGTGACGTGGCCGAACTGCGCGATACCGAAGCGGCGCTGACCCGCATCGCCGAGGGCGCCTACGGCAATTGCATCGATTGCGGGGAACCCATCTCCTACGAGCGGCTGGAGAAATTGCCCAGCGCGGCGCGGTGCCGGAAGTGTCAGGAGCGGTACGAGCGGGCGGACCCCCGTCCCACCTACCGCAAGCTGTAGCGGTCCGGGGCATTGCCCCTCATGATCGGCGCCCGGGTTATCGACCGGCCGGCCGGGGGAGCGGTGTCATGATCGTCGGAGCGCCTGCTTCAGCGCGCGGACGCCTCGGGTATTGAGCACATCTTCGGCGGTCATCCATCCGCGACGGGCCTGGTCGACCCCGAAGCGCAGGTAGCGCAGGTCGCTGTCGCTGTGGGCGTCGGTGGAGATCACAACCCTGACGCCGGCGTCCCGGGCCATCCGGCAACCCTCATCGTTCAGATCCAGGCGTGCAGGGTGGGCATTGACCTCCATGACGCAGCCCCGTTCGCGAGCCCCCTCCATCAGCCTTGGCAGGTCCACGGCATACGGCGCGCGCTCACGGATCAGCCTGCCGGTGGGATGGGCGAGGATATTGAAGCAGGGATTGTCCATGGCCCGGAGTATGCGTTCCGTCTGCTTCTCCCTGGACAGGCCGAATCCGTAGTGGACCGCGCAGACTGTGAAATCCAGATGGCGCAGAACGTCATCCGGAAGGTCCAGCGAACCATCCTCCAGGATGTCGACTTCGGATGACTTCAGGATGGTGATCCCGTCGACCCGCTCGTTGAGTCTGTCGATCGCCTCTATCTGTCTCAGCAGTTTGTCCGCATCGAGGCCGCCGGCCACCGTGACGTGGCGGGTGTGGTCGTTGATGGACAGGTACCGGTACCCCATCTTCGCGGCGGCCCTGGCCATCTTCTCGATGGAGAGGCGGCCATCGGTGGCGCTGGTGTGGCAGTGCAGATCCCCCCGGATATGTTCGAGTCTCACCAGCTTCGGCAGCCGCCGTCTTTTCGCTGCTTCCACCTCGCCCCGATCCTCCCGCAGTTCCGGGGGAACCCATGCCATGCCGAGCCGGCCGTAGACTTCTTTCTCTGTCCTGCCGGCGATTCGCCGCTTGCCCCTGAACAGCCCGTACTCGTTGAGTTTCCATTTCCGGTCCACGGCGAGCCTGCGGATCGCTATGTTATGGGGCTTGGATCCGGTGAAGTAGAGCAGGGCGGCGCCCTTGCTGACGCCGGCGACGACACGCAGGTCCACTTGCATTCCTGAGCGCAGCAGAACCGTGGCACGTTTCTCTCCCGCCGAGACCACCTCCCGGACCTCGTCGAAGCTGCGCAGACGGTCCATGACCCCGGACCTCTTCCCGGCCACCACCAGCATGTCCAGGTCCCCTACCGTGTCCTTTCTCCTGCGGAAGCTGCCGGCCACCGTCACCTCCCGCACGCCCTTGCATGCCTCCAGCCAGGCGACCAGGGACCGGGCGGTCTCCTCGGCTTCCGGCAGGGGCGTCCGCCCCTTCCGCACGGACAAATTGTCGAGACCGGCGATAATCTTCTGCTCGGTCTTCTCGCCGAATCCAGGCAACGCCCGGATCCGTCCGCTGGTGGCGGCTCGCCGCAGGTCTTCGACAGAACGGATGTGAAGTTCGTCGTAGAGGGTCCTGACGCGCTTCGGGCCCAGGCCTTCGACGGCCATGAGATCGCTGAGCTGTCCGGGGACACGCGACTCGATTTCTTCCAGGAGCGGCAGGCGACCTGTCTCGACGACGGTCTGGATCTTTCCCGCCAGGTCCCCACCGATGTTGGGAAGCTGATGGAGATCGGCGCCAGAGCCCACGAGGTCAGCCATGCTTTCCGGATAGCCCCGGACAGTCCGGGCAGCCGCCCGATAGGCCCGCACCCGGAAGGGATTGGCGCCCTCCAGTTCCAGGAGGTTGCCGAGCCTTTCGAAAAGGTCGGCGATTTCAGCATTGTGGACGGGCATGGGCCGACACTCCGGCCGCCATTCCAGTGGGTCGCTCGGCGCCCGCCGCGCCCGGCCAGGCCAGACGGATGCCTGCAATCAGTATAGTCCGCGGCTCATTGCCGCCGACGGCACGGAGCGCCAGTCGGGGCACGACGTCTACTTGCGCAGCCTGACTGTGAAGTCCGGCGTTGTGGTGTGCCGCATGCTGCGGTAATTTCGGGCCCTGACAACGCGGAGCGGAGTTGCAGAGTCAATGAATCTGCGAGAGCAGGTGGAGAGGATGCTGCCGGGCTGGGAGAGCTGGTACCCCAGTCTGTTCGACGCTGCCCGGGATCTCGGAATCATCCGCGCCCGGGTTTGTCCGCCTTCTTCCCTGTTGTTGTCGTCCCGTCATTCGAGCGTCCGCCAGGATGCGGAGAACGCCCACCGGGAGCAGTGGGGCGGGACCGCCGACATCGTGCCATCCCGGCACCGGGGACGTCGCAGGAAGAACCCGCGGACCTGACGGCCCGCGGATTCCCGGCGCCTAGCGGCGGGCCGGACGGGGGCGCGGCCGAGAGGGCATCTGCGGTCTGTTCGCCGGTAGATGGACCGGGCGGCCAGGCGGCGGTCTGCCCACGGGAGGACGATAACCCGGTGGACGATGACCCGGCGGCACGACCACCGTGCCCCCGTGGTAGTAATCGCGGCGATAGTAATAGGGATCGTTCCAGCCGGAGCCGTAGTAATAACTCGAACTCATATAGGTCCCGCCGCTGGACTCACAGCCCGCGGACGCCAGCAGGACTGCCCCGATCGCGGCGGCTGTCGCCACCAGTCTTGTTCTGTTAATCATTGCGATGCCTCCCCGGTCTTGGCGTAGGTCCATCGCAGGAGCCCCACCGGCGTGCCCTCGGGATCGGCGATGATGGCCAGATCGCCGCCCAGCGTGTCCGGTTTCGGAGGAAGCAGAACCTTGCCACCGAGTTTCACCGCCTTGTCGACAGTCTCCGCCACATTCTCTACCCGGACGTAGCCGAGCCAGGTGGGCACGGTGTCAGAATTCTCCGGCAGCGCACCGACGCCGGCCCTGGCATAGCCCTCGGCAGAGAGGATGTAGTCTACGATCTCCGGCGTGTCCTCCCGCTCATAGATCTCATAGCCGAACATCGATTTGTAGAACTCCGCCGACGGATCCAGGGTGTGAGTGAACAGCTCGTACCACATGAACTCGCCGATGTCCGCCTGGAAATCCTCCGGATCGCCGCTCGTAGATCGCATCACGCCGACGATAGCTCCGCCCGGATCCGCGAGGATGGCGAACTCGCCCCGATCCGGCATGAGTCTCAGCGGCAACAGCGCCTGTCCCCCCCGCTCCTCGAAAGCCGCCTGCGCGACGGCAACGTCGGGGACGGAGGCGTAATGAACCCAGGTGCCGTAGGCTTGTCCGTCCTTCGGCGGCTCGCGGTTCGCCAGACCGCCGACGGCGACGCCGTCGATGTAGAACATGCCATAGGGTCTCGGCTCTTCGCTGATGCTGCGCCACTCCCAGCCGAACAGAGCTGTGTAGAAGGCACGGGTGGTGGCCATGTCTGTGCTGAACAGGTCGGCCCAGACGAACTTGCCCTTATGTTGTACGTCCGTTGCGGGTTCGTTCAGCGGTGGCAGATGCGGCAGGTCGCTCTTCCCGGCGCTAGCCGGGGACGCGACCGTCGCGAGCACGAGCAACACGGCCGCGACCGTCGCGGGGAATCGTAAATTCATCATGTCTTTCTCGAGGCTGGCTTCGAGACATTATTGAACAAAGCTGCTCGCGCGGCCAACGGTTTCCACGTGGAACCGCCGAAATGTATCAGGAAGGTGCGCCCCGGATCGAAATAGTGAATGCGTCGAACGGTTGCAGCAGACCCCGGCTCGTCCCCGGGTCGCGATGACGCCGTGACGGCGGTGCGGGCACCGTAGGTGCCTACCAGTCCTCCAGCGGCAGCCCGGCGGCCTTCCAGCCGTCGCCGGACGGATAACCCTGCATATGGTGCCCCTCGAAGCCGCCTGGGAACACGTACACCGACGTGAATCCCGCCTGTTCCTGGAGGGCCGCCGTGGCCTGGGATGCCCGCATCCCGTGGGAGCACACGAGCACGAGTGTCGTGTCGGGCGGGAACAACGTGGTCATCTCCTCGATGAACACTCTGTTTCTCTCCGCGTCCCGGTTGTAGATTGACCAGGGGTGGAGTTCACTTCCGGGGGCATGCCCGTCACTGTCGTATTCACCCTCCGATCGGACGTCGACGATGGTGAAATCGCGACCCTCGTCTATCCAGGTTCTCATGGTCGCCGCATCCACGGTTTGCACCCTGCTGGTGAAGTCTTCCATGGGATGCTCGTGGCCGCCGCAGCCGGCCAGGAGTATGACCGTGGCAAGACCAAGGGCAGCGCAGTCTCTTGTCTTCATGGGTTCCCTCCCGGCAGGGGACCGAATCGACTGGCATTTTCCTGCACCCGTCGGGGCAAGTCCATTTCGGCAGGCGGCAGCAAGCATTGACATCATTGACCGACCGCCAATGGCAATCCATCCACTGAAAGGAACACGATCAACGACCTGTTGACGATACGGTGAGCATTGTTGCCACGTCGAAGCTGTGCCACTGCCGGGACTTTCGACCGTATCGGTATTGCCGACGGACGGGCCCCGGATCAGTCGTGCTGCACCGCAGGGCCCGGGCGCGGCGGGGCGATTTGGGGGTACCGGTGTAGGCAAGGACGCGAATTTCAACTAAGTTACCCGCCCTATGCGCGATTACTTCGTCAGACGCCTCCTGCTGATCCCGCCGACCCTTTTCGGTATCACCATCCTGCTGTTCGCCATCACGCGCGTGGTGCCGGGGGGTCCACTGGAGCGGGCGATCATGGAAGCACAACAGGCAAGCATGAGCTCGGGTGTTTCCAATACTGCGGGTCAGGATATGGCCCTGTCGGAGGAACAGCTCCAGCAGCTGAAGGAATATTATGGTTTCGACAAGCCGGTCCTGGTCAGCTACGGTCTCTGGGTCGGCAAGCTTCTCCAGGGGGATCTGGGCAGTTCCTACCGTTACAACGAGCCGGTCTGGGACATCATCAAGGAGCGCTTTCCGATCTCCCTGTTCTACGGCGTCGTGAGCCTCATCATCACCTACGCGGTGTGCATACCGCTGGGAATCCTCAAGGCGATCAAGCATCGCACCTTCATCGACAACGCAACATCGATCGTCATTTTTGCCG
>JAHEFR010000047.1 GCA_024640085.1 Gammaproteobacteria bacterium
GCGCTCCTATGACGGAATCAACTTCGAGGTGGTACCGAACTGCGGGACGACTGCCGGGGAGCTGTGCGAAGCGCAGACGAAGTTCCCGCCTACCACGCCGACCAACAACCTGTCGATCCGGGCACTCGCTGCGTACGGTGGGAAGCTCTATATCGGCACGCTCAACAACAACGGTGGAAAGATCTACACCTACGATGATTCTGGTGGTGGGTCGTTTGAGCAGGTATGGGATGCAGGCCCTCAGTATCCGATCGTCGGGGAACTGCAGCCGTACGACGGCGACTTGTACATCGGCCTGGGCGGACTGCTCACGGTCAATGACAATGCCGGCGGCAACAACGACTACCTGTGGTTCTGCCACTTCTGCGATGACGATACGGTTCCGACTGACGATTTCGAGCCGGTCGCCGACCTACCGGACCTCGATCCGGCTTCGCTGTTCATCATCAAGTTGTTTGTCGCCTACGACAAGCTGTTCGCGGGAAGCGTCAATTTCGAACACGGGTTTAGCTTCCTGTCCTACGACGCCAACACGGGTGACTTTGATGTGATCGTCGATGGCCCGGTCAGCGGTGGAATGTTCGATCGCGGCAACATCTACCAATGGTCCGCCGCCGGCCCCATCAATGGTCGGATCTTCATTGGAACGTTCAAACCGCTTCCTGATGATATCCCGCGCCTCGCCGAGCTCTATTACTCGGATGACGGTGGGGTGAACTGGGCCCAGTTCCCGATGCCGATCAACTGGTCGCCACTCGGGTACGGAATCCGCGACATGGTCGTGGGCGACAAGGGCAAGAGCCTGTTCCTAGGCTCCGCCACGCTGATGCCCGCGCCGGATATCCTGGACATCGAGAATCCGCTATCCGCGGGTACGGAAGTCTGGGAGATTCGGGACACGAAGGTCGCGAGCCCAAGTACCGACACTGTCACGAAGGGCAAAGGTAAAGGAAAGAACAAATAACCAATAAGAACCAGCGGACTCCACTTCTGTGGAGAGCATGGCGGCCGGGGGCAACTCCGGCCGCTTTTTCTTTATCTTCGGCGACCATCCGCAGCAACGCGCAGAGGTCGTCGAACCCGCCCGGCGCCGCACCGCTCCGTCCTTGCCGCCTGACCCGCGGACAGGCGCTCAGAACCTGAGTCAATCGACAAACCCGGACTGTTAGCCCATGATCAGGCCCACCTAAGGGAGGCCAGCACCACAACATGTCATTCTTAGAGGAACTGAAGCGGCGGAATGTCGCCAAGGTGGCGGTCCTGTACGTGATCGCGTCCTGGCTGTTGCTGCAGGTCACCGACGTTCTCTCCTCCCTGCTACCCGTGCCGGAGTGGGCCGGGTCCTTCGTCGTCATGCTGCTGATGCTGGGGTTCGTGCCGGCGCTGGTCTTCTCCTGGGTCTACGAGATGACGCCGGAGGGGCTGAAGCGCGAGAAGGACGTGGATCGCAGCCAATCCGTCACCCCGGACACGGGCCGCAAGATCAATGTCCTGATCATCGTCATGCTGGCGCTGGCGATCGGGACGGTGGTGGTGGACCGACTCATCCCGGAGACCGCAGCACCGGTTGCCGAGACGGCGGGCATCGATGAGGGTGCCGCGGCGGACCAGGCCGACCCGTCCCAGCTGGCGGCCGCAAAGTTTGCGCCGGCACCGGATCGCTCCATCGCCGTGCTGCCGTTCGTGAACATGAGTTCCGACCCGGAGCAGGAATATTTCTCGGACGGACTTTCCGAAGAGCTGCTGAACCTGCTGGCCAAGGTGCCGGAGCTTCGTGTCTCGGCGCGGACTTCCTCGTTTTCTTTCAAGGGACAGAACCTGGAGATCCCGGAGATCGCCGAGCGGCTGCAGGTGGCCCACGTGCTCGAGGGCTCGGTACGCAAATCGGGCAATCAGGTGCGTATCACCGCCCAGCTCATCCAGGCCAACGGCGGATACCACCTCTGGTCCGAGACCTACGACCGGAACCTCGACGACGTGTTTGTCATTCAGGACGAGATCGCGGCGGAGGTGGTGGAGCAGCTGAAAGTCACGCTGCTGGGCGAGGCCCCGAAGACCGTGGGCACCGATGCTGAGGCCTATGCCCTGGTCCTGCAGGCCCGTTACCTGGCCCGCCGGAGCACAGCCGAGACCTTGACCCAGGCCATCGCTCTCTACCAGGAAGCGCTGGCCATCGCCCCGAACTACGCGGCCGCCTGGGCGGGTCTCGGCGCCGCCTACGGCGCCCAGGCCTTTGGCGGCATCACGCCTTTCGAGGAGGGGTTCCGGCGCGCCCGCGAAGCCGTCGATCGCGCATTGGAGATCGACCCGGACTATGCGCCCGCCCACGCCCAACTCGGCCTGATCGCCGAATCCGTGGACCGAGACAGAGTGGCTGCTGCCCGGCATTACGAACGCGCCCTGATGCTCTCGCCCACTGACACGGGTATCCGCCGTGACGCCGCTGCACAACTGCGTCGGCTCGGGCGCCTGGACCAGTCGATCGCGATGCTGGAGTACGTCACCGCACGGGACCCGGTGGACCCTGCCGCCCATCAAAATCTGGCTCTGGCGTACCTATGGTCCGGGCGGGTGGACGACGCCATCGCGTCCTACCGCACCGCACTGACCCTCAGTCCGGGCAGGCTCTCCACGCAGTACTGGATCGGCCTGGCCCTCCTGGCCAAGGGCGAGCCCGAAGCGGCCCTCGATGCCTTCGCGAAGGAGGAGTCGGACGAAGAGTACCGGGTCAAGGGGAACGCGCTGGCCCTGCACGATCTGGGCCGCCAGGCGGATTTCGAGGAAGCCTTTGCGGAACTCAGGGAACGCTGGGGCGAACGCTGGCCCTCGGAAATTGCCCAGGTCTATGCCTGGACCGGCGATCCCGACGCGGCATTCGAATGGCTGGACAAGTCCGTGGCCCGGAACGAGGACGGGCTCAACGAGCAGTTCGCCGTCCTGCTGTACAAACCATTGCACGATGACCCGAGATGGGAGGCGTTCCGCGAACGCAGCGGCTCCTCGGAAGCACAGCTTGCGGCCGTCCAGTTTGAGGTGACGCTGCCCAAGTAGGAATGCTGGCCGATCGGCACGCCACCCGATCTCCATCGGCCACGCCTGGGCCCGGAAGCGGATACCCTCAGCACCTGAGCCCGTTCAGATAGACGCACTCCCGAACGTCGGCCTCCGACCCCACGCAGTCAATCCCCCGGGCCGCCGAAATCGACAATCCCACCCCGTTCCCGCATCATCGCCCGGGGCGAGAGGGGTCAAAAAAAAGCAATGTCGTTCTTCGAGGAACTGAAGCGCCGCAACGTCATCCGCGTAGCGGTTCTCTATGCGGTCGGTGCCTGGCTGGTACTCCAGGTCGCCGACGT
Organism: Gammaproteobacteria bacterium; assembly: GCA_024640085.1. Taxonomy (GTDB): domain Bacteria; phylum Pseudomonadota; class Gammaproteobacteria; order Steroidobacterales; family XN24; genus JAHEFR01. The sequence goes on from JAHEFR010000047.1 coordinate 3,357, forward strand.
GCTGTTCGGGCTCATCGGGGTGCCCGAATGGTCGCTGAGACTGGTATTCGGGATCCTCCTGCTGGGGTTCCCCGTCGCGGTCATCTTCTCCTGGATCTACGACCTCACCCCGGAGGGGCTGAAGCGCGACTCGGAGGTCGATCGTTCCGGGCCGCAGGACCCGCAACGATCGCAGAAGCTGAACATCGCAACCGGGGTTCTCGTGCTCATCGGTATCGGGGTCGTGGTGGCGGACCGCCTGCTGCCGCGGGATGAGGCGTCGGGGCGCCCCGCGGATGCGGCTTCGACCCTGCCCGCCGGCGGGGAGACGACGACGGCGACCACTGAACCGTCCAGCCCGTCGATCGCGGTGCTGCCGTTCGAGAATTTCTCCGGCAACGAGGACGACGAGTACTTTTCCGACGGTCTCGCCGATACCGTGCTGCATCAGCTCTCCCAGATCCCTGAGCTCAAGGTCATCGCGCGCAACTCGTCATTCCAGTTCAAGGGCACCAATCTCGACGTCCGCGAGGTCGGCGAACGACTCGGTGTCGCCAACGTGCTGGAGGGCAGCGTGCAGCGCTACGGGGACCAGGTCCGGGTGATCGCCCAGCTCGTCCGCACGTCCGACGGCACTCACGTGTGGTCGGAAAGCTTCGACTACACGATGGACAACATTTTCGCGCTCCACGACGCCATCGCCATCGCGGTGACCGAGAATATGAAGGTGTCGCTCCTGCCGGACGTCATGGCCCGCATCGATCTGGGAGGCACTGACAACCCGGAAGCCTATGACCTTCTGTTGCGGGCCAACGACGCATTGATCACGACTTTCAATCCGGCCGTGGCCGACCGGGTCGACCCCGATGAAAACTATCCCCCGATGGAGTTGCTGGACCAGGTCCTGGCGCTGGATCCCGATTACGTCGATGCGATCATCTCCAAGATACGCATGTACAACCTGTTCGCCTTCCAGACCACCAGCCTGCAGCGGCAGCGGCAATTCGTGGTTCGGGCAGCACCGCTGGTGGACCGGGTCATGGAACTGGCGCCGGAGTACTCCGGCGCCTGGGCCGTCAAGGGGGCGATTGCCCATCGATCGCTGAATACGGACGAAGCGGTCGCGGCCTACAGGAAGGCTCTCAGCCTGAACCCGAACGACGCGGACGCTCACCTGGGACTGGCGGTGGCGGTCATCATGTCGAATCCCCTGGAGACCATCGAGCACATGCGGATCGTCCGCAAGCTCGATCCGGAGAACCAGTTCAATCGGCCCACCGTCCTGGCCCTGGGCCGGCTGAACCGGATCGACGAGGCCATCGAGGAACTCGAGTCGGGGCTTTCCGGACTGTCGGGACTCGACCAGATCATCATGGATGACCTGGCGGACGTTAACTTCACCGCAATGGGCCGCCCGGACGAGTCGGCCCGATGGAGCGGAAAGTTACTGGCCCTCCAGCCGGACAGCGCGAGGGGCGTGACCAACATGGCCAGGGCGTGGATGGAGGTCGGGGACCTCGACCGGGCCGAGCGCTGGATGTCGTCCCAGGCGTCTGACCAGGACGGCTGGAGCTTCTTCAGGATCTACGAGATACGACTGAAGGCGCTGCAGGGCGATCTGGCGGCCGCTCGCGCCGCGCTGGACGAGGCAGGACGTCCTCCGGGTTCCATGGCCGTCGTGGGGGTGGCGATGGAGGCCCGACTCTGCCTGTGGATGAACGACCTCGAGTGCGCCCGGGAGGCCATCATGGGGCTCGGACAGGCCCTCGACCAGGCGGCGTCACGCGGCATGATGCTGGCTCAATGGCGGGTGATCCAGCAGTTGCTCTCGGCGACCGTCGCCGCGCGCATGGGCGCATCGCCGCAAGAGCAGGCGCAGGAGGTCATCGATGCGACCCGCGTGATGCCCAGGACCGCCTGGTTCGGCGATGGCGCGTACTACAGTGACGCGGAAGCTCTTGTCCTGCTGGGGGAGACGGATCTTGCCCTGGCCGCCCTGGAGGAAACCTTGCTTCCGGACGGGGGCTTCCTGCCCCTCGATTCCTTTTCCGCCCCGGCCGACCGCGGTGTGGTCCTGTCGGAGTTGGATGGCGACCCGGATTTCGAGGACTGGAAGGGGCAGTTCAGGGAACGGCGGGAGGCCTTGCGGCAGCGGATGATCGAGATGGAGGCATCCGGCGAGATCCCGGCGCCGCCGGGGACTTGAAGCCGGGGCCTCGCGGACTCTCCGGCCCGCCGCGATGCCCGGACGAAGCGTGCCTAGCCGCCTGCGACCGCGCCGACGATCCTGAACGGCTCATCCCCCGAGGCGACCGCCCCGGGCAGCACGGCATCCGGCGACAGGTGCGTCACGTCCTCGCTGTCGGCGAAGAACCGCACCATCGGCCGCCGCTGCAACGACACGTGATCGCGGACCGTGCCCCGCAGCATCGGGTAACGGGCCTCCAGGGCATCGAGCACGGAGCGCTGGGTGACCGCGCCATCGACGTCGATCTCCACTTCCGGGTTGCACCCGGCGAGGACCTGCAGGTGATGGGGCAGCGCGACCCGGATCATCGGACCGTCTGCACCTCGACCGACAACACCGCCGGCAGATCGCGCACGATCGACTCCCAGGTGTCGCCGCTGTCGCTGGACGCGTAGACCTGCCCGCCGGTGGTGCCGAAATAGACGCCGCACGGATCGGCGGCATCCACGGCCATGGCATCCCGGAGCACGTTGACGTAACAATCCTTTTGGGGCAGGCCCCTGGTGAGCGCCTCCCATTCCTCGCCGCCGGTGCGGCTGCGGTAGACGCGCAACTTGCCGTCGGGCGGGTAGTGCAGCGAGTCGCTCAGGATCGGCACGACATAGATCGTCTCCGGCTCATGAGCATGCACGGCGATCGCGAACCCGAAATCGCTCGGCAGGTTGCCGCTCACCTCGCGCCAGGAGTCGCCACCGTCGTCGCTGCGCATGACGTCCCAGTGTTTCTGCATGAACAGGGTGTTCGGGTTGGACGGGTGGATCGCGATACGGTGCACGCAGTGCCCCACTTCCGCCGTCGGATCGGGTATGTAGTCGGACTTCAGCCCCCGATTGATCGGCCGCCATGTGTCGCCGCCGTCGTCGGACCGGAACGCCCCCGCGGCCGAGATGGCGACGAAGATCCGGTCCTTGTCGGCCGGGTCCAGCACGATGGTGTGCAGACACATGCCGCCGGCCCCGGGCGCCCAGTCGGGCGCCGATTCGTGGCCGCGCAGGCCGGCGAGTTCGCGCCATGTGGCGCCGCCGTCGGTGGTCTTGAAGATGGCCGCGTCCTCGATACCAGCGTAGCAGGTGTCCGGATCGTCCAGCGACGGCTCCAGGTGCCACACGCGGGTGAACTTCCACGGCTTCTGGCTGCCGTCATAAAACTGGTGGGTGGTCAGCGGCCTGCCGGTCGCCTCCGAGGTGTCATAGGCGAACAGGTTGCTCTCGCCCTGGGGCATGCCCTGCTCGGCGGCCTTTTCCACGGCGTCGTCCGAGCCCGGCTGCGACCAGGACCTGCCGCCGTCATCGGAACGCTGGATGATCTGCCCGAACCAACCCGAGGTCTGGGAGGCGTAAATACGATCGGGCTCCACCGGCGAACCCTTCATGTGGTAGACCTCCCAGCCCCCGAAATGCGGTCCGTCGATGGACCACTTCTTCCGGTTGCCGTCCGAGGTGAGGATGAAGGCGCCTTTGCGGGTGCCGACGAGAACGCGTGTGATGGTCACCTTGCCCCTCCTGATTCAACTGGACCCCCGGCCCGGGTTCGTCTTATTTTTTTATACGACAGCCGGAACACCCGGACGTTGCAATATACAACGCGGATTCCGCGAAAATCGATGCCGTCAGGTTCCGAGGTACCTGGCGTAGATGCCGCGCGCGACGCCCGGGTCGTCGGTCCCCTTGACGATCGCCCGCCCGTCCGGGAACACGGTGACCTCGTAACCGTGGCCCCGCTCCGTGATATGCGCCCGCAGCATGAATTCGGTCGACCTGACCGGGCCGTGGGTCCGGAGCCGGGTAGCGAGGGACTCCAGATCGACTGCGCCGGCGCCCTGCCGATGCCGTAGCTGCACGGCATTGCGCCCGCACATCAGGTCTGCGCTGGACCCCGCCTTGCCGTCGAGATAATCGAATTTCCGGTGTTTGCAGCACGGGCAGTCGCCCTGGTCGTAGGCATTCGCCACCTTCAGTTGCAGGATCGAGTTCGCCCACAGGTCCAGGTTCAACAGGGTCCGGCTGACCCGGGCGAAATTGCCGGTCAGGATCTTGAGCGTCTCGGCCACCTGGAAATTGGCCACCATGCCGACGGCGGCGCTGACGACGCCGACGGTGTCACAGGTCGGGGTCGTCCCCGGTGGCGGACCTTCCTCGAACAGGCAGCGGAAGCATGGCGTCGCCAGGCTGCCGCCCTCCCCCTCCTCCCATTCGGCCCCACCCCCGGCATGGGGCAGCATCGCCAGGGCCATGCCGACCGTGCCGACCGCGGCGCCGTAGACATACGGCCGGGCGCTCTTTACCGCCAGATCGTTAGCCAGATAGCGTGTCTCGAGGTTGTCGAGCCCGTCGACCAGGACATCGACGCCTTCGGCATAGCGCTCGATGTTGGTGTGATTGATATCGTCGACGACGGCAGTGACCTTTACCTGGGAGTTGATCCGGGCGATCTTGCGCCGGGCGGCCTCCGCCTTCGGGATGGCTTCGGCCACGTCCCGTTCGTCGAACAGCACCTGCCGCTGCAGGTTGGTCAGCTCGATGAAGTCCCGATCCACGATGACCAGGTGCCCGACGCCGGCCCGGGCCAGCAGATCGGCGGCGATGCTGCCGAGCGCGCCGCAGCCCAGCACCATGACGGTGGAACCGAGCAGACGCCGCTGCCCCGCCTCCCCGAAGCCGGGCAACAGCATCTGGCGATGATAGCGGGCGAGGTCGTGGCTCATCGGCCTGACATTACCACGATGGGGACCGATCGCCGTGTGGTGGGCAAGAGAGCGGCCGGCCACGACGTACGGGCGTGACCTCTGCGTAATGAAAACCCCGCCCGCGGGGGCAATGATCAGGCTACCCGGTATCCCGTAGCCCCGACTCCTCGCCGGTGTTGTGCCGCCGCCCAAGCGACAGGGCGTGCACGAGAGGATTCAACCCGATCCGCAGGGGCACCAGCAGAGTGCCTTCGGCCACCAGCCGGAAGAGCGCATAGAGATCGTCCAGACGGCCGGGTTGCTCGGCGGGCGGCACGTCGCAGGTGAAATGGATCAGCCCGTCCTCGTGGTGCTTGCTGAAATGGCTGGCGTGGGGCGCCAGCAGGTGGCGGACCTGCTGGTTTTCGGCCAGCGCCATCCCGCTCACCTGTTCGATACCGCGTTCCGAGGCCGCCGTCACGATCCGTTCCAGAAGTCGGCGGCCGACGCCCCGGCGCTGCCAGTCGTCGATTACGGTGACGGCAAGCTCGGCCACCGGCTTATCGTGCTCGATCCGGGAGAACCGGGCCACGCCGATAATCTCCTGCCCGCCGCCGTCTTCCGACGGCCGAGCAGCCACGATGGCGTAGTGGTCCTCGCCGTTACATTCGGTCAGATGTCCGAGTTCCGTGTCGGTCAACTCGTTCTTCGACGACAGGAATCGCTGCCGGCGGGACTGGGCCGACAGGCGCTGGAATCCGGCGCTGAGGGCTGCCTTGTCTGAGGGCCGGATGGCGCGGAACCTCAATACGGTCCCGTCATCGAGTGCGACGTGTTCGTCGTAGGACATGGTGTACTTCATACGGATAGCCTAGCACGAGATTGTTGCGCCGCAGCATCAAAGATAAGCTTAAACATAAAAACCTCGGTATATCATCTAGTTATATGATCTCGAGGCAACAGATGAACCGGCAAATCGCCGCGGAAATGTGGGATTCGGTGGCCCCGGAGCGGCGTCGGCATCCGGCATTGGTCGGGAGAGCGTCGGGGGGCCTGGCGGAGGACCGGTGAGGATGGCCTGACCACCGTTCCGTAGGGCCCCGGCCGGAATCCTCGGCGCTCCCGATGGCGATTCCAATCGGGATCGTGACTCCCCAGGTCCGGTGCTAGGCCCCGGGGACCTTTGCCAGACCGCTGACGGGTCGCAGGGCAAAGATACACGGGGTCTGATTAACAGGCTGACGTGCTCGCCGGGGCCACTGGGTGACAGGCCCCGTTGATCGACAAATACTGCTGCTTGCCCCATCATCGGGCCAGCTACGGGGAGGCCGCAAACCGCAACGATGTCCCTTTTCGAGGAACTCAAGCGCCGGAACGTCGTCAAGGTGGCGGCGCTCTACGTCATCGCCGCCTGGCTGATCCTACAGGTCGCCGACGTCCTCTCGTCTCTCCTGCCCGTCCCCGAATGGATCGGCTCGGTCGTGTTCATCTTCCTCGCGCTCGGTTTCCCCCTGGTAATGATCTTCTCCTGGGTATACGAGCTGACCCCGGAAGGGCTGAAGCGCGAGCGCGAGGTGGACCGCAGCCAGTCCGTCACCCACGAAACGGGCCGCAAGATCAACATCCTGATCATCGTGATGCTGGCCCTGGCTATCGGGATCGTGGTCGTTGACCGGCTCATGCCCCGGCAGGGTCCGGTAGGGGAAACTGCAGTCGTGGAGAAAACGGCCGGGCCGGCCACTGCGAGTCCCAGCGAACTGGCCGGCGTGAAATTCGCCCCGGCGCCGGACCGTTCCATCGCCGTGCTGCCGTTTGCCGACATGTCGCCGGACAAGGACCAGGAATATCTCTCCGACGGTCTCTCCGAGGAACTCCTGAATCTGCTCGCCAAGGTCCCGGAACTGCGTGTGGCATCCCGCACCTCGGCATTCTCCTTCAAGGGCAAGGACGTGAAGATCGCCGACGTGGCAGCGGAACTCAATGTCGGTCACGTGCTGGAGGGCAGCGTCCGCAAGGCCGGCAACAAGGTGCGGATCACCGCTCAGCTGATCGACGCGAGCCACGACGTGCACCTGTGGTCGGAGACCTGGGACCGCACCCTGGACGACGTCTTCGCCATCCAGGACGAGATCGCCGCCAATGTGGTCGAGGAACTGAAGGTCGCGCTGCTCGGCGCGGCCCCGAGTGTCGAGGAAACCGATCCCGAGGCCTACAATCTGTATCTGCAGGCCCGCCATCTGCAGCGCCAGGGCTCGGGGCCGAGCATGTTGAAGTCCCTCGACATGCTCGAGCAGGTGCTGGCAATGGATCCCGGCTACGCTCCCGCATGGGTCGAGATGAGCACCGCCTATACGAACCTGGCCGGATCGAACGTAATAACCCGTGACGAGGGCTACACCAAGGCCCGGGAAGCGGCTGAGAAGGCCATTGCAATTGATCCCGACAATGGCCGGGCCTACTCCACCCTGGCCTGGAATTACGACAACTACGCGAGCGACTACCCGACCGCTGCCCGCTACTACGAGAAAGCGCTCGCCCTGGCGCCCAACGACGACAAGGTCCTGAACGGCGTCGCAACGTTTCTGCAGACCCTGGGCCGGTACGAAGAGGCCATCGCCATCTACACAAGACTCACCGAGCGCGACCCGGTCAACGCTACCCCGTATAACAACCTCGGCGTCGCCTATATCAACACCCACGATTTCGCGGCGGCGACGGCGGCCTTCGACAAGGCGCTGGCTCTGAGCCCGGACATGCTCCTGGCCCGTATCTATCGCGGTTACATGTTCTACGTGAACGGGGATACCGAAGGCTACCTGCAAGCGTTCGGCCGACTCTCGGACGACACAGGGGTCGAGGTTTTCCGGTTGCTCAGCCACGCGATCGTCTACCCGGGGATGGGCCGCGAGGCAGAGGGCGCAGCGGCCCTGGTCCGGGCCGAGCAGGAATTTGGAGATTCCTGGGCCTACGTCATCGCCACCATCTATGCCCGGCAGAGCCGTCCCGACGAGGCCTTCGAGTGGCTGGAGCGTGCGTATGCGGTCGATGGTGCCGCCTCAATGTCAGGTGCGGAAACCGACATCCAGCTGGAATCTCTTCACGACGATCCCCGCTGGCGGCTTCTGATGAAGAAGTCGGGGCGCTTGCCGGAGCAGCTTGCCGCCGTCCAGTTCGACGTAGAACTACCCAGGTAACCGCGAAGGTTCTGACCCGGCACTGGTAGCCCGCTCCTCCCTCAGAACGACCTCTCCCGCTGAGTTCATGTGCCGCTGAACCCCTGACGCTCGTCGCCTGTCACAATACTATTGACTGCAACAGTGCCCAAGGGGGGATCGTGATGTTTTGCAAGATCTTGATCACGACCACTGCAACATTATTTGCGATTACCGCGTGGTGCCAGGAAGGGAGCCCCGATGAGGCGGGCGCGGCCACGACCGACGCACTGAAACAGGTCCTCCAGACGGAGATGGAGGATGGCCAGTTCGACGTCCTGTCGGGGTTCGAGAATGCCCTGGTCACGCTGGCGGTGATGCCGAGATATCCGAAGCGGGCCCTGAAGAAGAAGGTCGACGGCGAGATCACGCTGGCCTTCGACATCAGCAAGCACGGCCGGGCGGAGAACATTACGGTTGTGGCCGGCGATCCGAAGGGCGTGTTCGACGACGAGGCCGTCGACGCCATGCAATACTGGGCCTTCTCGCCAGCGCGCCTGGCGACCTGCGGCACCGTCGAACAACAGGCTCGCCAGACGCTGCGTTTCGTCCACGACGGCGATCCGCAGGTGCAGTTCGCGCCGCTGGTCGTCAACGACATCCCGCAACCGCCCAGGCCCATGGAGGAAACGACGCTCAGGCAATTCCGGGATGAGCAGCGCGCGGCCGCGCAGATGAGCCAGGTCTACGATTCACGGTATTTCATCACCACCCACAGGGTGGAACCGGACTATCCCCTCAAGGCCCTGGATCGCCGCAAAGAAGGCATGGTGGCGCTGGCCTTCATCATTGAGGCCGACGGGACCGTGGGCGATGTCGAGGTGATCGACACCGTGGCCGGCACCTATTTTCAGCGACCGTCGCTGACCGCGATCCGGCAGTGGACCTTCCAGCCGAAGATGCGGCAGGGACGACCGGTGCCGTCGGTGGCCTGCCACGAATTCGTCTTCCACGCCGATGAGTACGAGCGCTCGGGCAAGCTGTCGCGGGCCCGGGAGGAAGCCAACATCAGGACCTTCAGCCCGAACTAGGGCATTCAGGCCTATCCGTAGTTACCACGGGTGACAGGCCGTCACGTACCTCTGCTAGGATTGGCGATTCCACGCCGAATCCTCCACCGCTTGCGCTCACTGCCGGGAGCGGCCGACCCGTTTCGTCGAACTTGAGGGTCCGAGAGGGGGGTGCGTGACGGGGGGCAGGTGAATCGCGATGCGCCGCCTGGACGAATCCGGAAACAGTGGATGGCAAAACGCGAAAGGCGAGCGATGGCTGACAACGCAGCGGAACAAACACCTCGGGGATTCCGATCCTTCCTGCGGGGTTGGCGGTTATGGCTGCTGGTCACGATCGTCGTCTACACACTGGCCGGCTTTCTGCTGGCCCCGTGGATCATCCAGCGCCAGATCATCGCTTTCGGGGAGACCCGGCTGCAGCGCCCGCTCAGCGTCGAACGCGTCCGCGTAAATCCCTTCGCCCTGTCGCTGGGGCTGGAAGGGCTCAAACTGGACGAGGCGGACGGCGTTCCCATTGCGTCCCTGGGCGAGTTCTACGTCAACCTCCAGACCTCGAGCCTGTTCCGCTGGGCCTGGACATTGAGCGAGCTTCGAATCGGCACCCCCTATCTCAACTTCGTGCGGTACGAGGACGGCACCACCAACCTGGGTCACTTGGCTGAAACCCTCGCGTCGACAGCTAAGCCGGCGACCGCTCCACCGGAACCGGCAGACGAGGGAGGCGGCTTGCCGCGCCTTATTCTCATGCATTTCCTGGTGGACGGTGGTGCTGCGGACGTGACCGACCTCAGCCGGCAAACGGACTTCTCCACCCGGTTCGGCCCCATCCGCCTGGAACTCGCTTCCCTGAG
>JAHEFR010000048.1 GCA_024640085.1 Gammaproteobacteria bacterium
ACATGTTCGAATTCCTCTCCCTGATCGCCCGCCAGCCCTTCCAGCCTCGCTTTCCCGATCGGAAGGACTTCCGCAGGCTGGAGACGGTGCGCGGGCGCTACTTCGTCGACTGGGAACCGGACTCAGTGAATGCCCTGCTCGCGGCGGAAGACCTGTCTGCTGAGGATCTCAGGGAAACCAGCCCCGGAGAACTCCACCGGCTGATCCGGGATCTGCTCCTGCTCGGCCTGCGGGATGAACTGGAATCCTGCCGTCGTTCTCCGATCACGCGGTTTGCCCGGTCCCTGATGCGGTACAAGCGGGCCACGGAGGATGGCGCCGATGGCCGCGTCAGCGCGGCCTGATTGCCGGCTCAGGCTCCACTTCGGAGGGAGGAGAAGTCGAAGATTTCGGCGTCCATCAGGTGCGAGGGCACCACGTCCTTCAACCCCGCGAGGATAGATTCCACCCGATTTGGATGCTCGGCCTCCCACTGTTCGATCAGCTTCTTGATCTCCCTGCGCTGCAGGGTTTCCTGGGAGCCGCAGAGGTTGCAGGGTATGATGGGGAACTGCCTGGCCCTGGCGTAGCGGGCGATTTCCCGCTCCCTGCAATACGCCAGCGGTCGGATCACGATATGGCTGCCGTCATCGGATCTGAGCTTCGGCGGCATCGCCTTCAACTTGCCGCCGAAGAACAAGTTGAGAAACAACGTCTCCATGATGTCGTCGGCATGGTGCCCCAAGGCGATCTTGGTGATCCCCTCTTCTGCGGCGAATGTGTATAACGCGCCCCGGCGCAGCCGGGAGCAAAGCCCGCACATGGTCTTGCCTTCCGGAACGACCCGAGTCACGACGCTGTAGGTATCCTGTTCGAGGATCCGGAACGGAACCCCGAGGCCCGCCAGATACCGGGGCAAGACATGCTCCGGGAATCCTGGCTGTTTCTGGTCCAGATTCACTGCCAGCAGTTCGAAATCCACCGGTGCGCTCCGCTGCAGGCTCAACAAGAGGTCCAGCAACGTGTAGCTGTCCTTGCCGCCGGAGAGACAGACCATGACCCGGTCACCGGCCTCGATCATCCGGTAGTCCTCGATGGCCTTTCCTACCTGGCCACGGAGACGGGCCTGCAGGCGGCGTGCGGTGCTCGAAATCCTTGTGGCGACGTTTTGCATGATCCCCGCCCCGTGAATCCACGGCAGCGCGATTCTAACCGGCGCTGCCATGGATCGGGAAAACGGCGCGGCCCGATTCAGAAATCACGGCAGCGGGTGACCGCCGGGCATTGCAGGGAGCGTGCTATTAGAATTTTCCAATATATTGTCACGCCGCGGGATCCGGGCCCTCGCCTATACTGCGGACGAACCCAGAAAATCAGGCATCATGAGCAAGTTTGCAGGCGCGTTGGCAACATATCCGGCCAGGGCCCTTACGATCTGGTACGCGATACTGATCATCACGGGCACCGGGCTCTTGATGCTGCCCGCCTGTCGCTTACCCGATGTCCCTGCCCTGTCCCTGACCGACGCCCTGTTCATGGCGACAAGCGCCGCCTGCGTCACCGGCCTGGTCGTGCGCGACGTGGCGGAGTTCTCGGGCCTCGGCCAGGGGGTGATCCTGGTGCTGATACAGCTGGGCGGCATCGGCATCATGACCCTGGCCACCCTCGTGGTGATCCAGGTCACCGGCCGCCAGAGCCTGCGTCAGCTGGTGCTCGCCAGGGAGAGCATCGGTATTGACCTGCACGAGGACGTGGGCCGGCTCCTCGGCCGCGTCGTCGGCGCCTGTCTCATCTTCGAGGCCACCGGCGCGTTCGTGCTGGCCCTGGGACAGATGCCCGAGATGGGGGCCGGCCGGGCGGCCTGGTGGGGCGTCTTCCACGCTGTGTCCGCATTCTGCAACGCGGGCTTCGCCCTCTCGCCCGAGAACCTCCTCCCCTGGGCCGGGGACTGGCTGGTGTGCGCGGTCGTGATCGTTCTGGTGGTGCTGGGCGGTCTCGGGTTCCCGGTGCTGGTGGACCTGTTCGAGCGTCGCGACCATCGCTGGCTCATCCGCTGGCGGGAACTCAATTTCCACACCCAGCTTGTGCTCACTGGCTCGGCGGTCCTGCTGGTTCTGGGCACGGTCATCATCTTCCTCCTGGAGAGGGATCGCGCCCTGTCCCACATGGGTGCCGGGCAGGCGCTGATGACGGCGTTGTTTCACAGTGCATCGGCCCGGACGGCGGGATTCTCAACCGTGGAGATCGGGACATTCGGCAATGCCGCCCTGTTTGTCCTGATCATGCTCATGTGGGTCGGCGGCGGCCCGGGCTCGGCGGCCGGTGGCATCAAGGTGACCACCGTTTCCGTGCTCGTCGTCTACGGACTGTCCCGCGTCCGTGGCGCCTCGGAAACAGCCCTGTTCCGTCATCGGGTGCCGGCAGAGGCGGTTTCTACGGCGGCCGTCGTGGTCATCCTGGCTGTGACCATGATCGTCAGCTCCCTGCTACTGCTTTTGACGATGGAGCAGCCCGGACCACCCTACAATGGGGGCGACGGCTTCATGGGCGCGTCATTCGAGATCTTCTCGGCGTTCTCGACCGTCGGGCTGTCCACCGGCCTCACCCGGGAACTGCACGACCCGGGTCGATGGATCGTGACCGCCACCATGTTCCTGGGTCGCATCGGACCCCTGGTTCTGGTTACCCTTCTCACTCGACGGACCCGGGGACCGGAAGTCCGCCACCCGGAAGCGGAGATCCACATTGGCTGATAAATCGCGTTTTGTGGTCATCGGGCTCGGCCGCTTCGGCGGGGCTCTTGCCGAACGGCTGGCGAAACTGGGACACGAGGTGACGGGGCTGGATGCGTCCGAGGAGGCCGTCGGCCGCGTCGAGGAGTGCCTCGATGAGGCCCTGGTCGCCGACGCCACCAACAGGGATGTGCTGGCGGCCACTGAACTGGATAATGCCGCCGCGGTGTTCATCGCCCTCGGGGATGAACCTTTGCGAAACATCATCACGGCAATGCATGTGGTGGAACTTGGTGCCAGGAAGATCGTCGCCCGGGGGACTGACAAGGTCCACGCGAAGATCCTGGGAAAACTCGGGGACATCGAGGTGGTCCTGCCCGAGCAGGACATGGGTGCATACGTGGCGGAGGGGTTCGGTGGCCCGCTGGGCCCCGGGACCAACGAGAAGCCGCCGGGTAAGGAAAATGGGACGGATACAGAATGAGCACTCTCCGCACCAGCGGGATTCCGGATTCGCGCTATAAGTCATCGTTGTAGAGAGGTGTTGAAGTCATGTACAGAACAGCAGCCCCCTGGGCCGTCGCGAGCCTGGTGCTGACGCTGGGCAGCGCATCGGCCCAGGAAGTCATCGTCTATCCCGCGCAGGATCAGAGCGTGCAGCAGATGGAAAAGGACAAGTTCGATTGCTACCAGTGGGCGAAGGGCCAGACCGGGTTCGATCCCATGGCGCCGCCCACTGCCACCCAGCCACCGCCGAAGCAGAAGGCGGGTTCGACCGGCGGCGCCGGGGAGGGTGCCATCAAGGGCGCGGCAGTAGGCGCGGCGATCGGCATCGTGCGAGGCGATACGGCCAAGTGGGCCGGTCGTGGCCTTGCCACCGGCGCCCTGGTGGGCGGCGCCCGCAGCAGCAAGCAGAAAAACAAGGACAAGCAGGCGCGCAGCCAGTGGGAGCAGGAACAGGTCGCCCAGTACCAGGCGGCCCGGGACAGCTATAACCGCGCCTACTCAGCCTGCCTCTCTGGACGCGGCTACTCGGTCAACTAGGAGTCCATGCCATGAAGATCACTCATCAACGCGTCCTTCTTCCGCTTTCCCTCGGACTGCTGGCAGCCTCGCCAGCTATCGCGGACATCGATGGCAGCAAACCGCTGGTATGCTCCGTGGCCGAGGTTTACGAGTGCTCCCTGGACATTGGATGCGTCGACAGCTCTGCCGACAGCGTCGAGGTCCCCGCCCTGGTCCACGTGGATTTCGCGAAAGGAGAAATCTCGGGGGTGCTCGACGACGGCTCCGAGCGCCGGAGCACCGCCAGGGACAAGGAGACCTTCGAAAGCAAACTGGTCATGCAGGGCATCGAGCAGGGTTACGAAGGAGAACGTGACGGCAGCGCGTGGAGTCTTACAATTACGCAAGACACTGCGGAGATGGCCCTGACCTCGTCTACGGACGAGACCGCCTTCGTATTCCTCGGGAGTTGCGAAGTCGAATGAACAGGGAATCTGTAATTTTGGACGGGGTACGGAGCATGAAAATCGAGAGAGGACTGGCATTTGTGGCGGGTATTCTTCTTGCCGTGGGCGTTGCCCTGGCGGAGGAGGTGATCGTCTATCCGGCCAAGGGTCAAAGCCAGGAACAGACCGAGAAGGACAAGTTCGACTGTTATCAGTGGGCCAAGGGCCAAACCGGGTTCGACCCCATGGCGCCGCCCACCGCTTCCACGCCGCCGCCCCAAACCAAGGAGCCCACCGCCAGCGCCGGAAAGGGATTGCTCGGTGGCGCAGCGCTGGGCGCCCTGATCGGCGGTATCGCCGACGGCAACTGGGGACACGGAGCGGCTTACGGCGCCGCCGCCGGCGGACTTTTCGGTGGCTACAAAAAGAGCCAGCAGGAGAAAGCCAACACCCAGGAAGAGCAGCAATGGCAGCAGCAGCAGGCCCAGCAATACCAACAGCAGCGCAACACCTACAACCGCGCCTACGCCGTCTGCCTCGAAGGCCGCGGCTACACTGTCAGCTACTAGGAGAGACGCGATGAAATACGCAAGACCAACCATTGCATTGATCGCCGCCTCCCTGCTGGGGATCTCGTCGGGCTGGGCGGAAGACGAGATCAAGGACACGGTGATCTGCGCGACCCAGGAGATCCACGTCTGCGCGCTCTACGCGGGATGCGCCCGTGTCATGCCTCCGGAGATCAACGCGCCGGACTTCATCAAGATCGACCTGAAGGAGATGAAGCTCGCTGCGCGCAGGTATGACGGCAGCTACGGCACCCTCAAGATAGACAAGAAGACCCAGTTGCCCAAGCTGCTCCTGCTGCAAGGGGTAAATTCCGAGCCGGAGGAACTGAAAGACGGCCTGGCTTTCAGTATCGCCATCCAGGTAGACACCGGCCGGATGGCGGGTTCGGCGACGACGACCGAGACTGTGTACTCGTTCCTTGGCACCTGTCACGCCCTGTAGCCGCTGGCGTCATATGATGCGGGAGGGGGAGAAGCAGTCTCCCCCGATTTCCCGTGTCAGTCGAGGGGCTCCCGCCGCTCTTTTCGGTCATGCCACGCGACGAACCTGGCCTTCGGCGAACAGTGCCTCCAGGCGTCCGATCGCCCGCGCCTCACCTTGCCGAGCGGTGTCGGCGTCGATGCCTTGCCCTTCGGCATGGACGAAGCGGACGTCGTCGATACCGAGGAACGCGAAGTAGCTGCGTAGAAACGTCGCCTGGTAATCCATGCCGCTGTCCGCCGAGTCCCCGGCATAGAACCCTCCCCTCGCCGTCAGGATGAAGACCTGCCGCCCGGCCAGCAGTCCCCGAGGGCCTTCCGGCGTGTAGTCGAACGTCTTGCCCGCCCGGCCCACCAGGTCGATCCAGGCCTTGAGCCCGGACGTGACCGTAAAGTTGTACATCGGCGAGCCGATGACCACATGGTCCGCGGACAACAGTTCAGACACCAGTTCGTCGGAATGCCTCAGAGCGTTGCGATCCGAGTCCGCCAGTTCGGCGGGGGGCTTGGAGAAAGCCAGCAACGTCCGCTCATCCAGGTGCGGTGGTGGCGAGACGCCCAGATCCCGCAGGATGACCTGCCCGCCGGGAAACCGCTCCTGCCAGCGGCAGACGAACGCCTGTACCAGCCGGCGGGTGACGGCCGTCCGCGTCATGGGACTGGTGTTGATAGCCAGCAGGGTAGACATGGTTCGCTCCGGGTGAGCGGCCGATTATACGGTGACCGAAAAACGGGCTCTCCCCGTGTTCGATATTCACCTCGGGACGGTTTCCCCCGGTGGCCGTTGCTGACGCCGTATCCGGCCTCGTCACAGGAGGGCCTGGGTCGGTCTCAGGCCCCGCACCCTCGCGGCTACCGCTCGCTGAAAGCGTTTCCCGGGCGCGCCGGTCAGGGCTTGACCACCCGGGCCTCGTTACCGCGGCCGAAGAGGATGCGGACCCGTTCACCTGGCTGGAAGGCGACCTCCGCCGACTGCACGATGACCAGGGTGTCGCCCCGGTCCATGTCAACCATAATCTCCAGGCCGGCTTCGCTCGTGGCAGCTTTCTCGATCTCGCGACCGGCCACTGCGCCTGCCACGCCGCCGACGGCGCCGGCCACACGCGACCCGGATCCGTCGCCGATAACCCGGCCAAGGCTGTAGCCCACGGCAGCCCCACCTGCGGTACCGAGTTCCGTGTACTGACCCTCGATTTTCACGTCGGTCACCGACGCCACCTTGCCCCATTCCACACGGTAGGCCTGGCGGGCGTCTCCCCGGTCATAGTCACGGCCTCCCAGTCCCCCGGCGCACGCAACGATGACCAGCGACATTGCCAGCATCCCGAGTCCACGTGTCATGTTCCGAATTTCCATAGCAACTCCTCGCTGCCGCGCTCCCGTAACCCAGACAACGCACGGGGCGGCGACCGGTTGACGCGCCCTGCCCCCGAAGTCCGCTATTATCGTGCCCGGATCGGGCAGGGACAGGGGGAACCATGCAACAGATCGACATCCAGGAGACCTGGTCATCGAAGCTGGTGTTCCTGATGGCGGCCGTCGGAGCCGCTGTGGGCCTGGGCAATCTGTGGAAGTTCCCGTACACCGCCGGCGTCAGTGGTGGCGCCGCGTTCGTGATCGTCTACCTCGGCGCGGTGGCGCTGGTGGCCGTGCCTATCGTGATTGCCGAGTTACTCATCGGACGCCGCGGCCGACGGAGCCCGCCCGGGAGTTTCCTCAAGCTGGCGAAAGCCGCTTCCGCGAGCCCGATCTGGCGCTGGGTCGGGATCCTGAATATCGCCGCCGTGTTCATAATCCTGTCCTTTTACAGCGTCATCGCCGGCTGGGCCTTGGCCTACGTCCCCAGGATCGCGACGGGCGCCTTCGCAGGCGCCGACAGCGAGCACGTGACAGCAACTTTCGCCGCGCTACTGGCGTCCCCATGGCAGCTTGCGTTCTGGCACGCAGGCTTTATCGCCCTGACCGTGGTCATCGTCGGTCGCGGCATCCAGGGTGGGATCGAAAAAGCGGTCAAGTTCCTGATGCCGGCACTGTTCGTGATGCTGATCGCGCTGGTGATCTATGCGGCCGTCGCCGGCGACATGGCAAAAGCGCTGGACTTCCTGTTCCAGGCGGATTTCTCGAAGATCACGGCCGAGGTGGTGCTCAGCGCCGTCGGACAGGCCTTCTTCTCCGTCAGCGTGGCCATGGGGCTCCTGATCGCATACGGCTCCTATCTGTCACGGGATGTCTCCATCCCCGGCGCCGCGGTGATCATCGCCGGCGCGGATACGGCTGTCGCACTGCTGGCGGGACTCGCGATCTTTCCGCTGGTCTTCGGCAACGGACTCGATCCGGCCGGGGGCCCGGGCCTGATCTTCATCACTCTGCCCCTGGCCTTCGGCGGCATGCCCGCCGGCGCCTTGTTCGGGACGGTCTTTTTCCTGTTGTTCATCGTCTCGGCGCTCACCTCCAGCATCGCCGTGATGGAGCCGATCGTCGCCTGGGCCGACGAGCATCGGGGCATGCGCCGGTCCGTGACCACGCCGCTGGTCGGCTTCCTTGCCTGGCTGCTCGGGCTGTCCACCGTGTTCTCGTTCAATATCTGGAAGGACGTCCGCCCGCTAGACGGGATCGAGGCATTCGCCGGGAAGACGCTGTTCGACCTGCAGGACTACCTGGCGGTGAACATCATGCTGCCGATAGGCGGCATCCTGATCGCCGTCTTTGTCGGCTGGGTGATGCCGGCATCCGCCACGCGGGAGGAACTGGACTTGCCCGACTCGCCGCTTTTCCGAGTCTGGCGGTTCCTGCTCCGCTACGTCTGCCCGATCGCCATCGGCGGGATCCTGATCTCGAACTGGGTGTAATGCGGCCAGGCGGGTCCGACGCCCTTGCACCCCCGGACGCCCGGTCCGGCGACACTCAGGCTGTCGGCAGTCCTGCCGAACAGGAGACGCCCGTCCCCCCCAGTCCGCAGTAACCACCCGGGTTCTTGGCGAGGTATTGCTGGTGGTAATCCTCGGCGAAATAGAACGGCCCGGCCTCGGCAATCTCGGTGGTGATCCTGCCGAGGCCGTGTTGTGCCAGCGCCGCCTGGTAGGCAGATCGTGATGCCTCGGCTGCCAGCCGCTGTTCGTCGTCGTAGACGTAGATACCGGACCGGTACTGGGTGCCCCGGTCATTGCCCTGGCGCATGCCCTGGGTGGGGTCGTGGGACTCCCAGAACAGCTTCAGCAGCGCCTCGTAGCTGACCTGCCGGGGGAGGAACGCCACCCGGACGACCTCGGCGTGGCCGGTTCGTCCGGAGCAGACTTCCTCGTAGGTGGGATTCGGGGTGTGGCCGCCGGCATAGCCCACCGCCGTGACCCATACGCCGTCACGCTCCCAGAAGCGCCGTTCCGCGCCCCAGAAGCATCCCAGCCCGAACATGGCGAGGGCGGAGGCTTCCGGCCAGGGACCGTCCATAGGCTTGCAGCTCACGAAATGTAGGCCGGGATCGGTTATCGGCTCCGCCCGCCCTGGCAACGCCTCCTCCCGGGTAGGCAGGCGTGTAGATCTGGACAACAACATGGACTGTGCCTCCAATTTCAAACCCCGATTTCGTCCACGGCCACCGGTCGGATACAGGCGGCCGCCGGCCGCTCCCATTCCTCCTCCGGGCGCCTGCTCGGCTAAACTTGGCCGGTCTAATGGCAGGAGAACAGGGTCATGATCCGCTTCATCAATTGTGTTCGCCGCCACCCGGACGTCACCGAAGTCGAGTTCCGCCAATATTGGGACTCGGACGAGTTTGCCGATCTGGTCGGCCGCATGGCAAGGGCCGTGGGCGCCGATCATTATCAATTCAAGCGTACGCTGCTGGTGGAGGCCAACCAGAATATCCGCCAGCTCCGCGGGGGTGCCGAACCCTTCGACGGAATTGTGGAGTACTGGTTCGCGAGCGGGATCACCGCCATGAGCGACCTGCTCGAGAATCCGTCCACGCGGCAGATCATGGCTGAGATGAACGATTACCAGGCACGTTTTCTGGATCTTCCCCGCTGTAGCGGTTTCTTTACCGAGGGCTGAGTCAGGACCGCAGTGAATCCAGGTCCGCGCCCAGTCCGGATTGACCCGCCATGAGCCACACCCACAGACCGATCGCGGCCAGGATGACGACCTGGCTGGAAAAAGCTCCGCAGGGCGCAGGACCGGTCAAGCCTCTTTCATGAGCGAAAGCCGCACCCGACGCCGATCCCGGGTCCCGACCACCCGCCTGGGGCGAGTGATGCGACTGGGCTTGACCGTGGGCGAGATGGCCGCCGGCAGCGTGGCGGAAGCCCTGCGGCGCCTGGGAGCGCCGGCGGACACAGACGCGGTGAGCGTACTTCTGACCAGCGCCAACGCGACACGCCTTGCCCGTCGGTTGTCCCACCTGCGGGGGGCCGCCATGAAACTGGGGCAGTTGTTATCGCTGGAAAGCGAGCAGGTACTGCCCGCCGAGTTCGCAGATGCCCTGGCCATCCTGCGCGATTCGGCGGACGCCATGCCTGTCCCTCAGCTCAATCGGCTGCTGGGCCGCGAGTACGGCAAGGGGTGGCAGGCGCGATTCCGGAGCTTCGACTACGAGCCCGTGGCCGCCGCATCCATCGGCCAGGTCCACCGGGCGGTTTCCAGCGACGGCCGTGAACTGGCGTTAAAGGTCCAGTATCCGGGGGTCGCAAGGAGCATCGGCAGCGACGTCAACAATCTGGCCACCATGCTGCGCATGGCGCGGATACTCCCCGCTCAATTCGACGTTTCGGGCATCGTCGCGGAGGCGCGGCGCCAGCTGCAGCAGGAAGCGGACTATCTGCAGGAGGCGGACTACCTCGAACGCTTCCGGGCACTTGTGGCCGACGAGCCACGGTTCCGGGTGCCTCGGGTCCACCGGGATCTCTCTACCCGGCGGATCCTGGCGATGGACTATATGGACGGCGAGCCCCTGGCCTCGCTACAGGATCCGGCGGTACCCCAGTCCCGCCGCGACCGGGTCGGAGGCATGATCTACCACCTCATGTTCCGGGAATTGTTCGAATTCCACGTCATGCAGACAGATCCCAATTTCGCCAATTACCTGGTCGATCCCGGCTCCGGTGACATCGTCCTGCTCGATTTCGGGTCGGCGATGGAATACGAGGCCGGGTTTGCCGAGAAATACGCCCGCATCTGCAGGGCGATGATGGATGACGATATCGAGGAGGTAGAGTCCATCGCTTGCGAGATCGGCTACCTCAATGCCGATGACCCCGACGAACACACGCAGGACATCGTCAACCTGATCCTGATGATCTGTGAGCCCCTGCGTCACCGGGGCGCCTACGACTTCGCCGCCTCGGACCTCACGGCGAGAGCCAGGGACGCCGGGGTCGACCTGGTCTTCCGCAGCGGGCATTTCAAGGCGCCGCCGCCACAGACCATATTCCTGCATCGGAAGCTGGTCGGTTCCTTCCTGTTGTGCGCCCGGATCGGGGCCCGGATCAACGTTCGCGAAGTGATCGAGCCGCTGCTCCGATGACGAGATCCGGGGGGGAGGCTTGTACCGGCAGCGGAATCAAGAACGGTATCTGCGGTCAAAATACTGCAATGCGCAGCATATATGCTGATGCCCCGATGAACTCCCATGCGAAGGAATCTATGAAGACACGACGAAACACGAACCTCAGCAAGGTTGCCGAGCAATGGCGCTCGAGCCGCCCGTTACCGTGGCGGCTGCGTTCCCTGCTGAACCAGCGTCGCCGCTCCCGCAGCAGGCCCTAACGGTCGGCCTCTACCCGCACCTGGATTCTGAGCTTCGGCCCCGGGTCGCTGTCCAGCACATGGACATATTCTGTATCCGCGTACCGATACGTGACCCGGTAGCCCACGATCCTCTCCGCCTGCGATCGGCGGCCGTCACAGGCAGCGAGGTCGAGATCCCCGCGCAACGCGTCGACAAAACTGGAAACGCCGACGCCCGCGGCGCGAGGCGCCGGCCCGCCTGGGTCCGTCGGCCCTCCAGGGCAATCGGCTATCGGAGCCGTCCGCCACTCTCTTTCGACCAGCGGCTCCACGGCTGTGACGTCCGCGTAGTCAAAGAAGTCCGCCGCCTGCAGGCCACCGGCAAGCAACAGGGCAACCAGCGCCAGGGACGGTCTGCACGGCTCAGCCATGATCATCCTCCCGGCCGACCGGGAATCCGGCTGCGGCAAGCTTCCTGATTCCCTCCGCTCTCTCGGATCGGCTCGAGTAAAGCATCACGACGCGGAACCGGGCCACGTCCTGCCGGAACCAGTCCAGCCGAAGTCCGGGCGCGCGTAGGCCGAGGGTTTCCGCGAATGCCGCGGCCCGATAGGGGGCGCGGAAGACGGCGAGTTCGAGTTGCCGGTCGGCATCCCATTCGCGGTCCTGTCCTCCGGGCTCGCGTTGGCCCAGGACGTACTCGAGGTGACGGAAAATATAGGCGCTGTACCACTCGGCTCCCGCGGGAACTTCCTGGCCGCCCGGGGCGATGCGCCCCGGGCCATAGTTGTAGGCAGCCAGGGCGAGATGAAGGTCGCCTCCGTACCGGCCGATCAGTTCCTTGAGATAACGGGCGCCGGCATCCACGTTCCGGCATGGGTCATGCAGATCCGACGCCCGGCGGAAACCCAGGTGTCGGCCGGTGCCCGGCCACTGGATTTGCATCAGTCCCCGGGCGTTTGCCGACGACACCGCGTCCGGATCGAAATTGCTTTCCCCGCGAGCCACGGCCGCCAGCAGCGCCATGGGCAGTCCGTAGGCGGATGCAGCCTGGCGGAAGCAACTCTCGAAAGGCACGTGCATCGTCGGCTCGACGGCGCCGCCTTCGGTGAAGTGTCGCCATGCCTCGGAGGTCCCGGCATCCTGTCCCGCCGGCAATGCCGCCGAGGCCAGCAAGCCGACCAGCCACACCGCGGATTTCCAGGTCCCCGCCATTACAATCTACCGCCCGAGAGGGCCATGCCCGTCACCGCTTCAATCTCGGCCATCCTCTCTGGACGGTTCTCGCCGGGCCCCATGCTGAACCAGACCCGGTAGTTCCCCGGGCCGACCCGGCGCACCACGAACTCCCGTCCTGTCTCGGTCTGCAGGAAACTGGCAAAGCCCTGAGCGGAGGCCTCGCTGCGAAAAGGCGTGAAGAAAGCCTCCCATCGATCGGCAGTGGCGGCGGCCACAGCAACGTCAGTCGGCGATACTTCCTGTTCCCCGATCCCGGGATCCGGGGTCGCTTCGGTCTGGCCTGCCATCGGGACCTCGCTGAAATCGGCAGACGCATCGGCGTCGACAGCCGGTCCGGCAGGGACGGCAGTTGACGCCTCACCCGGCTCTGCCGCCATATCGGCTGCGCCCGCCGGCGGCAGAGCCCGGCTGCCCTCGGGAGACAACAGTCTGGTGACAGCGACCGGGCGGTCGGTCACTTCCCTCGTCGGGATCGGGGGAACCGGCGCCTCGGGCGCCCCTGCATCCGGAAGGCTCCACGGTTGCAGTACGCCAGCCATGTCCGGGACCCGGCCCTTGCCCACCGTCAGGACAGCCGCTATCACGAGCAGGACACCCGCCAGAAATCCAGAGATACGCATGATCGTCTCTCCTCTATCCTCTCTCCGTCGTCGCCACACGGGGTTCGACTGGCCGGGGCGCGATCCGGACACGCCGCCATCCGAGGTCGTCTGCGTAGGGGGCGAGCCGCCGTTCCAGGGTGACCAGGCGCCCGCGGACGGCAGCCCCGCGAACCAGCCCTGTTTCGCATGCTGCGGGCATGACGTCGAATTCGCGCCGCAGTTCTCTGGCCGCCTCGGGCGTACGGGCGGCGACGACAAAGACGGTCAGCAGATCGTCCCGCTCATCCCGGCTCAACGGCCGGCGTAGGGCCCCCGTTCCGCTGTATTGAGAATCGACGTCGCACGGGCTGGGGTAGAGCCGGACCACCGATCCTTCACGCGTCACCGCGATCAGTTCCAGGTGAAGGGATCCGGGCGCCCTGACCTCGAGGGCGCCGCCGTCCCCGCACCCCTCCCAGGCGCAGTCG
>JAHEFR010000049.1 GCA_024640085.1 Gammaproteobacteria bacterium
CCGGCCATCCCGCCGGGGCTGACCATAGCCGGATATGCGGCGGAGCAGCGCGGCTATTACATCGTGCAGTTCGACGGCCCGGTGCGGGACGACTGGAAGGCCTCGGTCGAAGCAGACGGGGCGGAACTTCTCGAGTACATCCCGGACTTCGCCTTCAAGGTGCGGATGAGCCCTGGACAGGCGAAGCGCGTTCAGGCTCAGGATGCGGTCTCCTGGGTCGGTCTTTTCCAGCCGGCGTACAAGCTGCGCCCCGCGATGCTCGGCGATGAGGGCGAAAGTCTCTATCGGCTGCGATTCCATCCGGGTGCTGATGCTGCCGCGGCGCGGTCCGAGGTCGCCGGGACCGGCGTCAGCATACTTGGCGCGGATGGCGAGACGTTAGTGGTCAGGGCGGATCCGTCCGTGCTCGATTCGTTGGCGAGAATCCTCGACGTCGGATGGATCGAGGGCTACGCGCTGGCGGAAAAACACAATGAGTATGCGACCGGCATCGTGGGCGCCAAAATCGCGCGCGCGAACGGCTACGACGGGTCCGGCCAGACCGTGGCCATCGCCGATACCGGGCTCGGTACCGGCACCGCTTCGGGCGCCCACCCGGCCATCGATCCGGGCAGGATCGTGGCGATTCATGACTGGTTCGGTGTCGACGAACCGATCTGCTGGGAACTCGTCGATGACGGTCCGCACGATCCCGACAGCGGCCATGGGACACACGTCGCCGTGTCTGCCGTCGGCGCGGGAGATGCGGGCGGTGTCGGCGCGGGCACCGCGCCGGGGGCCAGTCTCGTGTTCCAGGCGGTCGAAAACCAGGCCAATTTTGTCGGCCTCTGCACTGGCAATTCGCCAGGCTACATTCTCGCGGGCATACCGTACGACATCAGGGAGCTCTTCCAGCAGGCCTACGATGACGGCGCCCGCGTGCACTCGGATTCCTGGGGTACGTCTCTCAATGCCGGGCTCTACGATGTGGACAGCCAGGCTGTCGATGATTTCGTCTGGAGTCATCCACAGATGACCATCACCGTCTCGGCGGGCAATTCTGGTGAGGACTTCAACGCGGACGGCTATGTGGATATAGCCGTCACCTCCGGCCAAGACGAGCGCTACTACGTGAGCACGCCGGCGACCGCCAAGAATCTGATCACTGTCGGCGCCAGCGAGAATGATCGGCAGGGTCACTATGAATGCGACCCGATCGCGACCAACTGCGATGGCATGAACGAACTTTTCTGGTACGGTTGGGCCTGGCCCCTGGAGTTCGACAGCGGTCCCATCGCCAGTGACCTGACGGCCGGTAACGCCGAGCAGATGGCCGGCTTCTCCAGCCGCGGGCCCACCCATGACAACCGCCTGAAGCCGGACATCGTAGCCCCGGGAACGTGGATCCTGTCCGGATACTCCGACCTCTATCAGCAGTATTACGATCCGGCTTCCAACCCGGTGAACGGGGCATGGCAGTCTGGTGGCTGGTTCGATCCCAAAGACAACGAGTACAAATATTTTGGCGGCACTTCCATGTCCACGCCGCTGGTGGCCGGCGCGGCGGCCGTCGTCCGGCAGTACTACCAGTACAACAATGGCCACGACGCCAGCGCGGCGCTTGTGAAGGCGACCCTGATTAACTCCGCCGTCGATCTCCTGGACGAGAACAACGACGGCCAGAATGATAACGATATCCCCATCCCCAACAACCACGAGGGTTGGGGCCGCATCAACCTGGATGCCGCCACCGACCGCAGCCACCTCTTCGAGGATGGTGGTGCGGCCGATGCCCTGGGCACGGGTGGCAATGCCACCTACCAGTATGAGGTCGAGAGCCCGGGATCGCCGTTCAAGGTCTCCCTCGTCTGGAGCGACTATCCTTCGACGGAAACTGCCGGCGTCAACCTGGTCAACGATCTCGACCTTCAGGTCGTCGCTCCCGGTGGCGCCACCTACAGCGGCAATGTCTTCTCCGGCGGCTGGTCACAGACCGGCGGCAGTGCTGACCGCACCAACAACGTCGAGAACGTCTACGTGCAGTCGGCGCAGTCCGGCGTGTGGACCGTCACTGTCTCCGGCTTCAACGTGCCCCAGGGACCGCAGCCATTCGCGCTGGTGGCGGACGGCGACCTGGCCGGCGGGGCCGATACCCCGCCCATGGTGAACATCACCAGTCCGGCAAATGGCGCGACCGTGGCGGGTTCCGTCAGCGTGACGGCCGACGCCTCGGATGACGTGGACGTCACCCGGGTGGCGTTCTCCGTAGACGGCGCCGGCATCGGCACCGACACGGACGGGTCCGACGGCTGGTCCGTCGGCTGGGACACGACGCTGGTCGTCGACGGTAGTCATACGCTCACGGCCATCGCCACGGACACCGCATCCCAGACGAGGACCGACGCTGTCAGCGTCACGGTCGACAATTTCGTGCCCCCACCGCCCAGCCTGATCCATGTCAGCGACCTCGACGGTGCGAGTGCCGATGCAGGTAAAGGGAAGTGGACGGCCACGGTGACGATCGAGATCAGCGATGCGGCAGGGTCCGCGAGCACCGGTGCTTTTGTGGAAGGGACATGGGGTGGGGGCGCCAATGGCGCCGGATCCTGCACCACCAATGGCAGCGGCCGTTGTGAGGTATCGAAGGACGTCCGCAACAGGTATCCCGACGCCAGCTTCATGGTCGCCAATGTGACCCTGGCGGGCTCGACCTATGATGCTGCCGCGAACGAGGACCCGGACACGGACAGCGATGGCACGATCATCGTCGTATTGCAGAATGGAGGCGGCACGGAACCACCGCCGCCACCGCCATCCGGCCCAAGCATGCATGTCGGCGCGCTGAGCGGCAGCAGTGCCCCGGCCCCCAGGAACCGTTGGGAGGCCACGGTGGACGTGACCGTGCATGATTCTAGCGAAACGCAGCTCGCGAATATGTCAGTGAGTGGTAGCTGGAGCTCAGGGGGCGGAGGCAGTTGCACGACTGGGTCCAACGGTCGCTGCACGATCACCCGATCGAACCTCAAGGGCAATCTGTCATCGACGACGTTCAGTGTCACCGGCGTGACCGACCCCAGCGCGACGCCAAGTTACTTTTACGACTCTGGCGATAACCACGATCCGGCCGGGGCCGCAATTACGATCAACCAGCCATAGTCGATCCTCATCCATCGACGGCGCAGGGGGCCCGTCCGGGCCCCCTGTCATTTCGGGGTGGCGATGAGCCGGGTTCGATGCACCCGGAACGATCGAAGGGGTCGATCGATCGGGCCCCTGGCGGTGCGCGGCGGGCATTTATCGATAACTTACCGGGTCAGATTTCCATTTTCGTGTCGCGCAAGACCTAGATCTGGCTGACATCCGGGACAAGGGACTGATCAACCTGGACGACCCCACGCCCGGAGACAATGCGGTTTACCTGGCTTGTCGCCGATGACTTCTCTATCGTGGAAAATCTGACCCGGCAGCGCGAGCTGGGTTTTCTCAGCGAGGGCTTGTGGAGACAGCATGAACCCGGACTGGCGAGAGTGCTGAGACATCCGCTTATCGGCTGGTGGTGGCAAAGCGCGGTGTCACCATATTCGCAGGCCTGCCGGGTCACGGTCGATCGCGCAAGGGG
This sequence comes from Gammaproteobacteria bacterium, assembly GCA_024640085.1. Classification (GTDB taxonomy): domain Bacteria; phylum Pseudomonadota; class Gammaproteobacteria; order Steroidobacterales; family XN24; genus JAHEFR01. The sequence goes on from JAHEFR010000049.1 coordinate 3,599, forward strand.
CGAGCGGGGCGATGGGATCTGGACGTATTCGCCGTTATCCGACTTGTGAAAACAAGACATACATCCAACATCGGGGGGAAGGGCAGATGAAGCTCTCAAAGTGGACCTTTCTGGCTATTGGTTGCCTTGCCGCGTCGGCGCAGGCGTTCGACCTGAGCGAGTATCGTCTTGTCGATCTCGGACACGCCTACAATGACAGGACCCTGTATTGGCCGACGTCCCCATCCCATTTCCAGCTGAAGCAGCTCAGCTTTGGCGAGACGGACGGCGGCTGGTTCTATTCGGCCTACCTGCTGTGTACACCCGAACACGGAGGCACGCACCTGGACGCGCCTAAGCATTTTGCCGCAACCGGACTGGGGGCGGATGCCATGCCACTCGATCAGCTGATTGCACCCGGCATCGTCATCGATGTAAGCGACCAGGCGGCCCGCGATCCGGACTATCGCCTCAGCGTTGCCGACGTCGACGAATTTGAGGCAAGCCACGGCAAGATCGCCCCGGGCACGATCGTTCTCCTGCGCACTGGATGGAGTCGCTTCTGGCCGGACGCGAAGCGCTACCTCGGCGACGATACGCCAGGGGATGCGAGCCACCTGCATTTCCCGAGTTACGGCGCCGAGGCGGCGAAGCTGCTTGTCGAGACCCGGCAGGTTGCGCTGCTCGGCGTCGACACGGCATCCATCGATTATGGGGCTTCATCGGATTTTCCTGTCCATCGGATTTCCGGCGCGAGCGACGTCGGTGGCCTCGAAAACCTGACGGGACTGGATCAACTCCCACCCACGGGATTTACGGTATTGGCCTTGCCCATGAAGATCGAAGGCGGCTCCGGCGGGCCAGCACGCGTCGTCGCTCTCGTGCCGAAATAGGGCGTTTCGGTGGGGGATCAATGGGCAGGCCGAATTGCTGCCTCCTGATCTCGTCGACAGTCCCGGCTCTGGCCGTGAAACCACCGTACTGAGAGGGAGCTGATCGACAGCTAGCCGGCGTCACCCCATGAAGCCGCCAGCTCCAGCGAGGGTCGCGTAGTGCTACGGCATTTGTTGTTCACTGAACCAGCGCGTTGGGAAGTTGCGGAGATCCTTGCGCCGGTCTACGGCTGGTTCACCGAGGGCCTCGGCACGAGCGACCTGAAGGAAGCTGCTGCCCTGTTGGACTGATCAGGCGAGGAGACGTCGGTTGCCTGCCCCGAGGGCATGGATCCGACTGCCTGAACCCGGGCGAAAAGAGCGGTTACGGGAAAGAGACGTCATCGGTCGCGGCGGTGATGACGAAGATCCGGTCGTTGTTGCTCTGCGGATCGGCGGGGAATACGTAGAAGCCCTGGCGGTCCTTTGCGAATCCATGACAATATCCCTCGAGCGTCTCACCGTCCTTGAAGGCCACCCGGATTCTTTTCCCGAAACCGGTCCGTTCCATGTCGACCCGCTCGCGATAATTGCTATCGCCGTCGAAGTCCTTGACGAAGAACACTGCCTTGAGCCCAAGGAGCTGGACTTCCAGCACCTCGCCCGTGTCGTTGTCGTGCAGGTGGAAGATGTCCTTGTTGGGAAAAAAATCGTTGGTGATTCCCTTGAGCAACGGACCGCCGGCCCTGTGGACGACTACCTTGTTTTGCATTGGATCAGCGTCTCCTCTGCCGGTCGGCTGCTGACCGTCCGGGTCCGCCCCGGATGGGTCGAGACGAGTGTGCGCCCTGCAGTTCCCCGTCAGGGCGGGATGGCGGATTCGAGAACATGATAAGCAATCGCGCTCGCCTGAACTAGGTACTGGGCCGCATTTTTGAAATCGGTCGCGGCCCGGGGTTCGCGGCGCCAGATCCCTTCGAGCGCTGATTTCTGCTCAGTCACGGTGGAGGCTAGCCGAGGCTCGTGCCGCGACATGAAGGGGGGCTACCTGGCAGGTTTGGCCGATTCCGTACCGGTCTCCATGGGAGCGGCGGGGTCGGCGGCCCATTCCTCGAGCGATGCGGCGTAAATGGCGACATCGGTGTAGCCGGCGCGGGTCAGGGCAAAAGCCACGGACGAGGCGGCGATACCGCCACCGCAATAGGTGATCACGCGGTTGGCGGGGTCAGCATCGAAGATCATCTCCAGTTCGTCGTCGGGCCGGTAGCGGCCGGCGTCGTCGACCAGCGAAAAGACCGGGACGTTCGATGCGCCGGGGATATGCCCGGGCCTTGCGTACATGGCTACATCGCCCAAATAGTGGGCCTCGGGCAATACGTCGATGAGGTTGACGTCGGGGTTGCCGATGGAGGCGAGGACCTCATCCCGGTCCGCGATCAATTCCGGTCGCAGGTGGACGGCGAGCGTACCGGCAGGCCGGGTGGCCGCGGCGGTCGAGAGCGGATAGCCCTCGGCGGTCCATGCGGCCAGGCCGCCGTCGAGCAACGCCGCCCGGTCGAAGCCGATCCACCGCAGCATCCACCAGACACGGGCCGCCCAGACCGAATTGTTGCCGGAGTACAGGACTACCCGGGAGTCGTCGCCAACGCCCAGTGCGCCCATGACCGCCGCGAACCGCTCGGGTGTCGGCAGGGCAAATTCCAGGGGACTGTCGGCGTCGGAGAGTTCACCCTTCAGATCAGCGAAACCCGCCGTCGGAATGTGACCAGTTTCGTATTCGTCACGTGCGCTCACGGACCGCATGCTGCCGTCTTCGGCCTGTTCGACGCGGACGGAGCAATCGAGCACGACCAGGTCCGGATCGTCGAGGTGCCGGTTGAGCCACTCGGCGGACACCAGCGTGTCCATCGTGGCATCGGGCTCGCCGGCGATGGCCGTCTGGCGGGCCGACCCCGACCAGGCCGTCACCAGTGCCAACGCCGTGAACAGTCCGAGACGAATCGTCGAGCAGCGAGTAAATGACATCTGACTCTCCTTACCTTCGTCCGAAACTTATCACAATGGGAAGGGGGATAGATGGCCGGCTCCTGGTCCGGGTCTCCGAACCACTTCCGGGAAAGAGGAGTTGCCGACGGTCGAAGACAGCCTTTTGAGAGCAGGCTCCTTGCGGATGGCGCGCTACGTTCCGGATAGCCGGGCGGCGATGCCGGGCGCAGGCCCGGTACCGTTTCTTCAGCCGAATTGGAACTGAAAAGTTCGGCACCCGGCCTTTTCCGGCATGCCAATGCGCGCGATCTCGATCTCGATCAGGGGTGCGCGGACGCGGTCCGGGGTAGGTCGCCCGCGGCGGGCGTGGCGACGTGGATCCCAGTGGCTACGATTTGGCCGGATGGTCCGCGATGTCCATCGCGCCGGGACAGGCGGACTGCACCCGGTGGAGGGTGCGGCCCGCGTGTGTTTCGCTAATCAGCGGACAAGCGCAAACTCATTCGCTTGACTTGTTGTTCCGCTGCTCCGCTTCGAGCTTCTTGATGTCTTCGGCAGACACCTGCGGCCTGTCGACTTTGAGCGCCAGCTTGTCGAGCTTCGCGGTCAGGGGGAAGGGCGGCTTGTAGTCTGCGTCGTCGCCAGGTGACGGATACCGCCTCCGCCAGTTTGATTCCCCCGACGGAGCTGAACCGGCGAGCAGGTGACCACAAGCAGGGAGAGCGCTTGATGAAACCTGATACCAGGGTGGCCGTGTATCCTGAACCCGACCTCGCCGGTGCGGCTGCAGATCGACGAGGGAATGGGCCGGCTCAGAGTTCCGCCCGGACACGCGCTCCGGTGATTCGTCCGATCCGGCTTTCGCGCCAGATGATAAGGCCGTTCGATGCGATTACGATGCCGGCGCCGATCAGCACTGTCGTCAAGGGCCATTCGTTCCAGATCAGCCAGCCGAACAGCGTGGCCCATACGATGCCGCTGTAGTTGAACACCGTCACGATGGCCGCCGGCGCGTTGCGGAAGGCAATGGAAATCAGCCATTGCGCCAGTGCTCCCGACAGGCCGACGCCGAATAGCAGCGGCACCTCCGCCATGGTAGGCGCCACGGCGACAAAAGGCAGCGGCAGCGCCATGACCAGGGTGCCGATCACCAGGAAATAGAAGGTGACGGTCTCTGGGCGCTCGTAGCGGCCTAGGTAACGCAGCACGATCTGCAGCGTGGCGTGCATCAGCGCCGCAGTAATCGCCACCGCGATGCCGATCGCGCTCATGTGGCCACCCGGTCCGGCCATGACGACGACGCCCGCAAACCCGATCACCACCGCGCTCCATCGGTACGGGCCGACCTTCTCGCTAAGAAGGATCACGCCGAGAATCGGTATGAACAGCGACGAGGTGAATAACAGCACTGTCGTTTCGGCCATCGGCATGAGCGAAAACGCGGCGAAGGTCGTCACCAGGGAAATGGCGCCGAGGACAGCGCGGAACCCCACCAGCGATGGCTTGCTGCGGATGACGAGAATATCCCGCTTGCCCAGGGCAAACACCAGGATAAGGAAGGGGATGCAGGCGATCAGGTTACGGTAGAACGCGACTTCAATCACCGAGTGGTGGGCGCTCAACAGCTTCGCGAACACGTTCATCACCGTGAACATGAAGAATGCGGCCATGGCCGCCAGCATGCCGCGGACGACCTGTTCCGTATGAGGGGACGTTGGACTCTCGGGCGGCAAGGGGATTCCGTCGGGCCGTGTCGGTGGACAAACCGGGATTATAGAGTCGGATCAGTCGCGGTTGATCCCGGACCAGAAATGGGCCCGGGTCATGACGGCCGTTGGCACGACGAAGGGGACGCTCAGGCCTCCGGCCCTGGGGGAGTGGGCTCCGAACAATGGGAGCCCTACTCGGTTCATCACCAGCACGCGTTGCCATCATTCGGTCCGGCACCCTGAGCCGGGCAACGGAAAGCGGGGCGAGGCAGCTCCGTCTGTCAGGACATCCGGGCCGCGTCGCGGCCGCTCACCCGAATATCCCCCTGCTGAACCAGATTCGCTCCCGCCAGCACCAGGACCGCGAGCGTGGCCGGGAATACTTTTTCTCGATATGCGAGGGCGGATGTCCGGCGGGCGAGTCCGGCAGCGAACCGGGTGCGGCAGCATGCTCGAGCGCGCCGGGTGCACTAAACTAGGGTGACACCAATAACACTCTTGCCCACGGGAGGAACGACATGGGCGAAAAGCGTACGCGGATGACCCTGAGGCTGGACCTGGTGACGGCGGAGCGTCTGGATCGTTGGATGACCGCACACCGGGTGGCCAGCAAGACCGAGGCGATCCACAGGCTGCTCAATTATGCGCTCGACAGCGCCGGCATCGTGAAGAGACCCAAGCTACCGTCCAGTAACTAGGGTAGGGGAGAACACCGGCAAGATCTCGTTTCCTGCAAGCATGTAAATCCCGGAAACGCCCGGGGCGTTGCTCGCTCAGCCGAAATCGCCGCGTTGCTATAGGAGTTTTGAAGTCTGGCCCCGGGGTGGACCTGAGCTGTCGTCCCGGCAATGATTCGGGCTGGGGAACGGCTGTTGCCTGGCTCCGACACCGAAATGTCCATGGTCCAATCCCAGTACCCGCTTCCATTGATGGACCCAGGGGCAGGGGCATGGCCCCATTCTGTCTGGCTGGTCCGATCCGAGGACCGATAAGAATCTTAATGAACTCATTATTAAACAGTGCTATAAGTACTATTATTAATCTGTTTTCGAGAGTTTTCGCACTGCCGGTCGTCTTGCATAGGGCGGGGAGAAGTGACCGGCTTCCCTTGGGTGAATGGAATGGCTCCGGTGGCGAAGCGTGGGCGGCTGCCTATTTCCGAGAATCAGGTGGGCCGGGAATCCCGGGGAAGGGTCCGACCCGGGCCGTCATGGCGCGTCCCATCCCAGTGATAGGTGGCGCTATCGGGAGAGTTGCGACATTTGACGGCGGGCCCGGAGGTATCCTGGACACCGTCATCGATAACTGAAATTTTCGCTGACCGACCGCGATATCAGCGGACGGTCCTCGGGCTGGTATACGAAGAACAGTTCGTTCTCGCGAACGGCCCGCCTGAAGTAACTGTAGGTGTCGAGCGGATTCCGTCGGAGGTTGTCTACGGCGGCCGCCGCCAGTTGGAACGATCGCTCCAGGGGATCCCGTCCAGTAACAGGGCGGGGAGGGGCCCGCAGATCATGCATGGCCTCCAGCGCAAACAGTTTGCGTTGCCGCAGGGCAGGGCCGACCGGGTAGGAGAACACACCGCCGAAAGCCGGCTTATCCTCGAACCATGGGGGAAGGGTTGTCGAACTGTCCGCTGGCCCGAAGGGATAGTACTCGGCCAGGACGTGATGGTTGGTGTAGAGAAGCAGCAACGCCTTTCGCTCACCGCTCGCCGCGAGCGCTTCGAGTAACGCCACGGTAGTGAACTGGTGATCCGGGGCCGCATCCAGGGCCGGATGAGGCGCAATGATGGCATCCGGGCGCACCGTCTCGATCAATACGCGAAAGTCATCAACGAGACTCTGCCACGTGGGCTGGGCGAGCCGGCCCGCCAGCATTTGCACGACAGCACCGCTCCGATACACATTCGGATCCGGGGTCTCCACGCCCGCCGTCCCGCTCCCGCTGTCTCTCGTCTCGAACAAATCCTCCAGGGAATGATTCCAGTAGCCGAGATTGACCACCCGCTCGACGGGCACGCCGCCCCAGGTCGGCACCACGAGACTGTCCCAGGCTCGAACCCTGCCCCTGAGAAAGCGGCGCTCATGTAGATCGGGTTCCAGGTGCTCGTAGAGACCATCGATGTAATCACCCGCCGTCACCGTGGCGACGAAGGCGTCGTTCTCGGAGTAGATGCCAAAGGCAGCTATCTCGGCGTCATCGGGATGGGGCGCAATCACCAGGATTCTTCCCCGCGTCGCCTGTGGGCTTGAGAACAGGAGCAATTCCTGGCCCTGATCGGGCCACGAGAGGTACTCGCCAGACATCGAGACTGTCCGATCCGATCCCACGAGCTCGGGACCGAATACAAGATGGCGGCGTCCTTGCGCGCCTCGGTCGAAGTACACCTCCGTCCGCGAGCGATCCGAGCGCAGCTCAATGTATGGCTCGAACCAACCGCCCGCCAGGGTTGATTCGACACGCAACGGCAACACGGCTGTATCCCAGTCTGTATCGACCGCCGGAAGGGTGAAACCCGCTGCGGTGATCTTCAGTGGAACCTTGATTGCCGACCCGCGGACGAAGGAATACGTGTAATCGTCACGCACGTCGTACCAGTAAACTCCACTCCGGCGCTGGTACTCGAAGAAACCTGCTGCCACCGTGATTACGACGGCAACAATCACACTCCACCGAACAAAAGCGCCGGCACGAATCACGGGTTTCCACGCTCCGTTTCCAAAGGCGCTCCTGATGCGTTGCTGGCGGGGTTTCCGAGGGCCTTCATCAGTTGGAACCTTACGCTAAAATCGACTCCTGCAACCACTGTCGTGGCCATGCGCCGGTGGACGAGGATCATAAAGACTATTCGGGAAATATTCGACGGAGCCGCTGTACACGATAGCGCGAGTATCATGGGAGCGGTGTGGTTCCTTGAGCCGGCTCAGGCAGGTAGAGAATGGGGAATTCAGGGACGGAACAAAGAGATGCACTCTTTCGGCTTTTCGAGCGCCTTGACATTAACAAGGACGGACAGCTGGATGAGGCGGAATTCGGCGAGATCCTGGAAAGGCTTGGATGGGATTCTCCAGCTGAGGTACGGTCGCTGGAGTTCGCGGCCATGGACGGTGACTCGGATGGTCTGGTCGGGTTTGAGGAGTTTGCGGATTGGTGGCTTGACCAGAACTAGCTGGAGTCGGCCTCCTTCCGGCGGCAGCAGACCCTGTCCCGATGTCCGGGCTGAATAATGAACATCCTGATCAGGGTGCCGGCCCGGGACGATCCGCCAAAGATTCGGGCATCTGTTTTCGAGCCAGCGCACGCTGAGCCGGGGATTCGAAGACCGTGACAGGTCTTACTCGAATTCCATCGCCTCATACACCATTCCGGCATTCCGCGCCGCCAGCTCGTCGAAGGTATCCAGATGCGAATACGCTGACTGGTCGATCGTGTACGCGTCGGCCAGGGTGCCACCTTCATCGAGCAATTTCTGCACTTCGGCGCGCAGAAAGATCAGATAGTCCTTGGTGTAGGTGGTTACAACGTCCACGTTGGTTGGCACGCCATGACCCGGGATCACTATTTCCGGCTCCAGGGCCAGAAAAAGCTCATAAGTCTCGAGCCAGGCCCTTGTGTCCGTGTTGTCAAAGAGCGGTAGCAGGCGTTGGTGGAACGCCATGTCGCCGGAGATCACCAACTTTTGCTCCGGCAGCCACACCTGGATATCGCCAGGGCTATGACCCGGTCCCAGGTACAGGGCCTCTATCCGGATGCCGCCGAGTTCGATCACGTACTGATCCTCGAAGGTGATGTCGGGCAGCACCACTACCGTGCCCTCGGCCTTGTCCCGGTTGTAGCCTTGCATCCTGGTCAGCAGGTCATGGGCGCCCTCTTCGATTTCCTGGGCTGCGTCGACGTGGGCGATCACCGGCACACCCTGTTCCTGCCAGTAGTTCGAGCCCAGGGCTGCATGCCCCTGGCCATTTTCGAGGATCACGTAGCGCACTGGCTGGTCGGTAATCCGGCCGATTTCCTCGTGCAGGGCCTTGGCCAACAGATAGCAGGCGCCAGCATTGACAACGACTACGCCTTCCGAGGTGATGATGAAGGACAGGTTGTTGTTGTGACCTGAATTCTCATATGTCGGTGGTGCCGTGGCGCCGATCGCCGACCAGACGCCCGGAATCACTTCCTGTGGCGCGTCGTACAGCACCGACTCCGGGTACTTGTCGGGGATGCTCTGGTCGGCGGATGCGACGCCGGCGAATAGCAAGGTGGATAGTGCGGCAGCAACGTGCTTCATTATCAGGTCTCTCCGGTTGGCTGTACCAATTATAGCGCTGCCTTGACACAGTGATCCCCGGCCCTGGCTGGCAGGGGACCTTTCTCGTGGCGCTTCATCATTCCATTTCGGCACAGCGTTCCTCGTCCACTCATGGACGAAGTATCCAGCGGATGCGGGAAACCCGCGGTTAATCATGCCCATGGTCCGTTTTACATAAAGTGTGAATTGGACCTCATAAATCGCTGATCGACATAAGTTAACTTCGGCTCATGATCTGTGGAGGAGAGCAGACATGGAACTCGAAGACCCCGTAGAAGCGGTTGTGCTGGTGAAGCCGGACGGCACCCGATTTATCAGACCCTTTGCCAGCTGCGGCGCCGGGCCGGCGGAGCATGTCGGTTTCCACGCTTGCAAAGGCAGACTTCGTCTCGCCGGGTACGAGGTGGAGTTCATCGGCCCGATGGCGGAGGCCGTCGCCCGACTTTTCGGGGACCGTCCCGTGGCCGAGCCCGCCATGCGCGCCGTGCCATCCCAGATTTCGATCTCCTGACGTCCTGCGCTTATCGCCGTAGTTCTGTTCCGGCCACCACTCCCGGGAGGCCTTGGCAGACGCGTCAAGGAGGCCCTCCGTTGGGCAAACGGTGACGATCCCGGAGCAACCCATTCTATTTGCAATTGATTCTCCGCCTCCTTCCTCGGGCGGATCGTGGCCACCCCTGCGTTGTCGATAAAGCGGCCGGCATGTCCCATGCTCCGCTGAGCGCTGGACGGACACGCACGGCAACATGTCATT
>JAHEFR010000050.1 GCA_024640085.1 Gammaproteobacteria bacterium
CCCCTCAAGTATTACGGCAATAACACCTGCGCAACCCGCAACCTGCTGGAGTGCTGTCGTGATGCCGGCGTGGAACACCTGGTCTTCTCGTCCACCGCCGCGGTCTACGGCATCCCGGATGATGGCGTCGCCGCCGAGGAATCGCCCACGGCGCCCATCAACCCCTACGGCACTTCCAAGTTGATGAGCGAGTGGATGCTCCGCGACCTGTCGGCGGCCACGCCATTGACCCACGTGGCGTTACGCTACTTCAACGTGGCGGGTTCGGACCCGGGCGGCCGCATCGGCCAGTCCACGGAACAGGCGACCCTGCTTGTCAAGGTGGCAGCAGAAGCCGCGGTCGGTCGCCGCGGCAAGGTCTTCATCTTCGGTACTGACTACGACACCCCCGACGGTACCGGCGTGCGCGACTATATCCACGTGGAGGACCTGGCCTCGGCCCATCTGAAGGCCCTCGCGTATCTAAGAGCGGGTGGCGACTCCATAACGCTCAACTGCGGATACGGGCACGGTTACTCGGTCCGCGAAGTGCTCGACGCAGTCGAGAAAGTCAACGGCGCACCTCTGGTGATCGAGGAAGGTCCGCGACGGGCGGGGGATCCGCCAACCCTGGTCGCCCGGGCAGCAAAAGTCCGATCGGTGCTCGACTGGACTCCCGAATACGACGATCTCGAAACCATCGTCGCCCACTCCCTGGCCTGGGAGAGAACCCTGGTCTCGCGGTCTCGATGATCCAGCTGTCATTAACTATAAAAAAACCGGGGCGAAGCGACTTAACATAATCAACTGGTTATGGCCGCTTTCTGAGAAATCTGCGCAACTTCACCTTCCAACTAACGTCGCTGATTCCCCGAAAAAAGACGCCTTCTGGGCCCCACCCTGATTTGATTATCAGGTTAGAAAAAACTTCTAGCCCCTTAAATTTCAATGGTTTCTAATATCCATACCTGACCTCGAACGTGCCCCCTTCCGGTTTCGGCGCTTCACCCCTGGCACAAAACTGTGATCTCGATGCTTGCCATACGTCATGAACGCGGCTAAGTTCGAGGCCGACTGAAAAAGGCAAACCCGTCGAAAGGCGGGGACGCAAAGCCACCGGTCTAAGGGATTGTCCTAAGACAGCGGGGTTGCCAGGCGGAAGGTCGGACGACATCGTTCGTCGACCCAGGGTCATCCGGCCCGATCCTTCTGACTACCTCGACACCCGAAGACCCCAGGCTGTTCAGTCAGGGAAGGCCCGCTGCGTTTCGGCGTATCGGGTTGGGGTAAACGACAGACCAGCTGAAAAAGGCAAACCCGTCGAAAGGCGGGGACGCAAAGCCACCGGTCTAAGGGACTTGTTCCTACGACAGCGGGGCCGCCACTGGGACCGAAACGGTCCGGAAAGATGCCGGACCGGCCCGTCGAAATCGACGGGTCTACCTCGTGAAGGCGGAAGCCTTCGCCGGGCCCTTCATCAGCTGATCTGCCAAGCAGGCGGCAGGCTTTGAAGGGCTTGTCGCCGAGCGAGGTAGACCAGAATGAACTTCGTCGGCAGACATGCGGATACCGCACGACAACTACTGATTTGCTTTCTCTTCGCCGGGATTACCGCCTGTGGTGGTGGGGGTGGCTCGAGCGCCTCACCTCCGGTTGGATCTTCCCCTCCCCCCCCACCGGCCCCGCCGCCGCAGGACCCCGGCGAAGAGATTATTGACAACGAAGTGACCGGCAGCGTGGGCGACGGCCCCGTGGTCGGCGCTAATCTGAAGTTCTACAACAAATATGGCTCGCTGCTGAACTCCAACACGTCCGACGAGACGGCCGGCTATAACGTCACGATCCGCGAGAAGGGCAAGAACTACCCGGTCCGGTTTTTCGCCTCCAGGGGAACGGACCTGGTGACCGGTGCGGAACCCGACTTCGAGATGGTATCGGTCGTGATGAGAGCGTCCCGCAAGACTCACGGCAACCTCAACCCCCACTCCACGCTGATGGTCAAGATCGCCCAGCGCCTGGGTGACCTCAACGACGTGAATTACGTCAAGGCGCGAGGCACGGTTCTCTCCAAGCTCAATTTCGGGCTGAACACCCAGCTGGTGGCGGATCCTGTGGATACGGTCGTGGACGACGTCACCGCGCCCATACTGGTGAAGTCCAGCGAAACCATGGGGGAAATGATCCGGCGGACACGTGATGCCCTCATCGGAACCGGGGTGGCTTCCGGAGATGCCGTCATCGACGCTCTCTCCGCCGACCTGGTGGACGGAGTGCTCGACGGCCGGGGCGCCAGCGGTGCCAGTGCGCGGGTATCCGCCGTCGCAACGCTCACCTCTGCCCAGGTGTTGACCGAAGCCATGGTCAACGATCTGAAGGTGGGTGGTACGAGCGCCACGAGCCGCATGGACGACGCTATCCGCACCATCCAACCGAACGCGTCCTCCTCTGCCACCACAGGAAACGTGACCATCTCCGCCGAGATGATCGCCCAGACGACCCTGGCCGTGGACGCCGCGTGGGCGCTAACGGGTGACCCCGCGCTGGACAGCCTTCGGTCTGCATTGCGGTCGGTATCAGCCGGCTCGAAGCCCTCCCAGGTCCGCGGCAGCTTGCCGGATGCCACATTCGCACTTGGCGATGCGGTTGAGACCGCCACATACGGCAGTTCCAGCGACCTGGAGATAGTCAACTCGACAGTCAGGCTCGGCCAGGTCGCGGAGCCGGCTCCGGATCCCGAGATCGGCTTTACCGTATCCCAGCACCAGGTCGTCGAAGGTGGGCAGGTAGCCATCCAGGTCGAGCGGGCCAATGCCGACGGCCCTGCCTGGGTCGACTACGAGTTCGTGCAAGGATCGGCGACGCCGGACGTGGACTACGTCTCCGCCCCCGGCCGGCTGTCCTTTGCGGACGGCCAGACGTCCAAGCAACTGGTCGTGACCAGCCTTCAGGACAACGAGGCTGAAAGCGCGGAGACACTGCAAGTTCACCTGGTGGCGACGTCAGCCGAGAGTTTCCTCAATGCCAATACGATCGCAATGGTCACCATCGCCGACGATGACGAGGCCACGCCGACGGTGGGCAGTGCCACCCTAAGCTGGATGCCGCCTGCAGAGCGGGAAGACGGTTCGGTCCTGGACAACCTGGCCGGCTACAAGGTCCATTACGGAACGAGCCAGTCAAACCTGAGCACCGTGATCCGCCTGGACAACCCGGGCCTGTCCAGGTTCGTGGTTGAGAATCTGGACCAGGGCACCTGGTATTTCGCGGTCACGGCGTTCGACGCCGACGGGCGCGAAAGCCAGTTTTCCAACGTAGGCAGCAAGATGATTCTGTAGTCACGCCTCCTCAGGTGCGCCGACGAAGCACCACGGGGCCGGCCAGAGATTGGTCGGCCCCTTTTTTTATCTATGGATCAATTCATTACAGGATTTCGAATGACCGTGCTGTCCCACCGTTGTTCGGCGGAATATATACTTGATTTCACATTAATTAATAATGTTAATTCATTGTTATTAATATTTTTTCTATTACCTTTTTTCTCAAACTTGCGGGTCCGGCATTAGCCCAGACACACCGTCCTGCCCTTGAATCGATCGGCTCCGTCCCAACATATATGAGCGCGAGGGAAGGCGACGGCGCCAGGCAGGCGGGACGCGGCGAGAAAAATGAAATTCAAGGACTACTACGACACGCTAGGCGTATCCCGGGACGCGACCGCAGACGACATCAAGCGTGCCTACCGTAAACTGGCACGCAAGTATCATCCGGATGTCAGCAAGGAAGCTGACGCAGAAGCCCGCTTCAAGGAAGTGGGCGAGGCCTACGAAGTCCTGAAGGATCCGGAGAAACGAGCCGCCTACGATCAGTTCGGCAAGGACTGGAAAGCCGGCCAGGAATTCCGTCCTCCGCCAGACTGGGACGTAAATTTTGAATATGCCGGGGACGGCGCCGGCGAGCACGCCTTCAGCGATTTCTTCGAATCCCTGTTCGGTCGCATGGGGGCCCGCCAGGGCCGGCCCGATGTGCGAGCGCGCAGCGTACGGATGCGAGGCGAGGATCATCACGCCCGGATCCGGGTCGGCCTCCAGGAAGCCTTCTCCGGCGGCACCAGGACACTCTCGCTGCGGACGCCCCAGGCCTCCCCCGACGGTCACGTGGTCACGAAGACGCATGCCATACGGGTATCGATCCCCAAGGGGATCAAGGAAGGGCAGAGGATACGATTGGCGGGCAAAGGGTCTGCCGGGTTCGGCGGGGGGCCCCCGGGCGACCTGTACCTGGAGGTCAGCTTCGAACCGCACCCCTTTTTCACTGTCGAAGGTCGGGATATCCGTCTCGTCCTGCCGATCACGCCCTGGGAGGGGGCCCTGGGCGCCACGGTGGCGGTGCCGACCCTTGGCGGGACAGTGGATCTGAAGATTCCTGCCGGTTCCCAGTCGGGCAAGCAGCTGCGACTGAAGGGACGCGGACTGCCTGGCTCGCCCCCGGGTGACCAGATTGTCACGCTGCAGATCGAAACCCCCGCCGCCGATTCCGCTGAGCGCAGGACGCTCTACGAGCGCATGAGAGACGAAATGCCCATGAATCCACGCAAACATCTGGGCGTGTAGCCATGGCCGGCAATCAGAAAATATTGACTGGAGAGGTCCTGGACGAACGGGTCGAATACGACCTCGAGGGTCTGTGCCAAATCTGCCGCCTGGAGCGCCGCCAGGTGATTGAACTGGTCGTGGAGAACGTGGTAGAGCCGGCCGGGGAAGATCCGGACCACTGGCGATTCACCGGCATTGAAGTGACGCGTATCCAGGTTGCCGCCCGGCTGACCCGGGATCTCAGGCTGAACATCCCGGGCGCTGCCCTGGCTCTGGATCTTCTGGACGAAATCGAACGTTTGCGGGCGGCCCTGCAGCGCCAATCCTGATCCGGTCCCATCGAGAGAGCCAGGCATGGACCCTGGCCGCCGGCACGGGTGAAGACGACTCGCGCGGCTTCACCCGTCAGTCGGCCTTCATCACCATCCCGCTGACCGCTGTGGCCACTGTCCTCGGCATCAACCGCGCGGAGAAAGTGCTGACCTTGTTGACCCAACCGGTCACCGTGCTGGCCTTGCCCGTGAGCATGGCCTCGATGCCGAGGCGAGCGACGGTCGGGCTGTCCATCATGGTCATCCGGTGAAACCAGCCCTTGTCCTGTCCGGCCACCTGCAGGAACTCCGTGGCGGTGACCCCGGGTGAGACCACGGTACAGTTCACGCCCGTGCCCCGGAGCTCGTAGTTGAGGGCCTCGCCAAAGCTCAGCACGAAAGCCTTGGCCGCCCCATAGGTGGCGTAACCCGGCGCCGGCTGGTAACCAGCGATAGAGGCGACCTGCAGAATGGCGCCTTCCCGGCGCGCCACCATCGGCCCGACGAACAGGCGGGTCAGGTGCGTAAGCGTCACGATGTCGAGCTGCATCATGGCAGCCTGCCGCTCCCACGGAATATCGGTGAATTGACCGAAAATACCGAACCCCGCATTGTTCACCAGGATATCCACCCTGGCCTCGCCGGCGGTGGTGGCCTCGAACAAGGCCCGGGGTGCCTCGGGCGCCGTCAGGTCCATCGCCATCACCGTCACGGTGACGCCATGGTCTTTCGTCAACGAGGCCGCCAGTTCCTCCAGCCGCTCCTTGCGCCGGGCCACCAGGATCAGGTCAGCCCCTCGCCGGGCCAGTTCCCGGGCAAAATCCACGCCGAGCCCGCTGGACGCCCCCGTCACCAGGGCAATCCTGCCTTTAATCGATTTGATCGTCATTGATCGTTCCTCCCCCAAAATTAAATTGGCCCGCGATGGCGTCCCGGGGCCCCTATACCTGAATCCCCTCCCAGCGCCGGCGCTTCCACATCTGCGCCAGGATGCCGGCCTGGATGCCACGGTAGATGCCCTGCAACAGCCAGATAGTCAGCAGTCCGAACCCCAGGACAGGGCCGGCCAGGTAGGCCACCGGCAGGAACGCCACCCATTGCATGGCCACGGTGGTCATCATCACCCGTCGCGCGTCCCCTGCTCCCAGCAACGCGTTCACCATGATCATCCCCAGGGCCTCGATAGCCATGGATGCGCCCATGATCTGAGCCGGCAAGCGGGTGACGTCGATGGTGGCGGGATCCTTGATGAATACACCGAGAATGGGATCCGGAAATATGACCACTGGCAGACCGATCACGGCCATCATAACCGCCGCTACCTTGGCCACGTCCCAGCCCCATCGCTCGGCGTCATCCGGATCGCCCCGGCCCAGGGCCTGGCCCACCAGTGTCGAAACCGCGAGTCCCAGGCCGAGCCCCGGCAGCAAGGCCACCAGCAGAAGGTTCACCAGGACACTGGCGCCGGCGAGTTCCCGGGTGCCGACCTGGCCGATGATCCAGAACAGCACGACGAAGCCGGTGGAATAGAACAGCTGCTGGATGCCGGTGGGCAGGGAGAGGGTCACCAGCCGCCAGCAGTCCCTGACCGGCGGTAGTGCCCGCAAGAACCCGTTCGGCCGAGCATACTTCCAGCCGAGTGTGAGATAAATCGACAGTCCAACGGTGGTAGCCAGCGCCGACGCCAGGCCCGCGCCCTCGGCGCCCAGGGCCGGTGCCCCCAGATTTCCGAAGATGAAAACCCAGTTGAGGAAAATATTGGTGGTGTGCATCGCGATCAGCGTGCCCATGTAGTAACGGGACAGGTCCACTGCGTTCCAGAATCCGCGAAAAGCGAAGTTGCAGCCCACGACCGTGATAGCCAGCACCCGCCAGCCCAGGTACGGCACCCCCTGTTCGATCACGGCCGGGTCACTGTTGAGCAGGGGATATATTTTCGGCAACAGGAAAAACAGGGCCAGGGTCAGAAACGGCGCCACGCACAGGACGATGGTCAGTCCGGCGTTCAGGGGCAAGGCCGTCTGATCCCTTAGCCCCTGCCCCTTGCGGCGCGAGGCCATCACCTGGACACCGGTGGAGATCCCGAGGATCAGTGACATGAACATGAAATTGGCGAACCCGCCCAGCCCGACGGCGGCCAGGGCCGCATCTCCCAGGCTGCCCACCATGGCGGTATCCACCAGGTTGAGAATGTTCTGCGACATCATGCCGCCGATGATGGGCAGCCCCAGGGTCAGGATACGTCGCAGTCGGGGTCCGTCGACCATGGATCGGGCGGTCTCTCGGGTATCTGTTATGGCGGTCATGCCGCGGTCGGACCGCCGAAACGGCCGGGCGTTCTGGGCAAGGATAACCCGTCGGGCCGGACCGAGACATGGGAGCGACCGGTCGAGGACGGGGCGCCTCGCTACCGGTTGCGGCAAGCTGAGGCAGTGCCGCCGGCGCCACTTTCGCCGTGGGGCTGGATTTATTGCCGGACTCAGGGTAATCTAAACGCGAATCATTCGTATTGTGGTTGATCGCGTTTATGTACGTCTGCCTCTGCAATCAGGTTACGGACCGCCAGATTCGGGAAGCCGCCCGTAACGGCTGCCGCCGCCTGGAAGACCTGCGCGGCCAGCTCGGGGTTTCGGCCTGCTGTGGCAGCTGCGCGGATATGGCCGAGGAACTGCTGGAAGAATCGGCCTCCGATTCGGCGCCCCTGGGTTACGCCCTGCCCCAGCCTGCCTGACCTCCGGGAGCCCGGTGACGGCGGAGTCGCCTTGCGCCGGAAGCCCCAAACCTCTAAAAAGTGGGTTTGAACCCACGAGGATGAGGTCCGTCCTGCCATGAAAGGCGATCAAAAGATCATTGCGCACCTGAACAAGGTGCTGAAGAACGAACTCACCGCCATCAACCAGTACTTCCTGCACTCCCGCATGTTCAAGGACTGGGGATTCAACAAGCTCGCCGACCACGAATACGAAGAGTCGGTGGACGAGATGAAGCACGCCGACCAGATTATCGAACGCATCCTTTTCCTCGAGGGTCTGCCCAACGTGCAGGACCTGGGCAAGGTGGTCATCGGCGAGGATGTGAAAGAGGCCCTCGAGTGCGACCTGAAACTCGAACTGAAGGCCATCCCCGACCTGCGGGCCGCCGTGACTGACGCCGAGGAACTCAAGGACTTCGTGAGCCGGAACCTCTTTCGCAGCATCCTCGACTCCGAGGAAGAGCACGTGGACTGGCTCGAGACCCAGCTCGAGCTGATCGAGAAGATCGGCCCGCCCAACTATCTGCAGTCCCAGATGTAGGCCTACGGCAACGCGGCCGCCCGGGAGAGGACATGACAGGCATCTACGTGGTGACTGCCGACACGGACGAGGCCAAAAAGGTGGTCTCGATGTCCGTCGACCGGCAGGTCGATCGGGCGCAGATCATCCCCAACTTCAGTGACACGACCTACACGGAGTTGATGGACATCGAGCGCAACACGCCCGGCTTCTTTGTGTGGGGCGTGCCGCCTGGGCCTACCAACATCATGAACTGGCTGTACATGTCCAACAACGACTGTGTCCTGGTGGTCTCCAACGGCCGCTACCGATACGCGGCCGAAGTGCTGGGACGCTACGAGAACGTGAAGGCGGCGGACGCCATCTGGGGCAAGGATCCGGAAACCGGCGAATACCGCGAGTACATGTTCTTCCTGAGCCGCCCCCATCATGTGGACATCCCGGTCCAGGAACTCGAGGACTGGCTGCCCACGGAGTACGAGCCGTTTACCCGCATCGAGGACGCGACACTCCAGGCCGTGCGAGCGGACTTCGGCGGCGTCGCCAAGTTCCTCAAGGAGAACATCTACCAGCGCTCCGAGAAGGGTCCTTCGCTGGACGTATCCGGTATCTTCAAGCACGTGGAGGACACGGCCACCTCCACCGGCGTGTTCCACGCGGTCAGCGTCACCGATTCCCGGACCCGGCATTTCGAGGCCATCATCCGCCGCCGCGGCCATCCGCGCTTCCGTCACCTGCTGCTGCGCGCATACGGCCGTCGATGCGCTTTCTCGAAGTGCGAGGTGAGGGAGGTCCTGGAGGCCGCGCTGATCCGCCCCTATCGGGGAGCTCAGACGTTCCACGTGTCCAACGGTCTGCTGCTGCGGTCAGACCTGCACACGCTGTTCGACCTGGGCCAGATCAGCGTGGACTCGTCGAACATGACGGTATTGATCTCCAAGGCCCTGGAGAACTCCACTTATCGTTTCCTCAAGGGACGATCCATCGTCGTCCCGGAGCGCGAGGAGTTCCGGCCGAGCCCCGAAGCCCTCGATGCCCACAGGATGACCTGGGGACTGTAGGCTCCCTGGCGCGGGTCGTGGCCGACATCCGGCCTGCGTTAGAATGCCCATAGTCGGGCGCGTCCAGCCTGCGCCCCTTCGACGTTTGCTCCGAAACGAAAGGACCTGGGCCCGTTGAGATCGCTGCTATCCCTGCTTCGCGCCATGCTCGGCAGCCTGCGGGATCTCGCTCCGATTATCCTGGTCATCGCCTTCTTTCAGCTCGTCGTCCTCCAGCGGCCCATGCCCGATATCGGCGGCGTGTTCCTGGGGCTGACCTTCACGGTCCTCGGCCTCACCTTCTTCGTCTACGGTCTCGAGATGGGGCTCTTCCCCCTGGGCGAGTCCATGGCCTACCAGTTTGCCCAGAAGGGCAGCCTGTCGTGGCTGTTGTTGTTTGCCTTCTGCCTGGGATTCGGTACCACGGTGGCGGAACCGGCCCTGATCTCCGTGGCCGGCGAAGCGGCCAACGCGGCGGCCAATGCCGGTTTCATCGAGGACAACCCCGCGGCCCGGGCCGGATATGCCGACGGTCTGCGCTACACGGTAGCGGTCTCCGTCGGGCTCGCCATCCTCATCGGCGTATTCCGGATCCTGAAGGGCTGGCCGCTGCACTACATGATCATGGGCGGTTACGTGATCGTGGTGGTCATGACCGCGTTCGCACCAGCCGAGATCATCGGCATCGCCTACGACTCGGGCGGCGTGACCACGTCCACCATCACCGTGCCCCTTGTCACCGCCCTGGGCGTGGGACTGGCCTCCTCCATCCGCGGCCGGAATCCCCTGGTGGACGGATTCGGATTGATCGCCTTCGCTTCGCTGACACCCATAATCTTCGTCATGGCCTACGGGATGCTGATCTGATGGACCTGCTGCCCCTGGCATTGAAGGCGATCCTGTCCACCGGGCAGGACGTGCTGCCCATCGCGATCGTCATTTTCGGGTTCCAGATCTTCGTCCTGCGTCGGCGGATCAGTAACGTCCGCCGGGTGGCCGTCGGTTTTGTCTACGTGCTCCTGGGCCTGACGCTGTTCCTGCTGGGACTGGAGGAGGCCCTGTTCCCGCTCGGCCGGCTGATGGCCGAGCAGCTTACTTCGCCGAGCTTCATCGCAGGTACCGCCGGCATCGTGTCACTGCCCGAGGGTCTGGGGGACTATGGCTGGGTGTACCTCTTCGCCTTCGCCATCGGCTTCGCTACCACCATCGCCGAACCGTCCCTCATCGCCGTGGCCATCAAGGCCAGCGACGTCTCCGGCGATGCCATCCACGTGTGGGGCCTGCGGGTGGCCGTGGCCCTGGGCGTGGCCATCGGCATCACCCTGGGCAGCTACCGCATCGTGGTCGGCCACCCCCTGCACTGGTACATCATTGCGGGCTACGTGGTCGTGGTGATACAGACCGGCTTCGCGCCGAAGTCCCTGGTACCCCTGGCCTACGACTCAGGCGGTGTGACAACCTCGACGGTGACAGTTCCACTGGTGGCGGCCCTGGGGCTGGGCCTGGCCGAGACGGTGCCCGGCCGCAATCCGGTCATCGACGGCTTCGGGCTGATCGCCTTCGCCAGCCTGTTCCCGATCATGAGCGTCATGGCCTACGCCCAGCTCGCCGTCTGGTGGGCGAAGATCAACCGTACCCGCGATACCGAATACAGCGAAGACATGTGGCCAGACTTGCCGGATTATCCAAAGGAGTAAACGCCATGCACTTCAAACTCATCGTCGCCTTCGTGGACGACCGCCTGACACAAAAAGTCATGGAGGCCGCCCGGGAAGCGGGTGCCACAGGCATCACGGTCATCGGCTCGGCCCGGGGAGAGGGCATCAAGCCCGCCAAGACCTTCCTGGGACTGTCTTTGGAAACCCAGCGGGATGTGCTGCTCATGGTAGTCGAGGAGCACATCGCCCGGCTTATACTGGAACGGGTGGAGACCGTGGGGCAGTTCGAAGAGGAACCCGGCCAGGGGATAGCCATCCAGCTGGACGTGGAGGATGCGGTCGGCATCTCTCACCAGGCCAGCGAACTCAAAGCCATAGTCGAGGAAGAGATATGAACGGCGAAAAGATCGTCCGAGCCAGCGACGTCATGAGTGGGCAATTCATCCTTGTCGATGGGTTGTCCACGGTCACGAAAGCGCTGCGGCAACTCAAAGCCGAGGGCGCCCGATGCGCCGTGGTCAAGAAGCGGCACGAGGACGACGAGTACGGCATCCTGCTGCTGTCCGACATCGCCAAGAAAGTCGTCGCTCAGAACCGTTCACCGGACCGGGTCAACGTCTACGAGATCATGTCCAAGCCGGTGATTTCCGTCCGACCGAGTATGGATGTCCGTTATATTGCCCGGATGTTCGATACGTTCGGTCTCACCCTGGCTCCGGTCCTGCACAGCAGCGAAGTGTTGGGGGTCGTGAGTTACGAGGATATCGTGTTGCATGCTCTGTCCGGAAACGATGCGTCCTGACCCGTGTTACCTGGCGACAGCAGTCCGGTGCCTGGATCGGGTTTGCCTCCAAAGGGGCGGGAAACCAGTCGCCAGTCCCTGGATCCATCCAGACAGAATATTCTTCCATGAATCTGATGTTTATTGTAAAAACATTATAGTAACCAATTAAATGTATTATGTTTTCTCTGTACCTCACTGGCGTCATTCGTATGCGGTGGAAGCCGACCGACCGTAACGACTGGTCCCCGAATGCCTGAGGGTGCCGCTCGAATCGCTGCGGCGTCTTACGAGGTCGACAAATGGCGACGCGCCGCCGGGGCCCTGCTCCCGATGCACTCACGCAATTCGCTCCCGAGACCCGCGAAGAAAAAGGGTGGCCGCCATCGACTGGCCGGGAATGGCCGTTTATCTGCAAGCCATGGCCGCCAGATGTTCTGTGACCCAGTTCCGCGTCCCGCGACGACAGTCGTGGTGTCATGAATCGACGTCATCGACAGAATGGTCGACAGCTCGGATTGGCCGCGTTACCTGAACGCGGCCCCGAGACATTGCCATGGTCGAGCCACGAGGGGGGTACCAGTGGCTGCCAGCAGTCATATGAGCGCTGAAGTTTCGCTGGTGGACGCGCATGTCCACATCCATAGCTGTTTTGACCTCGCTCCGTTCCTGGACGCTGCGATGGAGAACTTTGAGGCGGCCGCCCACGATAACCATCTCGACTGGCCATGCCCGGGCCTCCTCATGCTGACGGAGACCGCTCAGGCCGATCATTTCGGGCTGCTGCGGCGCCACGCTAATGAGGGCGTCTCCGACGCTCGCACGACGCTCGGAAATTGGCGCATCACGCCCAACGCAGAATCGATCTCCGTGACCGCGAGACGATCGGATGATGCGACGCTGGTTGTGATCGCCGGGCGGCAGATCGTCACTGCGGAAGGGCTGGAGGTGCTCGCCTTGGCCACGACCGCCATGCTCCCGGATGGAGAACCCGTCCGAAAAACACTCGGCGCCGTCTCGGAAGCAGATGGTATCCCGGTCATTCCCTGGGGCTTCGGAAAGTGGTCGGGCAAGCGCGGTCGAATCCTGAAAGAACTCCTCGTAGAGCAGAACCTTTTTGGCTTCTCTCTGGGCGACAACAGCGGCAGACCCCACCTGCTCCGCCCGCCGCAGGCGTTCAAATACGCCTGGCAGAATGGGATCAAGGTCCTTCCCGGCACCGATCCCCTGCCTTTCCCGTCGCAGCAATATCGAGCCGGATCCTATGGATTCTGGATTGAGCGACCCGTCTCAGGTGACACCCCGGCCGCCGACCTCAGGGCAATGCTTGACGAGGTCGATGTTCATCCCTACGGGCACGGCGAAGACCTGGTTAGCTTCGCGCTCAACCAGATCGCGATGCAGGTGTCAAAACGCCTCAGGCGCTCCCCAACCCGGGGCAAGCCCGGCGAGTCGATCGGGAGTTAGCCATCGAATGTGCGGCATAACCGGCATT
>JAHEFR010000008.1 GCA_024640085.1 Gammaproteobacteria bacterium
TCGATACCCGGCCCGGGATGATGCCGAGGATCTCTTTGCCGAAATTCACCGCGAGGTGGTCCAGGGTAGCGTGCGTGCGGTCGCCGGCGGTGGCGCCCTTGGCGACGGCATCCTCCACGAGCGGTCGGTAGGCGTCCAGCTGCGCCGCCTTGTAAAGCAGCGACGGGTTGGTCGTCGCGTCTACGGGAGCGTACTGGCGGATGGATTCGATATCGCCGGTATCGGCGACCACCGTGGTCACGTCACGGAGCTGGTCAAGCTTATTCATCGGGCGGTCCTGAGTTCGTTTTGAAGGTGCGCGCGCCGCACCGGCACGCCTCAAGAGGGTAGCTTACCATCGGGCGATGCGCCCTCCCCGGAGTATCCGCCCCCCTGCCGGCAGCGAACACCGGCTATCTGGGATTCACAACGTCGCCGGCCAGGTCACTCGGCAGCCCTGTCGCCGACCACAGACTCCTGGAACAGGTCGGAGGCGTAATCGTGCAGTTCTTCCAGGCTGGTGCCGTACTCTTCCAGGTAGCGGTCGAGGAGGGAGGCGATGATGCGATCTGCTGCCTGCACGGCATCGCGGATCCCGCGGAGTTCCTCTTGCAGGGCGTGGCGGCCCTCGGGAGACAGCACTTGCTCTACCTTGTCCACCATGAAGCGGTGAACAAGTTCGTTCCGCAAGCGGATCGCCTTGTGTATGGCCTTCCGCTCCGGGGAGGTGAAGTATTCTTTCTTCCTTACCGCCTTGAAGATCTCCCCGAGCGTCTTGCCGGCATGGGCGGAAGACAGGGCGCGGACAGCCTCGCTCGTGAAATGAGCGTCATCGTATCGGGTCGCCAGCGCCATCAGTAGCACAAGGCCAAACTCCAGGACCTGAGTATCGTGCACGGCAGCGCCGAATTCAGCGTAGATCGGCGTCAACTCAGATTGCTCGGGCAACGAGATATCTCGTGCGCCCGCACTCCCGACCTTCTGCGCAGGATCGTTCACCCGACAGACTCCTCCCTCTCTCGCCAGTCCGCGACCCCGGACCCCTCGACCGGGGCGGCCGCCGGTCCCATTCTTCCAGGACCGATCTTGTTGCCCGTCGCCCATTCTATATGCTCGAGCGAATCGATGCCGGCGAGCGGCCCCAGAGGGCCCCTGGCTGACGCCCAGTCCATCATGCTGCCGGACTGGGCTACGGACCCGTACCGGCTGTGAACCTCGCGCCGACTCCAAACGGGAAACCGTGGCGCCGCCCCGAGATCAGGCTCAACGTCTCAGGAACAGGTTGACAATGATCGTCAGTGCGATGCTCAGGACGAGCATCGAGGCCAGAGGAATGAAGACGGTCCCGCCGGGTCGCTCGATGCGGATGTCGCCGGGCAACCGCCCGAACCAGCTGACGAGCCACGGCGCCCAGGTCATCGCGGCTCCCAGAATCACAAGGGCCAGCCCAAGAAGAATTATCAGCCGCGCCATGAGTCGCCCCCCGTCAACTTTCCATGGCCACATGCCCGGGCTGCCGCGCAACCCGCGCGATCCACTCCCGGATGGCGGAATAGCCCGCGAGTTCGACGCCACCCTCGTCTGCCACGTGAGTGTAGGCGTACAGGGCAATATCGGCGATTCCATAGGTGTCGGCGACGAAGAAGGGGTGTTCCGCCAGATGCTGCTCCATCACCCGGAGTGCAGCGTGGGCTCCTTCGATCCGACGCGCCAGCCGGTCCTCCATTTCCGGCGGTCTGCCCAGGAACCGAACCCAGAAGCGCGCGACCGCCACGTTGGGCTCGTGGCTGTATTGCTCGAAGAACATCCAGCGCAGCACCTCGGCCCGGCTACGTCTTCCCTGCGGAAGGTAGGCGGTCCCCTCCGCAAGATACCAGAGGGCGGCGTTGGACTCGGGGAGCCAATCACCGGGCGCGATTTCGAGAATCGGCACCTTGCCGGCCGGGTTCATGGCGAGGAATTCCGGGGTGCGGCTCGCGCCGCTCAGAATATCGACCGTAACGCCTTCGAAATCCTCATCGAGCTGGGTCAGCAATAAGCGCAGCTTGTAACAGTTGCCGGACCGCGGAAACTCGAACAGCCTGTACATTTCGCCGGACTCCTTCAGTAACCAAAGCCTCTCGCCATGATTACGGCCAGTAGCGGGAGAACGATAACCACGATGAGTTCCATCCTCAGCAGCAGCGTCACGCGGCCGATGACGCCGGCGGGCAGTCGCGGCGCCATGCCGTCCTGGATCGAGCGCCGCAGGTCGAGGAACTTCAGCGTCGGATAGACGGCCAGCAGGACGACTGCCGCGAACAGGGTCATCTTGGCGTGGAACAGCGGACTGCCGGTGTAAAAGGCGATGCCCTTCCCGAACCACGTGGTCCTCAGCAAGCCGCTGACCAGCATCACCGCAATGGAGATCCAGTGCACCCGGTCCGTGAAGACGAGCTGCCTTGCGCGGCGACTATCTAGTTCGCCACCGATGAGCGCGTGTTCGGTGACCAGCGCGGCGAGCAGGCTCATCATCCCCAGGTAATGGAAATACGCGATCAGCGCATCGATCATGTCAGCTCCCCCGCAGCGCCCGTTCCGCCAGACCCGGGGCCAGGCTGTGAATCCAGTAAAGCAGGTTCGCCTTCGCGACCCGGATCTCGTACCGGTCCTTCGCCATGCCATCCAGCGTCGCGACGGCCACGTCCTCGGGACTGATCTTGTCGGTGCCCCGGCCCCGGGTCATGTCCGTATCCACAACCGGCGGCAGCACTTCGAAGACCTTGATCCGGGCCCCGGCGTCATCGAACTGGTACCGGAGAGCCTTGCTGAGACTGCGCAGGCCAGCCTTGGTGGCGCAGTAGACCGGGGCGCTCGCCTTGGGTACCAGCGCCAGCACCGAAGACACGTTGACCACGGCGGCTTCCGGAACCTCGGAGAGCATCGGCAGCAACTGGCTGACGAGGATGGTGGGAGCCTCCAGGTTGTTCCGGATTTCCTGGTCCATCATCGCCGCGATCTCGGGTGATGGCGTGGAACCGAAATCGTAATTGAACTGCACCCCCGCGTTGTTGACCAGGATGCTCAGTCCGCCCATTGCGTCCTGGACCGAGCCGGGCATGGCGGCGAGGTCGCCACGATCCGCCAGGTCGGCGCGGATGGGACTGGCGCCCACGTCTCGTGCCGCGGTTTCCAGCCTGGTGCGGTCGCGACCGCAGATGGCTACCTGGCAGCCCGCCTGTAGGAACAAGCGTGCCAATGCCAGGCCGATGCCGGCGCTGCCGCCGGTGATCAATACCTTCTGCCCCTCCAGTCTCATGGTCTCAGTCGTCTCCTTCTTCCGGCACGTACGCGTCGGCCTCTACCTCCACCATCAATTTCGGATCTATCAGTCGGCTGACCTCCACCATGGAGGTGGCAGGTCGGACCTCGGCAAAGGCCTCCGCGTGCGCACGCCCGATTTCCGCCCACTGATCGATGTTCACCACGTAGATGCGGGTCCTGACGACATCCTTCAGGCTCGCCCCGACTTTCTCCAACGCGGTCCTGATGTTGTCGATGCACTGCAGGGTCTGCTCATACGCGTTACCCCCGACGACCTCCCCGTCACGGGTCGCGGTGGTGCCGGACACGTGGACGTGCGGACCCGCCCGCACGGCCCGCGAATAGCCCACCAGGGGTTCCCACGGGGTCCCGCTGGAAACTCTCCTGACGCTCATGTTTCATCCTCCGTAGCCGGTCCCACTCGGCTACCGGCCAAGACGTCTCTCCACACGGCCGCTGCCGGGTCAGCGCCTCGCCCTGTTGGGCAATATTGGCATGACTTGGCGTCGCCTGCTCACGGCGGCGGGGAAGTTCCCGGTTTTGCTAAGCTTGCGGGCACCGACCCGCACCCCCGAGGCCGACGGATGCAAGAGGCTCCGAACATTGAAGCCCTGAGGCGCGACGCCGAGAGCGGTAGTCCGGGAGCGCTGTACAACCTGGGAGTCTGGCACCTCGGAGGCAGCGGAGAGGCGCCGGATCCTGAGGCGGCCCGCGGGCTGTTCGAGTCGGCCGCGGCCAAGGGTTTCGCGCCGGCCATGTCGGCTCTGGGCTACCTGTATCTACAGGGACAGGGCGTCGCCGTCGATCACAGCGTGGCCGCCGAGTACTTCCGCGAATCCGCGGCAGGGGGGTTTGCGGAGGGCGCGTTTCGGTGGGCCGAACTGCTGGCCTCGGGTTGCGGGGTCCGGGCTGATCCCGCCGCTGCCCGGTCTGTGTTAGAAGATGCCGCCTGCAACGGCCATCCCGCGGCAATGTCTCAGCTGGCCTACTGTCTGGCCAACGCCATTGGTGGAGACAGGAACGCCCTGGATGCCGCTCGCTGGTATCAGCGGGCGGCCCTGGCGGGTGATCCGCGGGCCCAGTGCCGCCTGGCCCGGGCCCGGGAGATCGGCGACATGCTTCCGCCGGATCCATTCGAGGCCCTCGTCTGGTACCAGCGGGCGGCGCGTGCAGGTTACGGGGACGCGGCCGGCGCCGCGAGGAGGCTGGAATCCGTGATCCCGCCGGAGCAGATCCAGGAGGCCGGACGGATGGCAAAGACACCCGGAAGCGAATTCCGGGACCTCGCGCCCGCAGCTCCCGTGGGAGTACCTACCGTCGACGTTGTCCGCTGGACGCCGAGGATCTTCCGGTTCAAAGGCCTGCTGTCCGACGAGGAGTGCCATCATCTCATCGCAGTCGCCCGGCCCTTCCTCCGTCCTGCCATGGTCCTCGATCGGGGCACCGGTGAGCGCATACACGATCAGGCCCGGCGCAGTATGAACGCCCGCATCATCGATCCCCTGCGCGACCTGGTGGTCTGCACCGTAGAATCCCGCCTGGCCCGTTGCTCGCTGCTTCCACCAGGCAACGCCGAACCGATCAGCATCCTGTGCTATCGGCCGGGAGACGAGTACCGACCCCACGCCGATTATTACGACCCCGCCCGGCCAGGCAGCGCCACCGGCCTCGCCCTGGGCGGCCAGCGTATCGCCACCTTTCTGGCGTACCTGAACGATGTGGACGCTGGCGGTGAGACCGCCTTTCCCCTCATCGACGTCAGCATTACACCGAAACGGGGAGACGGGCTGCTGTTTTTCAACTGCCTTCCCGATGGCTCGCCTGACAGACAGACGCTTCATGCCGGGCAGCCCGTGGAGGTGGGCGAAAAGTGGCTGTTGAGCCGGTGGATCCGAACGGGTCCGTACCGTGCAAGTTAGGGGTGAACCGACACGACTGCCCGTTGACCTGGATCTCACAAGCCCCGCTGCCCGCGGATCGTCGCCCTGATTTGGCGAAAGCGGCGAGTTAGTGAGTCGCCCCGTCCCGGGCGTTCATGCCGCCAGCACCGACGTGCCTGACCATCAGTACGGCGGACGCCGGACAGAGGACCGCGAATTCCCTGCTTTGTCTGATCCTCGGCGGGGCTGCATCCCGGCTCAGCCGACCATAACCCCTGGCGGCAAAAAACTCCTCCGCCGTGGCCGTCAACAAATATATCGCGCGGGCTCCCTTCTCGGAGATCGTCGTCTCCATTGCCGCCAGCAGCGCGCTTCCCAGGCCCCCTCCCCGTACCGCGGGCGAGACCACAAGAGATCGAAGCAGCACTTCGGGCCCTGCTCCTTCGGCGCCGACGCCCCCCACTACGGTCCCATCAGCCTCCACGGCCACCATGAATAATCCGCCGGTGTCCGGCGCGACCCCGTCGATGGTCAGATCGGCATCGGTCAGGAGGCTCCGGTAACCATCCCATTCACCCCGCCAAGGTTCCCTGATGCTCCGCTTCATCTCCGGCGTGCGCCTCTGCTGCCTGGGGACGGGCGTCTCACGGGGCGGGCTGGAAGAAGCCGAGTCGGGCGAGTTGCCTGTCGTGAGTACGGCTCAAGACCAGTACGGCTATCACCGCTCCACACAGGGCGAGGAACATGTCCCACTGGGTATCCCAGACATCTCCCTGGGTGGCAAGGAAGGACTCGGCCGCTATGCCGGCGAGTTCGGCGACCCACCATTCGATCATTTCGTAGAAAGCGCTAATCGCCAGACAGACGCAAACGACCAGAAAACTCAGCCAGGTGCCGGCACGCAGCGGGGAGAGCCGGATGAGGATCTCCCTGGCGAGGACGGCGGGCACGAAACCCTGGGCGAAGTGTCCGATCCGGTCGTAGTGATTGCGGGACAGATCGAAGGCATCCTGCATCCAGAAGCCCAGCGGGACCTGAGCGTAGGTGTAATGACCTCCGACCATCAGGATGACCGCGTGAATTGACAGCAACAGATATGCCAGCGGTGTCAGGGGGAATCGTCGGTGTGTCAGCATCAGGATCGGCGCCCCGATCAGGACAGGGAACACCTCAAGCCACCAGGTCATGCGCTCCGCGGGTGCGATGCCGGACCAGATCAGCACAGCGCAAACAATCGCTAGGAGAGCGCGGTTGCGGTTGGACGATTTCATACCGAGCGCTCTTGGGCACCGGACACCGGTCGGCCCCGGCAGGAGCAGCGCCCGAACGGAAGAACCACCTTCATGGTCCCTCGCCCGACGGTTTGATGAATTCCTTGTTCGAGTACATGTCCCGGTCCGCCCTTTCGACGATCTCTCGCGGATCCTTGGCATCTCTGGGATATATGGCCAGGCCGACGCTGGCGGAGGTTCGTATCATCTGACCGTGATAATCGAGGGTGGTGTTCCTGATGCTGTTACTCAGCCGACGGGCGATCTCCTCCGCCTCGTCAGGATCAGCCTCAGAGAGGAGCAGGATGAACTCGTCTCCGCCATAGCGGGCGGCCACATCGGTATTCCTGATCACCCGGGTGACGACATTGGCGACCAGGACGATCGCACGGTTGCCCGCCTCGTGCCCGTGGGTGTCGTTGATCCGTTTGAGATTATCCATATCCAGCAACAGGATCGCGTAGCTTCGACCATAACGGACCGCCTTGTCGTGCTCCCGCCGATGGATCCTCGCGAAAGCCCTGACGTTCATTAGACCGGTCATCTCGTCAGTTTCGGACAGAGCCTTGATCCGGGTCCGTGCGATATGGATGTCGCTCGCGAGCATGGTGGTGATGAAGGCTACCAGCAGGAACGGCAGCAATTTGGTCAACAAGGCGCTGACCCCGGCGAGCGACGCGACTTCCTGGATGTCCGCGCCCACATACACGTAGCACACTGACACCAGCGCCACCATTAGGAGGCTGAACCACTTGCCGAGGGTCAGGGCCGCCACGATGATGGGCAGCAGATAAAGGTTGAGCAGCGGGCTCTCCGGCCCGCCGGTCGGCAACAGCACCGACGTCGTGAAGGCCACCATGACCAGCGTCTCGACAGCGATCTTCAGACGCGTCTGTCGCCGATAAAAATTGAGGTAGCGGAAGACGACGATGAAGGCGGCGAAAGCCAGCAGGGCAATAAGGACAATCTCCCGCTGGGCCACGTAGGTGCCGGGGGACAGCAGGTACAGGAGTACCAGTATCAGCAGCAGCCACTCGACTTCGGCGACGCTGCGGGCAAATCCCTTGATTTCGTCCTGCTCGATCTCTTCGCCGATGTCCTCGACGAGTCCCGAGCCTACTTTCTTCATTCCGGACGCTCTCCTCCGGTTCGCGCTGATCGGCTGTCAGGCTGGACGCTGCAGGTTACTTTCTAATTCTTCCCTGCAATGTCTTCCCACCAGATTCTCGACCAGCGCCAACGCGAAGTCCATCGCCGTCCCCGGGCCGCGCGAGGTGATCACCTTGTCATCCTGCTCCACAGGGGCCTCTGTCAGTTCCAGGCCGGGGACCTGGCCCGGATCGAGAAATCCGGGGTAGCTGGTGGCTCGCCGGTTATCGAGCAGCCCTGCAGCGGCCAGAACCTGCGGCCCGGCACAGATGGCAGCCGTGAATTTCTTGTCTTCGGCCAGCGCCCGCAGCAGACCTATGACACGCGGGTCGTCACGGAGATTGTCGGCGCCCGGCATCCCCCCGGGCAGCACCGCCATATCGTATTGCCCCTTCAGACTCTCGTGCAGACTGCAATCCGTCTCCAGAGCGATGCCGTGGGAACCCCGGACAGGACCCCCTCGGAGACCGGCCACTACGACGGTGATCCCGGCGCGGCGCAGGATGTCGATCACCGTCACCGCCTCGATCTCCTCGAAGCCGTCGGCTAGCGGGACGAGAACTCTTGCCATGTCGCCGAACCTCCCTCGTCCCTGGCCCGGACGAGCGCGGCCACGCTGACGAGGATGATACCGCGGGACTGCAGGCCATCCATCTGCTCGGCAAGCAGGGCCAGCGTCGCTTCCCGCGGGTGACCGATTGCCAGTGCTGTCCCTTCAGCCAGAGCGAGCTGGATCAGGCGCTCCCACTGGACACGGACGGCCTCCGGCGCCGGGTCCTCGTCCAGAAAAACGTCACGGCGCGTTGCCGGTACTCCGTGGTTGCCCGCCAGTCGCTGCGCCATGCTCTCAGCGGTGGTCGCACTGTCCACGAAGAGCAGTCCGCCCCGGCCCGCCAGCTCTGCCATGAACCACTCCATGTAGGCAATATGCCGGGTCAGCAGGCTGCCCATGTGATTGTTTACGCCGATGGCGCCCGGCACCGAGTCAAGATCCGACCGCACGATCTGACGAAGCTGGTTACGAGTCTGACCGACCAGCAGCACGCCTGGGCCGGGCCGGGCGGTGGGGTCCTCAGGTTGCATTGGCAGGTGGACAAAGACGTCCTTGCCGGCGTCGATGCAGGCCTTGGCCGCGAGTTCCGCATAGGGCGTGTGTGGCAGGATAGAACAGGTGATCGCACCTGGCAGCGCTGCCGCACGCTCGGCCTCCGTCCTCGCGTTTCCCAGATCGTCCATGATGACGGCTACCAGAGCCGGCGTTTCCGCGGCAGCGCAGGGCGTCGTCAGGAGTCCGAACCAGATCGCCATCAGCAATCCGGTCAGTATTTCGCGTCGGGGACTGATCAATTTTGCTGCCGGACCTTTGCGACCCGCTGGGTCTTGAGGAGTTCGAGTGCTCGACTGAGCTGGTAATCCGGCTCCGGCGAAGCGGCAGCCGCCACGGGGTCTATCCTGATGTCCGGGCTGATCCCGCGATTGTGTATTGAGCGGCCCGACGGCGTGAAATACCGGGAGGTGGTCAACTTGACGGCGCGTCCCCCGGAAAGTGGCATGACGGTCTGTACCGAGCCCTTGCCGAACGTGGGCACTCCGACGATGACGGCCCTGTGATTGTCCTGCAGTGCGCCGGCGACGATCTCCGCTGCGGATGCGGATCCACCGTTTACGATCACGGCCAGCGGTTTGCCGTCGATGATGTCTCCGGGCGTAGCCTGCGTCCGGAACCGGGCATCCGGGACCCGGCCCTCCGCAGAGACGATCACGCCTTCGTCGAGAAACGCGTCGGAAACGTCTACGGCCGCATCCAGCACCCCGCCAGGGTTGTTCCGCAGGTCCAGTACCAACCCGGACAGCTGGCCATCGGACTGGCGCCCCAGTTGTTCCACGGCATCCCTCAGGTCGGCTGAAGTAGTCTCGCTGAAATGGGTCAAACGGATGTATCCGTAGGCCGGCTCGACGAGCTCGAAGCGGACGCTTTTCAGCTGGATCTGCGTTCGTACGAGATCGAAAGCGACGGGATTCTGGCCACCGTCACGGGTCAGGGTCAGACGCACCGCCGTGCCGGCGGCGCCACGCAGTCTCTTTACGGCGTCGTCTATATCCTGCGGGTCGACTGGCATGCCGTCGATACTGATGATGATGTCCCCGCTATGTACCTCGGCTCGGGCAGCGGGACTTCCTTCGATGGCCGAGACCACGACCATCTGTCCGTCGGCCGCGCCGACTTCCAGTCCCACCCCCGAATAGTTGCCGGAGGTGCTGATCAGGATTTCCTCGTACTCCTCGGCATCCAGATACGATGAATGGGGATCCAGATCTGCGACCATTCCCCTGATCGCGGCCTCGATCAGGCGATCGTCGTCCACCTGGTCGACATAGTCCCGTTTCACGCGCTCGAGCACTTCGGCCAGCAGGCGGGCCTGGTCCCAGGGAAGATCAGCTGATCCCCGGGGTTCCTTGTCGGCCAGCACGGTAGACCCGAGGCTGAGAGACAGCCCGAGAATCACACCTATGCTGATCGCCAGAAGACCGCGAATTTTCAATGACATGCAGATGCCCCGGCCCGGCGCCGTGAGGAGACGCTGACATTACCACAGGCGCCAGTGGACATAAATTGACCTATCTCGCGGCCAATCTGTTTCTGAACCAGCGATGCGGATTTTGCGGCTGACCGTCCCGGCGGATCTCGAAATACAACCCTGTGCGGGATTTGCCACCGGTGTCGCCAGCCCCCGCGACGACCTCGCCTGGCTCGACCCAGTCTCCGACACGCTTGTAAAGCGTTTCGTTGTGTCCATAAAGGCTCATGTAGCCGTCTCCGTGCTCGATCACCAGCAGCAATCCCATGCCGGGCAGCCAGTCCGCATAAGCGACCCGGCCATGGTAGACGGCACGCACGTCCCTGCCTCGATCGGTGCCTATGACCACTCCGTTCCATTTCAACGAGCCTCCGGCCCTTGGCTGGCCGAAGTCGCTTACCAACACACCCTTTGCCGGCCAGTCGAGCTTGCCCTTGAGGGAGGCGAACGGCTCCCGGTCCGTCCCGGGCATGTCCGCCAGGGCGCGCCTGAGTTCCTCGATCAGTGACTCGAGAGCGGCCGCCTCCGCCGTGAGTCTTGCCGCCTCTGATTGTCGATCGGTGATGCGGGCATCGATGCTTGCGACAACCTGCGCGCGCGCCTGCCGGGCCTGCTCCAGCCGCCGGGCTTCCTCGGTCTGCCTGGCCAGTAGTTGCTCCAGCCGAGCCGCGTTCTCCGTCAGGCGGATCTCCGCATCGGTCAACTCTGAAAGCTCGGCGATAACGGCCTTGATTTCCGTCGCCCGGTCCTCGGTCAGGTAGCGGTAGTACACCAGGACGCGCCCCAGTCGGGCCGGCTCCTGCTGGCTCAGCAGGAGCCGGAGCCGCTCTGTCTGGCCGCTGGCATAAACAGCCCTTACCTGGGTTGCCAGCGATCGCTGCTTCGCTGCCAGTCTCCGCTTGCTGGCGTCCACCTGCTGTTGCAGCCGGGCCTGGCGCTTGCGGCTGGCTGCGAGATTTTCCTCCGTCCCCCGCAAGACCCGGGCAGCCTCGCCGGCCTGACGCTCCGCCTGTTTCAGCCTGGCGGTCTCACTATCGCGGCGCCCGGCCTGGGTCTCGATCTCGGCCTGGATCTGGCGGATGCGCGCCTTCAGGGCCTCGAGCCTGGCCTCGGGATCGTCCGCGGCCCCCGTCAGACAGGCGACGGCGATCAGCGCGATGCTGATCGCCAGGCGGCATGATCGGATTCTCGTGATTTGCAGAGGCATGGGCTGTGCCGACAGTGTATGTAATAGCGGTGCGGCGACAAGGTCTCCCGCGACCTCGGCTGCTATAATGGCGAGCTAGCGCGGGCGGGGCCCGCGTTCTTCTTGCTGACGGCGTTTCAATGGCACAGATCCTCGAATTTGCAGGCAATCATCCGTATCTGATCGGCGCATTGCTGGGTTTGATCGTACTGGTCATCACGACCGAGGTTCGCGCCAGGGCCGGGGGGGCAGACCTCCCGCCGGCAGAGGCTGTCAGACTGATCAACGATGGCGCGACGATCGTGGACATCCGGCCGGCGGAGCGGTACGCGGCCGGCCACATCATCGGGGCAGTGAACATACCCGCAGCAGAACTCGACGCTCGGGCCGGGGAGGTGGCGAAGAAGAAGGACCGACCCGTTCTTGTGTGCTGCGAGACCGGCACCGGCGCTGCCAGGGCGGCTGCGGCCCTGCGCAAGGCCCAGTTTTCGACGGTGGTGCGCCTGCAGGGTGGTATGGCCGCCTGGGAGCGGGAAAATTTTCCGATCGAGCGACGAGCGGAGAAGACGGGGCAGAAGGCCAGGAAAGCGTGAACGATAAGGCCGGCATCGCAGAAGTCGTGATTTACGCGACCCGGTATTGCCCGCACTGCATTCGCGCCAGGCGTCTGCTCGACGCAAAGCGCGTGTGCTACCGGGAGACCCTGGTGGACACCAGTGCCGGCAGCCGACGCGAAATGGAGCGGCGCACTGGGCGCAGGACGGTGCCGCAGATATTTTTCGGGGGCCGGCACGTGGGGGGCTTCGACTCCCTGCTGGTTCTGGAGACGACCGGCGAACTCGATCGCCTGCTGTCGGCAGATCCCCTGGCGGGCTGCGCGTGAAACCGGGCCGGCCCCGGCGCCCGCCCAAGACAAGAGAAGGATTCGAGGGACCAATATGACTGACAAACAACTTGACTCCCGGGGCGTCTCCCAGGACGGCGCCCAGATCGGCCTGCAGAAGATATACATCAAGGATTCGTCCTTCGAGGCGCCCAACAGTCCGGCGATTTTTTCCGGCGACTGGAAGCCCAAGGTGACGATCAACCTTTCCACCCGCAGCAACGAGGTGGGCAACGAGGGCGTGGAAGTGGTCCTGGAGCTGTCGGTAGAAGCAAAGCACGGAGAAACCGTGGCCTTCCTGGCCGAGGTACAACAAGCCGGCATCTTCGTATTCAAGGGCGTTGCGGAGGAGGACAAGACCCAGATCCTGAGCACCTTCTGCCCGACGCAGCTTTACCCCTACGCCAGGGAGGTGATTGCCGACATGGTGGGTAAGGGCGGCTTCCCCCAGCTGCATCTGCAGCCGGTAAGCTTCGAGACGATGGTGGCCGCGGCCAAGGCGGAACGGAGCGCCCGCGACACGGCTTCCGAGGACCAGGCCCCGGCCTGAAGGGCCCGGCACTAATGATCACGGATCTCACCATTACGGTCGTCGGCGCCGGCTCCTGGGGCACCGCGCTGGCGATCCAGTTGGCGAGGAGCGGACGGCGGACAATCCTGTGGGGTCGGGTCGAGGACAACCTGGACCGCCTGCAGGAGGTCCGGGAAAACGAGCAGTTCCTCCCTGGGGCGCGTTTTCCCGACAGCCTCCAGGTAGAACCGGACCTGTCGGCCGCCCTGGCAAGCACGGACATCGTGCTGGTCGCCGTCCCCAGCCACGTGTTCCGGAGGGTGCTCAACGACATCAGGCCCAGACTCCCCAAGGCCGCGCGGCTAGCCTGGGCGACCAAGGGGTTTGAGGTCGAAACGGGGAAGCTGCCCCACCAGGTAGCAGAGGACGTGCTCGGCAAGGATATTCCCAAGGCGGTCCTGTCGGGACCCACCTTCGCTCGTGAGGTGGGCGCGGGTCTCCCCACCGCCATGACGGTCGCCGCTACGGACGAGACCTACGCGAGGAAACTGGCCGAAAGCATCTCGGGAGAGACCTTCCGTGCATATACCTCCACCGACATCGTCGGGGTCGAGGTCGGCGGTGCGGTGAAGAATGCCCTGGCCATCGGCGCCGGAATCTGCGACGGCCTGGGGTTCGGCGCCAACACCCGGGTCGCCCTGATCACTCGCGGCCTGGTGGAGATGACCCGTCTCGGTGTCGCGCTCGGCGCTCAACCGGCCACATTCATGGGTCTTGCGGGGATGGGAGACCTGGTGCTGACCTGCACCGACAACCAGTCCAGAAACCGCCGCATGGGTCTCGCCCTGGCGGCAGGCAAGACCGTGGCCGAAGCAGAGGCCGAGATCAAGCAGGTCGTGGAAGGGGTCAAGGCCGCCGAAGCCGTGCACCGCGTGGCCACGCAGGCGGGCGTCGAGATGCCCATCTGCGAGCAGATCTACCGGATCCTCTACGAGGGCATCGAGCCCCGCGAGGCGGTAACGGCCCTGATGCAGCGGGCACTCAAGGCCGAGAATTCTCCAAGTCGCTGACCGCCCCGGCATATTCGTGCTGGCGCCACGCTTCGTATACCGCCACCGCCACGGCGTTTGACAGATTCAGGCTGCGATTGCCGGGACGCATGGGTAACCTCAGGCGCCGGTCAGCGGGTACGGATTCCAAAATGTCACGGGGCAGCCCCCGGGTTTCCGGTCCGAACAGCAGGGCGTCGCCCGGTTCGAACCGCGCCTGGTCCAACGGGGTCGGCGCGCGGCTCGAAAACACAAAGACGCGGGGATCGCTCAGAGTCGACAGGCAGGCGTGCAGATCCGGATGATGCACGAGGCGGGTGATTTCCCTGTAATCCAGCCCCGCTCGCCGCAACCTCGGCTCGTCGAGTTCGAAACCCAGGGGCCCGACCAGGTGCAGCCCGGCACCGGTATTGGCACAAAGTCGTATGATATTGCCCGTGTTCGGGGGTATCTCCGGCTGGTAGAGGACGACGTGAAACATCCGCGGATGGTCTCTGATGACCGCTGGTAACCGCATTATGAGCAACCCCACACCAAATTCGCATCCATCCATCGAGTTCGATTTCTGCGGCCTGCACTTTGCATCGCCGATTGTCCTGCTGTCGGGCTGCGTCGGATTTGGCGAGGAATACACTCGTATCGAGGGTTTCTCCAATCGGGACGTCGGAGCCGTGGTGCTAAAGGGTACGACCCGCGAGCCCAGGCTTGGGAATCCAGCCCATCGCGTATACGAAACGCCAATGGGCATGCTCAACGCCATCGGTCTCCAGAATCCCGGCGTAGACGAGGTGGTCGACGAGATACTGCCGATGCTGGATTTCGATGAAACGCGATTCATCGCCAACGTCTGTGGCTCGACTATCGAGGACTACGCCCAGACCACGCGGCGTTTCGAGGATTCCCCGATCGACGCCATCGAGATCAATATCTCCTGCCCGAACATCAAGGAGGGCGGCGTAGCCTTCGGCAATATCCCGGAAATGTCGGCCCGGGTCGTCGAGGCCTGCCGACGAGTGACCACAAAGCCGATCATCACGAAGCTCTCGCCGAACCAGACTGACATCCGGGAGAACGCCAGGCGCTGCATCGAGGCAGGCAGCGACGCCCTGGCGGTAATCAATACTGTCATGGGCATGGCCATTGACGCGGAGAAGCGCGCGCCGGTGATCGGGAATATCCGGGGAGGCCTTTCCGGCCCTGCAATCAAGCCCATCGCTCTGCTCAAGGTGCACGAGGTGTACCAGGTGGCCGGACCCCTTGGCGTCCCCATCATCGGCCAGGGCGGTATCGCCGATGCCACGGATGCAATTGAGTTTCTCGTAGCCGGCGCTACGGCAGTGGGTGTGGGTACCGGGCTGTTCTATGACCCACTCGTGTGCCGCAAGATCAACGAAGGCATCGTGGATTACCTCGGTCGCCACGGTATCGACGATATCAAGGACCTGATCGGGAGCCTGGCTCTGCCGCACCCGACAGCTTCGCCGGCCACCTGCTGATTCCCCTGCAACCCGGCCCTGGGGGTCCGTCCGGACCGACCCGAGCCTGAAGAGAGGCCCTACTCCCGTTCCGGCTTTACGGCGAGGGTGGCGAGGCTCGTGGGCATGTAGCGGTTCAGGGTCGTCGCGGCATCGTCCCAGTCGTCTTCGAAGAGACCGGCCAGCAGGAATCCCGCGTCCATTTGGCCGCCGATCTGGGTTTCCAGGTCATGACTGAAGCTCATGGGTTCGCCGGAGCCGATCCGATCGGCAATCTCCTCCGCGTCGAGGCACTCCGTGTCCGCATAGGGCAGCCGGTGGGTGACCCTGAGCACGCCGCGATCCCGATCGGCCGCTTCGTCGAAGAGGAAGAACGCGGGATTGAGGAATCCTGCCAACAATCGACCGCCCGGCCCCAGGACCCGGTAGCACTCCTCCCAGACACCACGAACGTCGTCCACGAAGCAGTTCGAGACCGGGTGAAACACCAGGTCGAAGCTCCCGTCTTCGTACCTTGACAGGTCTCGCATATCACCCAGGTCCAGCTGGATCGTGAGACCGTCCCGCTCAGCGACCTGGCGGTCGAGATCCAGCTGGGCCGGCGAATTGTCCAGCACCGTTACCGTGGCCCCCGCGGCCGAGAGCACCGGCGCCTGCTGTCCGCCCGACCCCGCCAGGGCTAGCAGCCGGCAGTCGGTCAGCGGAGAAAACCAGTCGGAAGGCACGTCCCGGTTCGGTGTCAGCCGGACTGCCCATCTGCCAGCCCGGGCGCGGGCGATGGTGCCGGTATCGACCGGTCGACTCCATCGACCTCCGTCGAGTGCCTGCCGGTCCCACGCCCGTCGATTCATTTCGAGAAGATCCATCCCGATCAGTCTTCGATCCCGAGGTCACGGATCTTTCGGGTCAGGGTGTTTCGGCCCCAGCCCAGCAGCTTCGCCGCATTCTGACGGTGTCCCCGGGATTGCACCAAAGCTGCCTGGATCAGCACCCGTTCGAATTCCGGCTGCGCCTGATCGAGAAGCCCGACGCTTCCCGCCTTGAGCTGCATCGCCGCCCATGCTCTCAGGCCCTCGGACCACTCTGGATGGGAGCTGGCCCGCTCGGTCCCGCCGAATTCCCTGGGCAGATCTTCTATCTGGATTTCCCGCCCGGGGGCCGTGACGGTCAGCCTGCGGCAGAGGTTGACCAGCTGCCGGACGTTACCCGGCCAATCGAATGCAGTCAGCACCTCGAGGCATTCTGGGGTCAGGGTCTTGGTGGCGACGCCCAGTTCGGAGGCGGCCACCCCCAGGTAGTGAGTCAACAGGAGGGGCACGTCTTCCCGATGCTTGCGCAGCGCGGGCGTTTCGATTCGCATGACATTGAGCCGATGGAAAAGGTCCTCCCGGAACGTGCCCTCCGCCACGCGCTTGTCGAGATCGTGATGGGTCGCGGCGACAACCCGGACATCAACGCTGATCGGTCTCTGTCCGCCGACGCGGTAGAACTCTCCCTCCGCCAGGACTCTCAGCAACCGGGTCTGCAATGCGGCGGGCATGTCACCGATCTCGTCCAGAAAAAGGGTGCCGCCATCTGCCTGTTCGAAACGACCCGTCCGGGTGGCGTCGGCGCCCGTAAATGCGCCGCGCTCGTGGCCGAAGAGTTCCGACTCCAGCAGTTCCGAAGGGATCGCCGAGGTGTTCAGGGCGATGAAGGGCCGCCCTGCCCGTGGGCTGTTTTCGTGGACTGCCCGGGCCACCAGTTCCTTGCCTGTTCCGGACTCGCCGATGATCAGCACGGTCATACTCGAGCGGGACAGCCGGCCGATGGCCCGGAACACCTCCTGCATCCGGGGCGCCTGTCCGATGAGCATGGGGTACCCGTCTCGGGTGG
This sequence comes from Gammaproteobacteria bacterium, assembly GCA_024640085.1. Lineage (GTDB taxonomy): Bacteria > Pseudomonadota > Gammaproteobacteria > Steroidobacterales > XN24 > JAHEFR01. The sequence goes on from JAHEFR010000008.1 coordinate 17,141, forward strand.
CCGGGGCCGGTTTCGGGCGGCTTTCCTTTGCCGCCCTTTCCACGAGGGCGACAGCTTCGTCCACGTCGAAGGGCTTGGGGAGATACTCGAACGCACCGCCACGGTAGGCTGCTACGGTACTGTCCAGGTCGGAGTGAGCCGTGACCACGATGACCGGGAGGTCCGGGTGAGTACCCCGGAGTTCGGCAAGCAGCTCGATGCCGTCCACATCAGGCATGCGGACATCCGTCACCAGCACGTCGGGGACCTGGCCGGGGAGAGCGGCGCGGAACTCGGCGCCACTACCAAACCCGCGGCAGTGCATCCCGGCGCCTTCGAGGGCCTTCGTCAGCACCCAGCGGATAGCCTCGTCGTCATCCAGCACCCAGACGTTAAGCGGTCTGTCCGTCATTGGACTCCTCGAGCGGGAACAGCATTTGGAAAACGGTTCTCCCGGCGCGGCTCGTATACTCGATTAACCCGCCCTGCCGAGTCACCAGATTCTGCGCCAGTGCCAGCCCCAGGCCGGTCCCACCGAGGCGTCCCGTGATCAGCGGGTAGAACAGCGTCTCCCTCAGGGCTTCGGGGACACCCGGGCCGTTGTCTTCTATCTCCACGCAGGCTACAAGTCGATGCTGCCGGGTGCCGATGGTGTAATGGGTCAGTGCGCGGGTGCGGAACACGATTCGGCCTTCCTCGCCCAGCACCTGCATCGCGTTCCGCGCCAGATTCAGCATGGCCTGGATGACCTGGGCCCGATCCAGTCGTACATGCGGAAGACTTGGATCGTAGTCGCGCTCGATGAGGAGCGCGTCCGGGCCCTCGGCTCGCGTCAGGGTGTATACGTGCTCAACGACCTCGTGGATATTCAAACGCTCCAGCGTCGGCGGGGTGCCAGGGCCCATCATCGTCGTGGCCAGGCTGGCCAGCCTGTCCGCCTCGCGGATGATGATCCGCGTGTACTCCCGCTGGGCCTCGTCGCCGAGGCGCTTGTGGAGCAGTTGAGCCGCCCCTCGTATGCCGCCGAGAGGATTGCGGATTTCGTGCGCTAGCTGACGGACGATGCTGCGTCCGACGTCGAGTTGCGACAACAAGGCGCTCTCTCGGCTGATACGCAGCCGTCTGCTCGCGTCAGTCAGTTCCATCACCAGTCTGCCTGCATCGAAGTCTCCCGCCTCGCTAACGGTGCAGTCCAGGACTGCCGGCTCGCTCGTCGGCAGGGGGATGTGCAGAGTCAGCTCCCGGCGTGCAAACGGTTCACCGGTATCGATCGCCCGCTGCAGGAAGGGGCGAAACGAAGACAGGGACGGAACGGCTGCGTCGATGATCTGGCCCTGCAGGCGCTGCCTGCTGATGCCGAGCAGTTGCTCAGCTGCGGGATTCAGGTAGACGACCCGCAAATCCCCGTCGAGCAAAACCAACCCGGTAGACAGATTGTCGGCCAGCCTCGCGGGCAGGGAACCGGTGGCTGGGTCGGGCACGATGTGTCCCGAGATCAACCGCGGGGGCGGGGACGGGGGCTCGGTGTCGGTCCGGTCGGAGGATTGGCCACGGAGGTCTGCTGGACGTAGAAGCGCACAGTCTGACTGCTGCCGAGTTCCTGGCCACCGGAACCGCGCACGGCGGCCCGGAGCGTGTGCATGCCCCGATAAACCTTGTCGATGGTGAAGCTGGTGGCGCCAGCCGGGACACCCGCCACGGGCTGGCCGTCCAGATACAGCGCCAGCCGGTGGCCGCGCTGAATACTCGGCTGCACAGAAATTTGCACGTCGAGAAATCCCTCGTTGTTCCAGATCGTCTCGTCCGGCTGTGGCCGCTGGATCGATACGGATTCGTAGGCGGCGCCGGTCCCCGACGCCTCGGTGTCCGTCCCCGACCCCTCCGCCGCGGTCGGCGGCGGTGAGGCGAATTGCGTGGTCTGGACAGAGCCCAGCACCACCCGCTCGGCACCCGGATGGTACACGTCCGAATAATTCACCACGCCATCCTCGTCCACCCAGCGATATGTGTCCGCGTGGGCGGCCAACGAGATCAGCAATATCAGAGCAATGAACCAGCGCATCCGGCCTTCCCGAAACCCTGTTGCCTGTAAGAATAGCCACTGGTCGTCCGGAAACAAAGACGGCGGGGATCAGACCCCGCCGTCGCCGGCACCTTGCTCTGAGCGTCAGAGGCTGTAGTACATGTCGAATTCGACCGGGTGCGTGGTCATCCGCAACCTGGTGACGTCGCCCATCTTGAGGTTGATATAGGCATCGATAACGTCGTCGGTAAACACCCCGCCAGCCTTGAGGAAATCCCGATCGTTGTCGAGGGAATTCAGCGCTTCCTCCAGGGAATAGCAGACTTCGGGGATGCCCACGGACTCTTCCGGCTTCAGATCGTAAAGGTCCTTGTCCAGGGGATCGCCCGGGTGGATCTTGTTCTGGATGCCGTCCAGGCCCGCCATCATCATGGCGGTAAACGCGAAATAGGGATTGGCCGTGGAGTCGGGGAAACGGACCTCGACGCGGCGACCCTTCGGGTTGGCGATATACGGTACCCGTACCGAAGCGGACCGGTTCCGCGCGGAATAAGCCAGCTTGACCGGCGCTTCGAAGCCTGGCACCAGCCGCTTGTAGCTGTTGGTGGAGGCATTGGTGAACGCATTGATAGCCTTGGCATGCTTGATGACACCGCCGATATAGAACAGCGCTGTCTCTGACAAGCCGCCATAGCCGTCGCCGCTGAACAGGTTCTTGCCGTCCTTGCCCAGTGACTGATGGACGTGCATTCCATTGCCGTTGTCGCCGACCAGCGGTTTCGGCATGAATGTGGCGGTCTTGCCGTATGCCTGGGCCACGTTCATGACCACGTACTTCAGGATCTGGACCTCGTCCGCTTTCCGTACCAGCGAGTTGAAGGCCACGCCGATTTCGCACTGGCCCGCCGTTGCCACCTCGTGGTGGTGAACTTCCGGTTTCTGGCCCATCTCTTCCAGGACCCGGCACATTTCCGACCGCAGGTCGTGCAGCGAATCCACCGGGGGAACCGGGAAGTAGCCGCCCTTGACACCCGGGCGGTGCCCGAGGTTTCCATCGGGATAGACCTTCTCGGAGTTCCAACCGGCCTCCGAAGAATCAATCTCGTAATGAGCGCCGCGCATCTCAGCGCCCCATCGCACGTTGTCGAAAATGAAGAATTCATTCTCGGGACCGAAGTAGGCCGTGTCGGCGATACCGGAGGACTTGAGATACGCCTCGGCGCGCCTGGCAAGCGATCGCGGATCCCGCTCGTAGCCCTGCATGGTATTGGGCTCGATGACGTCACAGGTCACGTTCAGCGTCGTCTCCTCTGAGAACGGATCGAGCGCTGCCGTCGACGTATCGGGCATCAGGATCATGTCCGACTCGGCGATACTCTTCCAGCCAGCGATCGAAGATCCATCGAACATCTTGCCGTCCTCGAAGAAATCCTCGTCTATCTGGCTGGTCGGGATGGTGACATGCTGCTCCTTGCCCTTGGTGTCTGTGAAGCGAAGATCGACGAACTTCACTTCCTTGTCATTGATCAGGTTGATTACTTCACCCGCGCTCATGAAGGTCCCTCCGAAGGAGTCGATGTAAAAATATCCGTCCCCCCGGCTGTATCCACGGGAGGACGGTCGCTATAAGGCTGGCTAAGCACGAATCATGCCACTCGCCGAGACGAGCCCGCAGTCTCGATCCAGAGGCATCCGGCCCGTGACAGTCGGATCGGCGGCACCAGCTTGGTGCACTCCGCCGATCTATCGCACCATTCTAGACCCATCTGCCCCGGCATGCTCTGCCGGGGCACGGCGTTCCGCTATAATGCCGCGCGTTTTCCCGCTTCGCGGCCAGTCAGGGCCACACTCATGACCGAGCATCGGCTTCCCGAGCCTCCGCCCACCTTCCAAGGCCTTCTGCTTACCCTGCAGTCGTACTGGGCGAATCGCGGATGTGTCCTCCTGCAGCCCTACGACATGGAGATGGGCGCAGGGACCTTTCACCCGGCGACATTCCTCAGATCCATCGGCCCGGAGCCCTGGAGCGCTGCGTATGTCCAGCCGTGCCGGCGGCCCACGGACGGCCGTTACGGAGATAACCCGTTCCGACTTCAGCATTACTACCAGTATCAGGTAGTTATCAAGCCTTCTCCGGATGATTTCCAGGACCTCTACCTGGACTCCTTGCGGGAACTGGGCATCAATCCACTCGTCCACGATATCCGCTTTGTGGAAGATAACTGGGAGTCCCCGACCCTGGGTGCCTGGGGTCTCGGCTGGGAGGTGTGGCTGAACGGCATGGAAATCACGCAGTTCACCTATTTCCAGCAGGTGGGCGGCCTGGACTGCCGGCCGGTGACTGGCGAGATCACCTACGGCCTGGAACGGATAGCGATGTATCTTCAGGGTGTGGAGAGCATCTTCGACCTGACCTGGGCCGACGGCCCGCTGGGTCGGGTGAGCTACGGGGACGTCTATCACCAGAACGAGGTGGAGATGTCCGCCTACAACTTCGAGCATGCAATAGTAGACGAACTGTTCCATCGATTTTCCGCCTGCGAGCAGGCCTGCACGGAACTGCTCGCAGCTGGACTGGCGCTGCCTGCTTACGAGCAGGTCCTGGCGGCGTCACACTCCTTCAATCTTCTCGACTCCCGGCATGCGATCTCTGTGACCGAGCGGCAACGGTACATACTGCGGGTGCGGGCGATGGCGAGGAGCGTCGCCGAGGCCTATTACGCGAGCCGCGAAGCTCTGGGCTTCCCGATGCTCGGGAACGGCGGCCAGGCGCCGGGAGCCGCGAGCCATGGATGAGCCCCGTGACTTCCTTATCGAGATCGGCACGGAGGAGTTGCCGCCCAGGGCGCTGAATCCGTTGTCCCTGGCCTTCCGGGATGGCCTGGGGCGGGGGCTCGCGCGAGCATCGCTGGCGTTCGACAAGGTGGTCGGATTCGCCACGCCTCGACGTCTTGCGGTCAAGGTGCATCGCCTGGCGCGATGCCAGTCCGACAGGGAGATCGAGCGCCGTGGACCGCCGGTCACGGCTGCCCTTGACGCGGACGGGCAACCTACCCGGGCCGGTACGAAGTTCGCGGAGAGCTGCGGTGTGCCCTTCGAATCGCTGGCAAGGCTGGAGACGGGCAAGGGTACGTACGTTGTTTTCAGGGGGACCGAACACGGCAGGCAGGCTTCAGAAATCCTGCCCGATGTGATCGACCAGGCGCTTGCGAATCTGCCTGTCCCGAAGCGAATGCGCTGGGGAAGCAAGGAATTCGAGTTCGTCCGTCCGGTCCATTGGGTTCTCGCTCTGCTCGGCGACGAGGTATTGCCCCTGGAGCTGTTCGACATCCCGGCCGGTCGCGAGACCCGGGGACACAGGTTTCACGCTCCCGGGCCCATCTCCGTGGCCGACGCTGGTGAGTATCCCGCCATCCTCGAGCAACGCGGCAAGGTCATTGCCGACTTCGACGCCCGGCGCGATCTCGTGGCGAGACTCGTGGCCGACACGGCGGCCGAATCGGGGGGCACACCCCTGTACGACCCATCGTTGCTGGACGAGGTCACTTCCCTGGTGGAGTGGCCGACGGCAGTGGCCGGGCAATTCGAAGACCGGTTTCTCGATCTGCCGCGGGAGGTCCTCGTGTCCACGCTGCAGGCCCACCAGCGCTACTTCCCCGTGGAAGGCGAGGGTGGCCTGCTTCTACCGCGCTTTATCGCTATCGCCAATCTGGAGAGCCTTGATCCCGGCAAGGTTCGGGAGGGCAATGAGCGAGTCGTGCGGCCGAGACTCAGCGACGCGGGATTCTTCTGGGACACGGACCGCAAGAAGCCGCTGTCTTCACGTGCTCCGGATCTGGCCCACGTGGTTTTCCAGAGGAAGCTCGGCTCCCTGGCAGACAGGTCCGGCCGGGTCGAGCGACTCGCCACGGAAATCGCCGGTGCTCTCGGCCGGGACACCAGTCCCGTCGCGCGTGCGGCCAGGCTGGCGAAGTGCGATCTCCTGACGGACATGGTCGGCGAATTTCCGGACCTCCAGGGCGTCATGGGACGGCACTACGCCCTTCATGATAAGGAGCCGGAGGAGGTAGCCGGGGCGATCGAGGAACAGTACCTGCCCCGATTCGCCGGCGACAGTATTCCGGCTACTGTGACAGGACAGATCCTGTCACTGGCCGACAAACTGGACCTGCTGACCGGCATTTTCTCCATCGGCGAGAAGCCCTCAGGCACCAAGGACCCGTTCGGGCTGCGCAGGGCGGCCCTGGGTTGCCTGCGCATATTCATCGAGGGAAACCTGGAGTTGACGCTGCAGGACCTGTTGATAGCCGCAGCCTCACGGCAGCCGGGAGCAGGCGACGCGCCGGCAGTGGCCGGGGAGGTCCTGGGCTATCTAATGGAACGGTTGAAGGCGTTCTATTGCGATGGCGCAGCCGGCATCCGGGTACCGACTGAAGTCTTCGAATCCGTCCACGCCAATCAGCCGGCCTCTGTCCTCGATTTGCACCGTCGCGTTGAAGCCGTGCTCCAGTTCATCGAGCTGCCGGCGGCAATCAGTCTTTCAGCGGCCAACAAGCGGGTCGCAAACATCCTGCGGCAGGCCGGCGTGTCGGAACCCGGACTCGTGGATCCCGACAGGCTTGTGCAAGCGGAGGAGAAATCGCTATTCGAAGGCCTGGTCAGTTTGCGCGCCGAGGTCGAACCCCTACTTGCCGACAAGAATTATCGCGCTGCCCTCGAAGGGCTGGCGTCTCTTCGTGAGACCGTGGATGCATTCTTCGACAAGGTTATGGTGATGGATGACGATCGGGACCTGAGAAGCAACCGGCTTGCGCTGCTCAGCCAGATGCGCGACCTGTTCCTCTGCGTCGCAGACCTTTCCAAGCTCGGCGGTTAGTCCAGGTGGCCGTGATCATCCTGGACCGGGACGGCGTCATCAACCGGGACCGCCCGGATTTCATCAAGTCTCCGGAGCAATGGCAGCCGTTGCCGGGCAGTCTCGAGGCCATCGCCAGACTGTGCGCCGCGGGATTCCAGGTTGCCATCGCCAGCAACCAATCGGGTATCGGCCGGGGCTTGTTCGATCATTCGGACCTGGCGGCCATCCACGGAAAAATGCTGGCGGCGGTCACCGCTGCCGGCGGCAAGATCTCAGCTATCGAGATCTGCCCGCACCAGCCCGAGGACGGCTGTGATTGCCGCAAGCCCGGCCCCGGCCTGCTGCAGCGGATCGCCAGGCGCCTCCGAATCGATCTGACCGGTGTGCCGTGCATCGGTGATTCGCGCCGGGATATCGACGCTGCCCTCGCCGTGGGTGCCAGGCCTATGCTCGTCCTGACCGGCAATGGCAAAGCCACGCTCGAATCCGGCCTGCCGGCCGAAATCGGGATATTTGCCGATCTCGCTTCGGCCGCGGATCAATTGATAAGGGACCAGCAGCAGTGATCTGGCTCAGATCGCTCGTTTACACGATCCTCCTGTTCCTGTCGGTGCTGGTGTATTCCCTGGCGGTGGTAACCAGTGCCGCCTTCGGCCCACTGTATCCGTTCGCCATGGCCAGGGGGTGGGCGTCGTGCAACTTCTGGCTGCTGCGGACGATCTGCCGCCTGACCTGGTCGGTGGAGGGTACGGAGAACATCCCGGAACGGAATGCCATCGTCTATATCAAGCACCAGTCCGTTTTCGAGACCATGTGGCCGTTCATACAATTCCCCGTGACGGCCTTCGTGCTGAAGCGGGAACTGATGGTCATCCCGATCCTGGGCTGGGCGTTACGTATGATAGAGCCTATCGCCATCAACCGAAGCGCCGGCGGATCCGCGGTCAGGCAGGTTGTCCGCCAGGGCCGGCAACGGCTGGCCGCCGGCCGCTGGGTCATCATCTATCCGGAAGGGACCCGCGTGCCTCCGGGCACCACTCGCAAGTACGGCTTGAGCGGCGCCCTGCTGGCTTCCGAGACCGGCTACGGGATTCTTCCCGTGGCACACAATGCCGGGGATTTCTGGCCCCGGCGTGGTCTGCGCAAGCGGACTGGTCACATCCGTATCGTCATCGGTCCCGCCATCGATCCTGACGGTAAGTCCCCCGCAGAGATCAATCGGGAAGCCCAGACCTGGATCGAGGGCACGATGGCAAGAATCAGCAAGAGTTACCCGGCCAACACAGAGTTGGGTGCGAACTGACGCGATCTCCGTCGAAATAGCCTATAAGTTCCGGTATCCGGCGGTTGAATTACCACAACTCTGTCGACTGCCGCTGATGTACGTTGAAAAGACGCTGCCCAGCCATCCGTTGGGGCCGTTTCCGGCCCCCGTACTAACTCGTAAGGGCACCTAAAAGCGTCGATTACGCGTCGAATTGAGGCGAAAATCCGGGAACGCGTCAAATATCGAGATTGGTCGCCGTGAGCGCATTGCGCTCAATAAAGTCACGGCGCGGCTCAACGTGATCGCCCATCAGGGTGGTGAAGATTTCATCCGAGGCCACCGCATCCTCTATCCTCACTTGCATCAAGCGTCGGGTCTCCGGGTTGACTGTGGTATCCCAGAGCTGATCCGGGTTCATCTCACCCAGGCCCTTGTAACGCTGGATGCTCTGGCCCTTCCTGGCCTCCTCCATCAACCAGGCGACGGCTGCCTGGAAACTGTGCACTTCCTGCCGCTTTTCGCCACGCACCACGTGGGCGCCGTCGCCGATGAGATCGGCGAGCTCCGCTCCCAGCTCGGCAATCCGGCGATACTCGGGGCTTTCGAAAAATTCCTTCTGAAGGAGCCGCCTTGTCTCCACGCCGTGATGGGTGCGCGACACCTCGAGGTACCAGCGGCCCGGCTCATCTGCAATGCCCATTTTCAGGGAGTAAAGACCCGCGCCGGCGTCCAGATCCCGGTTCACTGCCTGCTGCAGGCTCTCCAACCACGAGGCGAGACCCTCCGGGTCACTCAGCGCGACCGGGGAAAGGGGCGCCACATCCAGCAGGCTCTGCAGAACCTGGGAGTCGTATCTCCGGGACAGCCGGTGATTGATCGCGCTGACTTCCATGAATCGCCTCACCAGAGACTCCAGCCCGGCTCCGGTCAGCGGCGGCGCCTCGGCAGTGACGTGCAGGGCCGCGTTGTCCAGCGCTATGCTTAGAAGATACGCGTTGAGCTCTGCGTCATCCTTGCAGTAATGCTCCTGGCGGCCTTTCTTTATCTTGTAGAGCGGTGGTTGAGCGATATAGATATGTCCACGCTCTATCAATTCAGGCATCTGCCGATAGAAGAAGGTGAGCAGAAGAGTGCGGATGTGCGATCCGTCCACGTCCGCGTCGGTCATGATGATGATCCGGTGATAACGGAGCTTGTCCGGATCGAATTCCTCACGGCCGATCCCGCAACCCAGGGCGGTGATCAGGGTGCCTACCTCCGCCGATGACAGCATCTTGTCAAAGCGGGCCTTTTCCACATTCAGGATCTTCCCCTTCAAGGGGAGGATGGCCTGGGTGCGCCGGTCCCGGCCCTGCTTGGCGGAGCCGCCCGCCGAGTCGCCCTCGACCAGAAACAGTTCCGACAGCGCCGGATCCTTCTCCTGACAGTCCGCAAGTTTCCCCGGCAGGCCCGCGATATCGAGGGCGCCTTTTCTCCGCGTCATCTCCCGCGCTTTCCTCGCCGCCTCACGGGCCCGCGCAGCCTCGATGATCTTGCCCACAACTGCCTTCGCGTCCTGGGGTTTTTCCAACAGAAACTCATCCAGTTTCTCGGCCATCGCGGCTTCAACGATTCCCTTCACCTCCGAGGACACGAGCTTGTCCTTGGTCTGAGAGGAAAATTTCGGGTCCGGCACTTTTACGGACAGCACGGCCGTCAGGCCCTCTCGGGCATCGTCGCCACTGGTGGACACCCGTTCCTTCTTTGCCAGGCCCGCCCCATCGATGTAATTGTTGAGCGTCCGCGTCAAGGCGCTACGAAATCCGGCCAGATGAGTGCCGCCATCCTTCTGGGGGATGTTGTTCGTATAACAGAACATGTTTTCCTGGTAGGAGTCATTCCACTGCATTGCGACTTCTACGCCGATCCCGTCGCGATCTGTCGAGAAATAGAAGGCATTTTCGTGAATCTTGTTCTTGTTCCTATTCAGGTGCTCCACGAATGCCTTGATGCCGCCCTCGTACTCATAGACGTTTTGTTCTGCGGTCCGCTCGTCTTTCAGCTCGATCCTTACGCCGGAATTCAGGAATGAGAGCTCGCGTAGCCGTTTCGCGAGGATGTCGTAGTGGAACTCTATGTTGGTGAAAATCTGGGCGCTCGGCCGGAAACGGATGGTCGTACCTGTCCGATCTGTGTCAGCAGTAGCCTTCAGGTCCGACAGGGGACGACCAAGCTGGTATTCCTGCCTGTACATGCGGCCGCCCCGGCAGATTGTCAGCTCAAGATGTTCTGATAACGCATTGACGACGGAAACGCCGACGCCATGGAGACCACCGGAAACCTTGTAGGAATTATCGTCGAATTTTCCACCGGCGTGCAGGACGGTCATGATGACTTCTGCCGCAGATTTACCCTCTTCGGCATGCATGTCCACTGGTATTCCGCGGCCATCGTCGGTCACCGTCACAGATTCATCCGCGTGGATTGTGACCGTGATGACCTTGCAGTGGCCCGCCAGGGCCTCGTCGATGGAATTATCGACGACCTCGAAGACCATGTGGTGAAGGCCCGTGCCGTCATCCGTATCCCCGATATACATACCGGGTCTCTTGCGGACAGCATCTAACCCTTTGAGAACCTTTATATTTTTTGCTTCGTAGGTGTTTTCGCTGGTCATTCGCGGGATCCGTTAAAAAATCGGCTCATTATAGCACCGATAGGACTTTTCCCTGTTCCACGTGAAACACTGCGCCACAATTCCAGGCAGCCAGATCCTTGCGGCTGAGAGCCGTCAGAAACAACTGTGCATCGAGGCTGCTGACCACGTCCCGCAGGCGGCCAAGCCGCAGGGAATCCAACTCTGCTGGCAGGTCATCCAGGAGGAGGATCGCTGGCAGATTCTTGACCGCCTTCAGGTGTGCCAGTTGGGCCAGGACAAGTGTGGCGCCCAGCAACTTCTGCTGACCTCGGGAGACTCTACTCCGGGCCTTTTTCGCCGCCAGGTGGATTGTCATATCCGCCCGGTGCGGTCCCGGGTGGGTGATTCCCAGACGAAGATCCCGGGCCCTGCTTTCCACCAGCGCCTCCTGCAAGCTGCGGTCCTCTGGCCACCCCTGTTTGTACGTAATCGCCGGTTCTGTCCCAAGTAATGCTTTGCCCAGTTCCCCGACGTAACCCGAAAGAGCCTCCAGGTAGGTACCTCGGTAGCCACTTAGCGCCTCGCCCGCCGCGGCAAGCTCCCGGTCCCACACGTCCAGTTGTCGGACGTTATTGCTCTTTAGTGTGGCATTCCGCTGCCGGACGATCCGGTGATACCGCCGCCAGGCATCCAGGAACTTCGGTTCCACGTGAAACACCCCCCAGTCCAGGAATCTGCGCCGGACACCCGGGCCCTCCTCTACGAGCTGGTGAACATCGGGATCGATGATCTGTACCGGCAAGCAACGCGCCAGAGCCGCTGGACTTGTTTCATCCCGCCCATCCACCCGAATCTTCGCCGGTTGATCCACCTGCTGACGTAAGCCAAGCCGGATATCTCTGCCTTCACAATGCATCACACCGGCGATCAGCATCTCCTGCTCTCCATCCCGAATCACCGCCTCCCGACTCGCGGTCCTGAAGGACCTTCCGCGCCCCAGAATAAAAAGCGCCTCGAGCAAGCTTGTCTTGCCCGAGGCGTTTTCTCCGAATATGAGGTTGCTTTCAGCGGGTTCCAGGGCGACTTCTTTCAGGCACCTTACATTTACCGCTCTAAGGCTGGTGAGCGACATCAGCCTCCAGCATCACAGCCGCATGGGCATGACAACGTACTGACAGCCCTCGGTTTTCTCGTCCCATAACAGGCAACTGCTGCTGGGATCGTTGACCTGAAAGCTCGCATTGTCGCCGTCCAGCGCACCCAGCGCATCCAGCAAGTAATTCACGTTGAAGCCGATTTCCATGGTCTGGCCATCGTAGGCCACTTCTACTTCTTCCTCCGCTTCTTCCTGCTCCGGATTATGAGCCTGGATTTTCAGCCGCCCCTTCTCAAGCTCCATCCGGATGCCCCGGTACTTTTCGTTGGACAGGATCGCCGCACGGTACAAGGCCTGCCTGATCTCCTCCCGCTCGGCCTGAATAGGATGATCGCCCCGCTTGGGGATGACGCGCTGGTAATCAGGGAACCGTCCGTCTATCAGTTTCGTTGTAAAGCGGATGCTCCCCACCTGAGCTTGCATGTGGTTGCTGCCGATTGCCAGAGAGAGTTCCCCGTCGTCCCCCAGCAGACGCTGCAGCTCCAGCACACCCTTACGGGGCACGATAACCTGGTGACCCGCTGAATCGCTACCGTCCACCTTCACGTCACACAAGGCCAGGCGATGCCCGTCCGTTGCGACAGCACGCAAATTTCCCTTTCCTATCTCAAGCAGGAGGCCGTTCAGGTAATACCTCACATCCTGATGGGCCATGGAGAAATGGGTCTTCTCCAGAAGTCTTTTCATGGCCTCCTGCCGCAACCCTATCTGCTCCTGAGGCTTGATGTCTTCAATCACCGGAAACTCGGCGGCAGGCAGCGTCGCAAGCGTGAACCGGCTTCTTCCGCTGGTGATCGTCGCCTTGTCCCCACTGACAGAGATCTGTAACTTGGATCCTTCCTTCAGGGCCCTGCAGATATCCAGCAGCTTTCTGCCCGGTAGCGTCACCTCCCCGACCTGATCAACCTCGAATACAGCCCGGGCCACCATCTCGACTTCAAGGTCCGTGGCGGTGATGCTGACCTCGTCGGCCTGTGCCGTAACGAGCACATTCGCCAGAATGGGCATCGTCTGGCGTCGCTCGACTACGCCGATCACTGCCTGCAAAGGCTCCAGAAAAGCCTCTCTGGACGCTTTAAGCTTCATCTCCGCTCCTGTTAATAATTATTGAATATATAGTTATTGTAGTTGTTATAGAGAGATCGAAATCCTGTGGATAACTCAATTTAGTTCATATAAAACAATGTGTTATAAGATGTGTATGTGAGCGTAACACCGGTGTTGGAGCTGACCGCAAGCTGTGTGCGGACTGTGGATAAAACCAGCCTGCCTTTTTATCCACAGGTCGTCCCCATCATGCTGTCAGGATTCTCAACAGGTTTTCATAGTCCTCACGAATACGGGTATCAGATTGCCTCAACTCTTTAATGCGTTTGCAGGCGTGAAGTACGGTTGTGTGGTCACGCCCGCCGAAAGCGTCACCGATTTCGGGAAGACTGTGATTCGTAAGTTCCTTGGCCAGTGTCATGGCTGTCTGACGAGGTCGTGTGACCATGCGGCTGCGGCTTTTGGAAAGCAGGTCCGCAACGCGAATCTTGTAATACTCCGCCACCGTCTTCTGGATGTTCTCGATGGTGACCTTGCGTTCCTGGACGGCAAGCAGATCGCGTAGCGCTTCCCTGGCGAAATCCATGGTGATCGGACGGCCAGTGAAACGGGCGTTCGCGATCACCCGTCGCAAGGCGCCTTCGAGTTCCCGCACGTTAGAGCGGACGCACTTGGCGATGAAGAATGCGATCTCCTCGGGCAGATCCACGCCTTCAGCGGTCGCCTTGCGTAGCAGGATGGCGACCCCGGTCTCGAGTTCCGGAGGATCAATGGAGACCGTCAACCCCCAGCCAAACCTTGATTTCAGGCGTTCTTCAAGACCACTGACTTCCTTGGGATAGCGATCGCAGGTCAGTACGATCTGCTGTTGTCCTTCAAGCAATGCATTAAAAGTATGGAAGAATTCTTCCTGAGATCGGTCCTTTCCGGCAAAGAACTGGATGTCGTCGATCAGGAGTGCATCAAGCGATCGGTACGTCTTCTTGAACTCGCTGATCGTGTTGTGGCGCAGCGCGGACACCATGTCGCCGACGAATCGTTCGGAGTGCACATAGGCTACCTTAGCGGTGGGTTTTCCCTCCAGGACCATATTGCCGACGGCGTGCATCAGGTGGGTTTTTCCTAGCCCCACACCACCGTAAATAAACAGCGGGTTGTACGCTGCCCCTGGATTAACACCCACCTGGTATGCAGCAGCGCGAGCCAGCTGGTTGCTCTTGCCGACAACAAAATTCTCGAAGTTGAACAATGGGTTAAGACGACCACCAACACGAAAGGTTGGCGTTGCCGGACTGGGGTGCCTGGATGGTATTGGGGCTGACGCCGGGGCCAAGGCGCCGGCGTCGCGAGTGCCGACCTCGAGGGACACGCGGACCGAGGACTCTCCCGCGACGCCATCGGTAATCTCGACGATCCGCGGGAGGAAATGCTGGCGGACCCAGTCCACCACGAAACGGTTCGGTGCGAGCAGCCTCAGTGTCTGCCTGTCCTGGACAGCCTGGAGAGGCCGGATCCACGTGTTGAAGTGCTGCTCCGGCAGGTCGCTGCGGAGCTGTTGCACACACTTGTCCCAAAGAGATGCTGGCAACTCCGTGTCTCGCGAGGTCCGGTCCGGCTTTGAGGGAGGATCACGCAGTCTATACTTGTTGGACAGAGTTATCCACAGGGTGGAATCCGGCCCGGATAGACTCTCTAAACTTGACAGAAAGGCTTCCGCTACTTACGATTCCGAGCCTTTTTCCTCGGGCCGAGCCCCTTTAGGCGCCCCGAAAACACGACTTGAGAGCGTAACAATGAAGCGCACATTCCAGCCGAGCAATCTGCGCCGCAAGCGCAACCATGGCTTCCGGGCACGGATGGCTACGAAGAATGGTCGCCAAATCCTGGCCCGTCGGCGGGCGAAGGGCAGGGCGAGGCTCACCCCGTAAATCCAAGCCTCAAGACGGATCAAGTCATTTCGGCGGATAGTTCGTACCGGTTCAGCGCAGACCGGCGCCTGAAGTCCAAGGCCGACTTCGACCGGGTCTTCGAGCAGTCGATTCGGTCCTATGATTCATTGTTCACAGTCCTTGCGAGGCCACGAGAAGAGGGAGATGCCCGTCTTGGCCTGGCGGTGTCAATTCGTTCCGCGGGCGACGCCGCGTCTCGCAACCGAATAAAGCGGCTTGTGAGGGAATCCTTCCGCCTGTGTCAGGGATCGATCCCGTCGCTGGATCTTGTCGTCATGGCCAAGGCCGGTATAGGTACTCGGAGCAATCCTGAAATCCGGGCCAGCCTGAAGACGCACTGGGAGAGGATCAGCAAAAAATGCGCACCATCGCCAAAGCCCTGATCCGGTTCTACCAATTCTTGTTGAGTCCCGCGTTGGGCAATTGTTGCCGCTTTCATCCAACCTGTTCCCAATACGCCATTGAGGCCATTGACGCCTACGGCGTTATCCGGGGGTCCTGGCTGGCGGTCCGAAGACTCTCAAGGTGCCACCCGTGGCACCCGGGCGGTGTCGATCCAGTGCCCGTAGCCGGCAGCATCAGATCTCCAGAGGGAAGTTGAGCACATGGAAAATCAGCGAATCTTTCTCTGGATCGCCCTTGCCCTCACAGGATGGCTTACCTGGCAGGCCTGGATAAAGGACTATCATGCCCCGCCGCCGGTCGCGGTTCCCGGGCCGACATCGACGGTAGAACAACGGCCGGTTCCGGCAGATCTGCCAGGGTTGCCGGCGGCAGCCGAGGCCCGGGCCGTGGACGACGAGAGCCCGTCCCCGACTTCTGGTAAGCGCATCCACGTGCAGACAGACGTTTACGACATTTCCCTGTCAACCGACGGCGGTGATCTGCGGACTGTCGCCCTTACAGAATATCCCGTACACAAAAATCAGCCCGACGTGCTGGTGCGTCTACTGGACGACGACCCGGCCGATTATTTTGCTATCCAGTCCGGTCTCAGGTCCGCCGCGGGAGAGAGTGAACCGAATCACCAGGCTGTCTACGAGGCGATGGAATCCGAGTATTCGCTGGCTGATGGCGCGGACATCCTGGAAGTGCCGCTGACCTGGCAGGGCGCCGGCGGCGTGACGGTCACCAAGACTTTCGTGTTCAGACGCGGGAGTTACGCTGTCGACGTCAACTACAAAGTCGAGAATTCGACGGGCAATGATTGGGCCGCCGCGAGCTATGTGCAGTTGCGCCGAAAGCACGTGCCGCGCCAGCGCTCGATGACGGACGTGGATACATATTCTTTCCGTGGTCCGGTCATTTACGACGGGGAGAAATACCGCAAGCTGGATGTGGAGGATCTGGCGGAGGAACCGATCCGCCTGAAAGTCGCCGGCGGCTGGCTGGCCTCGATCCAGCACCATTTCCTGGCAGCCGCCATTCCGCCGACGGCAAAACCCGAGGAGATCACCGCCCGGATACGCGAGGACGTTTATACGCTGACAGCCGTGGGCGAGGTGACAACGGTTCCGCCAGGGGCGTCGGCCAGTTTCGCGGAGAGGCTGTTCGTCGGGCCGAAATTGCAGCGACAGCTCGAAGAAGCAGCGCCGGGGCTCCGACTCACGGTCGATTACGGGTTTCTTACCATCATCTCCCAGCCGCTGTTCTGGCTGCTCCAGAAACTCCACGGCCTGACCGGCAACTGGGGCTGGGCGATCATCCTGCTGACGGTGCTGATCAAGCTGGTCTTCTACAAGCTGTCAGAGACCAGCGGCAAGTCTATGGCCAAGATGCGCAAGCTCCAGCCCAGGCTGAAGGCGCTTCAGGAGCGGTACAAGGACGACCGGCAGGCGTTGTCCCAGGCAATGATGGACCTCTACAAGAGAGAGAAGGTCAATCCCGCATCGGGATGTCTCCCGATCCTCGTGCAGATGCCCGTATTCCTGGCTCTGTACTGGGTACTTCTGGAGAGTGTGGAGATGCGGCAGGCACCGTTCATGCTCTGGATCAATGATCTGTCGGCCCGCGACCCCTACTACATCCTGCCGTTGCTGATGGGTGTGACCATGTTCATACAGCAGCGACTCAACCCGGCGCCCCCCGACCCGATGCAAGCCAGAATCATGATGGCGCTGCCGGTGATATTCACCGTGTTCTTCGCATTCTTCCCGGCGGGCCTCGTACTTTACTGGTTCGTCAACAACCTGCTCTCGATCGCGCAGCAGTGGCGCATCAACAAGGTGGTAGAGAGGACCGGTTGAGCGATCCGGTCCGCCGATCGAGTATGGCCACGTGAACGACGGGGGTCACACCATCGTTGCGGCGGCCACGGCGCCGGGCAAGGGTGGCGTGGCGGTCATCCGGGTTTCAGGGGACCGGGCAGCGTCCATCGTAAGACCCATCGCCGGGCCAATGCCGTCGCCGAGGCGAATGTCCCGCCGCACCTTCCTCGGGCCCAATGGAAATCCTGTGGATGAGGGCCTGCTCGCGTATTTCCCTGGCCCCGGTTCGTTCACCGGCGAAGACGTGGTGGAACTCCATTGCCACGGGAGCCCGATTGTCGTGGACCTGCTCCTGGAGGCACTGCTGGCGGAAGGCGCACGCCTGGCGGAACCCGGGGAGTTTTCGCGCAGGGCATTCCTGAACGACCGGATGGACCTGGCCCAGGCTGAGGCAGTGGCGGATCTGATCGATGCCGGTTCCGCCCGAGCGGCCCGAGCAGCGATGCGCTCGCTGAAGGGGGAATTTTCGGACCGGGTTCATCGGTTGGTGGAAGAAGTGATCAGCTTGAGGGTCTATGTCGAGGCCGCGATGGACTTCCCCGAGGAAGAAATCGATTTCATCGGAGATGCCAGTATCGTCGAAGGACTCGACAATCTGGTCTTCGCCTTCGAGAGCCTGACCGAGGCTGCCGCCCAGGGTGCGCTGTTGCGTGACGGCATCAGCGTGGTTCTCGCCGGTCCGCCCAATGTCGGCAAGTCCAGCCTGTTGAACAGACTGACCGGTCAGGAGACGGCAATTGTGACCCACCTGCCGGGTACCACCAGAGACGTGTTGCGGGAACGAATCTCCGTAGACGGCATGCCTCTCCATGTCATCGACACCGCCGGACTGAGGCAACCTGGCGACGAAGCTGAAGCGGAGGGGATCCGGCGGGCACGCAAGGAGATTCAGGCCGCGGACCTCATCCTCCTGGTTACCGATGCCGCAGGTCCCGATGTGGAAAATGAAATTTCGGAGCTGAAGAAATTGTTTCCGCGGACGGTCCCGCTAACGGTCATCTGCAACAAAATCGACCTTACCGGTCAGCGCCCTGGATTCCACCAATCCGCGGATGCCGAGCCGCCCGTGATCTGTCTTTCCGCGCTTGACGGAACGGGCGTCGAGGATCTGCGCCACCACCTCGCGGAACTGGTGGGCTATCAGCCCGAGGCCCATGGCGCCTTGTCTGCCAGGCGACGGCACCTGGACGCGCTGGCGCGGGCGCGCCGCCACGTGGATGAAGGCAAGCGGCAGTTGTTGGAATTCGGTGCTCCGGAACTCATGGCGGAAGAGATGCGTCTGGCGGGTGCCTGCCTCGGCGAGATAACCGGGGAGTTCACGACCGAGGACCTGCTGGGCCGGGTTTTCTCGACCTTCTGTATCGGGAAATAGGGCCTACTTGCCTACGCGGGGAAAGTTGCCCTTGACGACCACGTCAGGCTTGTCGGTATCGACCCCTGTCCGTGTCCGATCAGCACAGGAGACTCGATTTCTGCCGGTCTGCTTGGCGAAGTACAGTGCTTCGTCCGCGCGCTGCAGCGTATCCGCGACGGCTTCTCCAGGGATATATTCCGCGACGCCGGCGGAAAGCGTGACCCTGGCGCCGTTGCGGAACTCCTTCTCGCCGGTAGCGACCCTCAGGCGCTCCGCACACTTGCGCGCGCCGTCCTCGGCAGTGCTGGGTAACAGGCACATGAACTCCTCGCCGCCGAACCTGCCAAAGCACCGACCCTCGCTGTCCAGATCGATGACATCCGTCGCCCTGAGTTCCTGCCTGGCAAGATAGGCAAAAGCGGACAGCACTTCGTCGCCCACCAGGTGACCGTAGCGGTCGTTCAAATCCTTGAAGTGATCCAGGTCGAAGATGCAGACGGAGAACGTAGTTCCCGCCCTGTCCGCCCGAGTCTTCTCCCGTGACAGGCAGTCCATCATGTATCGGCGATTGAATGCCTGTGTGAGGTGATCCCGTGTCGCTTCCCGGCTCGCACTGCTGACCGCATCCTTGAGTTCGGTGTTGTTCTGGCGCAGCGTCTCCTTGAGCCTCGCCACGTAGCTGCCGAACCAGGCGCACCAAATCAGGCTGGCGGAAAGGATCGAAGCCATAATCAATTCCCGGAAGAAGTCAAAGCGGTCCGGGAAGAAGGAGTAGCTGGCATAGACCACGGCGAAATAGCCCGCCAGGGCAAAGGCAGTCATGCCGAAAAAGCCCTTTCGCGATAGCCCGAAGATGCCAAACAACAGCGTGATGACGTAGACCATCAACATCGCGCCGCGCAGCTCCGTGCTGGAGAGCATGAGGACCATAGCCCAGAGAAAGGCGATGGCAAGCTGCGGCACGGTCATCGAAGGATCCGTGAGGCGCTTGTTCAGGCCGCTGCGGATCATGGTGTAGAAATACAGGTTTGTCAGTGCGACACCACCCACAATGACCAGGAGGACCTCGCGACTGATGTCCATGTTCCCGGTCAGGTAGGCGAAGACGCCCAGGATCACCCACATCGCATAGGACACCGACGCCATCTTCGCTCGGCCCAGTCGGAGTCTCTGCTTTGAGTCGAGGGGAGGCAGCATCGGACTCTGGTTTCCTGACGACATGTTCGAGATGGCACCCACCAGCCAGCGATGACCCATGGGTTCATCTAACCGAAACAGGGCTCCGAGCTTCGCCGAAGCGCGCAGCTAATAATGTGAACGTGTTCGCATTCCACGGGGTCGAAATACTCGATCGCCCCTAAAGTTGACGCAGGTCTCATCCCTCGGCGCCCAGGGTATGGAAAGCAAGGGCTCCCGCTGGTCGCTGGTTGGGCAGATGAATAGAATGTGCGCTTCCTCAGATTACTGCGGAATCCAGATGCTTTACCCGGAAACCTTCGATGTCATCGTTGTCGGTGGCGGTCACGCCGGCACCGAGGCCGCTCTCGTGGCGGCGAGGGCCGGAGCGCGGACCCTGCTGTTGACCCACAGCGTCGATACGCTGGGGCAGATGAGCTGCAATCCGGCCATCGGGGGCATCGGCAAGGGGCATCTGGCGAGGGAAGTGGACGCTCTGGGCGGGGCCATGGCAGGCGCCGCAGATCGGGCGGGCATCCATTTTCGTACCCTGAATGCCCGCAAGGGGCCGGCAGTGCGGGCCACGCGCGCCCAGGCGGATCGCGTCCTCTACCGCCAGGCGATCCGCAGAGTCGTAGAGGATCAGCCGGGACTGCAGGTCTTCCAGCAGGAGGTCGAGGACCTGCTCCTGGAGGGCGACAGCGTTACCGGCGTGGTCACGCGGATGGGCGTGAGCTTCCGGTCACGATGCGTCGTGCTGACCGTGGGAACGTTCCTGGCCGGCCGCATTCACGTCGGCGAGGCCTCCCACGAGGGAGGCAGGGCGGGTGACCCACCTGCCAACCGGCTGGCGGCACGCCTGCGAGAGCTGGCGCCGAGGGTGGGGCGGCTCAAGACAGGGACACCGCCGCGGATCGATGGCCGCAGCATTGATTTCTCCACACTGGAGGAACAGCCGGGCGATGAGCCCCGGCCAGTGTTTTCGTTCATGGCCGACCGGTCATGGCACCCACGACAGGTGTCTTGCTTTATCGCCCAGACCAACGCCGGCACCCACGACATCATCCGGAGAGCCCTGCATCGGTCTCCTATGTACACGGGGGTGATCGAAGGCGTAGGGCCTCGTTACTGCCCCTCCGTAGAAGACAAGGTCGTCAGGTTCCCTGAGCGGGACACCCACCAGATCTTTGTGGAGCCCGAGGGGCTGGATACGCCGGAAATCTACCCGAACGGTATCTCGACCAGCCTCCCCTTCGACGTCCAGCTAGAGCTTGTCAGGAGTATCCGGGGATTCGAGCGCGCCCATATCACCCGGCCCGGTTACGCCATCGAATACGACTATTTCGATCCTCGCGACCTGCGCCACAGCTTGGAGAGCAGGCACCTGGAGAACCTGTTTCTTGCCGGGCAGATCAACGGCACCACCGGCTACGAGGAAGCGGCCGCCCAGGGAATCCTGGCGGGCATCAATGCCGCCATGCGGGTCCAGGGCCGCGAGTCCTGGTGGCCGAGGCGGGACGAGGCCTATCTCGGGGTGCTTGTCGACGATCTCGTAACACGGGGCACCCTGGAGCCCTACCGCATGTTCACCAGCCGTGCAGAACATCGCCTGCTGCTGAGAGAAGACAACGCAGATCTGAGGCTGACCCCTGTCGGCCGGGACCTGGGCGTCATCGGCGACGACAGGTGGCGGCATTTCGAGAACAAGAGCCGTTCCATCATCGAGGAGCGCGCACGGCTCGAGCGGCTGATCATCCGGCCGACCGATGTCCCCGACACCTGGGCCGGCAAGTCCTTCGGCCGCGCCCTGTCCAGGGAGTACAGCGCCATCGAATTGCTGCGCCGCCCGGAGGTCAGCTATGGGATGCTCGCAGCCGTCGAAGCGTTCGAGGATCCGGGCCTGGATGCTGCGGTCAGGGAACAGGTCGAAGTCCAGGCCAAGTACGACGGATACATCCGCCGTCAACGGGAGGAGATCCAGCGTAGCCGCCGTTTCGAGGAGCAGATCCTGCCGAGGGAGTTCGACTACGCTGGCGTCCGGGGACTGTCCCACGAGGTATGCCAGAAACTGCTGGAGAGCCGCCCCGGGACCCTGGGGCAGGCATCGCGGATCCCCGGCGTGACACCGGCGGCGGTGTCGCTACTGCTGGTTCACCTCAAGCGCAGAGGCTTGCTCGCCGAGGATAGGCTGTCGGAAGCGGGCGGCTCTTGAAATTCCCCGTCGCAGCGCTGTCGGTCCTGCTGCTGGCAGGGGCCTGCGGGCAGCAGGCGAACCCGGTCGGGGAGGCCGTCGATCGGCCGGCGTCCGAGACGACGCTACACCGCGGCAATGGCGTCGAGCCGGATTCAATGGATCCCCACAAGGGCGAGGGCACGTCGGGCGCCAACATCCTCCGGGACCTGTTCGATGGCCTGGTCGGGACGGCGCCGGACGGCGGACTTGAACCCGGCGCCGCCGAGTCCTGGGATATCAGCGACGATCTCATGATCTACACGTTCCACTTGCGTCCTGACGGCCGCTGGTCCAACGGCGATCCGGTGACGGCTGAGGACTTCGTGTACGGACTGCGCCGGAGCGCCGATCCGGCGACCCTGTCGGAGTACTCCCAGGTACTGGCTCCGATCCTGAATGCCGAAGAGGTGATCCATGGAAGCCTGCCGCCGGAGTCCCTCGGGGTCGAGGCGGTGGACGACCAGACCCTGGTGATCCGCCTGAAGGGGCCCACGCCCTACTTCCTGGAATTGCTGACCCACGCCACCACCTACCCGGTGCACCGGACCTCTGTGGAGCGCTACGGTAATCGGTTTGCCAGGCCGGGGAACCTGATCTCCAACGGCGCCTACGTGCTCGACGAATGGGTGGTGCAGTCCCACATCCGCCTGGTCAAGAACCCCTACTATCACGGCGCAGACACCGTGCGCATCGAGAACGTGTATTACTATTCCATCGAGAATCCGTCGGTGGAGCTGAAGCGTTACCGGGCCGGCGAGCTGGACTGGACCGAGTCCGTCCCCCACCAGCAGCTCGACTGGATTCGCGAGAACATGCCGGAGGAGCTGCGGATCGCGCCTTATTTCGGCAGCTACTACTACGGTTTCAACGTTACCCGTCCGCCGTTCAAGGACCAGACCGGACTGCGTCGCGCACTGACCATGGTCGTCCGCAGGGACATCCTCACCGAGAAAGTCACAGGGGCAGGGGAGCTGCCGGCCGTCACGTATGTGCCCCCGGTAACCGGGTACGCAGCACCCTTGCCCGAATGGGCGACCTGGTCCTGGGAGAAGCGCCTGGAGGAGGCCCGGCGGCTGTACGAGGAGGCCGGCTACAGCGAGGACAATCCGCTGGAGATCGAGATCCGTTACAACACCAACGAGAATCACCGGCGCATCGCCCTGGCCCTGTCGGCCATGTGGAAGCAGGCGCTGGGGGTGCGCTGCAGGCTCCTCAACGAGGAATTCAAGGTCTTCCTGGAGACGCGCAAGTCCAAGGCGGTGACCGAACTGTTCAGGGCCGCATGGATCGGTGACTACCAGGACCCCTTCAGTTTCCTCGAGATCATGCACTCGACTCACGGCCAGAACGACGTGGGCTACGCCAATCCCTTGTACGATGCCCTGATCGAGGGCTCGATGGTGGAGACCGATCCGGCCACGCGCATGCAGATGCTGCAGGACGCGGAACGGATCCTCCTCGAGGACCAGCCCGTGGTCCCGCTGTTTTTCTATGTGAACCGCCGGGTAATCAAACCCTGGGTGAAGGGCTGGGACGACAGCTTGCTGGACTATCATCCGACCCGGCACATGTACATCGATCGCCCGGCGGCGGGCCGCTGATCGCTCTCTGCCCACAGGACGCCGGGCGCCGACCACGATCATGCTGCGGGGCCGGGCGCGCCGGCGGCGGCTATGCTGCTCGTCAAACAGCGGGCGATTGGTTATCGTCCATCGAACTCCAGGTCTAGCGAGGGATACCGGGCGGCACAATGCTGGCATACGCATTCAAGCGATTCATCGGCGCCCTGCCCACGCTGTTCGTGCTGATCGCGTTGGCGTTCTTCATGATCCGCGCAGCGCCCGGGGGGCCCTTCGATGCCGAACGCGCCCTGCCAGCCGAGATCGAGGCTAACCTCCGCGCCGCCTATCATCTGGACGAACCGCTGGTGCAGCAATTCGGACGCTACCTGGCGGATCTCGTCCGAGGCGATTTCGGACCGTCGTTCCAGTACAAGGACTACACCGTTACGGAACTGATCATGACCGGCTTCCCGGTCTCGTTGAGACTGGGAGGCCTGGCCATGGCGCTGGCTGTCGTCGTCGGCGTGGCCGTCGGCTCCCTGGCGGCGCTACGTCAGAATTCATGGATCGATCACGCGGTCATGTCGGTATCGATGACAGGCATATCGATCCCGAATTTCGTGATGGCACCCATATTGATCCTGGTGTTCGCCATCTTGCTGGGGTGGCTGCCCGCCGGCGGCCTCGGCGACGGGTCCCCGCAGAATCTCGTTCTGCCCGTGATCTCACTGGCGCTGCCCCAGATCGCATATATTTCCCGCCTCACCCGGGGGAGCATGATCGAGGTTCTGCGCAGCAATTTCGTGCGCACCGCGCGGGCCAAGGGTCTCTCCGAACGCACCGTCATCGTCCGCCACGCCCTGAAGCCGGCGCTGCTGCCGGTGATCTCCTATCTCGGCCCGACGACGGCGGCTCTGGTGACCGGATCGGTGGTTATCGAGCAGATCTTCGGCGTGCCTGGCCTCGGCAGGTATTTCGTCCAGGGGGCGCTGAATCGGGATTACACCCTTGTCATGGGGGTGATCGTCTTCTACGGCGTACTGATCGTGGTCTTCAATCTGCTGGTGGACCTGATGTACGCGCTGCTGGACCCCAGGGTGAAGTACTGATGAGCACTGCCGCGGAAACGATTACCGGTGCACCGGCCGAGAAGGGCAGGAGCCTCTGGATCGACGCCGGACTGCGGCTGAAGAGGAACCGGGCCGCCGTCACCGCTGCCGTCATCCTTGCGTTCATGACAGTGCTCGTCGTGGTCGGTCCGTGGTTCAGCCCCTACGAATATGATTTCACCGACTGGGACAGGATCCTGATCCCGCCGGATATCGCCAGCGGCCACCTGTTTGGCACCGACGGCATCGGCAGGGACATCTTTGTGCGCACGCTTTTCGGCGGGCGTATTTCCCTGGTCGTCGGCCTGGTGGCGACGATCGTCAGCCTGGTGATCGGTATCGCCTACGGAGCTACCGCCGGCTATCTGGGAGGGCGTGTCGACCACATCATGATGCGCATCGTCGACATCCTGTATGCCATGCCCTTCATGTTCTTCGTCATCCTGCTGATGGTCCTGTTCGGCCGCAATATCGTGCTGATCTTCGTCGCCATCGGGGCCATCAACTGGCTGGATATGGCGCGTATCGTCCGGGGGCAGACTCTGAGTCTCAAACGCAAGGAATTCGTCGAGGCGGCAGAGGCTCTGGGGGTGAGGCCGTTCAGGATCATCCGCCGCCATATCGTCCCGAATCTCCTCGGGGTCGTGGTTGTTTACGTCACCCTGACCATCCCCCAGGTGATCTTGGTGGAATCGTTCCTCAGCTTCCTCGGGCTGGGGGTCCAGGAGCCCATGACGTCCTGGGGGGCGCTGGTCAACGAAGGCGCCCAGGAGATGGAGAGCGCCCCGTGGACCCTGGTGTTCCCCGCCGTATTCCTTGCCACCACCCTGTTTTGCTTCAATTTCATCGGCGACGGGTTGCGGGATGCGCTCGACCCCAAGGATCGGTAAGCCTGTGAACCCCGCCCAATTGGCCAATGGCTGGCAGGTCCTTCACTGACATGCAGGAGAAATGGACAGACGTGAAATGCCCTGAGACCCTGGTGCCACGATTCCGCCGTTGGCCTATCCCGGTTCGGACGGTTTCTCGCTCGCCATGCCGGCTCCGAATTCTGCGGACACCTGGGCTGGCGGTGAGTCTTACGGCCTGATGTCTCTTCTTGACGTCCATGATCTGAAGGTGTCGTTCGAGACCAACGATGGCCTGCTGCCGGCGGTGCAGGGCGTGAGCTTTGCCCTGGAAGAGGGCGAGGCCCTCGGTATCGTCGGCGAGTCGGGATCCGGCAAGAGCCAGACGGTCCTTGCGCTGATGGGTCTGCTGGCGGACAACGGCGTGGCCTCGGGCAAGGCCGAGTTCGAGGGGCAGGACCTGCTCGGGCTGAGTCCAGCCCGGCTCAACCGCGTCCGGGGCGAGAAGATCTCGATGATATTCCAGGATCCGATGACCTCGCTCAACCCCTACCTCACCGTCGCCAGCCAGATGACCGAAGTGCTGACGCTGCACAAGGATATGACCCGACGGGAGGCCCGGCAGGAAGCCGTGCGCATGCTCGACGCCGTACATATCCCGGACGCGTCGAGTCGACTGGATCGCTATCCCCACGAGTTTTCCGGGGGCATGCGTCAGCGGGTGATGATCGCCATGTCACTGCTGTGCCGACCCCAGATCCTCATCGCCGACGAGCCCACTACCGCCCTGGACGTCACCGTCCAGGCCCAGATCCTGCGCTTGCTCGACGAGATTCGGAGGGAGTTCCGCACCGCAGTGATCTTGATCACCCACGACCTGGGCGTGGTGGCGGAGGTCTGCGATCGGGTCATCGTGATGTATGGCGGCCGCGTCATGGAGAGCGGCAGCCTGC
Source organism: Gammaproteobacteria bacterium (assembly GCA_024640085.1). Lineage (GTDB taxonomy): Bacteria > Pseudomonadota > Gammaproteobacteria > Steroidobacterales > XN24 > JAHEFR01. The sequence continues at coordinate 43,539 of JAHEFR010000008.1, forward strand.
ACCATATATTCCAGGGCAGTCGTCATCCTTATACGCGGGGGCTGCTGGCGTCGGTCCCCCGACTCGACCAGGAGCGGGGCGGCCGGCTACAGGGTATCCCGGGGGCGCCGCCGAGTCTGAGCAGGCCCCCGACCGGCTGCCCGTTCGAGGCGCGGTGTGCCTATCGGCTCGACCGATGCACCAGTGTGCCGCCTCCGCTCAAGGAGCGGGACCGCGGCCACCGGGTGGCTTGCTACGCGGAGCTGATCCTGTGAATGCGCCGCTGCTCTCGGTTCGCGACGTGGCGGTGGAGTTCCGCATTCCCGAGGGCGTTTTCCGCCGCTCGCGGGTGCTCCGGGCCGTGGATGGTGTGAGCTTCGACCTGGCTCGCGGAGAGACCCTCGGGGTGGTCGGCGAATCGGGCTGCGGCAAGTCCACTCTCGCCAGAGCCATCCTGGGCCTGGTCCCCCTGGCCCGGGGCATCATGACGCTCGACGGCCAGTCGCTCGACTCCGGTAACGGTGAGCGCTGGTGGCGAAAGGATATCCAGGTCATCTTCCAGGACCCTCTGGCCTCCCTGAATCCGCGGATGACAGTGGGCGAGATCGTCGCCGAGCCCCTCGAGACCTTGATGCCTGAGCTGTCCCGCAGGGAAATGGAGACCCGCGTCATCTCAATGATGGAGCGGGTCGGCCTCTCGTCCACGCAAGTCAACCGTTATCCCCACGAATTCTCGGGTGGTCAGTGTCAGCGTATCGGCATCGCTCGGGCACTGGTGTCGGAACCCCGGGTGGTCCTCTGCGACGAGCCGGTGAGCGCCCTCGACGTGTCCATCCAGGCACAGATCGTCAACCTGTTGACGGATCTGCAGAAGGAGATGGGGCTGGCCCTGCTGTTCATCGCTCACGACCTGGCCGTGGTCCGCCACATCAGCCACCGGGTGATGGTGATGTACCTGGGACAGGTGGCGGAGACCACCGATGCGGACACCCTCTATCGCCGGCCCCTGCACCCGTATACACGGGCGCTCATGGCCGCCGTGCCGGTGCCGGACCCGGGCAGGCGAGCGAGGGACGTGGAGATCGTCCGCGGCGACGTGCCGTCCCTGCTGGCGCCCCCGAGCGGGTGCCCGTTCCGGACCCGTTGTCCTCTGGCGGTCGCACGTTGCGCCGCCGAGGCGCCGGCGTTGCGAATGGTCGGCAAGACGGCGGTAGCCTGTCATCTAGTAGACGGCGCCGACGCCGGATCGGCGGCATCTGCATAGACGGCCGGCTCCGCCGGCCCGGCGACCGGTCCGTATAGCGAAACGGTACAGAGGAGTCCGCGACCCATGGCCCAGTTCACCGACCTTCCTGTCGACGCCCTCGATGGCACCCCCGACATGCTCGGACCCTTGGCCGGCAAGGTGATCCTTGCGGTCAATGTGGCCAGCGAATGCGGGCTGACGCCACAGTACGACGGCCTCGAGAAACTGTACGAGGAACTCGCCCGCCACGGCTTTACCGTCGTCGGGTTCCCCTGCAACCAGTTCGGTGGCCAGGAGCCGGGGTCGCCCGACCAGATCCGCGATTTCTGTACCACCCGCTACGGCGTGACCTTCCCCCTCAGCGCCAAGCTGGAGGTCAACGGAGAGGGCCGGCACCCTGTATACGACTGGCTGACCGACCCGGACTACGGTTTCCCTGGCGACATTTCCTGGAACTTCGAGAAATTCCTCATCGGCCGGGACGGCCGCCCCCGAGGGCGCTATCCACCGGAAACTCGCCCCGAGGATCCGGTGCTGCTCCAGGACATCTCCGAGGCCCTGGAAGAAGACCGCCCGGCCGGCGAGATGACAGATCCTAGGGCAGGACCAGATCGAAGCTCGCTGTAACCGAACCGGCCACGGTGATCTGCCCGGCCTGATAAGTCTCCGCGCCGGAATCGGCCTCGGCGGCCAGCATGCCGCGAGCCAGGGGCATGGGCGGGCGGAAGGAGGCTGATGCCTGCAGTGTCCGCACCTCGCCAAGACTTGCCCCCAGGGCCTCGGCCAGGGCCCGGGCCCGGTCTCGGGCGTCACGAGCCGCCTCCGCCAGGGCTTGCCGCTCCAGCTCGGTGCGGCGGCTGGTATCAAGCATCGGCGGGTCTACCTGGTTGACGCCCAGCTCGAGGGCCGATTCCGTGAGCTGGCCAAGCCACTCCAGGTCCGTCAGCTCCGTCACCAGTTCCCGGGTCACCATGTAACCCAGCAGACGCCGCTCCCGCGTCTGGGGGTTCCAGTCGTAATCCGGGCGCACGATGGCCGCGGCGGTGGAAACCCGATCGTCGGGGATCTTGAGGCTGCGAGTCAGCTTGAGGAAGCGTGCCACGGTGTCCGAGACCTGGTCCCGGGCAGCCTGGACAGAATCCGCGCGGGCCTCGATCCCCATCCTGAGGGTCGCCTTGTCCGGCGGGGTGACGATCTCGGCACGGCCGTCGACACTGACCGTACGGGCCTCGTCGGCGACGGCGATTCCCGGGGCGACGAAAATCAACAACGACATTAACGACAGTAATGTGAGGGTTCGCATGGGGGCACTCCTGGTGACCGGTCGGCAGGACCGGCGATGTGGCATTATCCAGACGCTGTGATTACCATAACGGCCTTCGTTTGACACCCCGCGCCCGCGGGATGCGAGAGGATTCATGTCGATCAAGCGTACAGCCATCATCGGCGCGGTATTCGCCTTGGCCGTCTCGGGCATCGCCCTGGGCGAGGGCGATGCGGCCGTCGGCCGCGTCAAGGCCGACACCTGTCTGGGGTGCCATGGAATCCCGAACTACAAGAACGTTTACCCGACCTACCGGGTGCCGAAGCTTTGCGGCCAGCACGACCAGTACATCCTTGACGCATTGACTGCCTACGCCAGCGGAGATCGCCCCCACGGGACCATGCACGCCCAGGCGGCCAGCCTGAGCGACGCCGACCGTATGGATATCGCGGCTTTCTTCGCCGACCCCGCTGCCTGCGGGAAGGGACATTGACATGAAGAACTTCGTCATCTCCTGCATTCTGACAGTCGGTTTTGTCAGCGGTTCGGCACTCGCCGGTGGCGGCGATCCCGTCATCGGCAAAACCAAGGCCGCGCCCTGCGCCGCCTGCCATGGCCAGGACGGCAAGGGCATCGCACCGAATTACCCGGTGCTCGCGGGCCAGCACGCGGACTACCTGACCCACGCGTTGAAGCAGTATCGGAGCGGCGAACGGAAGAACGCGATCATGGCCGGTTTTGCCGGGGCCCTTAGCGATGATGATATCGAGGACCTTGCCGCCTGGTTCGGCAGCCTCGAGGGCCTGATTACCGCCGAGCGGTAGCCTCCTTACTTCAGGGCCGTTCTGAAACGCGCCGCGGAATCCCGCAGCGCGACCATTTCGGTCTCCGGGATGCGCTCAAGGTTCTTGAGCGCCAGCATCATGCGGTGGTTACCGTCGAAGCGCTCCCGGTGCCGATCAAGGAAATCCCAGTAGAGAAAATTGAACGGGCAGGCGTCGCTGCCTGACCGACGGTCTGACCGGTAGCGGCACCCGGTGCAATAGTTACTCATGCGTCGGATATAGTTGGCGCTGGCCGCGTAGGGCTTGGTCCCGACAACTCCATGATCCGCGTGCAGGGCCATCCCCAGGGTGTTGGGCAGCTCCACCCATTCCACGGCGTCCACGTAGATGCCCAGGTACCAGTCGCAGACCTTGCGGGGATCGAGCCCCGTCAGAAGGGCAAAGTTGCCGATAATCATCAGGCGCTGGATATGGTGCGCATAACCGTACTCCAGGGTCTGGCCAATGGCCTGGCTGAGGCAATTCATTTCCGTTTTGCCGTCCCAGAAGAACGACGGCAGCGACTGGTCGGCCTGGAGGCCGTTACGCTCGGCGTAACCTGGCATAAGCAGCCAGTAGACGCCCCGGACGAACTCCCGCCAACCGAGGATTTGCCGGATGAACCCTTCCACCGCCGCGAGGGGCGCAGCCCCGTTCCGCAAGGCGGTCAGGGCAGATTGGACGCATTCGCGGGGATCGAGCAACCTCAGGTTCATAACCGCCGACAGAAGAGAGTGGTAGAGGAATGGTTCTCCGGACCACATCGCATCCTGGCGCTGTCCAAACCGGGCCAGCCGGTGGCTGACGAAATCCTCCAGGGCGAGACGCGCCTGTTCGCCGGTTACCGGCCAGGCGAAAGTCCGGAGGCTGCCCGGATGATCCGGAAAGTGGCGTGAAACCGCCTCCAGTGCTCCCGACGTAAGTTCGTCCGGTTCGAAGCGCAGGGGGTCAGGAATCCTGCCGGGGCCACCCTTGCCGAAGGCGCCGCGGTTCGCCCGATCGAAATTCCAGCGGCCGCCGACCGGATCGCCGTTCTCCATGAGGACATCGAAGCGCTTGCGCATGGCGCGGTAGAACTGCTCCATCACCAGGGTCCTGCGCCCGTCGGCCCACTCCGAGAATTCGCCTCGGCTGAGGTAGAAATGGGGGTCGTCCAGGACAATCAATTCGACCCGCGCTTCCGCGCAGGTCTGGCGCAAGGCAGCCTCGACCCGCCATTCGCCAGGCTCGGCAACAAATACTCCCCCGGCGTCGTGGCGTTCGATCGCGGCCATGAGCGCCTCGCCCAGGGAGGAGCAGCCCGCATCCAAATCCACATAATCCAGCGCCCACCCCGAACGGCGAAAACAACGAGCGCTGTGGCGCATCGCTGCAATGAACAGGGCAATGCGTTGTTTATGGCTGGGGACGTGGGCTGCCTCGCCGCGGGTCTCTACCATGAGGACGATATCCTGCGACTTGTCTGCTGCCTCCAGCGCGGGGTTAGTGGAGCCAAGCTGATCGCCCAGCACCAGGACGATGCGCCGCTTCGCGCTCATCACATGCGTCCCCGGCCGGCGGCCAGCATGGTCCGCATGCCCGGGCGAAGGTTCACTTGTTTGTTTCTAGACTGCACAATGACCGGCTCGCAGGAGAATCGGATGCATAAGGAACCTCGCGTCACCGACTACCCGGACGGCATCTCCGCCATCGATACGGAGTACGTCCGTCCCATGCTGGATGCCAGCCACCTCATCGTACGCGACGGGCGCGCCGCTTTCGTGGATACCGGCACCTCGCATTCCGTCCCCTTGCTGCTCGCGGCTCTCGATAAAAAGGGCCTCCCCACGGAAGCAGTCGACTACGTGCTGGTCACCCACGTCCACCTCGATCACGCCGGAGGCGCAGGTCAACTCATCGCAGCCCTACCGCGGGCGACGGCGGTCCTGCACCCTCGCGGGGCGCCCCACATGGTCGATCCGACGCGTCTGATCGAAGGCTCCATCCAGGTTTATGGCGAGGCGGCATTTCACGAACTCTACGGCCAGATTCGACCCATCCCGGAGGATCGGATTCGGACGGTCGAGGACGGGGACACGCTCAGCCTCGGCGGCACGAAGCTGGAATTCCTGCATACTGAGGGCCATGCCCGCCATCATTACTGCATCGTGGATCACAAGACGGACGGCATTTTCTCCGGCGACAGTTTCGGTCTGTCCTACCGGGATCTCGATACGGATCGCGGGGAGTTCATCTTCCCCACCACCACGCCGGTTCAGTTCGACCCGGAGGCCGCCGTTGCCACCGTTGACCGGCTGATGAGCCTCACGCCGTCGGCGATCTACCTGACTCACTACAGCCGGGTGCTGGATCTGGGGCGGCTGGCGCAGGACCTCAAGCGGGATGTGCGAGCCTACGCCGATATGGCGTTGGCGGTGGGCCCGGGTGACGAGGAGGCTCTCGAGGCGCGTCTCCGGGAATACCTGTACGGGCGGCTGGACGCCCATGGTTGTGATCCCGACCCCGCCTGGCGGGAGGAGATCGTCGGCGCCGACATCCGGCTCAACGCGCAGGGGCTGGGCGTGTGGCTTTCACGCCAGGCATCCGCCCGACCCGCGGATAACCGGACACGGAGGAATTTGCGATGACAGAACAGATCAAACACCCGTTCAGGGCCTACCGGGTTCACCGGGAGGACAAGACAGTCGCCGGCCGGCTGGAAGACATCACGCTCGCGGATCTCAACGAGGGTGATGTCGTGATCCGGGCCCGTTACAGCAGCGTCAATTACAAGGACGCGCTGGCGGCCACGGGCGCCGGAAGGATCATGCGGAGGTTCCCGCTTGTTGGCGGCATCGACGTGGCGGGCGAGGTGGCGAGTTCCGAAGACGACCGCTATAAGCCGGGCGACCCCGTGCTCGTAACCGGCTGCGGTCTCGGCGAGGACTACGACGGGGGCTACTCCGAGTACGTCAGGGTTCGGGGCGACTGGGTGATTCCCATCCCCGAAGGTATCGACGCGTTCAAGGCCATGTGCCTGGGGACCGCGGGATTCACTGCCGGCCTGGCCGTGGTGAAGCTAGAGTTAAACGGACTGAGTCCCGACAAGGGCAGGGTGGTGGTGACCGGTGCCAGCGGCGGCGTGGGAAGCCTGGCCGTCAACATGCTGTCCGGGCTTGGCTACCAGGTGGCGGCAGTGACCGGCAAGGCCGACGCCGAGGGGTTCCTCAGGGATCTGGGGGCCTCGGAGGTCCTGCTGCGATCCGACCTGGACCTTGGCTCCCGGCCACTGGAGAAGGCCGAGTGGGCCGGCGCCGTGGACAACCTGGGCGGCGAGACCTTGACATGGCTTACCCGCACAATGGACTGGTGGGGCAGTATCGCTAGCATCGGCCTGGCCGAAAGCCACGAGCTGAACACCACCGTAATGCCCTTCATTCTGCGCGGCGTGAATCTCCTCGGGATCAACTCTGTGGCGACGCCGCGGCCCGCCCGGTTGAAGGTGTGGGAGAGGCTGGCGACGGACCTGATGCCGACCCGGCTGGACCTGATCGGTACGCGGACCGTGCCCCTGAGCGGCCTGGGCGAGGTTTTTCACGGCTACCTGGAGGGCAAGGTCAAGGGCCGCACAGTGGTCGACATCTACGACTAACGTCACCGTGCCACGGTATGCCGCACTGCGGTAAACTCGGGGGCCACCCTGCCGATACGGCAGCCAACACATTCGGAGCCCGCCAATGACACCATCCTCCGCAGGCAACCGCCTCTGGAAGGCTCTCGAGGTCGAACGGCCTCTGCAGGTTGTGGGCACGGTAAACGCCTACTCGGCCCTGCTGGCAGAGCGGGCTGGGTTTCGCGCCCTGTATCTTTCCGGCGCCGGCGTGGCCAATTCGTCGTTCGGTCTGCCGGACTTAGGCATCACCAGCCTCAACGACGTCTGCGAAGATGTGCGACGCATCGCCGGCGCCACGGAGTTGCCGCTTCTGGTGGACGCCGACACGGGCTGGGGACAGGCTTTCATGATTGCGCGCACGGTGCGGGACCTTACCCGGGCCGGCGCGGCGGGCATGCACATCGAGGACCAGGTCCAGTCCAAGCGCTGCGGCCACAGGCCCGGCAAGGCGCTGGTGCCGGCCGGGGAGATGTGCGACCGGATCCGGGCGGCAGTGGACGCGAGGCCGGACGGGCGGTTCGTGGTCATGGCCAGGACCGACGCCCACGCCGTCGAGGGGCAGCAGGCGGCGCTGGACCGCGCCGCGGCCTACGTGGAAGCCGGCGCGGACATGATCTTTGCCGAGGCCCTGACGACCCTCGAGGAATACCGCGAGTTTACTTCCGTGGTCAGCGTGCCAGTGCTCGCCAACATCACGGAGTTCGGCAGGACACCACTATTCACGACCGCCGAACTCGGCGACGCCGGCGTGGCTCTTGCCCTGTATCCATTGTCAGCTTTCAGGGCCATGAGTAACGCCGCCACGGCAGTCTTCGAAGCGCTGCGTCGGGAAGGCACCCAGAAATCTGTGCTGAACCTGATGCAGACGAGGGCGGAGTTGTACGAGGTCCTGGGATATCACGAATACGAAAGGAAGCTGGACGACCTGTTCGCCGGAGAGGACGACTGATCGGCGGTCAGGGGGAAACATCAGGAGACAGCTCATGAGCGAAAACAAAGCAGCCGGCGGACTGGCCGGTGTCAACGCCGGTGAAACGGCCATCTGCACCGTGGGCAAGGAAGGCGCGGGACTGACCTATCGCGGGTACGACATTTACGATCTGTCGGATAACGCGACTTTCGAGGAGGTTGCCCACCTGCTGATCCACGGCAAGTTGCCTAACCAGGCCGAGCTTGATGCCTACGTCAAGCGCCTCATGGGCATGCGGGACCTGCCACCCATGGTGAAGGAAACCCTGGAGAAGATCCCGGCCACGACCCACCCCATGGACGTGCTCCGGACCGGATGCTCGGTGCTGGGCAACGTGGAGCCCGAGGGCGACTTCAGCCGCCAGGAAGAGATGGCCGACCGCCTGGTGGCGTCCTTCCCCTCCATGCTCCTGTACTGGCACCGGTTCCATGCCGACGGCAAGCGAATCGACACGGTGACGGACGACGATACCGTCGCCGGCCATTTCCTTCACATGCTGCACGACCAGCCGCCGAGCGACTTCCACCGCCACGTGTTGTCGGTGTCCCTGATCCTCTACGCGGAACACGAGTTCAACGCCTCAACGTTTACGGCCCGGGTCATCGCCGCCACCCTGTCTGACTTCCACTCGGCGATCACGGGTGCCATCGGCTGCCTGCGGGGCCCCTTGCACGGGGGCGCCAACGAGGCCGCCATGGAACTCATCCAGCGCTTCTCCAGCGCCGAGGATGCGGACGCCGGCACCCGCGAGATGCTGGCGCGCAAGGAAAAGATCATGGGCTTCGGCCACCGCGTCTACACCACGTCGGATCCCCGCAACAAGGTCAACAAGGCATTCTCGAAGCAGCTCTCGGAGGAGGTCGGCGACGATCGCCTGTACGCCGTGTCGGAAGCCATTGAGAAGGTCATGTGGGACGAGAAGAAGCTGTTCGCAAACGCCGATTTCTATACCGCGTCGGCCTACCATTTTCTCGGCATCCCGACGCCCCTGTTCACGCCCATTTTCGTGTGTTCACGGGTCACCGGCTGGTCAGCCCACGTGTTTGAGCAGCGCGCCAACAACCGCCTGATCCGGCCGGCCGCAGACTACATCGGTCCCACGCTGCAGACCTGGGTGCCGATCGACCAGAGAGCCTGAACTCCACGGTCCGCCGGGCACGGCTCCGGCGGACCGCCCCGACACATCCCGACAGGAGCCAACATGTCTTCAGTGGATATCCGTTCCGCGAAGCGCCCGGAGCCCGATTCAGTCCTGGCCAGCATCGCCGATTACGTCGCCGGCGCGGAGATCTCCAGCGAGATCGCCTACGAGACGGCCCGCTATTGCCTGATGGACACCCTGGCCTGCGGTTTCCAGGCCCTGGACTACCCGGCCTGCACCAAGTTGCTGGGTCCGGTCGTGCCCGGCGCGACGATGCCGGGAGGCAGCCGGGTGCCGGGGACCAGTTTCGAGCTGGACCCGGTGCTGGGGGCTTTCAACATCGGTGCCCTGATCCGCTGGCTCGACTTCAACGACACCTGGCTTGCCGCCGAATGGGGCCATCCGTCGGACAACCTGGGCGGCATCCTCGCCGTAGCCGACTACCTGAGCCGTCAGGCCTCCTCCGAGGGTCGCGACCCGCTGACGGTGCGCGACGTGTTGACGGGAATGATCAAGGCCCACGAGATCCAGGGAGTCATCGCCCTGGAGAACAGCTTCAACCGGGTGGGGCTGGATCACGTGTTGCTGGTCAGGGTTGCTACCACGGCCGTCGTGGCCGGAATGCTGGGGGCCAGCCGGGACCAGATCATCAACGCCGTATCCAACGCCTGGATCGACGGTGGCGCGCTCCGGACTTACCGGCACGCTCCCAACACCGGGTCCCGCAAGAGCTGGGCGGCGGGAGACGCCACCAGCCGGGGCGTGCGCCTGGCGTTGATGGCCATGACCGGGGAGATGGGGTATCCGTCGGCGCTGTCGGCGCCGCGGTGGGGTTTCTACGACGTGTTGTTCGGCGGCAAGGCGTTCACGTTCCCCCAGACCTTCGGCAGCTATGTGATGGAGAACGTGCTGTTCAAGATCTCCTACCCGGCCGAATTCCACGCCCAGACCGCCGTCGAGTGCGCCATGCAGCTCCATGCAGAAGTCGCGGAGCGGGTCGAGGACGTCAAGGAAGTCGTCATCGAGACCCAGGAGCCGGGGGTGCGGATCATCGACAAGACCGGGCCTCTGGACAATCCGGCAGACCGGGATCACTGCATCCAGTACATGGTCGCCGTGCCGCTCTTGTTCGGAAGGCTGACCGGTGGGGATTACGAAGACTCGGTGGCGACCGATCCCCGCATCGATGTCCTGCGGGGCAAGATGAAGGTCAAGGAAAACCCGCGCTTCACCCGGGACTACTACGATGCCGAAAAGCGATATATCGGTAACGCGGTGCAAGTCTTCTTCAAAGACGGCAGCGCCACCTCCCGGGTGGAGGTGGAGTTCCCCATCGGGCACAGGAAACGCCGCGAGGAAGGCATCCCCGTTCTGGTGAAGAAGTTCGAGAGCAGTCTGCAGGGCAAGCTGAGCCCGGTCCAGTTCGAGCGTCTGAAGAGCCTGTGCTCTGATCAGGCTACCCTGGAGGCCACCCCCGTAGACCAGTTCATGGCGCTCCTGGTCAAGGCCTGATCCGGCCGGTGGTGCGGGTCATAGCGTTGTCCTGACCGCCGGGAGGCACTCCGGACTCCGTGATCCGGCGGGGGCCCACCGGTCATAGTTTTATAGCGTGTCATGGGGGTACGTGAACTCCTGGCACTTCCTCTGACCGGCAAAACAACCTGAGAAACCGAACACCGGCACCGATCCTGTCAACCGCCAGGGCCGCCGGGCGTTGTAGTCATTGAGCTTCAAGGATTCGGGCGGTTGCCCCGGAGGAACGAAATGAGACGATACCTTGTCACGCTGGCGGCGGCCGCATTGGCCATGGGCGCACAGTTCGTCAACGCGCAGGAGGCGGATAGCCAGGACACCAACCAGGCCACCGAGGTCCAGCAGACTCAGCGCATGCGAGCCCGGATTCAGGACCCCACCCTGACGATGGAGGAACGCCAGGCAATGCGCGAGCGTTGGGCGGCGATGACGCCAGAGGAACGCGAAGCCGTCCGTACCCAGAAGCGGGAGCGTTGGGAGGCCATGAGCCCGGAAGAGCAAGCCCGGGTGACCGAACAGATGCAGGCCCGCCGTGAGGAGCGCCGGCAGCAATGGCAGAGCCTCAGTCCGGAGGAGCGCCAGCAGATACGGGAAGAGCATCAGCAGCGCTGGCAGTCCATGACGCCGGAGGAGCAGGCACAGGCCCGCGATCGGCGGAACAAAAGGCAGCATCTGCACGACGGCAGCGGAGCCGGCCGGCAGGGCGGCGGAGGTCGTGGCGGCAGCCGCTAGCCCGGCGACACTTTCACAGTGGACATCCTCCCCGCACCGGGGATTGGCCGCGGCTCGCGAGGGTCGCGGCCTTTTTCTGCCGTGACCGGCACTGTACGTCGAAGCGGTATACTCCGCGGCCCCGATGGAGGAGCGTTTTTGTTGGCTGGCACGGTGCCGAGAACGGAGCTGGAGAGAGGGCTCGCCGTCCTGGGTCATGACCTGTCCGCATCCCAGGTCGACGCGTTGGTAGAGTTCCTGGCTCTGCTGGCGAAGTGGAACAGGACCTACAAGCTGACGGCTGTCACCGAGCCGTCCGATATGGTGTCCCGTCACCTGCTGGACAGCCTGAGCGCGTTGCCGGCCCTTACGGGGAACCGGATCGTGGACGTGGGTTCCGGACCGGGGCTCCCCGGGATCCCGCTGGCGGTTGCACGACCGGGACTCGAATTTCTCCTGCTGGACAGCAATGGCAAGAAGACCCGGTTCATGACCCACGCCATCGGCAAACTCGGCATTGGCAATGCGCGGGTGGTGAAGGCCCGCGTCGAGGACTATCCCGGGGACGAAGGCTTTGATACCGTCCTCAGTCGCGCCTTCGCCAGCCTGCCGGAATTCGTCCGTCTCGCGGGCCACCTGTGCGCACCGTCGGGGAGGCTGGTGGCCATGAAGGGTCGGCTGCAACGGGAGGAGCTGACGGGGCTGCCGGAGGGCTGGCGGATCGCCGGGAAGCACAAGCTCGCCGTGCCCGGGACAGACGCGGAACGCCACCTGGTCGTGATAGGCCGGGGACCGGAACCTAGAGATCGATGACCAGGATAATCGCCGTAGCCAATCAGAAGGGCGGGGTGGGCAAGACCACCACCGCCGTGAATCTCGCCGCATCCCTGGCAGCGAACGAACGGCGGGTGCTGATGGTGGACCTGGATCCCCAGGGCAATGCCACCATGGGCTGTGGCATCGACAAGAACGACCTGGAGGTGTCCGCCCTGGACGTCCTCATGGGCGATGCGGAGGCGAAAGGGACGATCCTGAAATCCGGGCAGGGGGACTTCGACCTCATCCCGGCCAACGCCGATCTCACGGCGGCGGAGGTGAGGCTCCTGAACGAATTCGGACGGGAGACCCGTCTGCATTCCGCCCTCGAGCCCCTGGCGGGCGACTATGACTACATCCTCATCGACTGCCCGCCGTCGATCAACATGCTGACGGTGAACGCCCTCACCGCGGCCACCGGTGTGCTGATCCCGATGCAGTGCGAGTACTACGCCCTGGAGGGCCTGTCGTCGCTACTGTCGACGGTCGAGCAGATCCGGGACGCCGTGAACCCAGCCCTCCAGCTCGAAGGGCTCCTCCGGACGATGTTCGATCCCCGCAACAACCTGGCCAACGAGGTCTCGAGCCAGCTCATCATGCATTTCGGCAGCAAGGTCTACCGGACCGTGATCCCTCGCAACGTGCGCCTGGCGGAGGCGCCGAGTTTCGGACTGCCCGCCATGTACCACGACAAGTATTCCCGGGGCGCACTGGCCTACTTGGCCCTGGCCGGCGAAATCATCCGGCGGGAGGAGCAGACGGCGCCGGGTGCCGGCTGAGCTCTGTTACACTTTCCCGCCTCCCAGGGGCATTACTTCGAGAGAGACGAACGATGGCCGCCAAGCGCCGAACACTTGGGCGGGGGCTCGACGCCCTCCTGAGCACGCCCCGCGCCCAGAGGGCCCCCGGGGACGATTCGGCGCCGGTCGGGGAGACGCTCCGCAGGGTACCGGTGGACTTGCTCCGGAGGGGGCGTTTTCAGCCACGCCAGGACATGCGCCCCGAATCCCTCGAGGAGCTGGCCAGCTCCATCCGTGCCCAGGGCGTGGTCCAGCCTATCGTCGTCCGACCCCTCCCGGATGAGGCTGGCTTCGAGATCATCGCCGGCGAACGGCGCTGGCGCGCCGCCCAGCTTGCCGGCCTGGAGGAGATCCCGGCGGTGATCCGGGACGTGCCCGACGAGGCCGCCGTGGCGATGTCGCTGATCGAAAATATCCAGCGGGAGAACCTCAATCCCCTGGAGGAAGCCCGTGCGCTGGAAAGGTTGATCGAGGAATTCGGAATGACCCACCAGCGGGCCGCCGAGGCTGTCGGGCGATCCCGGGCCGCGGTTACCAACCTGCTGCGGCTCCTCGATCTCGGCGAGGAGGTCAAGGTGATGGTGGAACGGCGGGAACTGGAGATGGGACACGCCCGGGCCCTGCTCGGACTGACCGATGCCGCCGCCCAGCTGGCGGCGGCACGGAAGGTAGCCTCCGCCGGCCTGTCGGTCCGGGAGACCGAGCGCCTGGTGAAGCGCCTGGTCCTCCCAGGCAAAAGCCCCGGCACCCCCAGACAGCCGGACCCGGATGTGGCTCGCCTGGAGAACGAACTGGGCGAGCGGCTAGGCGCCAGCGTGGTCCTGCGGCAGTCTGGCAAGGGCCGGGGCCAGGTCGTGATCCGCTACAACAGCCTCGATGAACTAGAGGGCATCCTCGCCCATATTCGCTGACCGGTTGCGTTGCACTGCCGAAACGCCAGCCCGTATAATAATGGGGCTATGGCTGGCGTCGGCTGATGTCGCGATCCAGCCGGGACGCCACCCGACGCCTTGAGGGGCGAAAGTGGCGTTTTTAATTGCCAGGGGATACCGGCACAGTGGGCGTTTCGCCTGAGAACAATCCCTTGCCGGCCATGTTCAGGATCCTGCTGGCCCAGTTGGGCGTGGGGCTGGCGGTGGCCGCCGCGGGGCAGGTCTGGGCAGGAACGGTCGCCGCTTATTCGGCGCTCCTGGGCGGTCTGATCTGTGTGGTGCCGAATTCGTTTCTGGCGCTACGTATGTTCGCCGGGAGCCTGATGGGGGATCCCCGTCGCGCATTGACCGCGACCTACGTCGGGGCCGCCGGCAAATGGTTGCTGACGGCGGCGTTGTTCGCGGTGGTATTCATGCTGGTCCGGCCCCTCAGGCCGGGGTGGCTTTTCGCCGGATTCCTGGCGTCCCAGGGGATCGTGCTGATCTCCCTGGTGTCGTCCCGGTTTTCGGGCCAATCGATGACGAGTTGACGAGTAGCAGCGATGTCGGCAGCACATCCGGAAACCACGAGCGGATACATCGGTCATCACCTGCAGAACCTGCAGGTCTGTAAAGTCGACGGCGAGTGGGTCTGGAACCACTGTCAGGGCAATTTCTGGACCTTGAACGTGGACTCCATGTTCTTCTCGGTGGTCCTAGGCTCCCTGTTCCTGTTCCTGTTCTGGCGGGTGGCCCAGCGGGCCACCACCGGTGTCCCCGGACGATTCCAGGCCATGGTCGAGTCCCTGGTGGAATTCGTGGACACCAGCGTCAAGGAGACCTTCCATGGCGAGAGCAAGCTGCTGGCGCCACTGGGCCTGACGGTATTCGTCTGGGTCTTCCTGATGAATATGATGGATCTGATCCCCGTGGACTGGCTGCCCTGGACGGCGGGCATGATAGGTATCCCCTACCTCAAGGTCGTTCCCACCACCGACGTCAACGTCACTTTCGCCATGTCGCTGTCGGTGTTCGTGCTGATCATTTTCTACAGCATAAAGGCCAAAGGCATCTCGGGATTCACCAAGGAGCTGACCCTTCAGCCCTTCAACCATCCGATTGCCATCCCGTTCAACTTCATCCTCGAGGGCGTGGCCTTGCTGGCCAAGCCCCTGTCGTTGTCCCTGCGGCTGTTCGGCAACCTGTTCGCCGGCGAGCTGATCTTCATCCTCATCGCGCTGCTGGGTATCTGGCAGTTGCCGCTGCATTTTGCCTGGGCGGTGTTTCATATCCTTATCGTCCTCCTCCAGGCCTTTATTTTCATGATGCTCACCATCGTCTACCTCGCTCTCGCGAACGAGGAACATTGAGCAACGGACCCTTAGCCATCATTACCTAGTCAGGAGATCTCGATGGAAACTGTAATTGGCATGACCGCGATCGCTGTTGCGATCCTGATCGGCCTGGGCGCCCTGGGCGTCGGCGTAGGCATGGGCCTGCTCGGCGGCCGCTTCCTGGAAGGCGCAGCGCGTCAGCCCGAGCTGGTGCCCATGCTGCAGGTGAAGATGTTCATCGTCGTTGCGTTGCTCGACGCGGTGGCCATGATCGGCGTCGGTATCGCGCTGTTCTTCACCTTCGCCAACCCGTTTATCGGTCAGTTCCAGGCGGCGGCCGGCGGCTGACCGCGGGATCGCCTTCCACTGACACCGATCCGCTAGGAGGTCCAAAGTGGATTTCAACATGACCTTGTTGGGTCAGACGATCGCCATGATCGTGTTCGTCTGGTTCTGCATGAGGTACATCTGGCCGCCGCTGGTCGGCGCCCTGGATGAGCGACGCAAGCAGATCGCCGATGGCCTTGCCGCGGCGGAGGACGGCCGCAAGGCACTCGAGGATGCCCAGGCCCGCTTCGAGGAGACCGTGCGCGAGTCCCGCGAGAAGGCGGCGGAGATCATCCAGCAGGCCGAGAAGCGTGCCCGCGAGATCGTCGATGAGGCGAGGACGGACGCCATCTCAGAAGGGGAGCGGCTGATCACCCAGGCCAAGGCCGAGATCTCCCAGGAAGCCAGCCGTGCCAAGGACGCCCTTCGGGGCGAGGTTGCCGCTATCGCAGTCAGCGGGGCCCGACAGCTGCTGGAGCGGGAGATCGATCCCGCTACCCACCAGCAGTTGCTGGCCAAACTCGCTTCCGAGCTCTGAAGGCGGGACTGACCCATGTCCGACCACACTATCGTCGCACGACCCTACGCCAAGGCTGTCTTCGAGATTGCACGCGCCCAGAACTCGCTTTCCCAGTGGGCAGAGGCTCTCGCCCTCGCTTCCAGCGTCGTCGAGGACGAGGGGTTCAACGACCTCCTGTTCAGACCGGACGCGGACCCGCAGGCCCTGGCCGATCTCGTGATCGATATCTGTGGCGAGCGTGCAGGCGAGTTGCAGCAGAACCTGATCCGGCTGCTGGCCGGGAACGGCCGCCTCACCTGCCTGCCGTGGATCGCGGCGGAATACGTACGCCTCAGAGACGAGTACGAGAACGTGGCCGACGTGGAAGTCCTGTCGGCGGTGCCGCTCTCCGAGGAACAGAAAGAACAGTTTGCCGGGGCGATGAAGAAACGTCTCGGCAAGGACGTCCGGCTGAGCTGCGATATCGATGCCTCCCTCCTGGGTGGCGCGATCCTGCGGTCCGGAGACATCGTCATCGACGGCTCCCTTCGCGGTCGGCTAGACCGGCTTGCTGGCGCCTTGACTCACTGAGAGGAACATTAAATGTCAATCAAGGCATCCGAGATCAGCGATCTCATCAAACAGAAGATCGAGCACTTTCAGGCCTCCACGGAGGCCCGCAACGAAGGCACGGTCGTATCGGTCACCGATGGCATCATCCGGGTCCATGGCCTGGCGGACGTCGCCTATGGTGAGATGCTCGAGTTGCCGGAAAACAGTTTTGGGCTGGCCCTGAACCTGGAGCAGGATTCTGTGGGCGCCGTCGTGCTCGGTGATTACAAGCACATCTCCGAGGGCGCCAAGGTTAAGACCACCGGCCGCATCCTCGAGGTGCCAGTGGGCGAGGCCATGCTGGGGCGGGTCGTCAATCCGCTGGGTATACCGGTGGACGGCAAGGGCCCCATCGAGGCCAGCGAAACCTCTCCCATCGAAAAGGTCGCCCCTGGCGTGATCCAGCGGCAGTCGGTGAGCCAGCCGGTGCAGACCGGGCTTAAGTCCATCGATTCCATGGTGCCCGTCGGCCGCGGCCAGCGTGAGCTGATCATCGGCGACCGGCAGACCGGCAAGACGGCGGTGGCCATCGACACGATCATCAACCAGAAGGGCACTGGCATCAAATGCATCTACGTGGCGGTGGGGCAAAAGCAGTCCTCTATTGCCAACGTGGTCAGCAAGCTCGAAGAGCATGGCGCCATGGCGCACACCATCGTCGTGGCCGCCGGCGCGGCCGAGTCGGCGGCGCTGCAATACATCGCGCCCTACGCCGGGTGCTCCATGGGCGAGTACTTCCGGGACAAGGGCGAAGACGCGCTCATCATCTACGACGACCTGACCAAGCAGGCCTGGGCCTATCGCCAGGTATCGCTTCTGCTGCGTCGCCCGCCGGGCCGCGAGGCGTATCCCGGTGACGTCTTCTACCTCCACTCGCGCCTGTTGGAGCGGGCCGCCCGCATCAACGCCGAATACGTGGAGAAGCTCACCGGCGGCAAGGTCAAGGGCAAGACGGGTTCGCTGACGGCCCTGCCGATCATCGAGACCCAGGCCGGCGACGTGTCCGCCTTCGTGCCTACCAACGTGATCTCGATCACCGACGGACAGATCTACCTGGAGTCCGACCTCTTCAACGCCGGCATCCGGCCGGCCATCAACGCCGGTCTTTCAGTTTCCCGGGTGGGCGGTGCAGCCCAGACCAAGATCATCAAGAAGCTTGGCGGCGGCGTGCGCCTTGCCCTGGCCCAGTTCCGCGAGCTGGCGGCCTTTGCCCAGTTCGCCTCCGATCTGGACGAGGCCACACGCCGGCAGCTAGACCGTGGCAAGCGGGTCACGGAGCTTCTCAAGCAGCCCCAGTACAGCCCCATGTCCGTCGCCGAGATGGCCACCACCCTGTATGCCGTGAATTCCGGTTTCACCGACAAGGTGGACGACAAGAAACTGCTGGCCTTCGAGAAGGGCCTGCACGCTCACATGCGGACCAATTACGGCGAGCTGATGGACAAGATCAACGAGACCGGCGACTGGAATGACGAGTTAGAAGCCGAGATGAAGACGGCGGTAGAAGAATTCGCCACCACCGGCAGTTACTGATCCGGAGACGTAAATGGCCGTCGGCAAGGAAATCCGCTCGCAGATCACGAGCATCAAGAACACGCAGAAGATCACCAAGGCCATGGAGATGGTCGCGGCGAGCAAGATGCGCAAGGCTCAGGACCGGATGGAAGCATCCCGGCCCTATGCCGAGCAGATCCGCACGGTGATCGGCCACCTGCGCATGGCCAACCCGGATAAGCGGGTGGCGCTGCTGCAGGAGCGCCCCGACATCAAGCGGGTCGGCTACATTGTCATCTCGACGGACCGCGGTCTGTGCGGCGGCCTGAACGCCAACATGTTCAGGATGATGCTCGGCGAGATCCGCGAGTGGCAAAGCAAGGACGTGGAAGTGGATCTCTGCGTCATGGGCCGCAAGGCGCGCCAGTTCTTCCGCCGGATCAACGTGAACATCGTCGCGGCAGTGACCGACCTCGGCGACGTGCCCCACGTGCGTGACCTGATCGGCACCATCCAGGTGATGCTCGACAGCTTCAGCGAGAAGACGGTGGACCGGGTGTTCATCGTCTACAACTCCTTCGTCAACACCATGAGCCAGAAGCCCACGGTGCGGACCCTGATGCCGGTGGAGACGCCGGACGCGGACGAACTCCAGGCGCAGTGGGATTACATCTACGAGCCGGACGCCGCCGAGCTGTTGCCGGGCGTTCTGGCCCGCTACATCGAGTCCCAGGTCTACCGGGCGGCGGTGGAAAACGTAGCCTGCGAGATGGCGGCGCGGATGGTCGCCATGAAGAGCGCAACAGACAACGCCGGCAAGCTGATCGACGGCTTGCAGCTGGCCTACAACAAGGCACGCCAGGCGGCGATTACACAGGAGCTGTCCGAGATCGTCGGCGGCGCGGCGGCGGTCTGACGACCCCGCGACAAGAATTCGTTTGAGAGGAATCGATTGATGAGCACCGGAAAAACTGTCCAGATTATCGGCGCCGTGGTGGACGTGGAGTTCCCGAGAGACAGCATCCCGCAGATCTACGATGCGCTGAAGATCGACGAAGCCGGCCTGACGCTGGAAGTCCAGCAGCAGCTTGGCGACGGCGTGGTCAGGACCATCGCCATGGGGTCCTCCGAGGGCCTCAAGCGCGGCATGGCGGTCAACAACACGGGCGGCCCGATTACGGTGCCGGTGGGCGAGGCCACCCTCGGCCGGATCATGGACGTGCTCGGCGAGCCCGTGGACGAGGCCGGTCCGATCGGCGAGAAGGAGCGGCTGCCTATCCACCGCCCGGCGCCGACCTACGAGGATCAGGCCGCATCGGTGGAGATCCTGGAGACCGGCATCAAAGTTATCGACCTGATCATGCCCATCGCCAAGGGCGGCAAGATCGGCCTGTTCGGTGGCGCCGGCGTGGGCAAGACGGTGGCGCTGATGGAGCTGATCCGGAACATCGCCATCGAGCACAGTGGCTATTCGGTGTTCGCCGGGGTCGGCGAGCGGACCCGTGAGGGCAACGACTTCTACCACGAAATGAAGGACGCCAGCGTCCTCGACAAGGTGGCCCTGGTATACGGGCAGATGAACGAGCCGCCAGGCAACCGCCTCCGCGTGGCCCTGTCGGGCCTGACCATGGCGGAGCATTTCCGTGACGAAGGCCGCGACGTGCTGATGTTCATCGACAACATCTACCGCTACACCCTCGCCGGCACCGAGGTGTCCGCGCTGCTCGGCCGCATGCCCTCGGCGGTAGGCTACCAGCCGACGCTCGCCGAGGAGATGGGCGTGCTGCAGGAGCGAATCACCTCCACCAATACCGGGTCCATTACGTCCTTCCAGGCCGTGTACGTGCCCGCGGACGACCTGACGGATCCGTCGCCCGCGACGACCTTCGCCCACTTGGACGCAACCTTGGTGCTGTCCCGCCAGATCGCCGAACTCGGAATCTATCCGGCCGTGGACCCGCTGGACTCCACCAGCCGGCTGCTGGACCCACTGGTCATCGGAGAGGACCATTACGAGGCCGCCCGCGCCGTCCAGGCGACCCTGCAGCGCTACAAGGAGTTGCAGGACATTATCGCCATCCTCGGCATGGACGAGCTGTCCGAAGAGGACAAGCAGGCCGTGTCCCGGGCGCGGAAGATCCAGCGCTTCCTGTCGCAGCCCTTCTTCGTGGCCGAGACCTTCACAGGCTCGCCCGGAAAGTATGTGAGCCTGGCGGACACCATCCGCGGGTTCAAGGGCATCATCGACGGCGAGTACGACAGCCTGCCGGAGCAGGCCTTCTACATGATCGGCACCATCGAAGAGGCCGTCGAGAAGGCCAAGACCCTGCAGTGATCCCGGCGACCGGCCCGTAGCCGCGGGCCGCCGCCAACCCGGGGAGTGAGAGCATGAGCACAATCCACGTCGACATCGTCAGCGCCGAGGGCGAGATCTACAGCGGCGAGGCCTCCATGGTCTTTGCGCCCGCCCAGATGGGCGAGGTCGGTATCGCTCCCCACCATGCGCCACTGCTCACCGGGCTGAAGCCGGGCGGCGTCCGGGTACAGCCGGCCGTCGAGGGCAACGAGAAGGCTACGGAGCTTTATTTCTACGTCTCCGGCGGCATCCTCGAAGTCCAGCCGAAGAAGATCACTGTTCTCGCCGATACCGCTATGCGCGCCAAGGACCTGGACGGCGCCGCGGCGGAAGAGGCACGCCAGCGTGCCGAGGAGATGCTCAAGGAACGCACCAGCGCGGTCGAAGTGGCCACGGCCCAGGCCGAGCTGGCTGCCGCGGCCGCCCAGCTTCACCTGCTGGAGAAGATCCGGAAGGCCGCCAAGGGCGGCTGATCCCTCCGATCCGGTTCGATCGAGTCGAGGCCGCCGGGACGAAGTCGCCACGGACGCCGGCCCACATCGCATCCAATAACTGGAAGCAGTAGACGCACCGTAGACGCAGGCTGAATTCCACCCTTCGGCCAATCGCCTGACCCGGCCCCCTCGAATCCCTTCCGTACTAAGGCATGGACCTGTCCACGTTCCTCAGAACCGACTGAACGCGGTCGCCAGACAACTGAACGAGAGGCCACGAGAAACTCTAGACTTTGAAACGCCCGCCGAACGATTTGGCCAGTGTGTTGCGTCGATCGGTTGAAACCACAGCCGAAGGCAGACATTCGCCTGACGGTGCGTTTTGTCCGGAGCGGAACCTGTTACCGCCTTCCGGCAAGGTAGTATCATCCCTGTTGACTTCTGCAGGGGCTCGGCAGCGGTGGATCTCACGATCACATGACGATTATTGCTGAACTCAAAAGGCGTAACGTCTTCCGCGTCGCTATCTACTACGTGGCCCTGAGCTGGCTGCTGATGCAGGTAACCGATGTCCTCACTTCGCTTCTCCAGTTGCCGGACTGGACGGGGCGGCTGATCTTTTTTTTGCTGGTCGTCGGTTTTCCCGTCGCATTGTTCCTAGCGTGGGCATTTGAACTCACGCCACAGGGCTTGCGGCGCGAATCCGATTCCCTGCCGGACCGGGCCAGGACTGGCAACTCACGCAGGAAATTGGATTATCTGCTCGTCGGCGTCGTCGTCCTGGTGGTGGGCGGATATGCGTGGAATCATTTCCGGCAGTCCGGGCCCGGACCAAATATCGTTGCGTCGGGGCAGATCCGTTCTGTCGTCGTTCTGCCGTTCGAAAACCTGATGAACGATCCTGATCAGGATTACTTTGTAGAGGGGATGCACGACGCGTTGATCACCGAGCTATCAAAGATCGATGCGCTCCACGTTATCTCACGAACCACGGCCATGCGCTATGCGGGTGCCGAAAAGCCACTGCCGGAAATCGCGGGCGAACTGAATGTCGACGGGGCAATAGAAGGCTCCGTTCTGAGGGCGGGCAACGTCGTCAGGGTAACAACACAATTGATTGACGCCCGTAATGACCGCCATATCTGGGCGGACAACTTTGACCGGGAACTTGGTGACATCCTGGCCTTGTACAACGAGGTGACACGGGAGATCGCGCGACAGGTCCGGGTCACGATCTCGCCAGATGAAAAGGCCAGCCTTGCAATATCGAGACGGGTCGATCCGGCTGCATATGAACTGTATCTGAAGGGTCGGTATCTGTGCGAAAACTGGAGCCCTCAGGAAATGCGACAGGGTGCCGAAACCCTGCAGCACGCCATCGACCAGGCTCCTGCCTACGCCGTACCTCATGCGCAGCTCGCGATGTGCCTTGTGGATAGCGCCTTTTTTGAGTACGTGCAGCCGGATGAGATCGACTCTCGTGCCAGGGCGGCTGCGATGGAGGCTGTGCATCTGGATGATCGATTGGCCGAAGCCCATGTTGCGCTTGGCAGCGTGCACTACTATCTGGATTTCGACCCGGAACTGGCCGAGGTCGAATATCTCAGTGCACTGGAGCTGAACCGGAACAGTGTCGACACTCTGTTGCGCCTGAGCTGGTTCTATGCTGAATCCGGCAGGTTCGACGAGGCGACCGAACCTACGCTGCGGGCTTTGAAACTCGACCCCCTTTCGACGGCTGTCAGAAACGCCATGGGTCAGGTGTACTACCTGAGTCGGGACTTCGACCTGGCGATCCGAAACTTCGACGACGCGCTGAATCTTGATCAAAGTGATCCGTCACTGCATTACTACCTTGGCCTGGCATACGAGCAGAAAGGGCAGTACGAAAAGGCCATTGGTCTGTTCGAGTCTGCGACGGAGCTTTCCGAACGCGCCCCCCTTTACCTGTCCGCGCTCGGCCATGCCTATGGGCAAGCTGGCATGCACGAACAATCGGTAGACGTTCTGGAGGAGCTCCAGCAGTCAGTGGATCCCTCACCGTTCAGTCTGGCCGTGGTTCACCTCGGCTTGGGTAACAATGAGGATGCGCTCGATTTGCTGTCCAAAGCGGTTGATGCGGGCAATTTCCAGGTGCTATATCTCAAGGCTGGGCCGCGGTTCGACGGACTGCGGGATGATGCCAGGTTCGCCGAGCTGTTGGCACGAATGGGCTGGTAACCGCAGTACTCAGTTCCGGCTCGGCCCGGGGAGCCGGCATCTGCGGGCCGCACGGGTCGAGTCGTTGCAGAGTCGCGGCGGCAGTCACGCAGAGATGCGCCGCCACATGCTTCTATTTCAACCGATATTGCTTCCGGTCGGTCGTCCGATCACCCTCAGACCGCGGAGGACAGGTGCCGCCTTTCGGCCAGTCTTACGGTTCCCCCTCCCTAAGGCCCACTCTTAATGTGCGCTGGCCCTAAGCGGACCCTATAGATGGCCCAAGCCAGGCCGATTCTGACAGGCTGCTTCCGACCCAAAGCGGCCATGCAGAAGTCACTGATTCGAGGGCTACCTAAAAGAGGACAACGAGCTGAAGACAGATATTCATCTCGTTTGACAGAGCCCCGACAAGCCCTGAAGATCAGTCGAGCCCTCCGGGCCAGTCAGCTTTTTCGTGAGACGCAATCATGACACCCGACAATAGCCATCGAGCCACCCGAGCGTATGCCGCCCAATCACCC
Source organism: Gammaproteobacteria bacterium (assembly GCA_024640085.1). Lineage (GTDB taxonomy): Bacteria > Pseudomonadota > Gammaproteobacteria > Steroidobacterales > XN24 > JAHEFR01. The sequence goes on from JAHEFR010000008.1 coordinate 67,165, forward strand.
GGTTCCACCCCTGCGCCGTGGCAGTATGAGCCACGCCAACCACGTTCCGATGATGTGTCGATAGAAGTCCTCTACTGCGGCGTCTGCCATACCGATATCCATTTCGTAGAGAACGACTGGGGCATGACCACTTATCCTGTCGTGCCGGGCCACGAGATCATCGGCCGCGTGACGGCCGTGGGACCCGCGGTCACCGGTTTCAAGGCCGGTGACATGGTGGGCGTGGGGTGCCTGGTGGACTCGTGCCGAGAGTGCTCAAGCTGCACGAAGGGGCTGGAACAGTATTGTGTCCAAGGGCCTGTATTTACTTACAACGGTGTCGATCGCCACGACGGCAAGACCACTTATGGCGGCTATTCCGAGCGTCTACTGGTCAGTGAGCGGTTTGTGGTGCACCTGCCCGAAGGCCTTGACCCGGCCTCCGCGGCGCCGATCCTGTGCGCAGGCATAACGACCTACTCGCCGCTGCGGCACGTTGGCGTCAAACCGGGCGACAGGGTCGGAGTGGTCGGCATGGGCGGCCTGGGGCATATGGGGATCAAGATCGGGAAGGCCATGGGCGCCGAGGTCACGCTGTTCACCCGCACGGCCGCCAAGGTCGAGGAAGGCAAGCGCAACGGCGCCGATCATGTCGTGATCAGTGGAGATGACGAGCAAATGAAACAGGCGGCCGGTACGCTCCAATACATCCTCGATACCGTACCCGTGGAGCACGATCTCAACCCTTACATTGCCTGCCTCGGCGTGGACGGGGTCTATCTGCTGGTAGGTCAGCTGACGCCGCTGTCGCCGCCCATCGATGCTTTCCCAATGGTCCTTGGCCGCCGCTCGATCCTCGGCTCCGCCATCGGCGGAATGCCAGAGACGCAGGAGGTGCTCGACTTCTGTGCCGAACAAGGCATCAGCTGCGACATCGAGATGCTCGACATCAGCAATATCGGAGAGGCCTACGAACGCATGAAGCGCGGGGACGTGCGCTACCGGTTCGTAATAGATATGGCGACGCTCAAGGAAGGCTGACACCGGAGCTCATCGACCCGCGCCCGTAGATTGCCGCTGGATGAATGCTACATAAGGGCCTGCACATTGAAGTCTAACGGCAGGGGTTCAAGACGGTCATTTCGATGACGGGACTTCTGCTTGTGGCCACAGGCAGCCGGCCCGAGAAACCGCAAAGCAGGATCTCTTGCAGTCTTGCCTGGGGGCCCGTCCGTGGTCCGAAGCGGATAACCCCGGGGCAGTGGCAGTAGTCTTCCCGGACGAGGTATCCACCGTGACGCGACTTGCAAATCTCGATTGGCGATCTCTCACAGCCGAGTTGGTCGTTGTATTCATCGGCCTGTTCGCCGCTCTCCAGCTGGACGACTGGCGGCAGGACCGGGACCTCCGTGAGGCCGAGACCAGGTACCTCGAACGTTTGCGGGAAGACCTGCAGAGCTTCCTCCGGTACTCGGACGATCTTCTGCCGTTCCTGGAACGGAATTTCGACGCGGTAAGGCATGTCAGCGACTCGTTCATAGCCGGCCGCATCCTCGATGACGATGTCCGGAAATTCGAGATCGGCCTGATCTACGTGGACCACCTGCCGGCTCTGTTCATACAGCGATCGGCCTATGACGAGATGGTTGCATCCGGCATGTTCGCGCGTCTGCGGTCGGAACGGCTGAAACGCGACATTGCGGAGCTGTACGCCACTCAGGCGGTGGTAGATCAGAACTTTTCGTGGTGGCGGGGCTCGGTCGAGCGTCTGAACGACGTGCTTATGAACCGGGTTCATTTCTACTCCGAGGGCGGCCGGGACACGAGCCATGCGGCGGTCATCAACGAACCGGTCCGCCGTGTCGAATTTGACTTCAGGCAGCTTCGCGAGGACACGGCGATACGCAACGGCTTCTACTGGGCCTATGACACCCAAAGCGACTGGGTGGAATGGACGCGCAAGCTGGCGGACATGACCCGAGAGGCGATAGGGATCCTGGACGCGGAGCTGGCGGAGCGCTGACAGCCGGGCCCCGGGGCCCCGCCATACCGCTGAGTTCTTACAACGGGCCGCCGAGCAGTTGCAGCTCACGCGCCTCCTTGGTCAGGCGCCGGGAGAGCTCCCTGGCGACCGCAGCCAGGAGCCTGGCCTTGAGGGATTCACCCAGTTTCTCAAAAGCCACCTCGTAACACGTGGTTGCGGTGACTGCGCGGGCCTCGGCCGATCGGACGGGCTCGGTGACCATGGCGAATTCACCGAAAGACATGCCGGCCCGGATCGTGGCCAGGCGCCGCTCTCGTCGGCCCTGGATCCTGACGACGATGTCGACCCGGCCCGCCACGATCAGGAAGAACGACTCGCCCGGCTCTGCGGCCCGAAACACCACCTCGCCGGCCGCGAATGTCCGTTTCCGGCAAGCCCGGTAGAGCATGGCCATCTCTTCGGGGGCCAGTCCCCGGCACAGGTACTGACCCTCCAGCGGGATCTCGGCATCGTCACCGAAGCCAGGCTGATGGCTGCCGATCAGCTCATCCTCGCACCACTCCAGGGCCCGGTCCTTCTCGGCAAAACGCAGCAGGGACGCCGCATCGACGCCCGGCGTGCCCTTCGTGAGGAGCCGCCGGAACGCAAACTTGTCATCGGTCCCCGTGAAATAGAGTTGCCTGCCCTGTGCCTGGAGCGTGCCGGCCAGGGTCGCCAGCAGCCTGGAGGATGCACTGTCGATCTCCACGACCCGGCCGAAATCCACGATCACGTGTCTGGTGCCGTCGATATTCCCGACGATGGCCTTGATCACCGAGTCGGTGGAGCCGAACATGAGTTCGCCCTGGAGTTCATAGACCCGGATGCCTCCTCCATGGCGGTGCAGTATGTCGCGCTCGCTCTCGTGGTGGATGCGCTTGGAGGTGATGGCGGAGGCGTCGTAGCTGGCTCTGAGTACCGACGAGGAAGTCGCCCTGGCCACCTTGAACAGGTGCAGCCCGAAATCCTGCGACAGTTCCTCGCACACGCGGATGCCGCGAACGCTGTTGCCTTTCCTGTCCAGAGGTGGCGAGAAGATGCCGAGACCGAACTGGCCGGGCAGGGCCGCCATAATGCCGCCCCCGACGCCGCTCTTGGCCGGCATGCCGACGCTGTACACCCAGCTACCGGAGTAGTCGTACATCCCGCAGGTGCTCATCACGCTGAGCACCTTCTCCACGTAGCGCTTGTCCAGGGCGACGACGCCAGTGATGGGGTTGACGCCGCCGTTCGCGAGACACGCACCCATGAGCGCCAGGTCCCGGGCGTTGATGAGGATCGAGCACTGCCGGAAATAGACGTCGAGCGCTTCCTCCGGATCATCGGTGAGGATGTCCGCGTTGCGGAGCAGATGCGCTATGGCCCGGTTGCGGTGACCGGTGTCGTGCTCTGACCGGTACACGTCTTCGTCCACGGTGACGGGGTGCCCCGTGTACCGATGAAAGGATTCCAGTATCCGTCCCAGGCGCTGGTCCGGTGACTCCGCGGCGATCATTCCCGTGGTCGCGATCGCGCCCGCGTTGATCATGGGGTTAAGGGGCCGACCCGTGTCCGGCTCCAGGCTGATGGAGTTGAAAGCCTCGCCACTGGGCTCGACGCCAACCTTGCCGGCGGCGACCTCGGAACCGCTCTCCTCGAGGGCGATGCCGAAGGAGATGGCTTTCGAGATGGACTGGACCGTAAAAGGCCGGCGGGCGTCCCCGACCTGGTAGACGTTGCCGTCGACCGTTACCAGCGCGATGCCAAACCAGTCACGGCGCGCGCGGGCCAATTCCGGGATATAGCTGGCCACCTCGCCATCATCGATTTGGGCGAGGCGCGCATGGAGGTCCTCCAGGTACTCCTGGACGGGTAACCACTGTCCCCAGTCGTGGCCGGTCATCTGTCCTCCCGGGAATAAACTCGCGACCGATGGGACACGCAAGAAACGTACCGCCCGTGGACTCGCCAACTTGCGGGACGTAAGGGTGCGGTAGTGCGCCAGTCCGGAGCGGAGCCGGCAACGCCCGCACCAGCAAGGTGCGTCGTTGACGGTGCGGCCCCGGTTCCCGGGCTTTTTTGTCCAGCTCGACCTGAAAAGACCGACACACCGCAGGGTTGGCCTGATGCAGCCGCTCGGGGCCCGCAGCGCAGCATACTATTCCGGTGCCGTGGCGATTGGCGCCGCCTGGGCCCATGGGCTAGGATAAAAACTGGCCAATCCCGTCGCGAGACGCGAAATCGACAGGAGGAAGTCATGGGTCTTTTCGGTAATCTCTTTTCCAGCAAGCCGGATTTCCCGGCCATCGACCCTGCCAGCGTCGCTGCCTCACGAATCGCAGCGGTCAAGGCAGAGCTCGGTGAACTTGCCGGGCAGGTGAAAGACCAGCTGGAGGTCGTGCCGTCAGAGCATGCCGCATATGTGTTCATCGGCAAGCCGCCGAAGAACTTCGGTCTTGCCTGGATACACGACGGCAAGATCAGCGGACTGAATACGCTGGTCGAGGAGCATGGCCTGAAACCACTGGAAGTGGAAAAGGTGGTGGACCAGTTGCGTAACGCTTACGAGCGCAACGCCGACGTCAGCCGATTCTGCACAACCGTGCAAGATCGGGACGTGGTGGTCACCCCCTCAGCCAGGCTGGAGAAGGAGGTGCACGAGATCATCGACAAGGTGGTGCACCACTGACTGTTCGCCGGGGACGTCTGTTCCCGGTGTCCTGAAACGCATCGACCGGGGCGGTCGCGCCCCGGGAGTCGCTTTCGGACTTTCGGAGCCCAGCGCGTCCATCAACTCACCCCAATAACAGCCGCGGTGCAGACGCTGTCATACTTGCGGATTGGGTCTCTTTGCCACTCATACGGGGCGGATCGCGGTCAGCGGGAGTACACTTGCCCGCTATCGGTCGTCGACAACAAGACCCGCAGCATAACCGGGGCCCCGTCATGGACGACCGTGAATCGAAATTGACAACCTGGGGAGGAGAAACAATGAAGAAGCTATTGCTGGCCGCCGTACTGTTGCTGCCCTTGCCCGCGATGGGCGACCACCTCGACGTCATCCAGTTCAAGTTGAACGAAGGCTGCTCGATGCAAACCTACTCTGCGATCGTCAAGGACTTCAATCAGCAGTGGGGCGCGAAATACGGTTACCATGCCGAAGTCGCGTTTCCCGTCCAGAGCCCGGACCTGGTGAGCATGTACTGGATCGGCAGATCTGCGGATGCGATGTCCTTCGGCAAGGCCTGGGATGTCTGGCGGGAGGAGTCGAAGGACCCCGATTCTGTCGCCGGCAAGCTGCTGGCCAGATTCGTGGATTGCAGCACGAACGTAGGTCGGAGAGGTTACGACACCTACTGAAACTGCCCCAGTCCGGCTGAAATAAAGACCCCGCCTCGAAGGCGGGGTTTTTTTGCATGCGGTGCCCATTCGGATAAAGGGGCAGGGAGGACCGGAACAGGCTGCCCTTTTTGTTCAGCGCGAGTTCCGATTTCCCGTTCGTTTACTTCAGATCCTTTTTCCCGCCGCGCCGTTCGCTATCCTTCGAGCGGCGGCAGCCATCGTTGTACATCTGGCTGGCGATACCGATACCGACGTCCACGTCCCGCCGGACGTCTGTCCTGCGATCCGTGAATCGCCGGTATCTGCATTCGCAGGCTGATTGGTCGCAGTCCGGCAACGGAAGTGAAGGAACATCGGTGGTCAGGAAACGCTCTCCGGCGATGGTCTCGACGGCCTGGCAACCGGCGCCCTGGGCGACGATTTCGACCCCACCAAAGGCGCGCCCATTCTTACTCTTGGCCGGCTTGGTGGCGGCTGGTCGCCGGGTCTCGGAAGAGAACAATCTCGATAACAATCCCACGGGGCTCTCCTTCCAGTGTTCGCGCAACGATATCAGCCGTGAAGGTGCGCACCCGCCAACTGCATCACAAAATCCACTGATCCGAATTCCCGTCGGCCACCGGTTTTCTCCGCCGACCAGCCCGAATCGATGCCTTCGAAGCGCTTGGTAAGGAAGGCCGAAGCCGCCGCGCTGCTCACCGCAGAGAGGCCGTCGATGATCTCTGATGCGGGCGGGCCGATCTGCTGTTGTCCTGCCGGCCCTGGATGGTATTGCGGCCGCCGATTGTCGCAAGCCAGAGGTGCATAATGGGGTGGACAACGGGAAGCGAGGCATGGAAAGGGAGCAGTCGTCCCCCTTGGCCGGGCCCGGTGTGGCGCGCTGGTATTGTCGAGTTGTCGGGGTGACAACGAATTGAAATTCTACGATGAAAAGATCCTGCCCCACCTGATCGATTTCGCCTGCTCGACGAAGCCAACTCGGAAGCAGCGTGAAAAGATCGTGCCCCTGGCCGAAGGTGAGGTTCTCGAAATCGGATTCGGCAGTGGCCTGAATCTCCCCTTTTACGATCCGCGGAAGGTCACCAGGATCTGGGGCCTGGAGCCGTCCGCCGGCATGCGGCAGAAAGCTCGGGCCGTGCTGGACGCGTCTCGTCTGGACGTAGAATTCATTGACCTGCCGGGCGAGAGTATCCCGCTCGAGACAGGCAGCGTCGACACGGTGCTCGTAACGTACTCTCTTTGCACGATCCCCGACGCAGTCGCCGCCCTCGAAGAAATGCGGCGAGTTCTCAAGCCGGCCGGGAGCCTCTTGTTCTGCGAGCACGGAGCCGCGCCGGACCGGAGCGTACGTCGGTGGCAGCGACGGCTGAATCCAGCCTGGCGCCGTGTCGCCGGAGGCTGCAATCTCGATCGCGACATACCCGGACTGATAAGCAAAGGCGGGTTCGAACTGGTCGCCGACGAAAGGATGTATGTCCCGGGGGTCAGGATGCTTTCCTATAACTACTGGGGGAGAGCCAGGGTCGCCCGTTAGGCGCTGTGCCGAAGGCCGGATTGGATCAGGCGACAGGCCAGGAGAGACCCACTTTCTTCACGAACACCGGCCACCGGGGATCATCGTACAGCGCCGGCAACGTCTGGCTTGTGAGCAACTCCGTCAGCCCGGCGTCACCCCCCTCGTAAGCCAGGTCCAGCGACTCGAAGGCGGCGTCGATCTCGCCGCGGAAGGCATGGATCTCCGCGATCTGGAAAGGACCTTCCTCGGAAAATTCGTCTTGCAGCTTACGAAAGGCTGCATCCGCTTCTTCGCGTCGCCCCAGGGCATACAGGGAAAGGGTGAGGCCATAGTCTTTCCAGAAGCCCTCCGGCTCCTTCAGCATTTCCTCGTGCGCGCCTGCGGCATCTCCCTGCAACAACAAGATGCGGCCGAGGAGCTGGTGAAGAACCGGTCGCTTGGGATTGAGATCGAGTCCCTTCTCAACCATCTCGCGAGCCTCGTCCAGCCGGCGCTGCGCGATCAGGACGAGTGATAGCCAGACGTGACCCTGTGTATTCAGAGGATCGAGCGAGATCGCCTGGCGCAGCCACCTGGTCGCCTCGTCGAACCTGCCACGGATCTTTGCAAGGTTGCCCAGGGTCAATACCACGACGGCGCTACCAGGTGCCAGTTGTCGGGCTCGCTCCAGAGCCTCCTCACCCGTTGCCCAGTCAAACTTGAAGGACATGTTCAGGCGGGCCCTGATGATATGGGCTTCAGGAAGTCTCTCATCGAGGGCCCGCGCTCTGTCACCGGCTTCGAACGCGAGCGGCATTCCCTCTGCCCTCTTTACAGCACCGATGAAGACCTGGGCGATCAGCGTCTCTGAGAGCGCGGCCCAGGCAGGAGCCTGCTCTGGATCCAGATCCAGCGCCCGCTGAAACGCCAGGCGCGCCTTGGCCAGGTTGTCCAGCCCCTGGGAGCGAAGGAAATGCACGCCCTGCAGATAGAACGAGTAGGCTTCCGGGTCGGACACCCTGGCCTTCGGTACCTCGCCCAGCAGGCTGACCTTGAGGGCGCTGACCACCGAGCCGGCAATCTCGTCCTGCACGGCGAAGATATCCTCAAGGGTGCGATCATAGGTCTCTGACCAGAGGTGGTATCCGTTCGCCGCCCTGATCAGCTGGGTGGTGATGCGGACGCGGTTACCGGCCTTGCGGACACTTCCCTCGAGCACATTGGCCACATTCAGCTTCGCCACGACGGTCGGGATGTCGATCTTCTCGCCCTTGAACGAGAACGACGACGTGCGGGCCGCGACGTGGAGTTCCGGGATCTTGGCAAGAAGATTGAGCAGCTCCTCTGACAACCCGTCCGAGAAGTACTCGTTGCTTGGATCTTCGCTCATGTTCAGAAACGGCAACACGGCTATGGATCGGTCGGAAGGCGATGTGTCTGTCATGGCCGGCAGCGCTGGCGCGTGATGGTCTGTCTCCGCCGGGGCGAGTTCCGTGCCGCGGTCGCGTCTGACGCCCTCCGGGGTCGTCTGGTACACCCAGGCCAAGCCCAGGGCCACCGGGAAGCCGATCATGAGCAACACAAGCACGAGGGTGGGGGACCAGTCCGGCAACCTGAGCATGGGGAACGTCGTGGCACTGACCTCGACCAGCAACCATGCCAGGGCGAGGTAGCCAAGGGCTACCCTGATCACGCGTCGGCGCTTGAGTTCCGCAATGAAGTTCATGGAGTCCTCGCCCACAATCTTTCGGCCACAGCATCGGTGTTTACGGGACGTTGTCAATGGGCAGAGAATGCTCGCGGTCATCTGTCCGTACACCAGGGCGCGAGACGGCACGGCGAACCTGCTGGTCGAGAGGCCGCTCCGCTTGCTCCAGGATCAACCCGGGACCCCGATGAGAAAGAGATCAATGGCCTCGGCAAGAACCAGAGCCCGGAACAACCAGCCTGTCGTGCATCACTGCTATCCGCAGGGACACGGGCAATAATCACGGACCGCTTGAAGAAGTCACGGGCATTGCAGGGGTCAGCCGCGGACTGGCCCGGCCGAGTTCCGTCATGCCCTTCCTCGAGCCGTTTCTTCCCTATTATGATTTGTTACAGGACGACCAGGCGTCCGTAGACCTGCTCGCCGACATCGACGCGGCGACTGGTCAGCAACTCCTGAAAAGCGCCAGGACAGCGGCGGGCACCTGGTCCCTGCCGAGTGGAAGGCCTCGTGGGAATCCGGTTAAATTGAGCACTCCGCCGAGGAAAGAATCATGAGCAAGATAATCAGTTTCAAACGGCCGGACGGCCAGAACGTGAACGGCTACCTGGCAGAGCCTGCGCAGGGAGCTAGCGCTGCGGGCATAGTGGTCATCCAGGAATGGTGGGGTCTGAACGACCAGATCAAGGGGGTCGCCGATAAGCTCGCGGCCGCCGGTTACCGGGCGCTGGTGCCCGATCTGTACCGGGGCCAGGTGGCGCTCGAGGCGAACGAGGCCGAGCACCTGATGAACGACCTCGATTTCGGCGATGCCGCCGGGCAGGACGTTCGCGGAGCGGTGCAGCACCTGAAAGCGACCGGTAGCGCGAAGGTGGGCGTCACCGGGTTCTGCATGGGCGGCGCTCTCACGCTGCTGACGGCAGTGAATGTTCCGGAAGCGGATGCCTGTGTCGTCTGGTACGGCTACCCGCCGCTGGAGTATGTCGATGCGTCCAGGATTAAGGTACCCCTGCTCGCGCACTGGGCCACCGAAGACCAGGCTTTCCCGATCGCGAAGGTCGATGAACTGGAAAAGATGCTGAACGACGCGAAAGTCGACTTCGAATTCCACCGGTACGACGCCAGGCACGCTTTCGCCAACGAGACGGCGGACTCGAAGAAGCTAGCGTTCCTGAAATACGACCCCAAGGCGGCAGAACTCGCCTGGGGCCGGACCATGGCGTTCCTGGAGCAGCACCTCGGCTGACCGATATCGACGTTCCGGCTAGCCATCTGAGCAAACCAGGCGGAGATACCTCTTCCCGGCCCGGTTGTGGCGTTGGCGCCCGGATCGGTTTACATCCGGCAGCATTTCCTCGTATACGCCGTGTCGCCGCGCAGAACCGACTCGACTGCGCCGCCAGTGCGGGCTTGTAGACGGAGGACGGGGGCGGTTGGTCGGTGGCTGGCCGCTCCGCTGCGGCTGCCGGCGCCTAACCCGGCAACCCGCGTCGAACCAGGTTTGCCCCCGCCACGACGAGCACCACCAGGGTCGCCTTGCGAAAAATGTCGGGATTCATGCGGTCGCTCAGCCAGAACCCCGCCCGCATCCCCAGAAAGGCGGGGACCAGCAACATCGCCGAGAATGGCGTCGTCACCGGGTTGAGAACGCCCGAGTGCAGGTGCGCCGCTAGCAGGCAGATGGCCCCGAGGCCATAGACTACCCCCTGGACCACCAGCTGGCGCGCCTTCGGAGTCTCAAGGGCGATGAGATACAGGACAGTCGGCGGTCCCCAGGTTCCCGTCAGTCCGCCTAGCGTGCCGACCAGGGAGCCGACCAGCCACTCGGATGACTGCCGGTGGCTCACAGGAATGTGAAGGCGGACACCGGTCAACTGCACCAGTGACAGGACCACGACGGCCATCCCCAGCACCAGGTACATCGCCTGGGCCGGGATATGTGGAACAAACTGCGCCGCGAGCAGGATCATCGAGCAGATCATCAGGATGTAGCGCCAGTGTTGTGCGACCGCTGATTTCGCTTGAGCAAATCCGTAGCGCGACACCTGCTGCAGGTTGGAGAAGACGATCGGCAGGACGAATGCCGCCACCACCAGCATTGGTTCCAGGAACAGTCCCAGCCCTGAAATCATCACCAGCGGCATGCCGAAGCCCACGGAGCCCTTCACGAGACCCGCGACAAACGTCACCACGGCCGCCGCGGCGAAGGCCCACATCGGCATCAGGTCCAACGTGTGCTCCATCCCCGGAATCCCTTTTCTCTTCGTTCGGGAGATCATGGACTGGAAGCGCCAAAACAGGAAGGGCGGCGGCGTCCGACACCCCGTGTACGGTGGACACCTGACCGGCTTGTGGGTGCCGGGAGTCGTCAACAATCCACTGCTGCGCGAGCTACGTGACGATCCACGCTGGCTGCCGTTTCTGCGTTCTGTCGGTCAGCCGCCAGATAAGCTAGCGGCGATCAGCTTCTCCGTTGAGCCGCCGCCCTGGGGGCGAACTTTTTTGCAATTTGTTCTCGCCATGGGCTGTGGTTCGGGCCGGTTGCTGAGATAGTATCGTGCGATGTTCCAGATTCACCCCTTCGGCATCCTGAGCGCGCTTGCGATAATCCTGTGCTGGACGCTGGCTGCGGTGCTGCTGCGCTCCGGTGTGCCGGGCGGCGCGGCCCGCAGGCTCGCCGTACTGCTGATTTTCGAGGGCGTAACCCTCGGGTCCTCAGATGCGGGCGTGGGGTACTGGCTTGCGTCGCCCGAGGCGTTCTACGCCCAGAACGCCTGGATCGACACCGTGCAGCACTTGGTCCACACGTTCGGCGACGTCGGGATGGTGGCGCTGTATCCCCCTTTCCTGGCGGCGGCCCTCCAGACCAAGCTTACGCGGCCGTTCGGCAAGAGGCCGGTGCAGATCGGTCTGTGGTTCGCCGCCGTCTTGCTGTTCGTTTTTGCGTTGACGACACCCATCGAATTCGGCATCGCGACGCTCTATATCGCCATGGCGGCCAATTTCATTTTCGCCTTCGTCGCTTCGGTGCATGCCTGGTACATCTCGACGGGCACCGGTCGGCCGCGGGCGCTGATCTTCGCCCTCGCGTTCGGCTTCAGGGACATCTGCTGGACCTTCGTCTACACGGTGGCTCTCTGGGCTGTATTGTCGGGGGCGCCGGAGGATATCTTTGACGACCAACTGGCGCGGATACACACCGCGGCCTACATTTCAGGGACGCTGTTCGCGGTCCCCCTGATCGCCTACGGCATCCTTCGCACTCAGCTTTTCGACATCGATCTCAAAATCCGCTGGACCATCAAGCAATCGACGGTCGCGGCGGCCATCCTGGCGATCGTGTTCCTGGTTTCCGAAGGGGCGAGCCAGTTCCTGTCGGCTGAACTGGGCAACGTTGCCGGTCTGCTGGCCGCCGCGGTCGTGATGTTCTTCCTGGCGCCGCTGCAACGCTTCGCGGAGGGCATCGCCACGGTAGCGATGCCCAACACGAAGAACACGCCGGAGTACACCGCCTTCCGCAAGATGCAGGTGTACGAGGCCGCCGTCGCCGAGGCCCGGCAGGGCGGCGGCATATCGGCCAAGGAGCGTGCGTTGCTCGTTCGGCTGCGAGACTCGCTGGGGATCTCGGAGTCCGATGCAGAGGCGATCGAGCGCGAGCTGCAGATGCCCGATGGCGGACAGGTCGGGCCCCAGCGTGCCTGAGAGCAGGACTCCCGCGTCTCCGGGCGGACCCGGATCGACATTACGTGTCAGCTGAGACAACCGCGTCCCTGGGGGAACGGGTCAGCACACTGCTGCTTTGCAGCGGGACATTCACGTGAGACGGTTTATATTCGGCTACTGCGCCGAACCCGCAGCCACCCTGGCCCGGGCGGCGTACGTGAGTGGAGAAATAGAATGAGAAAGATCTTGTTGACGGCATGTGCGGCTGTTCTAGGGGTAATGTCAGTGGGAGCGAGTTTCGCGGAGGACGCGCCGACGCTCGCAAAGATGTGGAGAATCACCCCCGAGCCGGGCATGTCGGACGCCCTGAAGTCGGCGCTGAAGGCGCATGCCGAGTTCAGGACGGAGAACGGGGACCCGTGGTCATGGAACATGTATCAGCTGGTGACGGGCGAGATGGATGGATCGTGGTACATCCGGAGTTTTCCCCATACCTGGGCCGATATGGATGCCTACCGCGACAGCGATTTCACCGAGAAGGCCCTCACGCACTGGAATGCCACGGTTCGCCAGTTCGTGGCGAGCTACGGGGCGTCAATCTCGAGATACGTCCCCGAGATCAGCAACTGGCCCGAAGGGGCGACGTACGCCTACTACTGGGTCTACACCTACCACATCAGGCCCGGCAGGACCCAGGCCTTCAAGTCCGCCGCGCAGGCGATCACGGATGTGCTGAAGGCTGAGAAATGGAATGACACCTGGGCGTTTACGGAGGGCCTGACCGGTGATTCCCAGACGTTCAGCCTGGTGCTCGGTGAGGACGGATACGCCGGGTTCGCCGCGCCCGACAGCAACGCCTACCAGACCGTTGCGGCGGCGAAGGGTGAGGATGCGGCCAAGGCCTTGTGGGCTGCCTTCTCGGACAATGTGAAGCGCATCGAGAGCCAGATTTACGAACGCCATGCGGATATGTCGGTAGCAGCTGCCGGTAAGTGACAGCCAGCCAAACGGGGCGCCTCAAGGCGCCCCGTTCTTTGCTGCGAGGCGTGGCCTGAACGCCGGCGCCACGGTCGCCGTCCCCCTGGTGGCCCGCTGTATGCTGCGCGTGTCCCTGTTCGACATCGATCCGCGCATCTGCTTAGCCACCGAGCAATACCGAACACGGGGAACAGGCCGGAGTCCATCACCTACCGCAAGCCGTAGATGCGCTCGGGTATCCTGGCATGGGTTGCGTTCTGATAGGACCTCGGCCCTGGGTTCAGGGACGATGGAGGCCCGCTACCCCTTTCCCATTACCGCTTTGGTCAATACATCGCGGATGATCTGCGTCGCGATTTCGACCAGCAGGATCTTGCCGGCGACCACGATGCGCTCGTAGCCGGCGGGAGGTGGAGGCAGTTCTCGGCGCAGGTCGTACGGGAGCGACTGCTTGGCAATTCCGGGCGGCAAGGGCTTGCCACGGGCCAGGTTCTTCGCAATCCCCGGCGGCAGTTCCTTGTTCTTGTGACCGTCGCTACCGTGAGTCTCGTAATACGCCCGGATGATCCGAATCTCGTCCTCGGTGAACACGACCTCGACCCCGACGGTCGTCGCGGTAGGACCCGACGTTGCTGAGGGTTGACCGGAGGGAGGCGCCGTGTGGTGATATGCGCAGCCCGCCAGGACGGTCGCGAGGGACAAGAGCATGATGCGCATTGCTGCACCCGTAATGGCCGTGGTTGAATTACTCTAAGGGCGTTTGTGATTGAACAGTTGAGACATCCGTCACAAACACAGGTTGTGGGGGACATTCCGGCTTGCCGCTGGGGAGCATGCGCCGAGGGCCCCGTTTCTGGCTTGCGGCGCGCATCTGGCATGCAACTGACCGGGTATCGCGTAGCCAGGGAGTGCGTCGTGGAAGCGCGGAGATTCTTGTTCGAGGTATTTGGCCGTCGAATCCTGGTAGAGGCAACCGACGGTGGGTGGACCGCATTCGATACCGGTGGCGACGGCAAACGCCGGCCGGCCCACATTGTGATCCCTCCCCATCTGGACGGTCCTGGAATCGCAGCTTACCTGGACGACCTGTTCCACGAACACGCGACCCCGGAGCATCCCGCTGTGCGGATGCTCTGAACGCATACTTCGTTCCGACCGGTTGCCACACCCAGACCTCGACCCGCCTCTTGACTAGACAGTGGAAGACCCTGCGCCGAGCGCCTTGTCCATCAGGATCATCCCACCCTGTTCGGCGATGGATGCAAATACGGTCTCGCCGTGGAATCTGTAATCCTGGTACGAAAGGTGAACCCGTTCGGTGAACCCGAGCTTCCTGAATATATGCTGTGAGGTCGGGTTCGTGGCCTCGGTAACGGCCAGTCCGTACCCCCTGCGGGAACCATTCGACACAGCCTCCGCGACAAGGCGTTGCCCGACGCCCTGGCCGGCGAAGCGAGGGGCCACGCCCAGCAGGAACAGGTGCAGGAACACGCCGGGAAGCATGATCTTGTCCCGCGCGTACTCCTCGCCGAGCTTGAGGAGCATGTCATCGATGGGTTCGAACTTGTCGCTGACGCGCTGGTATTCGTGCGGCAATGCCGAAGCAAGATCGTCGGTGAACATTGCGCCTGCGAGGTCGCCGGACCCGGCGGATCGGGCGACTACCGTCAGGTGTCTCGTGTCCTTTCCCGGAAGGAAGATACGAACGAATTCCTCGAATTCCAGGGCGGTCAGCCCGACCGCGACGTGGGGCGGATCCCGGAGGGTAAAGACCTGGCCGAAGAGCCGCGCCATATCGTCCGCATCGGACGGCTTATAGAGTTCATAGATGAAATCATGGTCGGTTGGCGGCGCCACGGTCTCCATCCTCCTTGCGGTGCCGGGGTGGAAATCACCCGGTCGTCCCGGAGGCTAGATCCGGTGACACCATTTGCCAAGTTCGGACGGGTCCCCGCTTCGATGGCCGACGTCGCCACGCGTAAAACCATGGTGGAGGCGCCGGCCGAGTGAATACTGTCTGGCGGGCCGGATACAATACGCGGGTCTCGTCAGATTTTCCCGGAGGAACATGTCTCTGGATGTTGTCATTCTCGCGGCGGGCCAGGGGACGCGCATGCGTTCAGGTCTGCCGAAAGTGTTGCAGCCGCTGGCCGGCCAGCCCTTGCTGGCCCACGTGATGGATATGGCCGCGGGACTCGACGGTGCGCATTTGCATGTGGTCTACGGCCATGGCGGCGACCGGGTGCCCGCGGCATTTCCCGACGCGCGCTGTTCTTGGGTGGAGCAGGCCAGTCAACTCGGTACCGGTCATGCGGTCGAACAGGCCATGCCGGGTATCGACGACGAGGCCACCGTGCTGGTGCTCTACGGCGACGTACCGCTGGTGACGCGGGAGACGGCTGTGGCGCTGGTGCGGTCGGCCAGTCGGGGCGTGGCCCTCCTGACCGCACGGCTCCCCGATCCCAGCGGCTACGGACGTATCGTGCGCGATGCCGACGGGCGGGTGGAGCGCATAGTCGAACAGAAGGACGCCAGTCCGGAAGAGCGGGCCATCGACGAGGTCAATACCGGACTCATGGCGGCGCCCGCCAGGTTGTTGAGGGACTGGTTGTCGCGACTGGACAACGCCAACGCTCAGGGCGAATTCTACCTGACAGACGTGGTCGGTCTGGCTGTCAATGACGGGGTCGCCGTCGAGGCGGTCGAGTCGCAGGATGCCGAGGAGGTGATGGGTGTGAACGACAAGATCCAGCTGGCCGAAGCCGAGGCGGGGATCCGCCGGCGGCGGGTCGAGGAACTGATGAGACAGGGCGCCACCGTGGCGGATCCCGGGCGACTGGATATCCGCGGCGAGGTGACCTGCGGGCAGGACGTGTTCCTCGACGTGGGGGTCGTGCTGGAGGGCGAGGTTCGCCTCGGCGACGGGGCGCGGGTCGGCCCATACTGCGTGGTCCGTGACTGTGAGATCGGTGACGGTACGACCGTGCATCCCCACAGCGTGCTGGAGGGGGCCCGGATCGGGTCGGGATGCAGCGTCGGACCCTTCGCCCGATTGCGCCCGGGTACCGAGCTCTCGGCCGGCGCCAGGGTCGGCAATTTCGTCGAGGTAAAGAACAGCCAGCTGGGCGAGGGCAGCAAGGCGAATCATCTGAGTTACGTGGGCGACACGACGGTCGGGCGGGACGTCAATATTGGCGCGGGCACCATCACCTGCAATTACGATGGCGCCAACAAGCACCGGACGGTGATCGGTGATCGCGCCTTCATCGGTTCCGGCGTGGAACTGGTGGCGCCGGTGGAAGTGGGAGAGGGCGCGACTATCGGCGCAGGGTCCACGGTCAGCAAGGACGCTCCGCCCGAGGCCCTGACGGTGGCAAGGAGCCGTCAGATGACCGTCAAGGGCTGGAAGCGGCCGGTCAAGGGCAAGACCTGAACGTGATGCGGGCCCTCGTAGGGCAGGCGGGTATCTGGTAAAAGGTCGGTCTCGGCAGGCAGGAGACGTCGCGTCATGTGTGGAATCGTCGGAGCGATCGCGGAACGCAACGTGGTGCCCATCCTCATGGAAGGGCTGCGGCGACTCGAGTACCGGGGCTATGACTCGGCCGGGCTGGCCGTCGTCGCCAGTGGCGGCGCCGTTCGCCGGCACCGGGCCGAGGGGAAGGTGCAGCGGCTGGCTGACGCCCTCCAGGCGGAGCCCCTGAAGGGATCCTGCGGGATCGCACACACGCGCTGGGCCACCCACGGGGTTCCCAGCGAGCGTAATGCTCACCCCCACATGTCGGGAGACCGGCTGGCGCTGGTCCACAACGGCATCATCGAGAATTTCGAGACTCTGCGCGCCGAACTCGAGGATTCCGGGGTCGAGTTCCTCTCGGAGACGGACACGGAGGTCGTGGCGCACCTGATCAACGCCCTGCGGCCCGACAGTGAAAACCTGCTCGAGGCAGTGCGGCGGACCGTGGCCCGATTGCAGGGCGCCTTTGCGCTGGCGGTGGTCTCGGGCGAGGACCCGGACTGCGTAGTAGTCGCCCGCCAGGGTTGCCCGGTAGTCCTGGGACTCGGGATCGGCGAAAACTTCATCGCCTCGGATGTTACGGCCCTCCTGCCGGTGACCCGGCGGTTCATCTTCCTGGAAGAGGGTGATATCGCCTGCATCACGCGGGTCGGAGTGGATGTCTACGACGGCAGCGGACGCCACGTGCACCGGCCGGTCAAGCAGAGCGAACTCGTCGCCGACGCCCTGGAGAAGGGGCCCTACCGGCATTTCATGGAGAAGGAAATCCACGAGCAGCCGAGGGCCGTCGCCGAGACCCTGGAGGAACGGATCGTGGCCGGCCGCGTGCCGGTGCAGGCTTTCGGGCCCGGGGCAGCGGAGATTTTCGCGAAGACCCGCGCCGTGCATATCGTGGCCTGCGGCACCAGTTACCATGCCGGGCTGGTGGCCCGTTACTTCATCGAGCGCATATGCCGGCTGCCCTGCACCGTGGAGATCGCCAGCGAATACCGCTACCGGAGCCCGGTAGTCACCGATGACACCCTGTACGTGACCATCTCCCAGTCCGGCGAGACCCTCGATACCCTGGAGGCCCTGCGGGCCGCCAAGGGCTTCGGCTACCTGGCCTGCCTGGGTATCTGCAACGTACCCGAGAGCGGCCTGGTCCGGGAGTCCGACCTGGTGCTGATGACCCGCGCCGGCCCCGAGATCGGCGTCGCGTCCACCAAGGCCTTCACGACCCAGCTCGCTGGCCTGGGCCTGTTGTGTCTCGCCCTTGCCCGACAACGTGACCTCGACGAGGAGACCGAGCGGAGTCTCGTCCGCGAACTGGCGGAAACGCCAGCGCTCCTGGAGGACGTCCTGCAGATGAACGACCGAATAGAGCAACTGGCCGAGCGTTTCGCCGACAAGCACCACGCCCTGTTCCTGGGCCGTGGCATCCAGTACCCCATCGCCATGGAAGGGGCGCTGAAGCTGAAGGAAATCTCCTATATCCACGCCGAAGCCTATCCGGCAGGGGAACTGAAACACGGTCCGCTGGCCCTGGTGGATACTGACATGCCGGTGGTCACGGTCGCGCCCAACAACGAGCTGCTGGAAAAGCTGAAGGGCAATATCCAGGAAGTACGGGCCCGTGGTGGAGAGATGTTGGTGTTCGCCGACCCGGCCGCCGGCGTCCAGCCCGGCGAGGGAGTCACGGTCGTGTCGATGCCACGGTCGGTGGGTGAATTCCAGGCGCCGATCGCCTACACGCTGCCGCTCCAGCTCCTGGCTTACCACGTGGCTCTGCTCAAGGGCACGGATGTGGATCAGCCCCGGAACCTGGCCAAGTCTGTCACCGTGGAATAGCGGCTGTCGGGCCTGTCATACCCGGCCCCTATTCCGATGGCCTTACTCGACCGATTCGATGCCATCCTCTTCGACCTGAACGGCACACTGGCCGTTGACTTTGACCGGTTCGGCCCGAACCAGGATTTTCACACTACCTACCGCAGCCTCGGCGGCCGCCGCCTGGACGCGGAAACTCTCGGGACGATGATCCGCGAGAGTCTGGCGGGCTGCCTCGCCCGCTATGCCTCAGGTCCTGCGGATCCATTTCCGGACTACCGGGCATTCCTTCCGGCGCTGGATCCCGGGACCCAGTCGCTGGTGGCGGAGACCATCGCCGTACACGAGGCCGGCTCGATTCCGCCTGCAAGGATCGACTGGCTGCGCGCAATGGCCGGCACCCATCGGCTCGCGATCGTCAGCGACCAGTGGGCCCCGCCGCGCCACCTGCGCGCCTACCTGGAGGCGAGCGGCGTGGCGCAGTTCATGGATGCCATCGTGCTGTCCTGCGAGGAGGGCGCGGTCAAGCCGAGCCCCGCCCTGTTCCGAAAGGCGCTCGCCGCGACGGGTGCGGTCCCGGACAGAGCATTGTTCGTGGGCGACAGCTACGAGCGGGACGTGGTGGGAGCGGCGGCCTGTGGGTTGCACACGGCCTGGGTTTCGGACGCCGGGCACGCCCCCGGGGAAGTCAGGCCTCTGCGGATCGTTCCCTCTGTCGAGGCGTTGGCCGGCGATTAGTATCTGGCCGATAGCCTAGGCCGCCATCGCCCGCAGTTCGCGCAGGCGAGCGGCGACCTTGCGACGCGTCTTTTCGACGGTCTCGCCGTCGGCCAGTATGCAGGGCGGACTACGCCGTAACATCGGCCAGGTCTCGCCCCTGAGCACCCGTTTCAGATGGAAGATGTTCTTGTCCACCGCCACCATGTAGGGATTGCGGCCGTCGTATACCTGGGCAACGTAGCGATACACGCCGCCGAAATCCTCCTCGAACCGTGGCATGCAGACGTTCTCGAAAAATTCCAGGGTCCGCCGCAGCAAGTCGACACCTGACCGGTACTTGATAATCAGCTTGCCATCCTTGCCAAGGTGCATGGCCACGCCGCCGAGCACGAACTCGGGGAACAGCCGATCCCGGCACTTCTCCAGGTAACAACGATCCGCCATCTGCGCCATCAGGTCAGCGGTCCCGACGAGGAACCCGAGCCGGTGGTCTTTCTCGTTGCAGGTCCGGATCTGCTCGTATCGGACCTCGTAGCCGGTGTAATGGATGATCTGCCTGGCGATGCCAGCCGCGGCTCCCAAGCCAGCCTGGGCCATGTAGCGTTCGATAAACTGCGCGCCACGGGTGACGTGGTCCAGGGTGAACTCGGCACCGTTGAAATGGGCCTCATCCGAAGCATGGCGGATGTAGCCGGAGTCGTGGAACAGGGCGGTGATAAGACCGACAGTAGCGCGGCCGGGGCCCAGTCTCCGGGCCGCTGGTTCGGTCATCTCGTGACCCTGGATCAGACGGGCCAGCGCGAGCACGCCGTCGAGCGAGTGCTGGATGTCGTGGTAGACGGTATCGCAACCCAGGTAGCCCGGCATCCTGCCGTGGAAGAGATCGTCGAAATCCCTGAAGGCGCGTCGCAGCGGCAGCCAAGAGGCCGTCGGGTACAGGGGCACGAATATATCGTGGACAGCCTCGGCGACAGCTTCCGCCGAGCTGACCTGGACTGTGTTGGTGACGTCATGATCGCTGCGACGAAAGCGCAGAGATACGACTCGCCCTCCCCCATGGCTGTCGCCGCTCATGGTGCCAGTCTAGACGAGCGGCGTCGCTGGCCGCCATCGGTCCCTCGCGATTATGTGACGCCGGTCACACATCCGAGGGTCATCCGGCACGGAATTGCGCCATCACCGGGGCATGGTCCGACGGTTTCTCCCATCCGCGGGGTTCCGTGTCGATGGAAGAGCGGGTGCAGTTCTCCGCCAGCGCGTCGCTGGCCACGAGCAGATCGATCCGCAATCCGCGGTTGCGGCGGAACGCGGCGGCCCGGTAATCCCACCAGCTGAAGCTCGCCTCGGGCTGGTCGAACAATCTGAACGTGTCCCTGAATCCGAGGCTGAACAGACTCCGGAGCCGCTCGCGCTCCGGATCGCTGACCAGAACCTGCCCGGCCCACGCCGCGGGATCGTGGACGTCCCGGTCTTCCGGCGCGATATTGAAGTCGCCGGCGACAAGGATCCTGTCGTGACGGCCAAGTTCGCCACCAAGCTGTCGCCGCAGCGCCTCCAGCCAGCGCAGCTTGTACTCGAATTTGTCGGAGCCCACTGCCTGGCCGTTGGGAACGTAGACGTTATAGATACGGATACCGCCGACGGTGGCGGCGATGACCCGGCGCTGCGGATCGTCGATGTCCTCGAGATCGCTGAGGATGTCGGCCGGTGCCTCACGGCTCAACAGGGCGACGCCGTTGTAGGTCTTCTGGCCGGAGACAGCGACGTGATAGCCGGCCGACTCCAGCTCCGCCTTCGGAAACGCGTCGTCCGTGGCTTTTGTCTCCTGGAGGAGCAGCACATCGGGTCCGGTTGCGGCCAGCCATGACTGGACCTGGGGAAGTCGCACCCGGATGGAGTTGACGTTCCAGCTGGCGACTATCATGTGGCGGCTCAGCCCCCGGTGGCGATTCCGCTGAGCCGGAGGAGCGGCTCCGGGGATGGCTCCCGGCCGCGGAAGGCGACAAAGGCGTCCGCCGCCTCCACGCTTCCGCCCACTTCCAGGATCGATTCCAGGAAACGGCGCCCAGTGTCAGGGTCGAATACTCCGTTCTCCTCGAAGGCGGAAAAGGCGTCCGCCGATAAGACCTCGGCCCACTTGTAGCTGTAATAGCCGGCTGCGTAGCCACCGGCGAAGATGTGGGAGAAGCTGTGGGGGAATCGATTGAAGTCAGGGTAGGGTAAGACGGACACCTGGTCCCTGACCTGGCGGAGGCAGTCGTTCAATTCCGCGGCGGCGAGCGGCTTGCCGGCGGAATGGATCCGGAAATCGAACAGAGCGAACTCCAGTTGCCGGACCATATGCATGCCCGCCTGGAAATTCCGGCTCTCGATCAGCTTTTCCAGGATCTCGGCAGGCAGCCCCGTGCCGTCCCGGTAATGGCCGGAAATCATCGGGATGACCTCGGGCCGCCAGGCGTAGTTCTCCATGAACTGGCTGGGCAATTCGCAGGCATCCCATGCCACCCCGTTGATGCCGGCGACGCTCGGGTAGGGCACTCGGGTGAGGAGATGGTGGAGCGTATGCCCGAACTCGTGGAACAGCGTCACGACCTCGTCATGAGTCAAGAGGGCCGGCCTGTCCCCTGAGGGCGGCAGGAAATTGCAGATGAGTAACGCCACCGGCAGATCGTCGATGTCTCCCAGGCGGGCACGGCCAACACATTCGTCCATCCACGCACCGCCCCGCTTTTTCTGACGTGCGTACAGGTCGACGTAAAAACCGCCTCTCGGCCCCTGGGCATCGCTGACCTGGTAGTAACGGACGTCCTCGTGCCACGTGTCCGGTGGCGCGGCTGCCTCGATCTCGATATGGAACAGTCGGCGCGCGGTCCTGAACAGCCCGTCCAGGACCTTGTCCACCGGGAAGTAAGGCCGCAGTTCCTCCCTGGATATCGAAAAACGCCGCTGGCGAAGTTGCTCCGAGTAGAACGACACATCCCAGGCAGCGAGCGGGTGGCCCGCCAGTGCCTCGAGTTCGGCGATCTCGGCCTGGGCTGCCGTCCGGCAGCGCGCCGCCAGGTCCTCGAGGAAGGTCAGCACCTGCTCCACGGACCCGGCCATCTTCGTCGCCAGGGAGTACTCGGCATAGCTGGCGTAGCCGAGCAGGCTGGCGGCCTCTTGCCGCAGGGTCAGGATCTCGGTCATGACGTCGGTATTGTCCCAGCGACCGCCGTGGGGGCCAGTGTCCGAGGCGCGGGTCGTCCAGGCGCGATAGAAATCCTCGCGCAGGCCACGATCCGTGGCGTGACTCTGGACTGCATGGAAGGTCGGGAAATCCAGGTCGAATAGCCAGCCCTTGAGCTTCTTCTCGGCGGCAGCCTCCCGTGCCCTGTCCATGGTGGCCTCGGGCAGCCCCTCGAGCCGCTTCTGGTCAAGGATCTGCCGGGACCAGGCGTTGGTCGCATCCAGCAGGTTCTCCTCGAACCTGGCCTGCAGGCTGGCCAGGCGCTCCATGATGTCACGGAATCTGGCTTTGTCCCCGGCAGGCAGCGCGACGCCGGCCAACCGGAAGTCACGCAAGGCGTGGTCCAGCACGGCAGATCGTGCCCGGTCGTCACCGGCACGATTTTGCGACACCTCCTCGTAGGCCCTGAACAATGCATCGTTTTGACCGACCTCAGAAGCGTAACGGGTCAGCTTCGGCAGGCACTTGTTGTACGCCTCACGCAATGGCGTCGAGTTGCGGACTGCATTGAGGTGCGCAACCGGCGCCCAGGTCCGGCTCAACCGATGCTCCAGGGCCTCCAGCGGCTCGACCAGCGACTCCCACGAGCGCGGGCCCTCGGCGGCCAGGAGGTGTTCGATGGCCTTCAGATTGGCCTCGAGCAGGGTGTCGACGGCCGGCTCCACATCCTCGGGAGAGATGCTGGAGAATCGGGGCAGGTCGGTATGGTCGAGCAGCGGATTATTCATGTGGCTTGTCGCCGGACGTGGAAAATCAGCCAGCGATGATATCAGAGTGCCGGCGGGCCCCGGATACAGTGCAGTACACTTTATGCCCTGGCGACGACTATCGGCGGGAGACACAGATGGGGCGTCATTTCGATGTAGTCGTGATCGGCGGCGGCAGCGGCGGACTCGCCTTTGGCAAGAGGGCGGCTGAGCACGGTGCCCGGGCAGCGGTTATCGAGGCGGGTCGGCTCGGCGGCACCTGTGTCAACGTGGGCTGCGTGCCGAAGAAAGTGATGTGGAATGCGGCCAACATCGCTCATGCCCTGCACGATGCCCGGGACTACGGTTTCGACATGGATCTGCCCGGGCAGCACGACTGGAATGTGTTGAAGTCGGGCCGGGATGCCTATGTCGAACGCCTCAACGGCATCCACCTGCGTAACCTGGAGCGCCAGGGCGTCGAACTGATCCGCGGATTCGCGCGATTCACCGGGCCGAAGTCTCTGATAGTTGGCGATGAGGAGATCACCGCCGACCACATCGCCATTGCCACCGGTTGTTACCCGATCGTGCCGGACCTGCCCGGAGCGGAGATGGGCATCACCTCGGACGGGTTCTTCGAACTCGAAGAGCGTCCGCAGCGGGTGGTCATAGCGGGCAGCGGGTACGTGGCGGTGGAGCTTGCAGGGGTGTTCTCGGCGCTCGGTTCCGAGGTCACCGTGCTGGCCCGCAAGGACAGCATACTGCGGAGTTTCGACCGCATGCTGCAGGAGGCGCTGATCGAGGAGTGGGGCAAGACCGGGATCGATCTCCATACGCGGGCGGTGCCGGCAGAGATCCAGGGCAGTCCCGGGGACCTGGCGGTGCTGACTTCTGATGGACGACGCTTCGGAAGCTACGACTGCCTGCTCTGGGCAATCGGTCGCTCGCCCCTGACAGCGAATCTCGGCCTGGAGGCGGCCGGGGTGCGGGCCGACGCCCGAGGTTTCGTGCCCACGGATGCGCGCCAGGACACAAACGTGGAAGGTGTCCATGCCATCGGCGACGTGACCGGAAGGATCGCGCTTACGCCGGTGGCTATCGCCGCGGGTCGCCGGCTCGGGGATCGGCTGTTCGGCGCCAGGCCGGACAGCCGGCTGGACTATAACAACATCGCCACGGTGATCTTCAGCCATCCGCCGATCGGTACGATCGGTCTGACGGAAAACGCAGCGAGGGAGCGCCATGGCGATTCGGTAAGAGTCTATACGTCCCGGTTCACGGGACTGTACAACGCCATCACCCGGAACAAGCCTCCGTCCGCAATGAAACTGGTGACCGTGGGCCCAGAGGAGCGAATCGTCGGTCTGCACGTCATCGGACACGGTGCGGACGAGATGACCCAGGGCTTCGCCGTGGCGATCCGGATGGGCGCCACCAAACGAGACTTCGACGATACGGTCGCCATACACCCGACGAGCGCGGAGGAGTTTGTCACCATGCGGGGTCCTCCGGTGTGAACCTGAGAGGATTCGAAGGCACCCGTCCCATGCTGGGACAGCGGGTTTTGGTAGATCCGTCGGCGCTGGTCATCGGCCGGGTGGCCCTGGGCGACGATGCTTCCGTGTGGCCCATGGCCGTGATTCGCGGCGACGTGAACGAGATCCGCATCGGCGCCCGCTCCAATGTCCAGGATGGCAGTGTCTTGCATGTGACCCACGACGGTCCGTATTCGCCAGGCGGGCTGGGACTCACCGTGGGCGACGACGTGACCGTAGGCCACAATGTGACCTTGCATGCATGCACAGTCGGCCACCGCTGCCTGATCGGTATGACTGCCTGTGTCATGGATGGCGCCGTCATCGGGGACGATGTCCTGCTGGCCGCGGGTAGCCTGGTGACGCCGGGCCAGCGCCTGGAAACCGGCTCCCTCTATCGGGGCAGCCCGTGCCGCCGGATCCGCGACCTCGAGGCGGAGGAGCTGGAGATGCTCCGTTACTCGGCGGATCACTATGTGAGACTGAAGGACAAGTATCTGGGGCTCGGCTAGCGCCGGTTGGGCCGGACGCCGGGTTTTCGGAAATACGGCAGCTAGGAGAGGCTGCGCCTGACCTCGTCCAGCACGGGGGCGGTAGCGGGCCGTATCCCGCGCCACACCAGGAACGACTCTGCCGCCTGCTCTACCAACATACCCAGACCATCAGCGGAATCGCGCGCGCCCCGGGCCACGGCCCAGGCCAGGAAAGCCGTCGGGTCCTTGCTGTACATCAGGTCATAGCAGAATGTGGTGGGGCCGACTGCGGTGTCCGGGACGGGCGGGACCTGTCCGCTGAGGCTCGCCGAGGTGGCATTGATGATGAGATCGAAGTCGCCACGGACCTCCGGGAATGGCGCCGACTGTAGCTGCGGACAGGATCGGAACCGGGCGACGAGGGTATCCGCCCGCTCCGGCGTACGGTTGGCGATCACAATGCAGCCCGCCCCGCAATCCAGCAGCGGTCCGATGATGCCGCTGGCGGCGCCGCCGGCCCCCGCCACCAGGATGGTCGCGTCCTCAAGCCTGATGCCGAGGTTGGTCTGCAGGTCCCGGACCAGGCCGGCACCGTCGGTGTTGTCCCCGAGCAGATCGCCATCCTGCCAGGCCAGCGTGTTGACCGCTCCCGCCATCCGTGCGCGTTCCGTTCTCGGGCCCGACAGGCGGAAGGCCGCCTCCTTGTGGGGCACGGTGACGTTGAGGCCCTTGCCGCCGCGATTGCGGAAGTCCGCCACCACATCATCAAACTCTGCCGGGTCGGCATCGAGCAGCACGTAGCTCATGTCCTGGCCGGTCTGGGCCGCGAACAGGCGATGGATCAGGGGTGAGCGGCTGTGTGCGACCGGATGCCCTATCAGCCCGTAGAGATCCGGAGCATCGACCATCACTCCCGCAGCCAGGCGGCCGCCTGTTTGGCGTAATAGGTCAGGATGCCGTCGGCGCCGGCGCGCTTCAGGCACAGCAACGATTCGAGAACCACGGCGCGTTCGTCCAGCCAGCCATTATCCGAGGCGGCCTTTAGCATCGCGTACTCGCCACTGACCTGGTAGGCGAAGGTCGGGACTCCCAGTTCGGCCTTTACCCGCCGGACGATGTCCAGATAGGGGAGGCCGGGCTTGACCATGAAGGCATCCGCACCCTCGCGGATATCCATGGCCACTTCCCGCAGCGCCTCGTCCGTGTTGCCCGGGTCCATCTGGTAGCCGTATTTGTTGCCGGCGCCGAGGTTGGCGGCGGACCCGACTGCATCGCGGAAGGGCCCGTAGAAGCTGGAGGCGTACTTGGCCGAATAGGCGAGGATGGCTGTACTCACGTGACCGGCGTCCTCCAGCGCCTCGCGTATCCGGCCGACCCGACCGTCCATCATGTCCGACGGCGCCACCACGTCTGCGCCGGCGTCGGCGTGGGACACGGCCTGGCGCACCAGCGCGTCAACGGTTACGTCGTTGAGCACGTAGCCGGACTCGTCGATAATGCCGTCCTGGCCGTGGGTGGTGAACGGGTCGAGTGCGACGTCGGTAATGACGCCGAGTTCCGGGAAGCGGCTCTTCAGGGCGGTCACCGCCCTTTGGGCCAGGCCATCGGGATTCCAGGCCTCGCGGCCGTCCTCGCTTTTCGCTTCCAGGGCGGTGACCGGGAACAGGGCGACCGCCGGGATCCCGAGTTCCAGCAAGGTTTCGGCCTCGGTCACCAGGAGATCGATGCTGAGCCGCTCGACCCCCGGCATTGACGCCACCTTTTCCCGGCGACCGTCGCCATCGAGGATGAAGACGGGGTAGATAAAATCGTCCGCTGACAGCACAGACTCCCGGACCAATCGGCGGAGGAACCCGTGGCGGCGAAGCCGGCGCATTCTGGATGCGGGGAATGTCCCGGTGACTGGGGCGGTCATCGCTACTCCTGGGCTGGTTCTCGGCGACTCCGGATTTTCCCTCTTATCGTTGGCCGACGCCACCGCGACCCGTATATTCCACGTAAGCCGCCGACGGTGAAATAAACGCAGGAGCAGTCCGGTCTAGTTCAATGACAGGGAAAATCAGTCACCTGGAGCGGCGTCGGCGTTTCGATGCCCTTGTACGAGAGCTGCGGCCGGAGCTGTACCGCTACGCGTTCTGGCTGTCCCGCAGCCGCTCGGTGGCAGATGACGTGGTCCAGGAGGCCCTGCTCAGGGCGTGGAAGGCCTTCGGGGATCTCCGCGAAACCGGGTCGACGAAGCAGTGGCTTGTGACCATCGTCCGCAGAGAACATGCGCGCCTGTACGAGCGGAAACGGTTCGATACCGTGGATATTACGGATTACGAAGAGGAGATTGCGGCAACGTCCGACGACGATCCGGATCTGGGAAAAATGAGGCAGGCCATATTCAGACTGGACGACGCATACCGGGAGCCCCTGGCTCTTCAGGTATTGCTCGGCCATACCACCCGGGAGATCGCTGAATTGACGGATCTGAACGAGGCCACCGTGCTGACCCGCCTGCATCGCGCGAGACATCGCCTGAAACTCGAGATGGGCATCGAGCCCGAAGACGGACCCGGTGACGGCTCATGACGGGCAACGATCACGTTACTGGCGAGTCGTCGAGGGACGGTCGGGAACCGAATGACGCGGCCTTCGAGGAATTACTGTCCAGAGCACTGAAGATCGACGTGCCAGCGGCCCGGGCCGCGCGGACCGTTACGCGCCGACCTGCCCCGTGGCGCTGGGCGGCTGTCGCCGCGGGTGTGCTGCTGACGGTCGGGGTATCGGTCAGATTGCTGCAGGATTATGGCTACCTGCCGACCGGCAGCCTGGCCGGTGATGTCGTCGCCCACATCCACCACGAGCCCGGGGCGGTCCGAATCCCGGTAGTATCTAAAGGGGACGCCGTGGCGGCGGCGGAGGTAAGCGCCATCGTCCTCGCCGGCGGGGCCAGGATTGAGCACATGCAGCCCATGGTGAGATACGCCAAGCTGTGTCCGTTCCGCGGTGAGCAGGTCGCTCATCTCGTCGTTCAGGGAGAGGCGGGTCCGGTTACGGTACTGTTGCTGCCCCACGAGGAGGTGGATGGACCGGTGGCCGTGGACGAGGACGGATTCGTGGGCACCATCGTCCCCCTGGACATCGGCGGCAGCATCGCCGTCGTCGGCCAGACGGGAGAGCCCCTGGGGGAAATTCAGAGTGAGGTCGCTGCCGCGGTGCGATGGCGGCTGTGAGGAAGGTCGGTCCCGCGGGGACCTTGGGAAGAGGCCCCCCGTGGGGCATCGTGAAAACACAGGAGAGAGAGCATGAGTGAGATGAAACTGAAGCCGGTCACTGTCGCCGTCGGTACCGCCCTGGCGACCAGCCTGGCAAGCGTCTCGGTGGCCAATGCGGACGTGAGCCCGTTCGCCATGACCGCCCTGGCCACCGGCTACATGGCCGATGAGCACAAGGCCGAAGGCAAGTGCGGCGAAGGCAAGTGCGGCGCCAACAAGGACAAGGAAGCCAAGGGCGAAGAGGGCAAGTGCGGCGAGGGCAAGGCCGCCGAAGGCAAGTGCGGCGAGGCCAAGGCTGCGGAAGGCAAGTGTGGCGAGGCCAAGGCCGCGGAAGGCAAGTGCGGCGAGGCCAAGGCTGCGGAAGGCAAGTGCGGCGAGGCCAAGGATGGCGAGAAGAGCGGCGACAAGAACTGATCTTCAGGCGATTCTCCCTTGACGTCCTTCGTCGGACGCATATAACGAGCCCCGGCCGACCGGCCGGGGCTTCTTTTGTTGCGAGGACCCGGTCCGTCGCCGGGAATTGTCTACGGAACAGCCGGCCTTTGGAGCACGATCGATGGATCAACCGGACGACGGACTGACGCGTTGCCCCTGGGCCCTCGGTGTCAGCGATCCTTACCTCCAATATCACGATCATGAGTGGGGCGTGCCCGTCCACGACGATCGTACCCAGTTCGAATTCCTCATCCTGGAGGGCGCTCAGGCGGGGTTGTCCTGGTCCACGATCCTGCACAAGCGGGACGGATACCGCCGTGCCTTCGCGAATTTCGATCCCGCGCGGGTGGCCCGATTCAACCGTCGCAGCGTAGAGCGCCTGCTCCGGGATCCCGGGATCGTGCGCAACCGGCTCAAGGTCGAGTCGGCCATCAGTAACGCTCGCGCGTTCCTTGAGGTGCAGTCATCCCACGGCAGTTTCAGCCGGTATCTATGGGACTTCGTGGGCGGCGAGCCGGTGGTGAATCGCTGGCGACGTCAGGAGCACACGCCTGCGTCGACGCAGCTGTCCGACGCCATCAGCCGCGATCTCAAGCAGCGTGGCTTCCGCTTCGTGGGTTCCACCATCGTGTATTCCCATCTCCAGGCGACAGGCCTGGTGAACGACCATATCGTGAGCTGCTTCCGGCACCGGCAGTGCGCCGGCGGCGATCGCGGTTAGAATCGGGCCTCGCTCACGTCTCCAGGGGGTATACCGATGGCCGGATCCATCACCGCTTTCTACGCTGGCGTCATCGGGCTGTTGCTGCTGGCCCTGTCCTATCGGGTTGTCAGCAATCGCCGACGGGCGCGGGTCAGTCTCGGATCGGGCGACGATCCCGGCCTCGAGCGTGCCATCCGGGCCCAGGGCAACCTGATCGAATACGCGCCCATGGCGCTCCTGCTTATGGCGCTGGTGGAAACAGGCGGCGCGTCGCCCTGGCTGGTTCACGGCTGCGGCGGCATCCTCGTCGCGTCCAGAGTGCTGCACGCGGTTGGCCTGATGGGCCAGCGGTCCGTGTCAACGGGCCGCAAGCTGGGCATCGCCGGGACCTGGCTGGTGCTGCTGGTGCTTTCCGTGGTGGCGATCGTCTCCGCGTTCTGACCGGTCGGCCGCGGTCTGGCTGCAGGCCTTGTCAGCCCTCCTGTTCCCGGGCGAAAATGCGGGCCGGGTCGCGGAATGCCTTGAACTCCAGGGCGTTGCCCGAGGGATCCCTGAGGAACATCGTCGCCTGCTCACCGACGCCGCCGGCGAAGCGCACTCTGGGCGGGATCACGAAGACGGTTCCGGCCTGTTCCAGGCGGTTGGCAAGGGCCTGCCATTCGTCCCACTCGAGTATCAGGCCGAAATGGGGAACTGGCACGGCGTCGCCGTCCACCGGGTTGCTCGCACGGTCCCCCGACTCGCCCCCCAGGTGCGCGGTGATCTGATGCCCGCCCAGATCGAAATCGATCCAGCGATCAGCTTCCCGTCCAATGGAACACCCGAGCAGGCCCTGGTAGAAGTTGCGGGTCGTATCCAGGTCCGATACGGGGAAGGCGAGGTGGAACCTGGCCGGGGACTCGCTCATTTCGAGTCCCTCACCCATTCCCGGGGCTGCAGGTACTCGGCGTAGAGGCCGTGCTCCGGGGTACCGGGTTCCGGTTGCCAGTCGTATCGCCATCGGACCATGGGGGGCAGGGACATGAGTATGGACTCGGTCCGTCCCCCGGACTGCAAACCGAACAGGGTGCCACGGTCGTATACCAGGTTGAACTCCACGTAGCGCCCTCGTCGGTAGGCCTGGAAATCGCGCTCCCGATCACCATAGGGAATATGACGACGGCGCTCGACGATGGGTCGGTATGCCGGGATAAAGGCATCCGCCACTGCACGCGAGAACTCGAAGCACTTCGTGAACCCCCATTCACTCAGATCGTCATAAAACAGCCCCCCGACGCCCCGCCGCTCGTCCCTGTGACGCAGGTAGAAATACTCGTCACACCATTTCTTGAACCGCGGATAGACCTCGAGTCCGAAGGGTTCGCAGGCCGACCTGGCAGTGCGGTGCCAGTGGACCACGTCCTCGTGAAATCCATAATACGGCGTCAGGTCGAAGCCGCCGCCGAACCACCACACCGGGTCCTGACCGGCACTCTCCGCGACGAAGAAACGCCAGTTGCCGTGGGTGGTGGGTACATAGGGATTGCGGGGATGCAGGACCATGGAAACGCCCATGGCCCGGAACGCGCGTCCCGCCAGTTTCGGTCGCCTTGCCGTCGCCGACGGCGGCAGTTTCTCGCCGTGCACCAGGGAAAAGTTGACGCCGGCCTTCTCGAAGAGATTCCCGTCCTCGAGCACGCGACTCTCGCCGCCGCCGCCCGCCGGCCTCTCCCAGGCGTCGGCTCGGAAGTCCTTGCCGTCCTCGAGTTGGGACAGTTGCCTCGTCAGTCCGTCGTGAAGCCTTCTCAGCCAGGTCTCCACTGCGTCGATATCATGCTGCGTAATACCCATGGCAGTTCCTTCGTCTGATCTATCCGGCGCGGAGGATCGTACCGGTGCGTGCATCGCGGATTTCCGACGGGCGTGCCCGCCCACCCGTCTGCCCGGGGAGGACGTAGTCTACCTCCGCGAACATCCGCATCCGGACCTGCAGTGCAGACCGGCAAGGCGGTCTGCCGCTCCGGTTTGCGCTGGTGGATACGATGGCCATGCCCGACGCCCGGCAGAGTTCCGTCGCGGTTTCGTGGGCCGTGACCCTGACCGCGATGGTCCCCCTGCCGCCGGTCACCCATGGCGGCGCCGCTTCCGAGGCGGTGCAAACCCAGGTCACAGGCCCCGGCCAGGTTTCCAGCATCCTCCTCCTCTCGGTCGGCGAGGGAGCGACAAAGGGTTCCAGGCGCCGATAGTCGTCAGCCAGGAGGATCAGTCCGGCATCCGCGGGGCGGCCCTTTCCCGTGAGAATGCGTTCCACCGCAGGTAGCTCCAGCGGGTCACAACCGAGACCGAACACGGATTCCGTGGGATAGGCGACCACCCCTCCGGCCCGGATCACCCGAGCGGCGTAACGCAGCGGCCCTGAGGGTGTCATGGTGAATGGCCGATCAGTCCTTGGGAGACCGGGGGCTCTCTTGCGCGGATGTCGATGGTTTCGAGGGCGCCTTCTTTTTCACCGGAGCCTTCTTCTTACCCGGCGCCTTTTTCTTGGTCGGGGACTTCTTCCTCCCCGGGGCTTTCTTCTTCGCCGGCGCCTTCTTCCTGGCCGCAGCCTTCTTCCTGCTGGAGCCTTTCCCGCGGCGGGCTCCCCTGGCTGGCGCCTTCGCCAGCGCTTCCCGGCACTCCTCCAGGGTCAGGGAGGCCGGCTCGCGGTCCTTCGGGATCCGTGCGTTCTTGCTGCCGTCGGTGATGTAGGGACCGTAGCGTCCGTTGAGTACCAGGATGCCCTCCGTTTCCCACTCTCGGATAAGCCGGTTGGCGTCTGCCTTCTTCTTCTCCTCGATCAGCTCCAGGGCACGCTCGAAGGTTATGGTGAACGGGTCCTCTTCACCGAGGGAGACGAATTTGTGGCCGTACTTCACATACGGGCCATAGCGCCCGATATTGGCGGACACTTCCTCGCCGTCCGGAGTCTCGCCCAGGTTTCGGGGCAGCTTGAACAGCTCGAGGGCCTCTTCTAGGGCGATGGTTTCGATCTTCTGTCCGGGCCTCAAGCCGGCAAAACGGGGCTTCTCCTCATCCTCCCGGCGACCGATCTGGGCGAATGGCCCGAAGCGGCCCATCCGTACCGTGACGGCGCGCCCGGAGGCCGGGTCCTGGCCGAGCTCGCGGACCTGTGCGGCTTCGGCCCGGGTTACCGAGACCTCCTTGTCATTGACGGTGTCGATGAATGGCTGCCAGAAACGCCTCAGCAACGGCACCCACTCTTCCTCGCCACGGGAGATGGCGTCGAGTTCGTCTTCCAGCTTGGCAGTGAAGTCGTAGTCCACATACCGGTCGAAGTGGCTGGTCAGGAACCGGTTGACGATCCTGCCCACTTCGGTGGGGATGAAGCGACGCCGGTCCATCTCCACATACTCCCTGTTCTGCAGGGTCGAGATGATGGAGGCATAGGTCGAGGGGCGGCCGATGCCGTACTCCTCGAGGGCCCGGACCAGGCTGGCCTCGGAATATCGCGGTGGCGGCTCGGTGAAATGCTGTTCGCTGATGATATCCACGAGATCGACGATCTGCCCTTCTTGCAGCGCGGGCAACAACCGGTCGCTCTCGTCGTCGCCGTTGTCGTCCCGGCCCTCCTGGTACACAGCCTGGTACCCCGGTTTTACCAGTACCGAGCCGGTGGCGCGGAAGAGATTATCGCCTGAGCTGTCGCCCGACGGCCGCAGGTCCACGCCGACGGTGTCGTAGATGGCGCTTGCCATCTGACACGCCAGCGCCCGCTTCCAGATCAGTTCGTAGAGACGGTATTGATCCTTGTCCAGATGTCGGCGAACGTCGTCAGGATGTCGAGCTGCCGAGGTCGGGCGGATCGCTTCGTGGGCCTCCTGGGCATTCTTGGACCGGGTCTTGTAGAACCTCGGTTTCTCCGGCAGGGATTCTTCACCGAAACGCTGCGCGATGACGGAACGCATCTCGTTGATGGCTTCATTGGCGAGGGCAACCGAATCCGTACGCATGTAGGTGATCAGGCCCACAGAACCCTCCCCCACGTCCATGCCCTCGTATAGCCGTTGGGCGACGCGCATGGTCCGCTGGGCGGTGAAACCGAGCTTCCGGGAGGCCTCCTGCTGGAGCGTGGAGGTGGTAAACGGTGGCGCCGGATTGCGGCGACGCTGTTTCTTCTCGACTGCCAGCACCGACAGCTTGCCGTCGGCGGCGGCGCGCAGCGCCTTCTCCACGTCTGCGGCCGTAACACCGTCGGACACAGTGAACTGGGATACTTTCTCGCCACCGAAACGGGACAGTTTGGCCCGGAACTTCTGTGCGCCGGCCTGGGCCTCGGCATCAATGGTCCAGTACTCACGGGGCTGGAAGTTCTCTATCTCCCGCTCTCGCTCGACGATCATCCTCAGGGCCGGGCTCTGGACCCTCCCTGCCGACAGGCCCGGCCGTATCTTCTTCCACAGCAGGGGGGAGAGATTGAATCCGACCAGGTAATCCAGGGCTCGTCGCGCCTGCTGAGCGTCGACCAGATCGTCCGATAACTGCCGAGGATGGCGGATCGCCTCTTCGATGGCGCTACGCGTGATCTCGTGGAACACCACCCGGTGGACAGGCTTGCCGTTGATCAGATCCCGCTCCTTGAGGATCTGGAACAGGTGCCAGGAAATCGCCTCGCCCTCACGGTCGGGGTCGGTCGCCAGGTAGAGTGCATCCGCCTTATTCAGTGCCCGGGCAATGGCGTCCACGTGCCGCTGATTCTTTTCGATGACCTCGTAGTTCATAGTGAAGTCCCGCGAGGGATCCACTGCCCCTTCCTTGGGGACCAGGTCGCGCACGTGCCCGTACGAGGCAAGGACGACGAAGTCCTTGCCGAGATATTTTTCCAGCGTCCTCGCCTTGGCGGGCGATTCGACAACGATCAGATGTTTGCTCATGTCAAAAAAACGAGCCGTGGCTCGCGCCACGGCCCTGGTTTGTCCTCACCTGCAACGCGAGTCAATGGGCCTCTGTGACACTGTCCTCGAAGATCAGGTCTTCCATGCGGGCGTAGGCCACTTCCTGCCCGGGCTGGCTGAACAGCACCATGAGCACGACCCACTTCAACTGCTCGACGTCGATCTCTTCGCTGTCGAGCGCCATGACTCGATCGATCACGACCTCCCGTTGGGTCGGGGGGAGGATACCGATCTGTTCGAGATACATTATGTAACCACGAGCCTCCACATCCAGTCGCGAAACCTCGTAGTCGTTGAAGACGCGGCACCCACGTTCCGTGGGCGACTGCCAGGCCGGGTCCTCTTCGCGGGCGCCCAGGCCATCGAGCCACACCAGCGCCTTCTCGATCTCTCCCGATCGGAAGCCGGCCCGCTCCAGTTCCGCCCGGAGCGCGCTGCGATCCGGTTCCGGTACTGACTCGGCGTCGGTGTAGGTCTCGAACAGATACATCAGGACGTCGAGCACGTTTTCTGTCATATCAAGACCTCTTCGGTACCCGGGTATAGCGGCCGCCCGGTCCGGACTCCAGGAATCCCTGAAGTTCCAGGATCAGGAGCATGGAGGAAACCTCCGCCGAGGTCAATTTCGTGCGGGCGGTCATCTGGTCGGCAGTGAACGGGTCGTGGCCGCAGGATTCCAGGAATCTCTCGTATTCCGGATCGAGACCGGGAGACTCAGTCGACGGTCCGACAGTCCCGGACTGTACAGCGATCTGCCCGAAGTCGATCAACGACCTCAGCTCCGACAGCACGTCCTCTCCCGACTCCACCAGTTTGGCGCCTTGTTTGATCAACCGATGGCAGCCGCGGGCCATCGGGTTATGGATGCTGCCGGGGATTGCGAAGACTTCGCGGCCCTGCTCCGAAGCCAGTCGCGCCGTGATGAGGGAACCGCTGCGATGACCGGCCTCCACCACCAGGACGCCGAGCGACAGACCGCTGATGAGGCGGTTCCGCATCGGAAAGTTTTCCCGTCGCGGCGGCGTCCCGGGCGGAAACTCGGACACCAGGGCTCCACGGTCCGATATTTTCTCGGCGAGATCCTGGTGCCGGGCGGGATAGACCTGGTCGAGCCCGGTACCGCAGACCGCGACAGTTGGCGATCCGCCGGTCAGTGCGCCCTCATGGGCGCGGCCGTCGATGCCGAGGGCCAGTCCGCTGGCGATCACAAAGCCGCATCGGGACAGGAAAGCCGAAAACTCGAAGGCGTTCTCCAGCCCGGCCGGCGAAGGATTCCGACTGCCCACTACGGCGATCATGGGGTCGGACAGTATGTCGGGACGTCCGCGCAGAAAGAGGCCGGCCGGCGGGTCCGGGAGTTGTCTCAATCGGTCGGGGTAGTGGCTGTCGCAGGGCGCGATGAAAAAACAGTCGGCGCGGGAATCCAGCCAGGCGGTAGCCTCTTCGAGCACCGGATTTTCGTCCGTGGTCAGCAGATTGGCGGTCTCCGCCGTCAGTCCCAGGGATTCCAGCTTGCCCGAACGGGCGCGGGCGATGGACTCGACGTCTCCGAGTTCCCCCAGGAGCCGGCGCAAGCCCGCCGGGCCGAGGCCGGGCGTACATGCGACTCGCAGCCATGCATCTGAGGGTTTCATCGGTCTCCGGTGTGCCCATTGCAGAAGCGCCGGCTCTCG
Source organism: Gammaproteobacteria bacterium (assembly GCA_024640085.1). Lineage (GTDB taxonomy): Bacteria > Pseudomonadota > Gammaproteobacteria > Steroidobacterales > XN24 > JAHEFR01. Next base: position 103,300 of record JAHEFR010000008.1, read on the forward strand.
GCCGGCGCTTCCTTCTATTGGTTCAGGTCGGAGTCTCCGACCGCCTGGCCTCAGGGGTTGCGCACCACGTCGAACAAGTGGACCTCGCTCTCTGTGCGCACGATAAGGCCGTAGCTGATTTCATCAAAGGTGCTGAAAACCATCAAAAGGCCCTCATATTCCTCCGGGAGTTTCACCTTCTCGCCGCCGAAACTGCCACGGGAGAACGGGTCACGCTCCACGCGGCCGGCTTGATAGATCGCCAGCACGTGGCCGGGCTCGAGGCCGTGGGAGGCACCCCGATTCAAGGTCACGATGTGATAGGCACCGATCACGGTGACCCCGTCGGTCACGGCGATGATCTTGCCCTCCACCGGCTGTTCCGGTGAGCGGGGGATGAAGTACAGCGGGAAGTCCTTTTCGGGCTTCATCAGGATGTCGCCGTTCAGCGCTTCCCGGTCGGTTTCGTTGAGCAGCATCGTGGCCGGATCGCCCTCGCGATGGATCGTGCCTTCGCCGACGAAGATGCCCTCGTAGCCGAGGAACTTGCCGGTATCCGGGTCCTTGAGCTTCGGGCCGACCCGGATCACGTTATAGACTTCGTCGTTTACGAATTCGCCACCCCGGACGTAGACCTCGGCCCCGGCGCCGTGGGCGAGATGACCTCGCCGGGTGGTGAATATATAGGGCGAGTTCTTGATCGTGTCCTCGTCAAGTACCGTCGGGTTGGCGAGGAAAGCCTTGATCAGGTCGTAGGGGATGGTCTCGATCGCCTCGTCCAGCATCTCGGTCCGGACCCGTGGCGACAGCCGTTCCACGTTGCCCCGCTCCAGGACGAGCCGCGGCCTTCCGTCGATGTACACCAGGGTGATGACGTCGCCGGGATAGATCAGATGGGGGTTGGCGATCTGCGGATTCACGAACCAGATTTCCGGCCAGTACCACGGATCCTTGAGGAACATCTCCGAGATATCCCAAAGGGTGTCGCCTTTCTTGACGACGTATCGTTCCGGATGACGCGGATTCAGCCTGACCGGGGCCGCCTCGGCCTTATAGACCGGGGCGGGAGCAGCCGGAGCGGCCGGAGCGGCCGGAGGCGGCGGAGCAGGCTCCGAGGTTTGTGCGACCGGGGCGGGCGCGGGTTCCTGGGCCGGGGGCGACGAGGCGCATCCGGCTACGAGGCTTGCGACGAACAAAGTGATGCTCGCCAGACGAAAGAAGGTAACGGGAAGGTCGGGGGAAGTAATCGAATGTCGCTCCATCCGAAGTCTCCAGTCGCCAGCCGATGCAGGCGCTACGCTGGTATAATTTCTCACTAATTATCCTTTGGCGGCCGGGCGACCGGGGCAATCCCCCCACTGCCGCGTTTGGCGGCCCGACGAAGCTGGATCGGACATTAGCACGTATTGTTAATATTGTCATAATTTTAGCGGCGATTCGTGACCCAGTACACGAATTGACAAGGTAGCCATGGCCATTCTTGAGATTCTCGAATACCCGGATTCCCGGCTGCGGACTCGCGCTGAACCGGTCGAGCAGGTCACCGATGACCTCCGGCAGCTTGCCGAGGACATGCTGGAGACCATGTACGCTGCACCCGGCATCGGCCTTGCGGCAACTCAGGTCAACGTGCACAAGCGAATGCTGGTGGTCGACGTGTCCGAAGGGCGGGACGATCCGCAGGTCCTGATCAATCCGGAGATCATCGAGCGGGACGGGGAGCAGGTGTCCGAGGAGGGTTGCCTTTCGGTGCCCGGCTTCTACGAAACGGTCGAGCGCTCCGGCCATATCCGCGTCAGGTTTCTCGGCCTGGGCGGGGAGCCTTCCGAGATGGAGGCCGACGGGCTGCTGGCGGTCTGTATCCAGCACGAAATAGATCACCTGGACGGGAAATTGTTCGTGGATTACCTGTCCGATCTGAAGCGCCAGAGGATCCGCAAGAAGCTCGAAAAGGGCCGCCGGCAGCAGGCGCCGAACTCTCCATTGTCGTTGCGGACGCCCGCTATCTAAGAGCGGGGCCGTGAGCCCATCATGAACCTGGTTTTCGCTGGAAGCTCGGATTTCGCCGTGCAGAGTCTCGATGCTCTGCTCGCTGCGGAGCACACGGTGCTGACGGTTTTGACGCAACCCGATCGGCCCGCCGGCCGCAAGCGACGACTGACGCCGACCCCCGTCAAGGAGTACGCCCTGGCGCGTAGCGTTCCGGTTATGGACCCGGCCTCCCTTCGGGAAGAAGAGGTGTTGGCCCACCTGCGGCAACTGGCGCCAGAGATCATGGTCGTCGTGGACTACGGCCTGATCATTCCTCCCGACGTTCTGCGGGTGCCCCGGAAAGGTTGCATTAACGGCCACGCGTCTCTGCTGCCGCGATGGCGTGGAGCTGCGCCAATCGAGCGCGCCGTGCTTGCCGGCGATCGGGAGACCGGGATCACTGTGATGCAGATGGACGAGGGCCTGGATACCGGACCGGTGCTGCTCACGAGGAAGACACCGATCGGCGAGGGAGAGTCCGCAGGTGAGCTGCGCATGAGATTGGCGGGCATCTGCGCCCGCGCCCTCGTCGACGCCCTCGATGGTCTCGCCCGCGGCAGTGTCAGCCCCGAGCCCCAGCCGGAAGCCGGCGCGTGCTACGCGGCCAAGCTCGATACCGAGGAAGCGCGTATCGATTGGGGACGATCCGCCGGGGAGATTGCGAGGCAGGTCAGGGCGTTCAACCCCCGGCCCGGTGCATTTACCACGCTTGCTGGTGACCGCCTGAAGATTCTCGAGGCGACCGCGCTGAGTGGAGGCGAACCGGAGGTGCACGGGCAGGTAGTCCTGGCCGGGCCCGAAGGCATCGACGTGACGACCGGCGAGGGTGTGCTGCGTATCCTGGCCCTGCAGCCCCCCGGCGGCCGGTCCATGTCCTGCTCCGCGTTCCTCAACGGCCATCGTATCCTGGGCCAGCGCCTCGGCGACGACAAGCCATGACCCGCGGGCGGGACATCCGGGCCGAGGCCGCCCGGGTGATCGCCGAAGTCGCCGGACGTGGCAGATCGCTCGACAGGGTCTTGTCGCGAGCGCTGCCGGGATTGAAGGACCCGCGGGATCGTGCCTTTGTCCAGGCAACCAGCTACGGCGTGATCCGCCTCTTCCCAAGGCTCGAAGGCATCCTCGATCAATTGACGGAGAAGCCCCTCCGATCCCGGGAGCTGCCGCTGAAGTGTCTCCTGCTGTCAGGCCTGTACCAGATTTCGTCCATGAAGGTCCCCGACCACGCGGCGGTTTCGGCGACCGTCTCGGCGTCTTCCGCCATCGGCCGGCCCGGCGCGCGCGGCCTCGTGAATGCGGTGCTGCGCCGCTATCTCAGGGAGAAGGATCGGGTCGAAGCTATCGCCGACTCAAGCCCGGAAGGCCGCTGGGCTCATCCCGAGTGGATGATTGAACGGCTGGCGGAAGACTGGCCGGACCGCTGGGAAGCCGTTCTGGAGGCGAACAACCGGATGCCGCCCATGTGGCTCCGGGTCAACCGGTCCAGGATCGAGCGCGAAGCATGGCTGGGGAGTTTTGCCCCGGAGGGAGCCCGCGCCGGTCCGGTGGCGCCCGAATCCGTGCTGTTGTCCAGCCCGTGCGACGTGGGCGCCCTGGCTGGATTCTCGGAGGGGCTGGTTTCGGTGCAGGACGCGGCGGCACAACTCGCGGCCCATCTGGTCGCCGCGAAGCCGGGTGATCGCATCCTGGACGCCTGCGCGGCCCCCGGCAGCAAGGCGGCTCACGTGCTCGAGCTCTGCCCCGGGGCCGATCTCGATGCCCTCGATCTGAACGACGCCCGACTGGACAAGGTGCGTTCCAGTTGCGACCGGCTCGGGCTTCGGCCGCGCGTCATCCAGGGTGACGCTGCCAGACCGCAGGACTGGTGGGATAAACGTTCCTATGACCGGGTTCTCGTGGACGCTCCGTGCACGGCCAGCGGCGTGATCCGCAGGCATCCTGACATCAAGCTGCTCCGACGCGAATCCGACATCGCCCAGATGGCCGGTGTCCAGGCAGGCATCCTCGACGGCATCTGGTCCGTCCTCGGACCCGGCGGACATCTCGTGTACTCCACCTGCTCGGTTTTCCCGGAGGAGAACCAAAGGCAGATCTCCGCATTTCTGGAACGGACTCCTGACGCAATGGCAATGTCCATTAACTGCGAGGTGGGCTGGGGCAACGTCAGCGGTGCCGGACGCCAGATTCTTCCCGGTGACGCAGGCATGGACGGCTTCTATTATGCTTGTCTGACCAAGGCCCCTTGAGACTATGGGAACGAACCGGGTGATCACAGTGACCGCAACCCGCAGCGGACCAGTCCGTCTGGCGCTGGTCACGGTTTTGTGGCTGCTGGCCGCTGTCTCCCCGCCGGCCGCCGGGGACGACAAGACAGAAGGCAGCGTCGAAATCCGTTCGGCCTATGCGGAACTGGACGACGGCGTGTACTACGTGAACGCTCGTATCGAGTTCGTTCTCAGCTCGGCGGCCATGGATGCTCTGGAGAACGGCATTTCTCTAAACATCGAGCTCCAGATCGAGGTCGACCGCTATCGGCGGATCATCTGGAATGACGGCATCGCCGGCCTCAAGCAGCGCTATCGACTGAGCCATCACGCGCTGACGGACCGGTATGTGGTCACTAATATCAACAGCGGCGACACCGTGTCCTTCCCGGATCTCGATGCGGCGCTGGAATTTCTCGGCCGGGTGGAGCGCCTGCCGCTGATCGATGCATCACTCCTGCAGGCCGATGGGCGCTACGTGGCGGCGGCAAGGGTCACAGTCGACGTCAAGGACCTTTCTGGACCCCTCAAGTTCCTGTCCCGTCTCTGGGGCAACTGGAAGATTGCCAGCGAGTGGTACAAATGGCCGCTGCGACCGTAAAGCGTGCGGCCTTCATCGGCCTGGTCCTTCTCGGGACCGGCCTGTGGCTGGGCTCGGTGCTGCTGCTGGCGAGAGCCACGCAGGGCGCGGACGAGTTCGGACGACTCTATGGTTCCCTGTTCCTGGTCAACGCTGTCGGCGTAATCACACTGCTGGCCCTGATCAGCGTCAACCTGGTAAGGCTGTTGCGCGAATATCGCAGCCGCGCGCCGGGATCCCGTCTCAAGTCCAGGATGGTCGCCACGTTCGTCGTGTTGTCCGTGGTGCCCATGTGCATCGTGTTCTATTTTTCTGTCCTGTTCCTCAATCGCGGCATTGACAGCTGGTTTAGTGTCGACGTGGAGAAAGGACTGAGCGACGCACTGCGCCTGAGCCGGGCGACGCTCGAGATCCAGATGCGGGATTACCTGGATCGGACCGAACAAATGGCGGCCCGGCTGCAAGGCGAGACGCGAGCCGAGTTGGCCAGGGAATTATCCCGTCTGCAGAGCCAGCAGGAAGCCGCCGAAATGACGGTAGTGGGGGCCAACAGCCACATCCTGGCTTCCATTTCCGACCGCGAGGATCTGGATGTCCTGGCCGTGCCCAATGACGAGATCCTGCTGCAGATTGGCCAGGGCCGGAGCTATGTCGGCCTGGATCCCCTGGGCACCGGGGGTTACCGCATCCGGACGGCCGCGATCATCCCGCGCCAGAACCCCTTCGGCGAACAGCGCATCCTGCTGGCCATCTTCCCTGTGTCCGAGAGGCTGAGTTCCCTGGCGGACGCTGTACAGCGGGCTTACGCCGACTACGGAGAGTTGTCCTACCTCCGTCGTCTGTTGAAGTACAGCCTGACTCTCACCCTGACGTTGGTGTTGCTGCTGTCCCTGTTGACGGCGGTCTGGGGCGCGTTCTTCTTCTCGCGGAGACTGGTGGCGCCGATCCAGGACCTCATCGCCGGCACACGGGCGGTGTCCCAGGGTGACTTCGATACCCAGCTGCCGTTGCCGGGCAGCGACGATATGGGCTTCCTGGTCCGGTCGTTCAACGAGATGACCCGGCGCCTTTCGGAGGCCCGCGAGTTGGCGGGGGTCAGCCAGGCCGCCGTCGAGAACGAACGGGCATACCTGGCGATTATCCTCGGTCGGCTGTCAACAGGGGTCGTGTCCCTGGAGACCGACTGGAGGATACGGACGGCTAACCGGGCCGCTGGCGCCATCCTCGGGTTCGATCTGGAGAAGTGCATTGGTCGGCCGTTGCTCGAAGTCGCCCGCGAAAGCCCGTTGCTGGAGCAGTTCGTCGATGTCGGGCGACGGCACATCATGGCGGGCGAAGTGGAGTGGCGAGAGCAGGTGGTGCTGGCGACCGACGTCGGCCGCCGGATTCTCATGTGCGCCTGCTCGGGCCTCAAGTCGGACATTGGTCACATCAGCGGGTACGTGGTTGTCTTCGACGATATCACCGCGCTCATCCAGGCTCAGAGGGATGCAGCCTGGGGCGAGGTCGCCCGGAGGCTGGCCCACGAGATCAAGAATCCGCTGATGCCCATCCAGTTGTCCGCAGAGCGGATGCGCCGTCGGTTGCTGGATCGGCTGGAGAGCAAGGACTCCCAGGTCCTCGAGAGAGCCACGCGGACCATCATCCAGCAGGTCGATCACATGAAGGAGATGGTCAATGCGTTCAGCGACTACGCGAGGGCGCCGGACATGGACCTGTCTGCGGTGGACATCAATGGCCTCGTCTCCGAAATCGCGGATCTCTACCGGGGTCGCGAAATCGACATTAAGCTGACACTGGATCTCGATCCCGCCCTCGGCGAAGTCCAGGCCGACGGCGGTCGTATCCGGCAGATCCTCCACAATCTTATCGGTAACGCTCTGGAGGCCCTGGACCAGCAATCCGACGGCAGGGTCGTCATCCGTACCCTGGCCGAGACCGGCCCGGACTCCGCCATGCTGAGGATCGTCGTGGAGGACAATGGGCCCGGATTCCCTGTCGACGCCATCGAGCAGATCTTCGACCCTTACGTGACGAGCAAGCCCAAGGGAACCGGTCTGGGGCTGGCCATCGTCAAGAAACTGGTGGAAGAACACGGCGGCAGGGTCGAAGCTTCAAACCTGGACGACCACGGCGCCAGGATGTCCATCGTCATACCGATCACCGACAGTGCCCGATTTGGACGCCACACACCGAAAGAAGCCGATCCCCCGCCCCAGGGAATTAAGGGAGAGAGAGCATGACCGCGCCCAAGATCCTCGTCGTTGACGACGAGGCTGACATCCGCGACCTGCTGAAGGAGATTCTCACGGAAGAGGGATACGAAGTTGACGTCGCGGCCGACGCCACGGAGGCGAGGGCCTGTCGGGAGGAGAAGGATTCCGATCTGGTCTTGCTGGACATCTGGATGCCGGATACGGATGGCATCACCCTGCTGCGGGAATGGGCTGCCGATCCGGCTACAGCGGCGGCCCCGGTGGTGATGATGTCCGGCCACGGGACAGTCGAGACCGCGGTGGAGGCAACCCGACTGGGCGCCTTCGACTTCATCGAAAAACCGGTCTCTCTGGCCAAGCTATTGCGGGTCGTCGAACTGGCTCTGGAGGAGGGGCGCTCGAGGCAGAAGCCACGGGTCCGGCATCTGCTCCCCGAGCTGATCAGGCCGATCGGCAAAAGCCGGGTCATGCGCGGGTTGCGCGAGCACGTTGAGCGAGTGGCGACCCATGACACGTCCGTGCTGCTGGTCGGAGAGCCGGGGAGTGGCAGAGAGGCCTTCGCGCGCTACATGCATTCACTCAGCGGGCGGGCAACGGGACCGTTCGTCTCCGTGGTGGCGGGATCTATCGGTCCGGAGGACGCGGCGGCCCGACTGTGCGGCCGCCGTGAAGCCTCCGGGACCAGCGACGGCCTCCTTGACGAGGCCAGGGGCGGGACCTTGTTTCTGAACGAGGTCGGGGACCTCTCGGCAAACGCTCAGAGTGCGTTGCTCGCGGCTGTCGAGTCCGGCGAATTTCGCCGTTTCGGCAACGACGAGGTTCGCTCTGTCGACGTGAGGATCGTCAGTTCGGCCCAGTCAGCGTTGGACCGGATGCCAGCCAACGATTTCCGTCGTGATCTGGCCTCTCTGCTCGGGGTCATCACCTTGCATGTCCCCCCACTGAGGGAGTACGCGGAGGATGTGCCGGAACTTCTCGTATATTTTGTCGACCGCCTCGTCGAGGCGGAAGATCTGAAGTTCCGGCGATTCAGTGTCGCTGCCCAGAACCGGCTGCGGAATTACCCCTGGCCAGGCAACGTGCGCGACTTGAAGAACCTGGTGAAGCGGTTGTTGATCATGGGGGGTCCGGAGGAGATCACTCTCGAGGAGGTCGAAGACCTGCTGGCCTACGAGAGCGCGGCTGACGAGCCACTGGTCAAGCAGGATCTGCTGGCGCTGCCGTTGCGGGAGGCGCGGGAACAATTCGAGCGGGCTTATCTGCAACAGCAGCTGATCCTGTGCCACGGTAAAGTCGGCCAGCTCGCGAAGCGCGTGGGCATGGAAAGGACACACCTTTACCGGAAACTTCGCTCCCTCGGCATCGACTTCCGTCAGTCCGCAACCGAGGACTGAGCCGGATCGCCGCGGGGCGGCAGGATACTGCCGTCGGGCATGAAGATCGGGGCGGTACTGCCGAAATCCATGGCGCTCAGGGTTTCCATCTTCCGAATTACTTCCCCGGCAGGGTCTGCGACCGGACCGGCCGGCCGTCGCTGGCGGAAGGCGTGTATCTTCCCGCCCAGGAACCGACCATCGGGTCCCAGTCGTGCCACCAGCAAGGGCGCCAGCCCGTTGTCGCCGGTTACCCGGATCCCGTAATAGGTGGCGAAGTTACCGAGACTGTAGGCGATGAGCCGATCACGATAGACCTCCATGCCGCGGGGCACATGAGGGCCGTGGCCGATCACCAGGTCGGCGCCCGCATCGATCGCAGAGCGGGCGAACCGGGCGACGTCCCCTCGGTTCTCTCCCCGGTACTCCTCGGGCGCGAAGGGCACCCTCGACACGTCGCCCGCTTCGCCGCCCGCATGCATGGAGACAATCACTACATCGTGGCTGTCCGAGAGACCGCGGATAGTCTCGATGGCCAGCGGCAGGTCGAGCAGATCGTTGGCGCCCTTGAACGGCGCGAAGGCGATCACCGCCACAGTGCGGTCCCGGACGGTCCAGGAAGCCACGTCACCTTCGCGACCGGTGTGGCGTACGCCGTGGGCAGCCAGGGCCTGCATGCTGGAATCGCGGCCCTCTTCACCAAAATCCCGGGCATGGTTATTAGCCAGGCTCATGACCGTAAAGCCGGCGTCGGCCAGCACCGCGGCGTAACGGGTCGGAGATCTGAAGAGATAACAGGCGGACGGGTCCGAGCAACGCTTGACCGGCTCGCCGCCATCCAGCAGCACGCCCTCCAGGTTGCCGAACCCGATGTCCGCGGCGCGGATGAATGGCGCGGGATCGCGGAGGAGCATGACGGCATCGCCGGGCAGCCGGGGCTCCGGGTAATCCGTGCCCAGCATGATGTCGCCGGCAGCAGCCACGACCAGGGCAACGGCGTCGTCTTCGCCTGCTTCGTTCAGTCCTTCGGCCATAACGGGCGCGGCGCCCATCAGGCAGATCGCAGCGACCACGGAAGCGAGGCCCCACCTCATCCCGCGGGGTCCCTGGCCCTGAGTGCGAGGTATTCGATACCGTTCTTGGAAAGCTGGCGCTGCAGGCCGTCCAGCTCCCCCGGGTCGCTGATCGGCCCGATCAATACGCGATGGGTGGTGCGTCCCTTGACTTCGGCCTTTCGTATATCCGACACGATACCCAGCAGCGCGAGCCCCGCCTTGCGCCTGTCGGCGTCCTCGAAGCTGCTGAAGGAGCCCGCCTGGAGGTAATACGCCTGACCCGGTTTTGCGGTGCTTGGCTTGGTGGGCGTCGAACTCGATGGAATTTCGCCCGGGATCACGACCTCGAATTCGGGCAGGATCTCGTAGAAATCGAACCGTGGATCGGCGTCCTCGGCGACTTCAGGACCGGTCACGGCGGATCGCTTCTGCGGTGTAATGCTGACCTGGGGCCGGTCCTGCCCCCGATGATAGAGGTGTACCAGCAGAGCCACGGCCAGGCCCAGCGCCAGCCCGGTGACGAAGGGTCCCACTGAGCCGGAGCCGCCCTTACCCGGCCTGCGCCTGTGTTTGTAGTCTCGCGGCATGGATGGGCCCTACATGCTCTCGGGGGCGGAGACGCCGAGCAGGGCGAGCCCGTTCCTGATCACGATCCGCGCCGCGGAGATAAGCGCCAACCGGGCGCTACGTAGATCGTCCTGCTCCACCAGGAACGTGTGGGAGTTGTAGTAGGTGTGGAAGTCGTACGCCAGATCGCGCAGGTAGTGGACCAGCGTCTGCGGCGCCCGGTTGGCGGCGCCCAGCTCCACCACCTCCGGATACCTGGAGAGGCCGGTCATCAGGGCACTCTCGTGCTCCTCCGCCAGGAGGTGGAGGGCCGCCAGGCCCGCCGTCAGTGACCAGCCCATGTCCTTCTCATGCAGCTGCCGGAAGACACTGCAGATACGGGCGTGGGCGTACTGGATGTAATAGACGGGATTGTCCGCTGTCCGGGACTTGGCCAGTTCCAGGTCGAAGTCCAGATGCTGGTCGTTGGACCTGAGCACGTAGAACAGTCGCGCTGCGTCGTCGCCAACCTCTTCCCTCAACTCGCGTAGCGTGACGAAATCCCCGGACCGGGTGGACATCTGCACCTTCTCGCCGCCCCGGTAGAGCACTGCGAACTGCACCATGCGAACCTCGAGACAGCTGCCCGGTTCCCCCAGCGCCTCCAATCCCGCCCGAACCCTGGCGACATAGCCGTGGTGATCCGCGCCGAGCACGTCCAGGAGGGTGTCGAAACCGCGCCGGCGCTTGTCCAGGTGATAGGCGATGTCCGAGGCGACGTAGGTGGTCTGGCCATTCTCTCTCACCAGAACCCGGTCCTTGTCGTCGCCGAAATCCGAAGCCCGGAACCAGAGTGCGCCGTCCTTCTCGTAGGCCAGGCCGTCGTCGCGCAGCTTCTCGATTATGTCTGCCACGAGCCCGCTTTCGGTCAGGCCGCGCTCGGAAAACCAGCGGTCCATGGTGACGCCGAACTGCTCAAGATCCTCGCGGATGTCACCCAGGATTCCGGCGAGTCCGCCGTCCAGCACGATCCGGTAATCGGCCTCCCCAAGCAGGCCCCGCATGTTGGCGATGACCCCGTCGATATGCGCCTCCCGATCACCATCCGGGGCATCCGCCGGGACTCCTTCTAAAACCTGTTCGGACGAGCGGTGAAGCCGCGACGACTCCCGTTCGCGGAGGGCGGCGGCGATTTCCCGGACGTACCCTCCACGGTAACCGTTGGAAGGGAAGGAGAAAGATTCGCCGCCCAGTTCAAGGTAGCGCAGCCAGACGCTCGCGGCCAGTATATCCATCTGGCGCCCGGCGTCATTGACGTAATACTCCCGGTGTACCTTGTATCCACAGGCCTCGAGCAGGTTTGCTACGGTGGCGCCGTAAGCCGCGTGCCGGCCGTGACCGACGTGCAGCGGGCCCGTCGGGTTGGCCGACACAAACTCCACTATCACCTGTTGTCCTTCGCCGGACTCGTTACGGCCGTAGGCGTTGCCGGTGGCGTGGATGGAGCGGATCTCTTCCTGGCGCGCCAGCGGCGCGAGCCGGAAGTTGATAAAGCCCGGCCCGGCGATCTCCACGCCAGCCACCAGCTCCGACGACGGCAGGGCGGCCACAATGAGCCCCGCGATCTCCCTGGGCGATTTCCGCGCAACACGGGACATGGACATCGCGACATTGGTCGCGAAATCCCCGTGCTGGGGATCCCGGGTCCTTTCTATATGGGGAACGATGCCCGCCGTCTCAGCCGGCAGTTCCCCGCCGGCCAGGCTCTCGATAGCCCGGGAGAGTAACGTTGCGATGGTCTGCTTCAAGGAGGATCTCGGAAATGGGAGCGGCCAATTTTAACCCGGAATTCCCGCCGGTCGGTCAACGGCGGCTTCCGACCCCAAGCAGACCCTGCCCCTCGTGTCCCTGATCCGATCCCTTCCCGCGGGCTCGACGCCTTCGCTTCCGGCCCGAGGGCGAACATCGACAGGGGCTGACGCCCGCTTCTCATTGCAATCCCGATCAGCGATCATGACCTGACTATCAGGAGTTCGTTTCTCTCATGTCATTTTTCGCAGAGTTGAAACGCCGCAACGTTGTCAAGGTGAGCCTGGCTTATTTGGCGCTCGGCTGGCTCGTCATCGAGGTTACGGCTACCGTGACTCCGCTGTTGAATTTGCCCGCATGGCTGCCGCAAGTGGTTCTCTGGATCGGCATCATTGGTTTTCCGTTTGTCGCCGTGTTTTCGTGGATATTTGAACTCTCGCCAGAAGGTCTGAAACGTGAAAGCGAGCTGACACGGCCTTCGCCAGGCGCGCAAACCACCGCTCGGCGGCTCGACTACGTCACTTTGGGGCTCGTCTTGCTGGTGGTATCGGTATTCGCCGTCGACCGGTTCGCCTCGCGCCAGCATGGGCCCCTGACCGAGTCCGGGTTATCCGAAACCGGCGGCCAAGGCGTGCCGCTGGACGATCGGCCGGCCATAGCCGTTCTTCCGTTCGATAATCTCTCGTCCGATCCCGAACAGGCATATTTCGCTGACGGCCTTGCCGACGACCTGATCACACGGCTTTCAAGCTGGAGGGCCTTCCCGGTCATCGCGCGCAGTTCGAGCTTCCAGTACCGGGGTGGAGATGCCGATCTGAACCGAGTAAGCGAGTCGCTCGGGGCACGTTATATCGTTGAAGGCAGCGTCCGGCGAGCGGGTGACCGCATTCGCGTGACTGCGCAACTGATCGACGCGAGTACCGACGAGCACGTCTGGGCGGACAGCTACGACGGTGAAGTCTCGGACGTCTTCGCACTGCAAGACGAAATCAGCGGCATGATCGCGGCGGCTCTGGTGGTCGATCTGAACCGGGCGGAGGCGGAACGCGCTCGGCAGCGTGGAACCAAAAATCTCAAGGCATGGAATTTTTACCAATTGGGGTTGCTGCAGGCCGACAAATATTCGCGCGAAGGCTTCGCGGAGGCTCGAGAACTGTTCACGCTCGCGTCAAAGAGTGATCCACGTTTTTCGACTGCCCTGGCGCAGCTGGTCTTTGTGAACCTCTGGGAGGTCGTGCTGGGCTGGAACGACCGGCCGACGGAAACCGTCGCGAATTCTCTCGCAATTGCCCGCAGCTCGGTAGAACTCGATCCCCGCGACCCCGCCGCCCAGGCGGCGCTGGGCTGGGCCTACGTCATGGCGGGGGACATCGAAAACGGTCTGGACGCGTCGCGGCGCGCGGTCGATCTCAATCCGAGCATGCCGGAAGCGTGGGGCTGGTTGAGCTGGAACTTGCTGGTAGCGGGAGATGCTGAAGGCAGCATCACCGCCGGGCTGCGTGCACAGCGGCTCAACCCCGTGGGCGCCATGTCGTCGATTATTTACGACAATCTGTCGCAGGCTTATTGGCAGCTGGGGAACTACGAAGCCGGCCTTGACGCCGCTCGCCGCCTGCTTGCCGAACTGCCCGAATATTATTTTGGTCACGTCTTTGTTGCGATGAACGCCGTGGAGCTCGGCCGTATCGATGAGGCCCGGACAGCGATTGCCGAGGCCCGCCGTGCACAGCCTGGTCTTTCGCTGGAATTGGTCCAGGGCATGTACGGCGTCGCGCGGCCCGAAATTGATGCACGGCGTAACGCAGTGCTTCGCCAGGCCGGCCTGGAATGAACGCAAACCGCGACCGCGGTTCCGCTTGCAGCCGGCACTAGACCCCTGAGACGACGCCTCGTGCGGGGTCTGTCGTGGGCGAGCAAAAGCTTCCGCATCTGGCCGAAAGCAGCCGTTTGCCTACGTCCCGATGAACTCTCCCTGTGCCTCATCCTTAAGGTCTGCTTCCGACCCAAAGCAGACGGTCGCCCTGATATCAATATAGAAAGCTACAGGCTCACGTTGTGAGCCTAATCGCGGCGCATGAAGATAAAAGTGGAGCATCGGAAATAGACTGATCGACACAAAGGCTAAGTGCCAAACAACGTCAACTTTCTTCTGCAAGCGGGTTGCCCGGCGCCAAAGACCAGCAACATCTTGCCGAGTGTGTTGTACATGTGGACCGTGTTGTGCCTTTACTAGGTCATCAACGCTTTGCAGGGCCCTAATCCGGAGGACCGGTGAGGCCGCATTGATATGGCGGGAGAGATGTTTACCAAGGCCACGGGCGCCAAATTCGCGGTCCGGGTTCGGTGCTAGTCGTCCTTGGGCATTGCGACCGGGACGCTGCCGTGCAGCTTCAGTTCCTCCCGGTGCCGCTTTTCCAAGATTTTCTCCACCAAGCCCTCTGGCACCTGCTGGAGCTTCTGCAGCACCTCTTCCGGCGGTAGCGGGTGATGCTGCTTCTTGTCCACGATGGATTTCACCTCCATCCGTATTATACGATGCCCGCGCTGCGGGCGTTCCTGCGGGTGGCTGGACCGGCAAATGATCCGGTGCTCACCGTCCGCTTCTGGCCGAAAGCGGC
>JAHEFR010000021.1 GCA_024640085.1 Gammaproteobacteria bacterium
AACCTGGTTGGCCTGGTCCTTCTGAGCGGCGTCGCGGCTGCGGAGACACGCAGGTACCTGGATGCGCAGGCGATGAGGCCGGTCGCCCGGGTCCCCGACTGATTAACCCGTGTTCTGCAGGCCGTGGGCGATGCCGTTGACGGTCAGCAGCAGGTTGTTGAACAGGCGGTCGTCCTCTCGCCCTCCTGCCCGCCAGCGCCTCAGCAGATCGACCTGGAGCAGGCTCATGGGGTCCACATAGGGGTTACGGAGACGGATGGCCCGCTGCAGGACAGGATCCTGCTCCAGCAGCGCCGTCGCACCCTTGAAACGAAGCACCAACTCCACGGTGCGTTCGAAGCTGTCGCGGATTCTGTGGTGGACTGGTTGCAGCGACGTATCCGCGAGAGAAGCATATTGATCGGCGATGGACATATCGGCCTTGGCCAGCACCATCTCGATGTCCTCGAGGAGCGCGCGCATGAACAGCCAGTCCGAGAACATTTCCGTGAGCAGGGTCTCGCCGTGGCTGCCGAGCGCTGCTTCCAGGCCCTCGGCGAAACCGAACCAGCCGGGCAGGACGGCGCGATTCTGGGACCAGGCAAAGACCCAGGGGATGGCTCGGAGATCCTGAACTCCCTGCCCGCCGCGGCGGCTGGCCGGGCGTGATCCTATCTTCATCCTCTCGATGACGTCGATCGGCGTGGCCTGGCGGAAATAGCCATAGAAGGATGGATTGGCATAGACCATCTTCCTGTAGGCAGCCGCGCTGGCGCCGGCGATCTCCTCCATGGCGAGCTCCCAGCGAGGTTCCGGTGGCGGCCGGTCCTGCCGATAGGTTGCGAGCGCCACGGATCCTGCCGCCTGTTCGAGTGTGCGCAGGGCGATCCCTCGCAGACCGTACTTGGCGTTGATGATCTCGCCCTGTTCGGTGACCCGGAGTACACCTCGGATCGCTCCCCGGGGGGCGGCCATGACCGCCACGTGGGTCTTGCCCCCGCCGCGGCTCACCGTGCCGCCGCGGCCGTGGAACAGTATGAGGTCGATGTCATGGCGGTGGGCGCAGGCGGCCAGGGCAGATTCGGCCTTGTGCAGAGCCCAGCGGGCTGCGCCGATGCCCACGTCCTTGTTGCTGTCCGAATAGCCGATCATCACGATCTGACGACCGCCGCGGCGGCCGAGGTGCTCGGCGTATACGGGGTCGTCCAGGAGCGCGTCCAGCACTGCGGCGCCGGCCTCCAGATCTTCCAGCGTCTCGAACAGTGGGGCAACGTCCATGGGCACATGGCCCGCGTCGTCGGCCAGGCCGCTCCAGCGGGCCAGCGCAAGGACCGAAAGTACGTCATCGGCGTCCCGCGCCATACTGACGATGTAGGGACCGATGGCGGCGCCGCCGTATCGGCGCCTGGCCTCCCCGACGCTGTCGAATACGTCCAGGACCCTCGCGCCGTCCTGATCGATTTCCCCGACCGGCCGCACCGGGCCTGACAATATTTCCCGCAAGCGGGCGGCCCTGGCCGCCGGCGCCAGCTCCTGCCAGCCCGGCTCGTCCAGGATCCGGCCAACGGTCTTTCGGTGGAGCAGAGAATCCTGCCGGAGGTCCAGAGTAGCCAGGTGGAACCCGAAGGTCCGTGCTCTCCAGATGAGACGGCGGACGCCGAACAGGCCCGCATGTGTGCCCCGATGGCGGCTCAGGCTGTCGGCGATGAGCTCCAGATCCTCCACGAAGCTGTCTGCGTTGGGATAGACCCCCGCCCGGTCGTCTGCCGTGGACTTCAGCCGGGCCGCCATCAGCCTGCAGAGGATCCGGTAGGGCATGTTTCGGTGGCGCGGCGGGATAGCCTGGGCGATCTCCGGGAATGCCTTGCCGTAATCGGCGCAGCGCTCAAGGATCTGGTCATCCACTGCCACGCGGGCGGGGCACTGGGTGAGCACGTCCGCCAGGCGATACAGCTCGCGTCGGTAGCAATCGAGGATGGCCTGTCTCTGGGCCGCCAGCGTGGACCTGACCGTGGCGGCCGACGCGTTGGGATTGCCGTCCATGTCCCCGCCTACCCAGGAACCGAATCTCAGGAGCACCGGGATCCGGACACCATCCGCCAGTTCTCCGAACACCTTCCGGATAGCTCTCTCCAGAACCTCGTAAAACACCGGCACGACCCGATAGATGACATCGGTCAGGAAGAACAGCACGTGCTCGAATTCGTCCCGAACCGTCATCCGTTCCCCTGGGTGCTCCTCGGTCTGCCAGGTGGAAGTCAGGTCCTCCCGGATCCTCTCCCAGGCCGTCGATGTTTCGTCGGGCGTCATCGACGGATCCATCAATTCCACAAGACGGCGGGCGATCCGCTGTTGTTTCCTGAGGATTGTCCTGCGGGTGGGCTCGGTCGGATGAGCGGTGAACACCGGTTCCACCCTGATGCCGTCCAGCAGTTGCTGGAGATCCCGGGGGGTGCGGACATTGTCTCGGAGTTGCGCCAGGGCGTCCTCGAGGCTGCCCGGCTGGGGCCCGTCGGCCTCCCTGAGCCACTCACGGCGCCGGCGGATCCGATGGACCCGCTCGGCCAGGTTGACCGCCTGGAAGTAGCTGGAGAAGGCCCTGATCAGCTCCGGCTCCAGCGTGGGGTCGACGGTGGTGGGGATCTCGCCCAGGCTCTCCCCGCTGTCCTCACGGCTGTGGATGGACGCGAGCCTAACCTTCTCGACTAGCTCGAAAAGGCGTTCGCCGCACTGCTCACGGATCAGACCTCCGAGCATCACGCCGAGACGGCCGACGTCCTGGCGCAGCGCTTCGTCTTTCGCTTCGAAAATCAGCGACTGTCTGAGCATGGTTGGCGGTGTTTGGGGGTGCCAGGGCCCGCAGGCCTCCTGGCCTCATCATCCCGATCCATGGGCGTCGCCGCAACGAAATGCTGCCAACGCCGTGAATTTCGGGGCTGGATCGGCCGAATTCCCCCGTCTAGTCTGGATCCGGCTCGTCGCATGGCGAGTGGGTCGGGTCGGGCGCAGCGCGTCGCCAGGGACGGTGGCGGGCGTCCGACCGGCCTTCCTTCCGTTGCAGTCCCCGCGTCTGCCATGCTATAGGAATCGGTCCGGCTACCGGCTAGGATGCCGGCCCATTTCCGGAGTAGCTCGAGGAGAGACTTTGCCTATCGCCCTCCCCGACGCCCACGGCATCGCCGTGCTGGGGCTCACCGTGCTGGCCCTGATCCTTTTCTCCAGGGACCGGATTCCGATGGAGACGTCGTGTCTCGTCATCCTGTCCCTGCTGGTCGTCGGCTTCCAGTTGTTCCCCTATACCCGGACCGGGGTCGAGATCACGCCAAAGGATTTTTTCACCGGCTTCGGCCACGAGGCACTGGTCACGATCGTTTGCCTCATGGTCGCGGGCAAGGGTCTCGAAACTACAGGGGCGCTGCAGCCGCTGGCCATTATCATCGCCCGCGCCTGGGCGGCCAGGCCCAAACTCGCCCTCCTGGCCACGCTGATAGTCTGCGCCGTGTTGAGCGGGTTCCTGAACAACACCCCCATCGTGATCATGCTGCTCCCGATCCTGATAACCGTCTCCCTGCGCAGCAGGATCTCGTCATCGGGGATCCTGCTTCCTATGGGATTGGCCACGCTCATCGGCGGGATGGGGACAGCGATCGGGACATCCACCAATCTGCTGGTCGTGGCGGTTGCCGCCGATCTCGGAATGCGGCGCTTCGAGATGTTCGATTTCACCCTCCCCGCCGTTATTGTCGGGTCAATGGGGGTCCTGTTTCTGTGGCTGATCGCGCCCCGGCTGTTGCCGGATCGCGAGCCCCCGATGGCCGACACCTCGCCGCGGATTTTCAAGGCCATGTTCTACGTGAACAATGACAGCTTTGCATGCGGCAAGACCCTGGCGGAGGTCCGGGAGCGCACCGAGAAGCGGATGACCATCGACCGCATCCAGAGAGCCGACGGCCTCTACGTGGCCAAGCTGCCCTCCATGATGTTCCAGGAGGGTGACCGGATGCTGGTCGCCGATACCCGGGAAAGGTTGAAGGAATTTGAGCGCCTGCTCGGCGTAACAATGCACGACGCCAGCGAACTCGAGGCCGGGGATGGAGAATTCCTGCCGTCGACGGGGGCAGATCAGCAGCTCGCAGAAGTGGTGGTGACCACGGGGTCCCCTCTTCACCAGCGGACCCTGAACGCGACCCAGTTCCGGGCGCGGCACAAGTTGCTGCCCCTGGCTATCCACCGGGCACGCAGCGCGCCGGGGGAAGTCACCGGTGATTTCGAAGATGTCCTGCTCCGGGCCGGAGACGTGATTCTGGTCCAGGGCCCCCGGAACCAGATCACCGAACTCAAGCGCAGTGGCAACATGTTGGTGCTCGACGGCACCATGGATCTTCCGCACACGAGCCGCGCACCCCTGGCCCTGGGGATCATGGGGACAGTGGTGGTGCTGGCGGGCACCGGAACCATCCCGATTTTCTCCGGGGCCGTCCTGGGCGCGACGGCCATGCTGCTCACTCGTTGCCTGAAATGGCGCGACGCGCTCTCCGCCATCACCCCATCCGTGGTTCTGATCATCGTCACCAGCCTTGCGTTGGGCCACGGGGTCATGAGCACCGGACTCGACGGCTTCCTGGCCTCGTTGTTCGTCCTGGCGACGACCGGGCTGTCGCCGACCTACATCATCAGCGCCCTGCTCATGACCTTCGCCATCATGACCAATGTGGTGTCGAACAACGCAGCGGCAGTCATCGGCACGCCGGTGGCGATCAGTATCGCCCAGCAGCTGGGGCTCCCGCCGGAACCCCTGGTGCTGGCCGTACTGTTCGGGGCCAATATGAGTTACGCCACGCCCATCGGCTACCAGACCAACCTGCTGATCTTCAGCGCGGGCGGCTACAAGTTCTCCGATTTCCTGCGGGTAGGCATCCCCCTGACATTGCTCATGTGGGTCGGATTCACTTTTGTGCTGTCGGCCATCTACAACCTCTGAGAATGGGGCTGGGCGACGTGGCCACGGGACCGAGGGCCTCTGCGCTGTGCGAGAGCCCGGGCCATGTTCACCGGTGAGACCGGGCGGCGGGTGCTGTTTCGGGGTTGACGGGTCGGGACCCGTGGATAAACTTGCACCCGATGATGAGATCCGACGACAGATTGCTTCGCCGCTGGCTGTGGTGGCCCGCCCTCCAGGAGAGGGTGCGGGCTCGCGGTTGATCGTCCGATCCAGCTGACACGCACGAACCCGTCTCCACCGGCCCCGGGGACGGGTTTTTTGATGGACCGCCCCCAGCCGGCCGAGGCTTAGGGAGGACGGACATGGAACCACCCTTCGATATCGCCGCGGACCTGGATACTCCGGTCTCCGCCTGGCTCAAGCTGGCGTCCTTCCGCCCCCGCTTCCTGCTGGAGAGCGTCGAGGGCGGCGAGAGGCTGGCCCGCTATTCCTTCCTCGGTTTCGGGGACGCCCTGGAGATCCGGCTCGACGAGAAGGGCTTCCGGCTGGGCGCCGAGACTCTCCCGGTGCCGACGGATCAGGAGGAATTGCTGGCGGCGATGCGCCGGGCCCTGGAATCGTCCCCCGAACTGACCCCCGTATCGGACGCGCTGCCATTTCGCGGTGGCATGGTGGGTGCGGCTGCCTATGACATCGTGCGGCACTTCGAGCGTCTTCCGGGCGGGCCGGCCATCGAAGTGAGCACTCCACAGGCGGCGTGGGTGGCGCCGTCAAGCGTGCTGGTGTTCGATCATCTGACCCGACGCGCGGCTCTGCTGCACGCGGGCAGCGAAGCCGAGAGACAGGCGGTGAGGAGGGATGTGGTCCGTGCTCTCCAGGCAGGAATACCGGCCCGGCCGCGGGGCGGATTCTCGGAGCCTGTCACAAGTATGAGCCGGGAGCAGTACATGGAAGCGGTCCGGGCCGCGAAGGACCATATCCGGGCTGGAGACGTCTATCAGCTGGTGCTTTCGACCTGTTTCTCGGGCACCTTCGGCCTCGCGCCCTTCGAAGCCTACCGGGCGCTCAGGCTGCTGAACCCCTCCCCCTACATGTATTTCCTGCAGTTCGGCGATACGGCCATCGCGGGCTCGTCCCCCGAGGCCCTGGTCCGTCTCCATGGACGATCGGCCGCCCTCCGGCCCATCGCCGGCACGCGTCCCCGGGGCGCCACGCCTGACGAGGACCTGGCCCATGAGGCGGCGCTGCTGGCTGACCCAAAGGAAGCCGCCGAGCACGTAATGCTGGTGGATCTTGCCCGCAACGATCTGGGCCGGGTCGGGGTGCCGGGGAGCATACGCGTGGACCCGAGCCGTGCGATCGAGCGTTACAGTCACGTGATGCATCTGGTCAGCGGCGTAATGGGCGAACTCGAGGCCGGCAGGGACGCCTTCGACCTGTTTGCGGCGACCTTTCCGGCAGGTACGCTGGTCGGCGCTCCAAAGGTCAAGGCCATGGAGCTGATCGATACTTACGAACCCACGCGGCGTGGATTCTATGCAGGCACCGTAGGGTATTTCGACAGGTCCGGTGGCATGGATCAGGCTATCGCTATCCGGACCCTGGTGTTCGAGGGCGACCGGTACAGCTACCAGGCGGGGGCGGGAATCGTCGCTGACAGCATCCCCGAGAACGAACACGCCGAAGTGATCGCCAAGAGCGCCATCCTAAGGAGAGCGCTGGAGATCGCCCGGGAGGGACTATGAGCGCCCGGATCCTGCTGATCGACAATTACGACTCGTTTACTTTCAACCTGGTCCAGGGGTTCAGGATGCTCGGCGCCGACGTTCTCGTGTACCGGAATGACCGGATCAACGTGGGCGAGGCCGGGACCCTCGAGGCCACACACCTGGTCATTTCTCCAGGCCCGGGCAATCCGGGGGACGCGGGGGTGTCGGTCGAGGCCATCCGCGCGTTCGCAGACCGGATCCCGGTGCTGGGCGTCTGCCTTGGCCATCAGTCGATCGTCGCGGCCTTCGGCGGGACCATCGTGCCCGCCAGGCAGCTGATGCACGGCAAGACCTCCCTCATCCACCATGACGCGAAGGGGGTGTTCGCCGGCCTCCCGGACCCACTGGAGGTCGGCCGGTATCACTCGCTGGCGGCGCGGCGGGAGGATCTTCCCGGGTGCCTGGCGGTTTCTGCCGAGACCGACGATGGAGAGATCATGGGCGTGCGCCATCGCCAGGCCAGGGTCGAAGGCGTCCAGTTCCATCCTGAAAGCGTGCTGACGCCGGCAGGGCAGTCGCTGCTCGGCAATTTCCTGCGCAGCGGGGCTGCTGTCGCGGAGACGGGGGGCGCCGATGCCATCTCTGCTTAACGACGTGCTGGAGATGCTGCTGTCCGGCGCTGACCTGGACGAGGGCCTGGCCGCCTCGACCCTGGATGCCCTGGCCGCGCCGGATTGTCCCCCGGCACTGGCCGGAGCCGTCCTGGCGGCTCTGCGCATGAAGGGCGAATCAGCCCCCGAAATCCGGGGGTTCGCCGGAGCGATGCGCGCCCTGGCGAGACGGCCGGATGATCCCGGCGTGCAGGGGGCGGCGGACATCGTCGGCACCGGAGGGGACGGCTCCGGCAGCCTCAACCTGTCCACCGGCGCCGCGCTGCTCGCGGCAGCTTGCGGGGTGCCCGTCATGAAGCATGGAAATCGGTCGGTATCCAGTCGTAGCGGGAGCGCTGACGTGCTGGAGTGCCTCGGCATGCGGTTGCCCCTGGACGAGGGGGCCGCAGCCCGATGCCTCGTCGACACCGGCTTTTCGTTTCTGTTCGCGCCTTACTATCATCCAGCGATGAAATCGCTGGCCGCGGTCCGCGGCGCCATGGGAGTGAGGACCGTTTTCAACATTCTCGGCCCGCTCACCAACCCCGCGGCTCCGCCATTCGGGCTGATCGGCGCCTTCTCGCCGGAGATGGCCGAGTTGATGGCGGAATCACTGGCCGGTACGGACATCGAGCGGGCGTTCGTGGTCCACGGGGACCCGGGCTGGGACGAGGCCACCCCCGTGGGACCCTTCCTGCTGTTCGACGTCACGGCCGGAAGGGTCGAACGCACGGTCCGCGATCCCCTGGAGTGGGGCCTTCCCAGATGCGATCCGGAGACCCTGGCGGGTGGGGATTGCGAACACAACGCCGGGCGCATCAGGGCTGTTTTCGAGGGTCGCGAGGCGGGACCTCACCGCGACGCCCTGGTACTCGGAGCGGCCCTGGTGCTGGAATTGACGGGTCGTGTAAACAGTCCCACGGACTCCGCAATAATGGCGGCCACGGCGCTGGACGACGGTGCCGCCGCCGGCGTGCTGGACCGAATCCGGGATTTCGGCGAATCGGAGGAATCCGGTTGAGGCTGGCGGACGACTTCCTCGCCGGCATGGCCCGCGCATCGGAGACGCGGGCGCAGGCATTGGTCGCCGGCGCCGGGGAACTCGAACACAGAGCCCGGACGGCTCCTGCGCCTCCCCGCCTCCGTCTGGCGGATGGGGGCTTCGACGTCATCGCGGAGATCAAGATGAGTTCCCCGTCGGCCGGGACCTTGTCTGCCGACGATACTGCCATCGAGGCGCGGGCCAGGGACTACGCGGGCGCAGGCGCCTGCGCGGTCTCGGTGCTGACGGAGCCGGAGCGCTTCGGCGGCGACATCGAGCACTTGCGGCGGGTCGCCAGCGCCCTGGAGCCGCTTGACGTTCCGGCCATGGCCAAGGACTTTCTGGTCGCGCCCGAACAGCTGTTCGCGGCCCGGATCGCCGGCGCTGGAGGCGCGTTGCTGATCGTCCGGATGCTGGACGACCCCCGCCTCGACGAGATGCTGGATGCCGCCCTGGGTCTCGGCCTGTTCGTGCTGCTGGAAGCCTTCGATGCCGAGGACCTGGATCGGGCGGCGAGCATCGTCGGCCACCGGGCGGACGCTCCGGCCCAGGTGCTGCTGGGCCTGAACTGTCGTGACCTCAGGACCCTGAGAGTGGACCCGTCCCGTTTCGGCATCCTTTCGGGCCACTTCATGACCGGCCTGCCCAGCGTCGCTGAAAGCGGCATCGAGAGCCCCCGCGACGCCGCGCACGTATCTTCCCTAGGCTATTCCGTGGCCCTGGTCGGCACGGCGCTGATGAAGACCCCTGACCCCGGCGCCCTGCTTGCCCGGATGATCGCCCAAGGCCGGGAGGCCAGACAGACCGGATCATGAGCACGCTGATCAAGATATGCGGACTGACGTCGTCTGACGCCGTGGAGGCGGCCGTGGAGGCCGGCGCGGATGCCATCGGGTTCGTTTTCGCCGAATCGGCCCGACGGGTCAGCCCGGCCACGGCCGGGCGCCTGGCGGCCGGCGTGCCACCGGGCACGGTTAAGATCGCGGTCATGCGGCATCCATCCCAGGACGACGTGGACCGGGTGATGGACCATCTGGAGCCGGAGTTTCTGCAGACCGACGCCGAGGATTACGATCAGATCACGCTGGTCGGCACATGCCGTCCATTGCCGGTGTATCGGGCCGGACGTTCCCTGCCCGACCGGTTGCCCCGCCTGATGCTCTTCGAAGGCCCGCTGAGCGGGAGCGGCGAGGTGGCCGACTGGGAGGAAGCCCGCAAGCTTGCCCTGGAGACCCGCGTCGTCCTGGCCGGCGGTCTCAAGCCCGAAAACGTCGAGGCGGCCATGCGAACGGTCCGACCCTATGGCGTCGATGTGAGTTCGGGCGTGGAGAGCGCGCCGGGAGTGAAGTCCGCCAGACTGATCCGGAGCTTTATCGAGGCCGTGCACCAGGCGGACAGCAGGCTGGATTCCATTGGAGATGATTCATGACGACGCCCGCGATGCCTACCGAGAGCCCCGACGAACTCCTGCGGGCGCTGATAGACGGACGATTGCCGGATACTCGGGGACGCTTCGGTCCTTTCGGCGGGCGCTACGTGCCCGAGACCCTGGTTCCTGCTCTGGACCGACTGCAGGCGGGGATCGAGGCCCATCTCCACGAGCCAGGCTTCCAGGCTTGTCTCGGGGCCGAACTGCGCGACTGGGCAGGCAGGCCGACGGCGCTGACGCCGGCGCCGGCCCTGGGGCGGGCATGGGGGGGCGAGGTCTGGCTCAAGCGCGAAGACCTGGCCCACACGGGAGCCCACAAGATCAACAACGCTCTCGGCCAGGCGATGCTGGCGCGCCTGATCGGGGCCCGGCGCATCGTGGCGGAGACCGGAGCGGGTCAGCACGGAGTAGCGTCCGCGGCGGCCTGCGCGCGGGTCGGACTGCCCTGCGTGGTCTACATGGGCTCCGTCGACATCGAGCGACAGGCGCCCAACGTGGACAGGATGAAGCGACTGGGGGCCGAGGTGGTGCCGGTGACCTCGGGCGACAAGACGCTCCGGGCTGCCATCGACGAGGCATTGCGAGACTGGGTTTCCGACCCCGTGAACACCTACTACCTCCTCGGTTCGGCGGTAGGGCCCCACCCATACCCTTATCTGGTGCGCGAGTTTCAGTCTGTCATCGGACGGGAGGCCCGCAGCCAGATCCTTGAGCGGACCGGCGTCCTGCCCGACGCTATCGTTGCGTGCGTCGGCGGCGGCTCGAATTCCATCGGGCTGTTCCACGAGTTCCTCGCCGACCAGGAGGTGGAGATTATCGGCATCGAGGCGGGCGGCAAAGGCACGGGGCTTGGTGACAATTCAGCGACCCTGAGCTCTGGCAGGCCCGGAGTGCTCCACGGCAGCTATTCCATGCTGCTCCACGACCGGGACGGCCAGGTGCAGGAGACCCATTCGATCTCCGCCGGTCTGGATTATCCTGGCGTCGGGCCGGAGCATTCGTTGCTGGCCTCAATCGGCCGGGTGAGTTACCGGACGGCTTCCGATGACGAGGCCCTGGAGGCACTGGACGAGTGTGCCGCCCTGGAAGGCATCCTCCCCGCGCTGGAGACGGCCCACGCATTCGCCGGGGCCCGGCACTGGACGCGGGATAACCCGGGCGGACGCGTATTGATCGGGTTGTCCGGTCGCGGCGACAAGGACATGCCGACGCTCTCCCGGCACCCCCCGCGGGGGACGGGGACATGAATGGCGGGGACCGGATAGAGGCGGCCATCAGGGCCGCTCGCCGCGAGGGTCGAACGGCCCTGGTCGCATACATCACCGCTGGTTACCCGGAGAAGGAAGCGTTCCGCAAGGACCTGGCGCGGGTGGCCTCCGCCGCCGACGTGGTCGAGGTCGGCGTCCCGTTCACCGACCCTATGGCTGACGGTCTGACCATCCAGCGCGCCTCCCATGCGGCCATCCAGGCCGGCGTTACCCTGCGATGGATATTGCGGGAGATCGAGTCCATGGATCCGCCGATTACAGCGCCAGTGGTGCTCATGAGTTACTTGAATCCGCTGCTGGCCCTCGGCTACGACGAATTGGCGGGAAGATCGGAGGCCGCCGGGGTGGCCGGATTCATCGTCCCCGACCTGCCCCTGGACGAGAGTGCGGGGCTTGACGAGGCGCTGGCGGACAGGGGCCTGGCGCTGGTGCAACTGGTTTCGCCGGTAACCTCGGAGGAACGCCTGGCGGCGGCCGGCAAGGCCAGCCGCGGGTTCCTCTATGCGGTCACGGTCACCGGGATCACCGGCGGCGACGCGGACAGGGGCGGCGACATCGCCGGATACCTGCAGCGGGTTGTGGCGCATTCGAAAGTGCCCGTCTGTGCCGGGTTCGGCGTCCGCACCCGGGAGCAGGTGACAAACATCGGCGCTCATGTCCCCGGGGTCGTGGTGGGCTCCGCGCTCGTGGAGACCCTGGAACGCGGAGAGGATCCGGTGGCGTTCCTGAATTCCCTGTCAGGCAGGACGGCGTGACAAGACACCAGAGGGAATTGCATTTATCTTTGTCGTAGAGCCGGGCCGACATCTGCCTGGGAATGGGCAACAAGCGATGGGGCAGGGCTGCGAGAACAATGGCCCTCGAAAAAACCGGGGCACAAGGGAGGGAGACAAGCAATGGGAATGATGCAGGAATTCAAATCCTTCGCCATGCGTGGGAACGTGATCGACATGGCGGTCGGTATCATCATCGGCGGCGCGTTCGGCAAAATCGTCTCGTCGTTCGTCAACGACGTCATCATGCCGCCGATTGGCCTGATCGTCGGCGGCGTGGATTTCGCCGACCTGGCAGTCACGCTCAAGGACGCGACCGGAGACGCGCCCGCCGTCATGTTGAAGTACGGCGCCTTCATCCAGACGGCCGTGGACTTCACCATCATCGCCTTCGCGATCTTCATCGCGATCAAGGGCGTGAATTCGTTGAAGAAGAAGGAGGAGGCAAAGCCGGCCGCGCCACCGGCGCCGTCCAAGGAAGAAGTGCTGTTGACCGAGATCCGGGATCTCCTCAAAGAGCGCAGGTGATCGCGAGCCGGCCCCGTCACGAAGGCCCCCTGGGCCGTAGGTGACGGTATGGCATCGCCGCCCGCGGGCCTTTCGGTACACCGGGCGCGACCGGAAGACGCCGGCGCACTAGCGCCCATGTTCGACGCCTATCGCCAGTTCTACGGCCGGGCTTCCGATCCCGTGCTGGCTCGCCGTTTCCTTTCTGACCGTCTCGAGCGGGACGAATCCTCGGTCTTCCTGGCGTGCCGCGATGGGGAGCCCGTCGGTTTTGTGCAGCTGTATTCCAGCTTCGACTCCGTCGAGGCTCGCCCGGTATTGATCCTCCACGACCTGTTCGTCTGTCCCGGCGCCCGCGGCGCCGGCGCCGGGCGGGCGTTGATGGACGCGGCGAGGCAGCTTGCCGAGGACAGCGGCGCATGTGGTCTGAGCCTGGCGACAGCGGTGGACAACTCCGTTGCCCAGCACCTGTACGAGAGCCTCGGCTACCAGCGTGATCATCGTTTTCTTCACTATTTTCTCGTCGTGGATCCCCGGGCGGATACGCCGCCGAAGTGAACCGGCCGACTGCCAGGGAAGACCTCCCCGGACACGGCCGACGGGAGGCGTTCAGGGTGGCCGCCGAAAATTGTGGGCGCCCTTTCAAACCGTTCCCCCGGCGCCTATATAAATGGTATGAGTGTCCTTTCCCGGCGAGCCGCCGGCCCGCCGGGCGGGGTCTTGCGAGGTGGATCATGAGTGCGCAGACAGAGAAATTCGAGACGACACTGGAGAGGCTGCGGACGGAGCGGGACGAGTTGCGCGTAAAAGCGCATCTGGCCAGGGCCGAGGCGGCGGAGGAATGGGACAAGCTCGAGGACAAGTGGCGGGAGCTGGAGTCACGTGCGAAAGCGGCGGGCCGGGAAGCGAAGGACGCCTCCAGGGATGTCGGATCGGCCTTCGAGACGCTGGCCGGCGAACTCTCGCGAGCGTATCGCCGCATCCGCAACCGGCTGCATTGAGGGCGCGCGACGCGGGGCCGGTCTATACTGGGGCCCGTGCAGCATTAACGGCCCCTGGGAGGGGGAAGAACATGATCAAGACTGCCCGTGTCGCGCTGGGGGTGCTGTTGGCCGGCCTTGTAGCCGGGTGCGGCCGGTCCGAGCCTCCTGTCAGCTTCAGTCAGGATGTCAAGCCCGTCCTAGATCGGCGCTGCGGCGAGTGCCACACCCCGGGCCAGCCCGGATACGAGGCGAGCCAGCTCAGTTTCGCCAGCTATGACGATCTCATGACCGGGACGCGTTTCGGGGCCGTGGTGGTGCCGGGGGACAGCCTGGGCAGCACGCTGGTCGTGCTGGTGGAGGGTCGCGCCGACCCATCTATCTCGATGCCCCACGGTGACGCCGAACCGTTGCGTCAGGGTGAGATCGACGTCATCAAGACGTGGATCGAGCAGGGCGCTCCCAACAACTGAACAGAGACTGCCGGGGCAGGCAGAATCCCCCGGCGCTCCAGCTCCCGGTCCGCGTCGCCGTGCGGGCCGGCCCCGCCGGATTGGATCCATGTTTACCGAGAGACTTCTGACCCTGTTGCTGCGCCGGGAATCCGCCCGGCGCGCCCGGCTCGAGAATCTGGAACAGCTCATCTCGGTTCCGCAGGCCGCGCCGGCGCGGACCTACATGCTCTATCTCCACGTGCCCTTCTGTCAGGTGCTTTGCCCGTTCTGTTCGTTCCATCGTGTGGAGTACCGCCAGTCCAAGGCGCGGCGCTACTTCGAAGCCCTGCGGCAGGAGATTCGACTGGCTAACGAGGCGGGGTACCGTTTCGATGAAGTGTACATTGGCGGAGGGACGCCAACCGTCAACACCGAGGAGCTGCTGCAGACGCTGGATCTGTTGCGGCGCCTCAACCCGCTGCGGACAGTCTCCGTGGAGTCGAATCCCGACGACCTTCAGGGCGAGAAGCTGGCCGCACTGCGGGATGCAGGCGTCGACCGGTTGTCAGTGGGTGTTCAGAGTCTCGAAGATCGCCTGCTCACGGAGATGGAGCGCTACCAAAAGTACGGCAGCGGGGCTCAGATCCTCCAGCGTCTGCAGGAAGCCAAAGGCGTCTTCAGGACGCTGAACGTGGACATGATTTTCAATCTGCCCCATCAGACCCTGGATTCGCTGATGAGCGACGTGGACCGTCTGACCCGGGATGTGGGAGTGGACCAGATATCGTTCTACCCGCTGATGGGAGCGACCAGCACCCGCTTCGCGATGCGCAAGACCATGGGCCGGGTCACCTACGCCCGGGAACGGCGATTCTACGAGGCCATCCTCGACCGGATGCCCACGGACTACCGGCCCAGCAGCGCCTGGTGCTTTTCCCGAGGCGACGGTGTGATCGACGAGTACGTGGCGGACAGGGATGATTACGTGGGTCTCGGCAGTGGCGCAATGAGTTATCTCGACGGGACTCTTTACGCTGCGTCCTTCTCCATCAACCGCTACATAAGGCTCGTGAAATCGGGCCACTCGGGCATCACCCGGCAGCACCGTTTCGGACTGCGGGACCAGATGCGTTACTACTTCCTGATGAGACTGTTCGGTCTGGAGCTGGACAAGGACGTGGCGGAAGCGCACTGGGATGGCAGGTTCCATCGAGTACTGTGGAAAGATTTCGCCTTCTTCCGGGCTCTCGGCGCCATCCAGGATACCGGCCGCTCGTGGAGACTCACCCGCAAGGGGATGTATGTCTGGGTGCTGATGATGCGGGAATTCTTCATCGCTGTGTCCAACTTCCGGGACCTGATGCGGCTGGGGATAAGGAGCGAACTGGACCCTGAGGATCTGCCCGCCGTCATGGCGAGGATGGATGGCGGTGATCAGCCGCGGGCACGACGCGGCTGAGGAGCCGGTCAGCGGTGTCCCGCCGGCTCAGCTTCTGGCCTTGAGCAGCAGCCAGACCCCTGTTCCGCCGGCGGCCCAGCCCAGCCATACCGGATTCGCATCCAGGCCGATGAGGACGGCGGCTGCGATCAGGATCGCCGCCCCGGCCATCGCGACATTACGGCGTCTCGCCAGCTCCCGGTTTTCCTCGCGTAACTCGTCTATGCCGGATGTCCTTACGCGGATCTCCAGCTGTCCTTCCGAGGCCTGCTGGAGGAGGCCGTGGATCACCTGGGGGAACTCCTGCAGCGATTCCCCGACGGTCGGCAATTGCTCACGCAGCCTGTTTATGATCGCCCGGCCGCTGACGCGCTCGTCCATCCATTCCTCCAGAATGGGGTGAGCCGTCTTCCACAGATCAAGGTCCGGGTAGAGCTCCCGGCCAAGTCCTTCAATGTTGAGAAGGGTCTTCTGCAGCAGGATCAGCTGGGGCTGGACCTCCATGCCGAAGCGTCTGGCGACGGTGAACAGCCTGACCAGAAACTGGCCGAACGAGATCTGGCTCAGGGGCCGGTTGAAGATCGGCTCGCAGACCGTGCGAAATGCGGACTCCACCTCGTCAAGCCGGGTGTCCCGGGGGACCCAGCCGGAATTGACATGCAGCCTGGCGACTCTCTGGTAGTCCCGCTGGAAGAAGGCCAGGAAGTTCTCGGCCAGGTATTGCTGATCCCTCGGATCAAGGCTGCCGACGATACCGAAGTCGACGGCGATGTAGCTGGGGCTCTCGGGTGTCCCGGCGTCAACGAAGATGTTTCCGGGGTGCATGTCTGCGTGGAAGAAATTGTGCCTGAACACCTGGGTGAAAAAGATCTCCACGCCCCTGGCGGCCAGGATCGCCATGTCCACGCCTCGAGCGTTCAAAGCATCGATGTCGCCGATGGGGATCCCGTGGATCCGTTCCGTCACCAGGACGCCGGGACGGCAGTAATCCCAGTGCACCTCCGGTATGTAGAGAAGCTCCGAGCCGTCGAAATTTCTCCTCAATTGGGAGGCAGCGGCCGCCTCCCGCATGAGGTCGAGTTCGTCGAGGATCACTTTCTCGTATTCGGCGACCACCTCTACCGGCCGCAGCTGCCGGTAGTCCGGCCAAAGCCTCAGGACCAGCCGCGCCATCGCGTACATGAGGTCCAGGTCGCGACGGATCTGTTTCCTCACCCCCGGGCGGAGGATCTTGAGAACGACCTCCCTGCCATCGGCGAGCCTCGCGCCGTGGCACTGCGCGATCGATGCCGCCGCCATGGGCTCGCTGTCGAAACGATCGAATACCTGCTCGACCGGACGGCCGTAGAAGCCGGCAAGGGCTTCCCGGGCCGCGGATGATGCGAACGGCGGCACGTCGTCCTGGAGTTTAGCCAGCTCGTCCGCCACGTCCCGCGGAAGCAGGTCGCGACGGGTGGAGAGTGTCTGGCCGAACTTGACGAAAATGGGGCCGAGTTCCTGCAGAGACTCACGGACCCGCTGCCCTCTCGGTATGCTGCGCCCGGATGACGGGCGGATCAGCAGCAGCGACCGTAGCAGCCGCAGGGGGCGATAGACCCGCGTGCCTTCCACGAATTCGTCCACGCCGTGCCGCAGCAGGACGCGGATGATATGCCCGAGTCGCAGCAACTGGGCCGGCCTGATCACGGATTCGACCTCCGCCGTCTCGCTGCGATCCTTTCGATCCGGGCCTTGCATCGCTCCACGTCGTCACGCAGCCGGTCGACGTCCTCCAGGAACTCCTCCATTTCGAACCGCGTGGGTAATTGTCGACTCTCCTCGCTGAGGAACTCGGCGGTTCCACGGGCAAGCGATTCCGCGGCCTTCCGGCCCCAGTCCGCCAGACTCCTCCCCGCGTTGCCAAGTTGTCGGGCCAGGACGTCCCCGACGATCCTGGAAAGCTCCTCTTCCCAGTCCGGCTTGGCCAGGTCGAGCAGCCGCAGGAAGTCCTGGGCCACGACCGGGTCGCCGGAGACCTCGGCCATGCCCTGCCCGAGGGATTCCCGGACCCCTCCCATCCCTGCCCTGGCCAGCGCGATCGGCAGCCCGCGGACGGAGCAGTCCGCCTCGCCCTCCGGGCCGATGGCCAGGCTCAGGCAGTCGTCTCCTGCAACCACGATCACCGCTCCCGGGAGTCCCGTAGGGTCGATCTGCAACCGCCGGCCGGAAAGACGGCGGCATAGCGCCGTCGCTTCTGACGAGGCGCCGATACCACGATTGAGAAGATCCTCCAGGGGCTTGAGAAGCGGATTCTCCACGGCCGCCACTCCGGCTCAGAGCCGGGACCCGTAGTGCAGGGCGACGATGCCACCGCTGAGGTTGTGGTAGCCGGTCTGCTCCAGGCCGGCTTCCACCATCATTGTCCGGAGAGCTTCCTGATCCGGATGCCTGCGTATGGATTCGGCAAGATAGCGATAGCTTTCCGCGTCGCCGGCGACGAGCCGGCCCAGGGACGGGAGAACCCGGAACGAGTAGGCGTCGTATAGAGTCGACAGGCCGGGCAGCACCGGCCTGGAGAACTCGAGCACGAGGAGCTGACCGCCGGGTTTGAGCACGCGGCGCATGGCGCGTAGGGCGACCGCCTTGTCAGTGACGTTACGAAGCCCGAAGCCGATGGTCACGCAGTCGAAGCTGGCGTCGGCGAACGGCAGTGTCTGGGCGTCGGCGACACAGAAACAGATCTCCGCCGACACGCCGGCGTCGAGTACCCGGTCCCGCCCCCGCGCCAACATGTTCGGGTTGATGTCGCTGAGCACGACCGTCCCGTCGCCGCGCAGCTTTTTCGCCAGCCCGAGGGCCAGGTCTCCGGTGCCTCCGGCCACATCGAGAGCCGCATCGCCGGGCCGCAGCCTGGCCCGACTGACGGCGAAACGCTTCCACGCCCGATGGACGCCGAATGACATGAGATCGTTCATCACGTCATAGCGGTCGGCCACAGAATCGAAGACCTCCCGGACCCGGCCGGCCTTCTGATCCCAGGGGACATCCTGGAACCCGAAGTCCGTTGAACGCCTGTCGTCAGTCACGATTCCGCCCTGTCTCCGCCGGCGTCGCGCCGCTTGTATCCCGCTTCCCGCAGCCGATCGAGATAGGACTGCCAGTTCTCATCCATTTTCAGCGCCAGCTCGTTAAGGTACTCCCATGTGTACAGCCCGGAGTCATGTCCATCGTCGAACCGGAGCCTGAGAGCGTAGTGCCCGACCGGTTCCACCGCCGCGATCCCGACCTTCTCCTTGCCGACGAGCAGTATTTCCTGGCCGGGGCCGTGGCCGCGGACCTCCGCCGACGGGGAATAGACGCGCAGGTATTCGCAGGGTAGTCGGAAATTCCCGCCGTCGCCGTAAGACAACTCCAGAATGCGGGACTTGCGGTGAAGCCGGATTTCGGTCGGGACCGGGGCCTTGGGCATGGCTCGCGCTCGATATCTGATGCCCGGGCGGGCGGAACCGGCATTCTACCAAGGGACGAAGCTATCTCCCGTAATTCCCGCCGGCCGATAGGGTTGACGGCCCCTAGAGGATGTATCGGGTCAGGTCTTCGTCCTTGATCAGTTCGCCCAGGTGCGCCTCCACATATGCGTCGTCCACCGTGACCGACTGCCCGCCCCGGTCGGCGGCGTCGTAGGACACCGTCTCCAGCAGGCGTTCGAGGACCGTGTGGAGTCGCCGGGCGCCGATGTTCTCGGAGCGCTCGTTCACGTGGAAAGCGATCTCGGCGATGCGGCGTACGCCACTATCTGCGAACGCCAGCTCCACGCCCTCCGTGCGCATCAGGGCCGCATACTGCTCGGTCAGGCAACAGTCAGGTTCCTTCAGGATGCGGACGAATTCCTCAGTAGTCAGGGCATCGAGTTCGACCCGTATGGGGAAGCGGCCCTGCAGCTCCGGAATCAGGTCCGAGGGCTTGGAGAAATGGAACGCCCCGGAGGCGATGAAGAGGATGTGGTCGGTGCGCACCATGCCATACTTGGTGGTCACCGTGCAGCCTTCGACCAGGGGCAGGAGATCGCGCTGTACGCCCTCCCGGGAGACGTCGGCCCCGTGGGTTTCCGCCCGACGGGCGACCTTGTCCAGCTCATCGATGAAGACGATGCCGTTCTGCTCCACGTTCCTGACCGCCTCCAGTTTGAGTTGCTCCTCGTTGATGAGCTTGGCGGCTTCCTCGTCCACAAGCACCTTGAAGGCGTCCTTGACCTTCAGCTTGCGGTTGCGGGTCCGCCCGCCGCCGAGATTCTGAAAAAGCCCCTGCAGCTGGCTGGTCATCTCCTCCATACCGGGAGGCGCCATGATCTCGACTCCCATGGGTACCGCGCGGGTCTGGACTTCGATCTCCCGGTCGTCCAGGCGGCCCTCGCGCAGCAACTTGCGCAGCTTCTGCCGGGTATCGGCCCCGGGTGCCGCGTCATCTTCCCAGCCGGACCGGTCGGATGCGCCGGGCAGGAGCGCGTCCAGGATCCGTTCTTCTGCTGCATCCTGGGCCCTGTCACGCATCTTCTCCAAGGCCGATTCACGGGTCATCTTGACCGCCTCGTCGACCAGATCGCGCACAATGCTGTCCACCTCCCGGCCGACATAGCCGACTTCAGTGAACTTCGTCGCTTCGACCTTGATGAACGGCGCCTTGGCGAGTCTCGCCAGACGCCGCGCGATCTCGGTTTTCCCCACTCCGGTGGGTCCGATCATAAGAATGTTCTTCGGTGTGATTTCCCCACGCAGCGGCTCGTGCACCTGCATCCTGCGCCAGCGGTTCCTGAGGGCGATGGCGACGGCGCGCTTGGCGTCGTCCTGGCCGATGATGTGCTTGTCCAGTTCCTCGACGATCTCGCGCGGCGTCATCTGGGTCATGCTTTCGCCCCCTCGTCCCCGGCGAAATCCAGGGTCTCTATGACCAGGTTCCGATTCGTGTAAATGCAGACATCTGCCGCGATCTCCAGGGATTTCTGCACGATCGTGCGGGCATCTAGCTCAGAATTCTCCATCAAGGCCCGCGCCGCCGCGCGGGCATAGGCGCCGCCTGAGCCAATGGCCATCAGGTTGTTCTCCGGCTCAATGACGTCTCCGTTGCCGGAGATTGTCAGCGACTTGTCCTTGTCGGCCACGCACAGAAGCGCCTCCAGTCGCCTCAGGATGCGGTCAGTGCGCCAGTCCTTGGCCAGTTCGATGGCGGCGCGGGTGAGGTTCCCGTACTGCTCCAGTTTGGCCTCGAATCGCTCGAACAGGGTGAAGGCATCGGCAGTGCCGCCCGCGAAACCGGCAAGGACCTTGTCGCCGTAGAGGCGACGGACCTTGCATGCGTTGCCCTTCATGATGGTGTCACCTAGCGTGACCTGGCCGTCGCCGCCGATGGCGACCGTGCCGTCGCGGCGGACAGACAGGATGGTGGTTCCGCGGTACTGGTCCATGGGAGATCCTCGGCGTGAGTGGCGGGCGCGACCCGCGGGCCGGAGGTTCAGTCCGGATCCCGCTGCTTCTTCCGAGCCCGAGGGTGCGACTTATCGTAGATGCGGGCGAGGTGCTGAAAATCAAGGTGCGTGTATATCTGGGTCGTGCTGATGTCCGCGTGCCCGAGCAGTTCCTGCACGCTGCGCAGGTCGCCGCTGGATTCCAGCAGGTGGGTAGCGAAGGAGTGGCGCAACAAGTGAGGATTCACCCCGGTGGAGAGTCCGAGCTTGCGGGACCACGCCCGGAGCCGAGCCTGAACGGAACGCGGGCTCAAGGGTGTTCCGCGGCGACTCAGGAAAAGCGCCGGGCCGTCATGGCCGGCCATCCCCGCCCGGACGCGTAGCCACGCGGCGATGGCCTCCCGGGCTTTCCGGCCTACCGGCAGGATCCGGCTCTTGTTTCCCTTGCCCAACACCTGGACCGTGCCCTCCGCAAGGTCCAGGTCGGTCACACTGAGTTGGGTTAACTCCGCCAGACGCAGGCCCGAGGAGTAGAAAAGCTCCATGACGGCGCGATCCCTGACCGCCAGCGGAGTGTCCCCGTCGATTTCCAGCAACCGGGCGATCTGATCCACGTCCAGGGTCCTGGGAAGTCGCTTGGCCGTCTTTGGCGAGGACACGTCGGCGGCGGGATTCGAATCCACCAGGCCTTCTCGCAGCAGATAGCGGAAGAACCCGCGCAACGCGGACAGCCGACGCTGAATACTCCGCGGCGCCAGTCCGCGACGGTGGCACCACGACGCGAAGGCCCGTATGTGATAGCTGTCGATCTGCCCCCAGCCGCTGAGCTGCTCCCGTTCGAGGAATTCGCAAAGGGCCTCGATGTCACGGTAATAGTTGCGTTCGGTGTTGGGGGACATCCGCCTCTCGTAGCGGAGGTGCCGCAGATAGCCGTGTACCGGTTCCCGGTCCAGGTCGGCCACGAGTCCCCCGTTACCTTCCTCTGGAGGACATCGCCAGGCCCACCAGCTCTCCGATCCGCTCCAGGAAATCGGTGCTCATGCCCGGATGGAAGCGGTCCGCGTCGCGACTGCCGATGGCCAGCATGCCCACCTCGGCCCTGTCCCCCAGCGGTATGAGCGCGACAGAACCGATCTCGACAGAGTGTTCGGGGAACAGGAACTCCAGCTGGGCGTCTCTGGCCCTCCCGCAGCGGGGCTTGGCCCGCTCCAGGAAAGTGGCGAAGGGCTTCAGATCCGCGGCCCGCCTTTCCATCCTGCGCAGGAAGCGGGTGTCTTCCGTCTGGACGATGTCCGAGGCGCTGTGGAATACGACGACCACCGTGTCGCTGGCTCCGAAATCTTCCCTCAGCACCGCTTCCAGCGCCTCTATCACCGCACTGGTGTCGTCGGCCTTGATCAGGGTCAGTGCCAGCCGGTGGACGCGGTCGGACAGTGCGTGATTGGTCCGGGCGACGGAGATGAGCTCCTTGAGCTGGGATTCGAGCTTTCGGTTCTGGTCCCTGAGGACGGCAAGCTGTCTCTCCACCAGGGAGACTGAACCCTGTCCCGCCTCGTGGGGGAGGTGCAGGTTCGCCAGGAGCCCCGGATTCCGCTGAAAGAAGTCCGGATCCGAGGTCAGGAAGCGGACAACATCCGCATCACTTGGCGCTACTTCCCCGATGGCACTGGTCTGCTGGCTGCTCATAAGCTGATGATCCCCTCGAATACTCTGACTGCGGGACCCGTCATCCACAAATGATGCCCCGGGCCTTCCCACGCTATCTCAAGTTCGCCGCCGGGCAACGCAACCGTCACCTCCGGCTCCGTCTGCCCCCAATGCCTGGCGACCGCAGCGGCGGCGCTGGCGCCGGTACCGCAGGCGCGTGTCTCTCCCACGCCGCGCTCGTGCACTCGCAGGACGATCCTGTGCGGATCGGCGACCTGCATGAATCCTACATTGGTTCGCCGCGGGAATGCGGGATGACGCTCGAGTGTGGGCCCGACGGCGCCGACCGGCGCGCTCCGGACGTCCTCGACCGGAACGACGACATGGGGGTTACCCATGGATACCGCGCCGAAGCGCACCTGTTCGTCCTCGACTGGCAGCACATAGGATTCCGCGGGAGCCACCCCGGTGAACGGGAGAGATTCGGGCGCGAAGTCCGGCTCGCCCATGTCAACCGCGACATTGCCATCGTCGAGGACACGCGCAGAGATCAGGCCGGCCGGGCTCTCCAGGCGCAGATCGCGCCGCCGCCGGGCGCTGGATTCAAAAAACAGCCTGGCGACGCAGCGGAGTCCGTTGCCGCATTGCTCGGCCGGTTCTCCGTCCGCATTGAAAATGCCGAATCCCACATCGCCCTCCCCGGTCGGCGCATCCAGGACCAGCAGCTGGTCGAAACCCACGCCCGTGTGGCGATCGGCCATGTGCCGGATGTCCTCGGGCTGTGGGGAGAACGTCTGCTGACGCCTGTCCACGACGACGAAGTCGTTGCCCAGGCCATGCATCTTGACGAATCGGATGCCGGACCTGGCCAGAGAGGCGCCGGAACTCGTTGTCACGGCCACAGACTCCCGTCCCGCGCGGACAGGAAGGGCCCGATCCGTCGGCGACGCGGGATGATGGCCCGATGCATTTGTCGTGCTTTCAACATGGACTGCCGGTGATTATAGTGTCGGCGGCAGCTTCCAGACAGAGACTATGAAATATCGGGATTTACGGGATTTTCTCGCCCAGCTCGAAGACCGCGGCCAACTGCGCAGGATCGCAACGCCGGTCAGCCCGCGGCTGGAGATGACGGAAATCTGCGATCGCACGCTGCGCAAGGGCGGCCCGGCCCTGATGTTCGAGAATCCGAAAGGCTTCGACATGCCCGTGCTCGGCAACCTGTTCGGAACTCCCGAGCGGGTAGCCCTCGGCATGGGCCGGGAGTCAACCGGATCCCTGAGAGAGGTCGGCGAACTGCTCGCATTCCTGCGTCAGCCAGAGCCACCAGCGGGGATGCGGGATGCGTGGGACAAGCTCCCGATCTTCCGCCAGATCCTCAGCATGGCCCCCCGGGAGGTCAAAACTGGTGCGTGCCAGACCCATGTTGTCGAAGGCCCGGACGTGGATCTGGGAGTCCTGCCGGTGCAGACCTGCTGGCCGGAGGACGCGGGGCCGCTGATCACCTGGGGGCTGGTCATCACCCGGGGCCCGCACAAACGCCGCCAGAATCTCGGCATCTACCGCCAGCAGGTCATCGGCCGTAACCGCGTGATCATGCGCTGGTTATCCCACCGCGGCGGCGCCCTGGATTTCCGCGAGTGGCAGCAGGCCCGGCCCGGCGAACCGTTCCCCGTGGCCGTAGCCCTGGGCGCGGATCCGGCCACCATTCTCGGCGCGGTGACGCCGGTGCCGGACAACATTTCCGAATATGCCTTCGCCGGCCTGCTGCGCGGCTCAAAAACAGAGCTGACACGCTGTATCGGTAACGACCTGGACGTCCCGGCCACCGCCGAGATCGTGCTGGAAGGTCATATCGCACCGGGAGACACGGCGCCGGAAGGCCCGTTCGGAGACCACACGGGCTATTACAACGAGGTCGAGTCCTTCCCGGTATTCACTGTCGACCGGATCACGATGAGGGATGCGCCTGTCTATCACAGCACCTACACTGGTCGCCCGCCGGACGAACCGGCCGTGCTCGGCGCCGCGCTGAACGAGGTCTTCATCCCGATCCTGCAGCGCCAATATCCGGAGATCGTCGATTTCTACCTGCCGCCCGAGGGCTGTTCCTACCGTATGGCCATCGTCAGCATACGCAAGCAGTATCCGGGGCACGCGAGCCGGATC
This sequence comes from Gammaproteobacteria bacterium, assembly GCA_024640085.1. Taxonomy (GTDB): domain Bacteria; phylum Pseudomonadota; class Gammaproteobacteria; order Steroidobacterales; family XN24; genus JAHEFR01. The sequence continues at coordinate 24,408 of JAHEFR010000021.1, forward strand.
ATGATGGGGGTCTGGTCGTTCCTCCGGCAATTCATGTACACGAAATTCGTCGTGGTCACGGACGAGGACGTCGACATACGCTCCTGGAAGGACGTGATCTGGGCCATGACCACGCGCATGGATCCGGCCCGGGATACGACCATTATCGAAAACACACCCATCGACTATCTGGATTTCGCGTCTCCGGTGTCCGGACTGGGCTCGAAGATGGGCCTTGACGCCACAGGGAAATGGCCGGGAGAGACCCTCAGGGAGTGGGGCCGCCCCATCAGCATGGACGAGGAAACTCGTCGCAGGATCGACGAGATCTGGCCCATGCTCGGGATCGATTGAGGCACTCGCAGGGAGCCACGGCGGAGGAGGATCATGCGCCATATCATCGTCATGAATGCAAAGGGCGGTTGCGGGAAGAGCACGCTGGCCACCAACCTGGCGAGTTACTACGCTGCCAGGGGCCAGCAGGTCACGCTGGCGGATTTTGATCCCCAGCGGTCCAGTCTGGACTGGGTGGAGACCCGGCCCGGGGACCGGCCTACGGTTGTCGGGCTGGCGGCCTACGAGGACGGCCTGAAGCATCTGCCGAGATCTACGGACTATCTTGTCATCGATGCCCCGGCGCGTTCCCACGGGCGGGAACTGACGGAACTGGTCAAACGGGCGGAGACCATCATCGTGCCCGTCCTGCCTTCCGGCATAGACATGCGCGCCAGCCGCGCATTCATCGAGGAATTGACCTCGGTGGGGAAGGTCGAGCGGAGGAAGGCCAAGGTCGCCGTGGTGGCCAACCGTATCCGTGAGAATACCGTGATATTCGACGAACTCGACGCCTTCCTGCGGGGCGCCGGCGTTCCATATGTGGCCACGCTGCGCGAAGCCCAGAACTATATCCGAGCTTACTCGAGAGGCCTCGGGGTCTTCGAGCTTCCTGAGTACCTGGCCTGGCCGGACTGGGAGCAATGGGGACCGCTGGTGGATTGGCTGAACAGCAGCGCCTCAACGCCCTGATTGCCGGGTCTCGCCCAGGCTTGCGGCAATCCCGGCGTCGAGGTCCGCGAAGCGTGGAACAAAACCGAGTTCGCTCCCCATGAGAGACACATCAACCCGTCTGGACTCGGTGAGAAAGCCTCGCATCGCGGGCGACACGCGCTCCAGCAATTCCGATAGCGGCAGCTGCGGGGGCACCGGAAGACCGGCGATGCTGGCGACCCGCAGGAAATATTCGCCCATGGGGGCGTGATTGCCATCGCCGACATTGAAGACCTCTTGCGGTCCCTCGTACCGGAGCGCAGCAAGACATACCCCGACGAGATCATCAACGTGGATGCGGTTCCCGGGCCCCGTCTCTCCGGGGGCCGGGATGGGCTGTCCTGTGGCGATGCGGTCGATGGGGAGACGCCCGGGGCCGTAGATTCCGGGGACCCTGAGGATACGTATCGAAGCGCCCGATTCCGCGCCAAACCCACGCAGGCTGCTTTCGGCGTCAAGACGCCGCTGTCCCCGGGCGCTGGATGGCATGGTTTCAGAAGCCTCGGAGACGACAGCCCCCCCGCGATCGCCGTATACCGCTGTCGTGCTGAGATAGACGATCCGGCGCGGGACGGAGGTCAGCGAGCCCAGCCAGGCCCCCAGGCGGGGATCCGTGTCACCTGTCGGAGGTGGCGGTACCATATAGACGAATTGGCCACCGCTGCCTGAACGGGGGCCGGGCGGGTCGTCAAGATCCGCGCGAACGACGGGGATGCGTTCCGCCCGGAGCAAGCGGAGAGACGCGTCGCTACGGACCTCGGCGGAGACGTTTCGGCCTTCCCGTTGCAGACGTTTCGCCAGCCGCAGGCCAACATAACCGCAGCCGACGATGGTGACGGATTCCCCTGACACTCGCTGATACCCGTATTGCTGTCCGAACCCCGATTATCCATGACTCACAACATCACGCTGAAGCCATCGGGCCAGAATTTCGCTGCCAGCGAGGAAGAGTCCATCCTCGCCGCGGCGCTCCGCCATGGCATCAACCTGCCCCATAGCTGCCGTGGCGGCAGTTGCCTGTCCTGTCGCGCCAGGGTCGTTGGTGGCGAGATTCGCTACCGGGACGGGCTGCCGCCGGCGTTGACCGCGGAGGAGGCAGCTGACGGGTGGGCGCTCCTGTGCCAGGCGAGGGCAGCCAGTGATGTGGCGGTGGAGGCCGCGGCCCTGGAGACTCCAGGGAACATCCGAATTCGCCGTCTTCCCTGCCGCGTGCATAAGATGCAGCGGCTGAGCGAGGACGTGATGGCTCTGTTCCTCAAGTTACCTGGCTTCGAGCCTTTCGAATTCCTGGCGGGCCAGTATGCTGACATCCTGCTCGCTGACGGAAGGCGACGCAGTTTTTCCATGGCAAACCCGCCTCACGATGCCCAGATCCTCGAGTTGCACGTAAGACGCGTGGAAGGCGGCGCGTTTACCTCCCACGTCTTCGGCCACATGAAGGAGCGGGACCTGCTGCGGATCGAGGGGCCGTTGGGTCAGTTCTACTGGCGCGATGAGTCGGGACGTCCGGCCATCATGGTGGCCGGAGGGACAGGCTACGCGCCCATCAAGTCCATGCTGCGCCACGTATACGAGGACCGGCAACCCCATCCTGTCCATTTTTATTGGGGCGCCAGGGACCTGGCGGGTCTTTACGACAAGGACGTCGGGGCTCGACACGACTGGAGCGGATTTGCCTTCACGCCCGTTCTGTCCGAACCGGCTCCCGGCGATGGGTGGCGGGGCCGGACCGGGATGGTGCACAGGGCGGTTTTCGAGGACAAGCCCGATCTCTCACCTTTCGACGTCTACATGGCGGGACCGCCTGGCATGATCGAGGCTGCAAGGAAGGATTTCGTCGCAGCGGGCCTGGCCCCCGATCGTCTCTTCTTCGATTCCTTCGATTACGCTGCGGACGGCCGCGAGGATCCGTCGGACCGCTGATTCACGATCGCCGGACCCTTTCCGGCGCGACGAGTGCAGGCATGGAAGCCCTCGCCGTGGCCGTCTCGAGGCCGAGCCGGAATGCCTCCGCCGCCCCTTCCTCTTCTCCCATCGTCTGGAGCAACTGGCCGTAAAGGCGGTAGCCAATCGGGTCCGGACGTATTCCGAGGCTGGTTTCCAGGTAGCTCCTGGCTTTGCCCCAGAGCTGGTTTTGCATGCAGAGGCGGGCAGCGGTCAGCAGCAGGGCCGGGTCCTCGCCGCGGCGGGTCAGCCAGGCTTCCGCATGAGCCAGGTGGGCCGCAGGGTTGCCGGTTTCTATCTGGCCATATATCTCGACGAGTGCCGGATTCCATGCCGTCTTCAGAGACTTGCGGATGGTTTTCTCCAGCTGATCATGGTTTCCGCACAGCGCCGATGCCCGGGCGTGGTCTGCCACCAGGGAAGGGTGCGACCGGAGCGTCTTCGGCAATTGCTGCCAGATCTTTTCGACCTGCTCGGCCTGCCCGTTGGCGGCCGCGTTGGCGAGCAGGGCGGAAGCCGTCTCCTCCCGCAGCGCGGACACCTTGTCCGCCGGCATGGTCTTCACTTTTGCCAGCCTTGGCAGCAGAGCTTCCAGGTCCTGCCAGCGCTGCAGCCTCCGATAGACCTCCGCCAACAGAGCCAGACCCCGGGAATGGTCCGGCGACCGGGCCCGGAGGCGTTCGAGAGTTGCGAGGGCCTCCTCCATCTGCCCCCGTTCCATCTGGAGTTCCGCCTGGGTGACGAGGATCGCGGGAGCCGCGTCAGGTTCGCGCTCGAAAGCCAGCTTTAGCCAGTTGTCCCGCCTGTCTTCCGCTCCCTGCTGCTGGGCAGCCCGGGCCGCGGTGAGGTAATTGAGCAGCGGCGCCTGGCTGCGGCCGGCGCCACGGGCCAGCATACGCTCGCCTCTTGCCGAATCGCCCTCCGCGATGGCCATCAATCCGCGAGTCAGCCTGTCCCGGGCCCTGTTGTCGCGAAAGCGCGCGGTCGCCTGTCCCAGCCGCCTTGGCGCCCTCCACAGGCGCACCAGTACCCTGACGGCAACGTAAAGGAGCACGACAGCGAGGATCAGGCCGGGGACCGACATCTCCACCGCGTAACCGCGCATGTCGATCAGTACGTAGCCGCTGTCCTCCAGTAGCGAGTGGGCCGCGAATGCCCCGAGCACGAGCGCCAGAATCAGCAGTAGCCCGATCCTCATTGGATCCTGTCCGCCTCTGTCGCCAACAACGTCTTCAGGGAGCCGGATATGTCAGGAATTTCGATCTCGATCCGCCGGCTCTCCAGTTCGCCCAGGGCTGTGATGAAGGCCTGCACCCCCGGATCGTCCGTCTGGAAGTACTCCTCCGTCCAGCGGCGGCCCGAATTCAGGCTGGCGCGGTAAACGGATGCATCCGCCTCCAGGAGTGCGAGCCTGGCCGTTTGCAGCTCGAGTTCGAGGTTCCGGCGGAGGAAGAAGGATTCTTCCGGCGAAAGTAGCGGCTCTTCGCTGCCCTCGGTTCGCCGGACCCTGAATATGCTGCCGAAGAAATCCGCGATCTTCGCGCTGAGCCGTGCCAGTCCGCCGGCCGCTTCATCAGCCGACGGCGGCCGGACATCGCCTCTGTGCTGGCCGGCCAGGGGCAGAGCGTCCACACGTCTCGCAAGGCTACCCAGCCGCAGGGCGATCCCCTCTACGTCAGGCCGGGGTACGGATTGAAGGCTGAGGATATCGTCAGCTATCTGTGTTCGCACCTGCTGGACAGAAGGGTCGGACATCCGGTTGAGCAGGCTGTCAGCGGCCACCAGCGCCGCCAGTGCCGTGTTCGGATCACGAGCCAGGGTCGCCTGCTGATTGGCGATCCTCAGCAGGGACTCGACCTCTGCCAGCCGCCAGTCGATCGCTGTCGGCCCGTTCTCGCGCTGCGCCAGCCGGGCCGTCCGGCTCTCCAGGTCCGCCAGTCGTCTGGCTGTGCCGTCCCCGGCGGTGCGGAGTTCCTCCAGTTGGGAATCGAGGGTCAGCTTATCCGTCTGGATGGCCCGGATCTGATCCTCCAGTGTCGATGTCTTTCGAGCCACCGCCGAGATGTCGCCGGAAACGTCGGCACGCACGTTGTCCGCTTGCTTCGAGGCAAGCTGGGTGATCCAGAAGACGTAGGCGGAGCCCGCCCCTGCGGCCAGCGCGATCAGCAACGCCAGCGCCGCGACCGCGCGACCGCCACGCGGGGTGGGCACCGGTGGTGCGTCACTGACCGGCGACCGATCCGGCGTGTCCGCTTCCGCGGGCCGGTCCACGGGCGACTCCGGAGAGTGGTCTGCCGGCGCGGGTTCCGGAGTCGTCGCCTCGGTCGCATCAGCAGCCTCGGTCGAGGCTGAGGGATCGTCAGGGGGAGTCGATTGGTTCATCTTCCTTCTTCCTGGCGGACAGCGGGGCCCTTGAGCCGTCCGGACCAGGATGCGATTGCTTCGACCAGCGAACGATCATCCGGTCCCGGCGCGAGAATGCGCTCGGCTCGGTGCTGCAATGCTTCCGATCTTTGTACCACACGACGACTCGCGGTCACCAGCGGTGTCGCCGACAGTAGCGATGAGAATTCGGCGCCGAGATCCGCATGGAGAGCCTCGAGGATCTCCACGCTGGTTGCGGTGTATACGTCGATTCCGCCGCTGGACCATCGATCGAGCAGCCCCGCGCGTTCTTCGCGGGTGGATGATCTCCGGCGTCGCCGGTAAACCTCGAGATAAGTGACCCGCGCGCCTCGCGCGATCAGCTGTTCGCCCAGCAATTCTCGGCCACCCACGCCGCGGAAGATGATTGCCTGTCGCCCGGACAGGCGGTCCAGATCAGGATGCGATAGCAGGGCCTCACTGTCGAAGCCCGCGGATTTCACGTCAGGAACCAGACCGGCCTCTCTGAGGGCACGCTCGGTGGACGGACCAATGGCCGCAATCCTGGGCGTTGAACGGCCGGTCAGCAGCGGGACGCCATTTATGACTGCGTTTCGGCTCACGAAGATGGCGAGATCCGAAGCGCTTGCGCCCCCAAGGGCCTCCAGGGCATCGAGGTCGGGCTCGTGGGCGTCGATTTCGATGGCGGGCCAGGGCATTCCGTTCCCGCCGCTGTCGTCGACCAGCCGGCACAGGGACCGGCACTGCTGGAGGGGACGCGTCACCAGGACTCCGAGCCGGCCCGTTTTCGTTGCCATCATGATCCCGCGCGCGAGGCCTCCAGCAGCTCGTCAGCACCCTGGGCGCGTAGATCCATAGCCAGTTCCCGCCCCAGCTCGCGACCGTCGCTGGCGCTGCCGCGGACCATGGCCCGAATCACCCGGGACCCGTCGGGCATCGCCACGACGCCACGCAGAAACAACTCGCCCTCCCGGAGCTCGCCGAAGGCGGCGATCGGAGATTCGCAGCTCGCACCCAGCTCCCGGGCCAGGCTCCGTTCGCCGTTGATACAGCGGCGGGTGCCCGCATGTTCGACGGCCTGCAGGGCCTCCAGGATGGACTGGTCCTCCGCGCGGCACTCGATACCGATTATCCCCTGGCCTACGGCCGGAAGGCATTCCTCCATGGTGAGGCGTCCGGAGATCCGCTCCCCGAGTCCCAGGCGTTTGAGCCCGGCAGCGGCAAGGATGACGGCGTCGAAAGCGCCCTCGTCGAGTTTGCGAAGCCGGGTTTCCACATTGCCGCGGACCGGCCCGATCCGCAGATCGGGCCGCGCGTTCTGGATCTGGGCCTGGCGTCTGAGACTGGAGGTGCCCACGCGGGCGCCCTCCGGAAGCGCCGACAGGGACTCGCCGTTCTTCGCAGCCGCGATGGCGTCTCCGGGGTCAGCCCGTTGCAGAACGGCGCCGATAGTCATGCCCCCGGGCAGGTCCCAGGGGACGTCCTTCATGGAATGGACCGCCACGTCGGCCCTGTCCTCGAGCATCGCCGTCTCCAGTTCTTTGATGAACAGCCCCTTGCCGCCGACCTTGGCCAGGGATCGGTCCAGGATCTGGTCCCCCCTGGTGGTCATGGGGATGATCTCGATGTCGATACCGGGATGGGCCCGACGGAGCGTGTCCGCGACGTACTCGGTCTGCCACAGGGCGAGCCGGCTCTGCCGAGTGGCGATGCGGATTTCCTTAATCATAATTCCTGAATTCTGCGACGAAAATCTGATGCGTGACGCCTGCTGACCGGAAGCGTTTCTTCGCAGCCACGGATGCGCACCTGCAGGCGGCCCTCCCGGTCCTTCTCCATGGATTCTACGTGGCGGAGGGCGACCAGCGCACTTCGGTGGATACGGCCGAACTCCGATTCGAATTCTTCGGCCAGCTCTTTGAGCGACTCGTCGATCAGGTCGGTGCCATGGCTGTGGCGGACACTGACATATTTCTGATCGGCGCGGAAGTAATACACGTCCTCGACAGGAATCAGCTTCATCCGGTCTCCGAGCCGGGCACAAATGTTGCGCCGTGCCGCCCGGCCCCCCCCGTCACGCAGGACGGCAAGCTGGGCCCTGGTCGGGCGAGTCGCTCGTCGCAGGGCCCTTTCGAGGCGCTCCTTGCGCACCGGTTTCAGGATGTAGCCCGTGGCGGCGGCGTCGAACGCCTCGAGCGTGTACTCGTCGTAGGCGGTGGTGAAGATCACTGCGGGCGGTTCTTCCATCGCCGTGAGATGCCGGGCCGCCTCCACCCCGTCGATCCCGGGCATGCGGATGTCCATCAGGACGATATCCGGCGCAAAGCGGTCCACTTTTTCCAACGCCTCTCGGCCGTCTGCTGCCTCGCCGACCAGTTCGAAACCGTCCAGCCCGGACACCAGGTGGGCCAGCCGCTCCCGGGCGGGAGCCTCGTCGTCCACTACGAGGACACGCATCATCCGTTCCCTGTCCTCGGGAACTCGAGCACCACCTCGTAGGACTGTCCGGACGGGCCATGGTCAACTCGCGCGCGGTTGCCGTAAGCCATCCGGAATCGTTCGCTGATGTTGTTCAATGCCATGCGATTGCCCTCCCGGCGGCTGCTTCTGCCCTGATCCGGCATGGGGTTGCTGATCCTGATCTGAATCCGATCGTCAGCGATCATCCTGCCCTCGATGCGTACCGTGCCTCCTTTGGCCAGGGGCTCGATGCCGTGGTAGATAGCATTTTCTAAAAGCGGCTGAAGCGAAAGCCCCGGAATCTCCGCCCGCATGGGTAGCGAGTCCACGTCCCAATCCACGCCGAGGCGCGCGCCGAGTCGATGCTGCTCGATCCTCTGGTACAGACGGGCGATCTCTAGATCCTCTTTCAAGGACATGCGCGCCGAAGAATCACGCAGGGAGGCCCGGAAGAGATCGGCCAGATCCTCGATGGCTTCCTCTGCCAACCCCGCATCACGGCGGGTCAGCGCGGCGATGGTGTTCAGGCTATTGAACAGGAAATGAGGGCGGATCCTCGCCTGCAGGGCGTTGACTCGAGAGGCCGCCTCCAGTTCCACATTCCTTCGCCACTGGTGGGAGACATAGAAATAACGGAGGGTGAGTGCGCTGACGATCAGGGCGATGGCAATGTTCCCCAGCACGAACTTCACGTGTTCCGATGCCGCCAGGGGGCGGGCGGTCGGGGCACCGATAAACGCCCAGTATCCGGCCAGCCACCAGCCGGCCTCCGAAATGAGCCCGGTGACGCCTGCGAGCAGGACCAGCGCCGCCCCGGTCGCCTGAGTTACGGATCGCCTTGCCAGCAGCGGCCGCGTATAACAGAGCACCGCTGCGCCCGCCAAGCCAATCCACAGCAGGAACAGGGACGTATTTGCCATGGTCCCCCAGAAATCGGCGTCCGGAATCCCGCGCGGCCGGCCGAGCGTCAAAACCAGCGCCACGAGCTCGCTGATCAGCACGAGGCCCAGCACCACACCGGGGCGGCAGAAATCGGGCAGATACTCGGCTCGCTCCGAGTTCCGTGGGAGTCGTGCCGCGCTGGGCATGGCTCGTTATCCCCCGGCTTCCCGGAACATCTCTTGCTTGAGGACGAACAGCGCAGAAATGTCCTTTTCTGCCAGCCCTTTGTCTATCAGGTGCTGGTAATGAATCCGGGTCATCTCCACCAGTGGCAGGCCGACGCCGCTGGACGCCGCCATCTCCGAGCATATGCCGAGATCCTTCTGGTGCAGCACGACCTTGAACCCCAGCGGGAACTTTCCCCGGACCATCGTGGGGCCCCGGTGACTGAGGAACCAGTTCCCGGCGGCGCCCCGGGAGAGCGCTTCGATAAGTGCCTCCATCGGCAGTCCCTGGGCTTCGCCGAACGCGAGGGCCTCCGTGACCGCCTGGTTGATGCCCGCCACCATGATCTGATTGGTGGCCTTGGCGGCCTGCCCGGCTCCGGCCGGGCCCAGGTGGACGATGGTCTTGCCCATGGCCTCCAGCACCGGGCGCGCCCGTCGCAGGTGATCCTCCTCGCCGCCGACCATGATCGAGAGGCTGCCCTGGCGGGCGCCCTCGGTGCCTCCGCTGACCGGGCAGTCGAGGAAGCCGACATCGTCGCGGGCCAGCAGGGAAGAGGCCCGCCGCGCCGTGGACGCATCGACCGTGGAACAGTCGATGATGATGTCGCCCGCCGACATCGCCGGCGCCAGGGTCTCCACCAGATTGCGCACGTCACTATCCGCCGAAACGCAGAGCACGATAATGTCGCACAGCGCAGCGAGTTCCACCGGGCTGGCGCATCGTCTGCAGCCGGTCTCCCGGGCGAGTCTCTCCGCCTTGGCCCCGGTCCGGTTCCACACGGCGGCCAGCAGGCCGGCCCCATGGAGGTTGGCGGCCATCGGCGCCCCCATGGCACCCAGCCCGATGAATCCGGCTTTCAGCATCGTTGCATCACTCCAGATACGTGTATCCGTCAAGGCCCTCGGACAACAGCCTGAGGAAGGCAGAGCGCCGTGCCCTGGGCAGGCTGGAGCTGGAAATCTTGTTGGCATAGCTTGCCCTGAGCTCGCCAGGCGCGAACTTGACGTAGGCCAGGAGCTCGGCGGCTGTATCGCCCTTGTGCGGAGGTCCGAGCAAGATCCGACCGTCTTCCGACAACTCAACGTCGACCGAGTCCGTATCGCCGAAAAGATTGTGAAGATCGCCCAGGATTTCCTGATAGGCCCCGACCATGAAGAAGCCCAGCAGATATTCGCGCTCGTCCATCGCATGGACCGGCAGGCTATGCTCGACGCCCTCGCCGTCGATATAGCGGTCGATGCGGCCGTCGGAATCGCAGGTCAGGTCCTGCAGGATGGCGCGTCGGGAGGGGCACTCGTCCAGCCGCTGCACCGGGATGATGGGGAACAACTGATCGATAGCCCAGATGTCCGGCAGCGACTGGAATATGGACAAGTTGATAAACACCTTGTCCGCGGTGACCGCCTCCAGTTCGTCGACGACATCCCGCGCGCGCCCGGAAGACTGTAGCCGTTGCCTGGCCTCGACCATTACCGCTCGCCCGATGCTTTCGGCCAGCGCCCGGTCGGCCAAGGTAACCCGGCCGGCGGCGAAGGCATCCTGCACTTCCTGCAGTCGTTGCTGGGTTTCCCTGTACACCTCGTCAGCGGCCCGGTGTGCGAATTCGTCCATCTGCGCCAGCAACGCCTCGAGTTCCGGAACCGCCGTCCGATGGCCAACTTCTCCGAGCCTGGCATCGAAGGCGTCCACGCCGATGACGTTGGTGACCAGTACCGCATGCTGTGCAGTGAGGGCCCGCCCCGATTCGGACAACAGTGATGGCGGTTCCTCCCCGACCTCCCGGCACAGGCTTGCGAGGGTGGCGACGATAGCGTCAGCGTACTCCTCGACGGTGTAATTGACCGAGCAGGTGCTCCGCGACCGGGTCCCTTCGTAATCGACGCCGAGGCCGCCGCCCACGTCAGCCAGGTCCAGCGGGAGCCCGGCCTTGCGCAGGCCTACCAGGACTCTGCCCGCCTCGGAAATGCCGGCCCGGATGTCGCGGAGGTTGGTCACCTGGGATCCAAGGTGGATGTGGAGCAGTCGGGCTCTCTCGGCCCGACCTCTTTCGACCAGCGTGTGGGCCGCCTCCAGCAATTGACCGGCGGTCAGGCCGAACTTTGATTTTTCTCCGCCACTGTCCCGCCACTTGCCCGTGCCAAGGCTGGCCAGCCTGAGACGAAGGCCGATGCGAGGCTCGACGCCCATCTCATCGGCCAGGTCAAGGACCCGCTCCAGTTCCGAGGGCTTCTCGATGACAACATAGACCTCGTGCCCCAACGCCTCCGCAGCGAGAGCCAGCCTCAGGTACTCGCTGTCCTTGTATCCGTTGCACACGATCAGGCCACCGCGGGGCGAGACGCCCAGCACGGCCATCAGTTCGGGCTTGCTGCCCGCTTCCAGACCTATCCTGTTGCCGCCGTGTTCAACCAGGGTCTCGATCACGCTCCGTTGCTGGTTGACCTTGATCGGATACACCAGCCGGTAACCGCGGGGGTAATCATGGGTAGTGGCAGCGGCGGCAAAGGCGGAGCAGATCCGGTCGAGCCGATGGCGCAATATCCCCTTGAACCGGAACAGGATCGGAAGTGTCATGCCCGCTTCCCGGGCCAGGCTCACGAGGCGGGGCAATGCCACCGAAGGCCCGCATCCCGGCCGCACCTCGGCGTCGCCTGCGGCGTCGATATCGAAGTAGGAATCACCCCAGCGGTCGACGCCGTAGAGGCGGCGCGCGTCGTGTGAGCGGTCCTCTGACATATAACGGGAGATTCCGGGCAGAGGACGACAGTCAGCCGGCCGGCATGGCCGGAGGAGTCTCCCGGGTCAGTTGCACCACTGCTCGATGTCCGCCTTGGCCTGCTCTCTTGCGGCGGTCAGTTCATCGTCTGTGAGGTAGCGCCGTTCGCCGCCGGGCAGGGTCTCGTAGAGTCTCGGCGCTGTCGTGTAGACGTTGAAGCGCTCCCTCGCGGCATTGCACTGGAGATCCCGCGTCCTGGCTTCCTCGGCGAGTCGCGTCGCTTCCTCTGCGGCGGTCTCCGACTGTTCTGCAGCCACGGCCGCAGCCTGGTTCTCTTCGTATTCCTCCCGCATCAGCTCCCGGGTGACTCTCTGGGGGTCGGTCGGTTCGTAGAATACGCCCATGGGCTGGGCGCTGGGATCCAGGGGCCTGTCGCTGAAATAGATGACGCCATTCTCATCGACCCAGCGGAAAACTTCCTGCTCGGCCCTTGCGATGCCTGTGACCGACAGCAGGACGGCGAGAAGTGCGAATACGTAAATGGAAGATCTGTGTTTCAAGGATTTCTCCTCGGCTGATGCCTTCAAAGGGCCTTGGCTCCGGTCTCACCCGTGCGGATCCTGATGGCCTTCTCGAGATCGTAGACGAAGATCTTCCCGTCGCCGATCTTCCCCGTTCTCGCGACGTTGACGATGGCTTCGACTACCTGTTCCAGCACGGTATCGTCCACTGCCAGTTCAAGTTTTACCTTCGGCAGGAAATCGACCACATACTCCGCGCCCCGGTAGAGTTCGGTATGACCCTTCTGGCGACCAAAGCCCTTGACCTCCGTGACCGTCACGCCCTGCACGCCGAGATCGGCGATGGCTTCACGGACGTCGTCGAGCTTGAATGGCTTGATGATCGCGCAGATCATTTTCATGCCGTAACTCCCTGAGACGCTAACGCGGGAGTCTACCATCGCCCGCCGGCCGGGGCGCAAGCAAAAAAAAACGGCGGGCTTCCGCCCGCCGTCATAACTCGACCCCTTCAGACCTCGTTCTTTGTGAACTCCGGATAAGCCTCCAGCCCGCACTCGGAGAGATCCACACCCTCGTACTCCTCCTCCTCGGAGACGCGGATCCCGACAGTCTTCTTGAGGACCAGCCAGACGATGAAGCTGGTGACGAAGACCCAGGCAAAGATCGTCACGATGCCTATGAGCTGGGCAACAAGACTACCCTCGTCGTTGGTCAGCGGCACAGCCAGCAGACCCCAGACACCGATCACGCCGTGGACCGAGATGGCGCCGACCGGATCGTCGATCTTGATGCGGTCGATGGTGACGATCGCGAATACCACGATCAGACCGCCCACCGCGCCGATCAGGGTAGCGACCCCGGGGGTAGGCGTCAGCGGCTCGGCAGTGATCGCCACCAGCCCTGCGAGGGCGCCGTTCAGCGCCATCGTGAGATCGGCCTTGCCGAACTTGAATCGGGCGGTCAGCAGCGCCGCCACCAGTCCGCCGGCTGCGGCCATGTTGGTATTCACGAAGACCCGGGCCACTGCGTTGGCCTCGCCGACGTCGGATACTTTCAGTTCCGAGCCGCCGTTGAAGCCGAACCATCCGAGCCACAGGATAAGCATGCCGAGGGTGGCCAGGGGAAGGTTGCAGCCGGGGATGGCGTTGATCTGTCCGCTGCTGCCGTACTTCCCCTTCCTGGGGCCGAGCAGGATAACCCCCGCGAGAGCCGCCGCCGCGCCGCACATGTGGACCACGCCGGAGCCGGCGAAATCGAGGAAGCCCAGTTCGTCAAGGAAACCGCCGCCCCATTTCCAGTAGCCCTGGACCGGGTAGATGAAGCCCGTGAGCATCACGCAGAAGGCGAAGAACGCCCACAGCTTCATGCGTTCGGCGACGGCGCCGGAGACGATGGACATGGCCGTCGCGACGAACACGACCTGGAAGAAGAAGTCGGCCAGGTTCGAGTAGTAAGGGGCGTCGTCGCCTCCAGCCACCACCAGGTCCGCCGCATTGTCCTCCGCGCTCAGGAAGCTGATGCCTGGCAGCCAGCTGCTGATGGCGTCGCCGTACATGATCCCGTAGCCGCAGACCATGTACATGATGCATGCGATGGCATACAGGCCCACATTCTTCGTCAGTATCTCGGCCGTGTTCTTGGCTCTGACAAGCCCGGCTTCGAGCATCGTGAATCCGGCCGCCATCCACATCACCAGCGCGCCGGTCACCAGGAAGTAGAAGGTGTCTAGCGCGTAGCTGAGTTCTGCAATCTGTTCCATAGTTCTGTCTCCCTCCCGCGCTCAGACGGCTTCCGGTCCGGTCTCGCCGGTCCGGATACGAATGACCTGCTCCAGATCGGTGACGAAAATCTTGCCGTCGCCGATCTTCCCGGTGCGGGCGCTGTTGGTGATGGCCTCGATCGCCTGCTCGACGATGTCAGTGTCCACGGCCAGCTCGATCTTGACCTTGGGCAGGAAATCGACGACGTACTCGGCGCCCCGATAAAGCTCCGTGTGGCCCCGTTGCCGACCGAAGCCCTTCACTTCTGTGACTGTGATGCCCTTGACGCCCAGATCCGCGAGGGTCTGGCGGACGTCGTCGAGCTTGAATGGTTTGATGATGGCGGTAACCAGTTTCATGCGCCTCAGCCTCCGTTGAACTTGTGCCAGCTGACTCCGGACCACGGACAACGCCACCCATGGCCCCAAAGCCGCCCTGCCAACGTCCTAGCAGAATGCGTGCCATGTCGCGGATCACCCGTGATACGGGGCTTCCAGGGACCGGAATCAGGCCGGGGGGCAGGCGGCCGCACCCGGATGGTGCGAGGCCGGGCGTTGCGGTGCGCCAATTCAGGGCGACTGAGGGATAATTAGGCGGAAGCAGCGGTTTCGGGGGATGGGCTCCGACGCCGGAAACTGGAGAATGCCTCGTGGTGGACCCGAAGATCATCGATGACCTCGCCAGACGGCTGGCCGATTCGGTCCCTGACAGTCTGCGAGCCCTGCAGCTGGACCTGGACCAGAACTTCAAGGCGGCGCTGCAAGTGGGCCTCGGCAAACTGGACCTGGTGACACGGGAGGAATTCGACGTGCAGCAGGGCGTGTTGCGTCGGACCCGGGAGCGCCTGGAAGCCCTCGAGACCAGACTGGCCGCTCTGGAGGGCGCCGGAGAAGCAGACGACGGCGGAGGCTGAACAACGACCGGAATACCGGCAACGCCAGGGAGGGCTGAATGGGATTGGCGACGGTCGCGAGCCGGGCCCGCCTCGGACTCGAGGCCCCTGCTGTCTCGGTTGAGGTGGATCTGGCCGGCGGCCTTCCGGCGCTTTCCATCGTCGGATTGCCGGAGACGACCGTCCGCGAGAGCAAAGACCGGGTCCGGGCGGCTTTGCGAAACTGCGGATTCCGCTTTCCTCCCCGGCGGATCACGGTCAACCTGGCACCGGCGGACCTGCCGAAGAGCGGCGGGCGATTCGACCTGCCCATCGCCCTCGGTGTGCTGGCAGCGTCCGGTCAACTGCCCTCGCAGGCCCTGCGCGGAATCGAGTTCATCGGGGAATTGTCGCTGGACGGGCAGCTCAGGGCCGTGGATGGATGCCTGAGCGCCGCCGCCGCGGCAGCCCTCGACGACGCCACGCTTGTCGTGCCCGAGGGCAACCTGGCGGAGGCGGCGCTGGTGCGGGGGGCCCGGGTGATACCCGCGGATCACCTCATGGGCGTCTGGCGGCACCTGGCGGGCGACGAGCCCAGGGAGATCGTCGTCCGGGACGCACCCCGGTCCGTCACCGCACCCGGCGCGGACCTGGCCGATGTCCGTGGACAGCCCGCTGCCCGGCGCGCCCTGGAGATCGCGGCGGCGGGTGGGCACGATATCCTGATGGTTGGCCCGCCCGGAACCGGAAAGTCCATGCTTGCCAAGCGGTTGCCGGGGCTTTTGCCTGCCTTGCCCGGTCATGAGGCCCTCGACGTGGCGCTGGTGGTCGCGGCCCGCGACGGCAGGTTCCGCGTGGCCGACTGGGGCCGGCGGCCGTTCCGGCAGCCCCACCACACCGCTACGACCGCTGCGCTCATCGGCGGCGGATCCGTGCCCCGGCCCGGGGAAGTGTCTCTGGCGCACCGGGGCGTCCTGTTCCTGGACGAACTGCCGGAATTCCCGCGGGCAGTGCTGGACGCACTGCGACAACCTCTGGAAGACAGGGAGGTCACCGTGTGCCGTGCCGCCGGCAGGATGACTTTCCCCGCTGACTTCCAGCTGGTGGCCGCGATGAACCCCTGTCCCTGCGGCTACTTCGGCGATGAAACCGAGAGCTGCCGTTGTCCGCCAGAAACCGTGAGGCGTTACCAGGCCCGCATCTCGGGACCGTTCATGGATCGGCTGGACGTACGGATCGAGGTCATCAGGCCACGGCCCGTCGCTCTGCTGGAGTGCGGTGCCGGGGACGAAGATAGTCGAACCGTCGCGGTCCGTGTCCGCGAGGGTCGCGCCCGCCAGGTTGCGCGCGGGTGTCTCAACGCCCGAATCCCGCCGGACAGGCTGATGGAGCAGGGTCGTCCGACCGGGCCGGCCCTGGACCTGCTGAGACGGTGCGCCGACAGATTCAGGTTGTCGGCGAGGGCCTGCCACCGGATCCTGCGTGTTGCCAGGACCATCGCCGATCTCAGGGACAGTGTAGAAACCGGTCCCGAGGACGTTTCCGAGGCAGTCTCGCTGCGGCCGACAGCGCCCTGGAGCGCGCCGGCGAGCGGCGGACACCCCCGGGGTTAATTCCGGTATAGTCCGCGCCCTCCCATCCCTGGCAGGTGCCGAACCCTCCGAGCGATGCTCAATTCCGATCAGCAGAGAGCCGTTGATTTCGTATCGGGGCCGCTTCTCGTGCTGGCGGGCGCCGGCAGCGGCAAGACCCGGGTAATCACGCACAAGATCGCGAGTCTCGCAAGCCGCCACGGCGTGCCGGCGTCCCGGATCGTGGCCGTGACCTTTACCAATAAGGCCGCACGGGAGATGAGAGACAGGGCGGCCAAGTTGATGGGCCGCAAGACGGCGGAGGAAGTCAGAATCTCCACCTTCCACCGTTTTGGCCTGGAGATACTCCGCCGGGAGTACGCTCACGCGGGATTGCGGCGGAACTTCTCGATCCTCGATTCGGCCGACAGCCGGGCCCTGCTAAGAGACGCGCTTGCACAGGATGCGGCCGTCCCGGATTCCCTGATCGAGTCGTGTCGATCATCAATTTCCGCGTGGAAAAACGAGCTGGTGGACCCGGAGGAGGCCGGACGCCGAGCTGGAGATGATCTCGAAGCCGCGCGGGCCCGGCAGTACGAGGCCTACCAGGCGGCGCTCAAAAGTTACAACGCCGTGGATTTTGACGATCTCCTGGTCTTGCCGACACGGGTGCTGGGGGCCCACGACAGCGCGCTGCAGCGCTGGCGGGACTTGACGGGATACCTGCTGGTGGACGAGTACCAGGACACCAATCACGTCCAGTACCAACTGGTGCGCCAACTGGTCGGCGATCGCGGCTTTCTGACGGTAGTCGGCGACGACGACCAGTCTATCTATGCCTGGCGTGGGGCCAGGCCCGAGAATCTCGCGATCCTGGCGACCGACTTCCCCGCACTGGAGGTGATCAAGCTGGAGCAGAACTACCGTTCCACGAGGCGGATACTGAACTCCGCCAACGCCCTGATTGCCGGTAATCCCCACCTGTTCGAGAAACGGCTGTGGAGCCAGCACGGTGACGGGGACCCGGTGCGGATACTCCGGGCGCGTGATGCCCGCGACGAAGCCGAACGGGTGGCCATGGAGATCCAGCGCCTGGCTATTGCCCGCCGTGCATCCTGGAGCGATATCGGTGTGCTGTATCGGAGCAACCATCAGGCCCGTCCATTGGAGCAGGCGCTCCGCAGCCGTGGCATCCCCGCCCGGGTGACGGGCGGGCCGTCGTTCTTCGAGCGGCCGGAGGTCCGTGATGTGATGGCCTATCTGCGCGTGATCGCCAATCCGGACGATGACGTCGCGTTCCTGCGGATCGTCAACGTGCCGCGGCGCGAGATCGGGCCGACTACGATCGGGCGACTGGCCGAGTACGCATCCGCCAGGGGCCAGTCATTGCTGGAGGCCTGCTTCTCGACCGGGCTGCACGGGGCGGTCCAGGAAAAGGCCGTAGTCAGGCTCGAGCGATTCGCTCGTCGCATCGTCGAATGGCAGGACGCGGCGGAGCGGGGCGGCTCCGCCCGGGAACTGGCGTCAGACGTCATCGAGGCGACCGGCTACCGGGACTGGCTGGGTGAATCCTCCCGGGACCGGCGCCAGGTGGAGCGCTGTCTGGAGAACCTCGACGAACTGCTGGACTGGCTGCGCAGGCTTTCCGAGGATGCCACGGACGGGCGTTTGACCGAGGTGCTGGGCCGGCTCTCGCTGATGGACATGCTTGACCGCCAGGAGGGCGACTCCCAGGCCGACGCGGTCAGTCTCATGACGCTGCACGCAGCCAAGGGGCTCGAATTCCCACATGCTTTCCTTGTGGGCGTGGAAGAAGGGCTGCTGCCTCACCATGCCAGCATCGAGGCGGAGACGGTCGAGGAGGAGCGTCGCCTGGCCTACGTGGGCATGACCCGGGCGATGCGGACGCTGACCATCACTCACGCGTCACGACGGGCCCGCCACGGTGAAACCGTGGAATGCGAGCCCAGCCGCTTCCTGTACGAATTGCCAGCGGACCTCGTGGAGTGGGAGGGTCGCGAGCCCGAGCGGACGCCCGAGGAACGGCGAGAGCGCGATCAGGCGGCCATCGCCGACCTCCGGCAGATGCTGTCGGGTCCCTGAGCCTCGGTAAACGAGAAAGGCCGGCGCACGACCGGCCTTTTTCGCAACTGGCGGGCTACGAGGCTACTTGCTGTTGTCGACCATGTATTGCACGGCAGCCTTGACGGAATCGTCGCTGAGATCCGCCCGGCCGCCCTTCGGCGGCATGTAACCGGCCGATCCCTGGAACCCGTTGATGGCGTGTTCGGCCAGGGTGTCCATGCCCTTGGAGACCCGGTCGGCCCAGGCAGCCGCATCCCCAAGTTTCGGCGCCCCGGCGACACCTGCCCCGTGACAGGCGGCACAAGCTGTGTTGTAGACATCCTCTCCGGACATCGCCGCCGCGACTTGTACCGGGGCCGGCTGCTGAGGCGTGGCGGCCGGTGCGGCCAGATGACTGTTATCGGCGCCGGCGACGGCGACCTGCCCCACCGGCGCGATGCGCGCGGCGATCTGGGCCTGAACCATGGCATCTTCCTTGATGTACTCCTCCTGGGTGCGGGCCTGAACGACCTGCGCCAGGGCGTATATGCCCACGGCCACGGCGACAAGACTGCCGAGCACTACCATGAAGATGTCGAAAAACTTGCGATCCTGCTCCGCACTCACGGTGATGTCCTCGTTGAAATATTGACCCGGATCGGGGTCGGAAATTGTAGCCTCCATGGTGCCGTCACGCCACCCGGCGGTCGAAGCACACCGTTGGACGCGCCCTGGGCTTGCGGGTATTATTGCGCCCCTTTTCCGTGCGGCGCCCGTAGCTCAGATGGATAGAGCGTCGGCCTCCGGAGCCGAAGGTCAGAGGTTCGAATCCTCTCGGGCGCGCCAACAATAAACCCTCCCTAGCGGAGGGTTTATTGTTGGCTTGTCGGGGCTGGAGGAGGGCCTCAGCGGCCGGAGTTGCGAAGAGTTCAAGGAGCGCGACAGCTGTAGGGTTGCGATGGTGTGAATGGCTGCCTGGGCCCCGTTGCGCGGGTTCGATCGCGAAGCGGCCGCAGGCCGCGAAGCAAACGGCGAAGGGGAAGCGACGCCGGCTCCGGAGGGGTGAGCCTGGCGGAGCCAGGTGAGTCATCCTCTCGGGCGCGCCAACAATAAACCGGTGTATTCCGGTCATATGGTTTACACCTTATTCCGGAGACATGGTTAACACTTTCTCCGGCACGAACGGATTAGGGGCTGGTTCCACCCGGTCGCGGCCCTTAGCCTGGGTTGCGGTATTCGACGGCGCCAGGTTGATGTTGTGACGAACCGATGTAGGCCGACGATCATTGTCGAACGCTTTTCAGTTCTTTGGCGCCGGCGTCCTGATTCATATTATTGTTAGCACCCCTGCCAACTGAAAACTATTCCACATCGGGGAAATACATATGACTGCAGACATTCAGCTCGTTTGCCTGGCCACAATGAAAGGCGGGCTGCTTGTCATCATGGCCGCGGGATTGCTGGCTGGCCCCTTGCCGGCGAATGCAGAACAGGTGGCCTGGGAGTTCACGGGCACCGTCGATGAAGTCTCGGGATCGGCGGGCATATCTCAAGGGGAAGCGTTCCGTGTCGTGGTCGTCTTCGACACTGAGGCGGCACTATCCGGAACAAGAACGGGTCTCCATGCAAACGGACTGGATTACAGCCCAGGGACCCGGTACGACTACGACCCCAGCGGCGTATCCCTCCTTCTGAACCTGGGGAATCTCCCTGATCAAGTCATCCTGCCCGGTGGCGCAGATTTTCTGATATTGAGAGACGACACCGGAGATCTCACCGACAATGACGGTTTCGGTCCGTCTGACGGGCTCACTTTTGGTCTTACTGATGACGAGACATATTTCGTCGCTTTGATCCTTCGTGGGGATACAACAGGGATATTCGACAGCGGTCAGTTACCGGCCAGACCTGACCCTCGCCTCCTGGATTTCCAGATCAGCAGCTTCGAATGGGGAACAAGGGACGACCAGGGCCGCGAAAGTGGTGCCACGGGCAAGATACGGTCAATAAATTCGGTCGCCATCCCTGCCGTCGCTCAAAAACTGGCGCAATGACGCTTCTTCAACGCGCCCGCGGCGCGTTCTGCCTTAGCAATCACATCCACTCGCTGTGTCCAGACGGCGTGTACCTTCCGGCTGGCTGGCGCCCGTTTATGGACAACATCGCGGGACTGATGCCTGTCCGGGTCAGCCGGCCGGAACGGCAATCCTGACGGGGTCGTAAATTTGGCGGAAGCCGCCCCAGGGGCCCAGGGCAAGCTCGGGCGGTTCATCCCTCCGGGCCCTCGCCTGACCGACGGAAACGGTCGTCCCACCGCGAAATCCGGCGTCCT
>JAHEFR010000062.1 GCA_024640085.1 Gammaproteobacteria bacterium
AGCCCAAGACGGGCTTCAGGAATTTGGCTCCCCGGGGCGGACTCGCACCACCGACCAAGTGATTTGCACGCACCTCTCCACCGTTGGCCCAGTCCGTTCCCGTGCCTGCCATGATTTCTTCATGATCGCCCGATGACTCGATCGCCAGAATTCTTCTGATGCTCACCCATCCACTGGTCGAGGAAACCTCGTCGCGCCGGTAGAATGACGACCCGATTATCTGGTGTCACTTACGATTAAGGAGGTCCAGTGGACTGGAACACTGCAGCGTCAATTGCCGAAGTTGTGAGCGGCGTGGCCGTGATCGTGTCGCTCGTCTACCTCGCCACAGAGGTGCGCAACAACACGAAAGCGCTGAAAGCCTCGGCCGGGTTCGACGCGTCATTACAGATGTCCGAGCTTAATGAAATCCTGTTCCAGACGATGCTCGGCGACACGGAGTACCAACAGGGCCGGGAGTCACGCTTTGCGAACGTCGTGCGCAGGATCTACGAGCCGGAAGCGGATGTGGATGACTTGCAGGCGTCCGACCTGATCATCCTGCTCTTCATCCACCGTGCCATCTTCCAGAAGATCGAGGGAGAGTACTACCTGTACCAGCACGGTTTTCTCGATGCCGCCCGGTGGGAGGCAAGGAAAACCTGGGCCTGCAGTTATATCGAGCTGCCCCTGGTCAAGGCGTGGTGGGCGGACGAGATCAAGCAGGGCATCTTCCGGCCCGAATTCATCGAAGCTATCTCCGGGGAGATTAGGGCACGGCTGAAAGTGCAGGTTGCCGCGGCGAGGCGCGCGGACGGCGGGAACTCCCCGGACTGAACCTGGTACATTCAATATCGTCCACTGACCCCGAGACAGTCAGGCGAACGCAACAGATTCGGCAATGAGACGTCGGCCCCCTGCTCCATCAGGTCGGAAGGCCCATAGAAAAAAGGCCGCCCTCAGGCGACCTCTCGTAAGCCCATCTAGGGCTTGTGGAATTTGGCTCCCCGGGGCGGACTCGAACCACCGACCAAGTGATTAACAGTCACCCGCTCTACCAACTGAGCTACCGGGGAATTGACTGGTGCCGCCTGCGCGGCAGGCGCGGAATTGTCCTTGCCCAGCAAAGACAAGTCAAGCCAAGGACCGCCTCAGGCGAGGGCTATCCTGATCCTGCCGACGGCGGTCTCCAGCGTCTCCAGGCTGCAGGCGAAGGACAGCCTGACGTGGCCCGGGGCGCCGAAGGCCGACCCGGGAACGACTGCCACTTCCGCCTTTTCCAGCAGGAACTCGGCGAACTGGATGTCTCCCGAAATATCCGGCAGGTCCTCGATGGCGCCGCTGACGTCCGGAAATGCATAGAAGGTCCCTGCACCCGGCAGGCAGCTGAATCCCGGGATGTCGTTCAGCGCCGCGACCAGGTAATCGTGGCGCTCTTTGAAGGCCCGGTTCATTTTCACCACGCAGGTCTGGTCACCGGTCAGGGCGGCCAGTGCCGCCCGCTGGGCAATGGCGCAGGGATTGGAGGTGCTCTGGCTCTGGATCTTGCGCATGGCGCCGATGATCGGGGCCGGACCGCCGGCGTAGCCGATGCGCCAGCCGGTCATGGAATAGGCCTTGGAGACGCCGTTGACGGTGATGGTCCGCTCGTAAAGGTCTGGCGCGGCGGTCAGGAAACTGGTGAACGGCTCGTCGCCCCAGTAGATGTGCTCGTACATATCGTCAGTGCAGATCAGCACACGGGGGTATTCTCTGAGCACCTCGGCCAGGGCCTCCAGTTCGGCCCGGGTGTAGGCGGCCCCGGTGGGGTTGCTGGGGCTGTTGAGGACGAACAGCCGGGTGCTGTCGTCGATGGCACCTTGCAGCTGCTCCGGGCGCAGCTTGAAGCCCTGGTCGGCGCCGGCGGAGACGATCACGGGCTCGGCGTCGGCCAGCAGGGCCATCGCCGGATAGGAGACCCAGTAGGGCGCCGGGATGACGACCTCATCGTCCGGATTCAGCACCGCCTCGAACAGGTTGAACAGGCTGTGCTTGCCGCCCACGGAGACGATAATCTGGTCCGTGGCGTACTCGATGCCGTTGTCGCGTCTGAACTTGTCGGCAATGGCCTGGCGAAGCTCGAGGATGCCTTCAGCAGCGGTGTACTTGGTGAATCCTTCGCGGATGGCGTCGATGGCCGCCTGCTTGATGTGCTCGGGGGTGTCGAAATCCGGTTCGCCGGCGCCGAGACCGATGACGTCGCGCCCGGCGCGCCGCAGTTCCTGGGCACGAGCGGTGACGGCGAGCGTGGGCGAGGGCTTGATGCGCCCTACGCGGGCTGAGAGCGGGAGCTTCACGATTTCCCCCTGATGGCATAATGAAGCGTTGCGTATCTTAAGCCATGCCGCCCGGGCGGCCAATTCCAATATCCACCTATGTCGAACCGCTTCGAACTCGTTTCCGATTATCGGCCCGCCGGTGACCAGCCCGAGGCCATCGCCGGCCTGGTGGAGGGCCTGGACAGCGGGCTCATGTACCAGACCCTGCTGGGAGTCACGGGGTCCGGTAAGACCTTCACCATCGCCAACGTGATCGACCAGCTGCAGCGCCCGACCCTGGTGCTGGCCCACAACAAGACCCTGGCGGCCCAGCTCTACGGCGAGTTCCGCGAGTTTTTCCCGGGCAACTCGGTCGAGTATTTTGTTTCTTATTACGACTACTACCAGCCCGAAGCCTACGTCCCGTCGTCGGACACCTATATAGAAAAGGACGCCTCGATCAACAAGCACATCGAGCAGATGCGCCTGTCGGCCACCAAGGCCCTGCTGGAGCGGCCGGACTCGATCATCGTCGCCACGGTGTCGGCGATCTACGGCCTCGGAGATCCGCGGGCGTACCTCAGCATGGTCCTTCACCTGGACCGGGGTGACAAGACTGATCAGCGCAAGGTGCTGCGCCGTCTCGCCGAGATGCAGTACCAGCGCAACGAGGTGGACCTCACTCAGGGCACGTACCGTGTCCGCGGCGACGTCATCGACATCTTCCCGGCGGAATCCGAGCGGGAGGCGCTCCGGGTGGAGCTGTTCGACGACGAGATCGAGAGCCTGAGTTATTTCGACCCGCTCACCGGCGAGGCGCTGCGCCGTGTGCCGCGGGCGACGGTGTTCCCCAAGTCCCACTACGTCACGCCCAGGGACCGCCTGCTGGCAGCCATCGACGACATCAAGGCCGAACTTGTGGTGCGGCTCAAGGTACTGCGGGAGACGGACCAGCTGCTGGAGGCCCAGCGCCTGGAGCAGCGGACCATGTTCGATATGGAGATGATCCGGGAACTGGGCTATTGCGCCGGGATCGAAAATTATTCGCGCTATCTCTCGGGCCGGGAGGAGGGCGAGCCGCCGCCGACCCTGTTCGACTATCTCCCCGAAAATGCCCTGCTGGTGGTGGACGAGAGCCACGTCACCATCCCGCAGCTCGGCGGCATGTACCGGGGCGACCGGTCGCGCAAGGAGACCCTGGTCCGCTACGGCTTCCGGCTGCCCTCGGCCCTGGACAACCGGCCGCTGCGATTCGACGAGTTCGAGAAGCTGGCGCCCCAGACCATCTACGTCTCCGCAACGCCAGGGCGCCACGAGACCGAGCAATCGGGGCAGGTGGTCGAGCAGGTGGTCCGGCCCACCGGTCT
>JAHEFR010000063.1 GCA_024640085.1 Gammaproteobacteria bacterium
GAAACCGATCTCGTCGGTGCGATGGAAGAGGTCGGAATTGAAGATGACCGCCCGGTTTTGCCGATGGGGGATCACCAGTTCCCGGGCGCCACGGGACGCCAGGTAGTCGTCGATGCGTCGTTTGGTGACGGGGTCCGCGCTATTGAAGTCTTCCGGCCCCCAGTCCGCCGGTGGCGCCACATCCCAGATCCGCATGCCTCCGGAGTCCGGGTCGAGCATCGCGTCATTCGGCGTCAGCCAGAAATTGACGTTGATCGCGGCGAAATCCGCGTGCATGTCGATGCCCGAGAGACTGCTGTCGTAGTGATAGGCCCACAACTGCAACAGCGGCCGGTCCCCGAATATCCGGGGCAGTACGCGCGGCAACTCGCTTGCAATCTGCAGAACCAGTGGGCAATCGAATCCGTCGTGGAGGTAAGCGCCCACGTAGCCGTTGGGGTGGTCGGCGTCATACCAGATGGTCGATTCGAGGAGATACCGCCGCAGACCCGCCAGCGCTTCCGGCCGCAGGAAGTCGTCGATATGGGTGATGCCCGGTCCGCGTGAGAAGTAGTCCTGTGCAATCGCGTCCGCATTTAGGGAGGCGTTGAGCGCGCCGCCGTCCAGGGCCGGAGCCTCGGCCCGGTGCACGCAGCGATTGTAGTGGCCCCCGACTCTCAGGATCTCTGACGCCGGAAGAGCGACCACCTTGCCTTCGCCGACATCGACCGGCAACCCGGCTCCGAGGGCCTCATGTTCCGCGATCAGCCGATCCAGTCCTTCTATCGGCGCTCCCACGTCCTCGAGGTATCGAAGTTGTTCAATATCGTGTCGGAGCTTGGCTCGATTGGTATGCCGGATCTCGGGACGGTCCATGCCGTAGTTCTTGTCGGGAGCCCTCAAAATGGCATGACCTTTTGCGAACGCGGTCGCTGCCTCTTCCAGGCGACCCTGACGCTTCAGGGCCTCCCCAAGCTGACGCCAGGCGATGTCGTGCCACGGGTAGTGCCGTGCTCCCGCTCTTGCAACTTCCATCCCTTCATCGGTCCGGCCCAGATTTTCAAGCAGCCGACTGAGCCGGACGTGGGCGTCCGGGATCGGGACATCGTCCAGGGAGATGACTTGCCGCAGACGCTCCTCGGCGCGCTCCGGGAATCCTGCGCTCTCGTCCAGGGCGGCCAGCGCCAGCAGCGCCTCCCAGTGCTCCGGGACCAGCGCCAGCGCTGCCTCGAAGCGGGCGCGGGCCGCTTCTGGTCGACTGCGACGGCGCTCCAGGTGCCCCAGTCTCAGGATCGACTTGAGATGGTCCGGCTTGGTCGCGAGTGCCCGTAACAGTTCATCTTCGGAGTCGGCAGGGCGCCCTTGTTGTTCCCTCACCAGCGCCAGGTTGAAGCGGATGTCCGGGTGCTCGCCTGCCAGGGCCATGGCTGTCTCGAATGCCCGGGCAGCACGAGTGAGTTGCCCGCACATCATCAGGGCGCGTCCCAGGTCGCATTGCACTGCCGGGTTCCGGGGCTGGTTGCGTGCGGCAATTTCCAGTTGCCCGGCTGCCTCGGCGGGATTGCCGCGTTGGAGTTCCAGGACACCCAGGTGATGCAGTGCGATGGGATCCTCTGGCCGGGCGGCGAGGACCCGCCGGAATGCCGCGTGGGCGTCGGCCAGTCGCCCCTGGCGGTGTGCCTCGATGGCAGCGGTAAGCTCGGAGTTATCTGTCGTCATCGGGCGGGCAGGACCGTCACGGGGACGCCTGACAGGGCGGCGTTCCCCGACAGCCGGTCGACGCGCTCGTCGTCGGTGAGGTCGTTGATGCTAGCGCCGGGATGGCGCCGCGCCACCCGGAGGCGAACGCCATCGCGGTCGTGTCCCCAGCCGTGAGGCAGGCTGACGACGCCCGGCATGATGTCGTCGGTGATTTCCACCGGCGCGGTCACTTCGCCCACCCGGGAAGTGATGCATGCCTCCTCGCCGTCCGCGAGTCCCAGGCGAGACGCGTCCAGGGGGTGGATCAGCAGTGTGCAGCGATTCCTGCCTTTGACCAGCCGTTCGCAGTTGTGCATCCAGGAGTTGTTGCTCCGTGGCTGCCGGCGGCCAATCAGCAAAAAATTGGGGTCAGAGACGTAATTTCCACTTGGCACCGATACGTCTCTGACACCAATCTCCGGGGACGATTTCGGCGCCAGCCGCCGACGCAGCCGGCCAAGGTCTGCGGTGATCACGGGCGGGGCCAGTTCGATGCGGCGGCGCGCGGTATGCAGGCGTCCGGGCATGCAGGGTTCCAGCGGCCCCAGGTCCAGCCCGTGATCCGCCACCTCCAGGTCTCGGAAGGCGAGCTTCCCGCCGTAAGGGCCCCGTTTCAGTGCCTTGTCCAGCAGACCGGTGGGGCCGAGTGCCATCATCTGCCAGCGGGCGGCCGCCGCCCTGAGCCGGGTCAGGACCGGCCCCGCCTGCAGGCGGCGGGTCAGTTCAAGAAAAATCTCCCAGTCGTGTCGCGCGTCCAGTCCTGGTTCGAACAGGGGCTTCGAGTATCTCGCCACGTTGCGGACCGCCAGGGCATTGAAGACAAGGTCGTAGTGGTCGTGTTCCAGGGCGGAGGTCGGTGGCAGAATCAGGTCCGCGTGGCGCGTGGTCTCGTTGACAAACAGATCCACCGACACCATGAAGTCCAGACCGACCAGAGCCCGATCGAGCTGCCGGCCGTTGGGCGTGGAGAGAACGGGATTGCCCGCCACCGTGACCAGGGCCCGGATACGGTCCTCGCCGCCGGCGAGCATTTCCTCGGCCATGGTGGCCGCGGGCAGCTCGCCAGCGAACTCCGGGAGACGGCGCACCCGGCTGCGGAAACGGTCGTAGCTTCCGGGGCCGCGGAGCTTGACCAGGTCTACTGCGGGCCGGGTGAACATGGCGCCGCCATGGCGGTCCAGGTTGCCGGTCAGGATGTTCAGGACGTTGATCAGCCATTGGCACAGGCCGCCGAACTCCTGTACCGAGACGCCGATGCGTCCATAGGCCACCGCAGACGGCGCCGTGGCGAAATCCCTGGCCAGACGGCGGATGAGGTCCGCGTCGATACCGACGGTCTCGGCCACCGCCTCGGGCGGGAACGGACTCAGCAGTGGGCGGAGGGTGTCCAGTCCGTCGGTGAACTGCGCCAGATGATCCGGGCGGACAAGATCCTCGTCGAACAGGGTGTGGGCCAGGGCCGCCAGGAGCAGGGCGTCGGCCCCCGGGCGGATGAAGAAGTGTTCGTCCGCGACTGCCGCCGTCTCGGTGCGTCGGGGATCGACGACCACCAGCCGGCCGCCCCGTTCCCTCAGCGCCCGGAGTCTCCCGCGGGCATCCGGGAGGGTCATGAGGCTGCCGTTGGATACGATCGGATTGGCCCCGATCACCAGCAGAAAATCGGTCCGGTCCACGTCGGGCACCGGTAGCAGCAACTGGTGCCCGAACATCAGGTAGGCAGCAAGATGATGCGGCAGCTGATCAACGGAGGTGGCAGAGAACCGGTTACCCGGGTGTAGCGCCTTGATGAACAGCGGGCCGTAGAGCAGAGTCCCCCAGTTGTGCACGCTGGGGTTGCCCAGGTACACGGCGAGGCTCTCGTCGCCGTGCCGCTTCCGGATGGACCTCAGCCGGTCGGCGGCCTCGTCGAACGCTTC
>JAHEFR010000064.1 GCA_024640085.1 Gammaproteobacteria bacterium
CTGGTGCTGAATTCGCTGCCCGACCAGGACCTGGTTTTCCAGGTCGAGAAGATCACGCCGGTGTCGGTGGCCCGTGAAGGGTTGAACTACTTCCGGGTCGAGGCCCGCCTGCAGGAGCCGTCGGAGCGGCTGCGCCCGGGCATGGAAGGCTACGGCAAGGTGGTCATCGACCGCAGGCAGCTGGCCTGGATCTGGACGCATGAGATGATCGACTGGGTTTACCTGTGGGCCTGGAAGTGGCTGCCTTAAACGGAGGAGGGGATGGAAGAGAGCCTGTTCAGTCCGTCCTGGTACCGTGTTGCGCAGCTGATGCCCAGGCTGCGCAGCCAGAGCGAAATCCACCGGCATGTCTATCGCGGCGAGCTCTGGTACGTCCTCCAGGACCATGCGACCGGCAGGCACTACCGGTTTTCCCCGGTGGCCTACGACATCATCGGCCTGATGGATGGCCGGCGCACGGTGCACGACCTCTGGGAAGAGGCCAACCGCCGCTTCGGTGACGATGCCCCCGGCCAGGGCGAAATGATCCGCCTGCTCGGCCAGCTGCACGCCGCGGACGTCCTGCTCTGCGACGTGCCGCCGGACACCGTCGAGCTGCTGCGCCGCAGCGAACGCATCGAAAAAAGCAAGCGGCTCGCCAAGCTGCGCAGCCCGCTGTTTCTGAAATTCCCCCTCTGGGACCCCGAGTCCTTCCTCAACCGCAGCTACCCCTACGTGCGCTTCCTGTTCAATCGCTGGTGCTTCATGGCCTGGCTGATCCTGGTTGGCTGGGGGGTGGCGACGGCCGGCCTGCACTGGTCGGAACTGACCCACAACATTGTCGACCAGGTCTTTTCGGCGCAGAACCTGCTGGTCCTCTGGCTGGTCTACCCGCTGGTCAAGACCCTGCACGAATTCGCGCATGGCTACGCGATCAAGTCGGCCGGCGGCGAGGTCCACGAGATGGGCATCATGCTGCTGGTCCTCATGCCGATCCCCTACGTCGAGGCCTCGGCGGCGTCCTCCCTGCGCAGCAAGTGGGCGCGCGTGCTGACCGGCGGGGCCGGGATCATGGTCGAAATGCTGGTCGCGGCCGTGGCCCTGCAGGCGTGGGTGCTGCTCGAACCCGGGCTGCTGCGCTCGGTGGCGTTCAACATCATCCTGGTCGGCAGCGTGTCGACCGTGCTGTTCAACGGCAACCCGCTGCTGCGCTACGACGGCTACTATATGCTGATGGACTGGCTGGAGATTCCCAACCTGGCCCAGCGCAGCTACCAGTATCTCGGCTACCTGGCCAAGCGCTACCTGCTGGGGATGAGCAAGGTGGAGCCGCCCCACATCGCCCCGGGGGAAAGCTTCTGGCTGTTCAGCTACTCGATCGCGGCCTTTGTCTATCGCCTGTTCGTCTATGCGGCGATCGTCATGTTCATCGCCGGGAAGTTCTTTATCGTCGGCATCCTCCTGGCGATCTGGGCGGCCTTGAACATGGTGGTCTGGCCGCTGCTCAAGAAACTGCATTTCCTGCTGTTCAGCCCGGCTCTGCGCGCGAACCGGGGCCGTGCGGTCGGTTTTGCCGCCGGCGGGCTGGCCCTGGTCGGCTGCCTGCTGTTCGTTGTGCCGTTCCCGAGCTGGACCAACGCCGAAGGGGTGGTCTGGGTCGGCGAGGACAGCCTGGTCCGGGCCGGGGTGCAGGGCTTTATCCAGGACGTGGTCGCGGTTCCGGGCGGCCAGGTCAAAAAAGGCGACGTCCTGCTGGTCTGCGACAATCCCGACCTGACCACCGAGCGGGTTATCCATGTGGCCCGCCTGGCCGAACTGCGCACCAAAATCGCCATGGCCACGGTCAAGGACCGCGTCCAGCGCAATATCCTCCTCGAAGAGATCCGGCACGTCGAAGCCTCCCTGGCCAGGGTCCAGGAGATGACCGACCTGCTGACGGTTCGCAGCCCCAAGGACGGCCTGTTTATCCTGCCGAGTTTCCAGGACCTGCCGGGGCGTTTCGTGCAGCGCGGCGGCCTGATGGGGTATGTCCTCGACGGTCAACCGCCGCTGGTGAGGGCGGTGGTCGACCAGGACGACGTCGACGATGTGCGCCAGAGGACCCTGGAGGTGAACGTCTGTTTTGCGGACCGCCTGACCGAGGTTCTGGCCGGCGTGGTCCGGCGCGAGGTGCCTGGTGCGAGCGAGCAGCTCCCCAGCACGATTCTCGGCTTCGGCGGCGGCGGCGAGATTGCCATCGACCCGACCGATGCCAGCGGCACCCGGGCCTTCGAAAAGAAATTCCAGTTCGACGTGCAGATGACCGATGCGATGGCCGGAGTTCTGGTCGGCAACCGGGCTTATGTCCGGTTTGAACATGTCCCCGAGCCGCTTGGCTGGCAACTGGTCCGCAAGGTCCGGCAGATTTTCCTGAAGCGCTTCAATGTCTAGCCTGAACCTGGTCGAGAGCATCCCGCGGGGTTTTTACCCGGAGCGTCCCGGCTGGTCCGGCAAGGCCTGGGAGCGCTGGCTCGAACGGGCCGCGACCGCTTATGTGCCGATGCGCCATGCGGCCCGTTTTCACACCGTGCTGGCGCGGGCCGACGAATACGGGCTGACCCTGCGTGGCATGGACGATCCGGCCTTACAGGGGGAACTAAGGCGCCTCAGAGCGGTTCTGGCCAGCCCGCACTGGCCGGTGACCGTGGTGGGCGAGAGCTTCGCCCTGGTCCGGGAGTTCGCCGACCGCCTGCTGGGCCAGCGCCATTTTGAAGTGCAGCTGGCCGGCGGCTGGATTCTGCTCAACGGCATGGTCGCCGAGATGGAGACCGGGGAGGGCAAAACCCTGACCGCCACACTGCCGGCCTGTACCATGGCCCTGGCCGGGGTACCGGTCCATGTGATCACGGTCAACGATTACCTGGCCCGGCGCGACGCCCTCTGGATGGAACCGGTCTACCGGGCCTGCGGCCTGACGGTCGGCATCATCACCCATGGCATGAGCCCGGCCGAGCGGCAGCAGGCCTATGGCTGCGATGTGACCTACTGCACCAACAAGGAGGTGGTCTTCGATTACCTCAAGGACCGGCTGGTCTTCGGCACCAAGCCGGGCGACGTGCAGGCCACGCTGCAACGCCTGTCGCGGGGGGGCGGGGTGAATCGCCTGTTGCTGCGCGGCCTGCCCTATGCGATCGTCGATGAGGCCGACAGCGTCCTGGTCGATGAGGCCCGCACCCCGCTGATCATTTCCGGGCAGGGTGACGGCACCTATGAAGGGCAGGTGTACCGGCAGTCGGTCGAACTGGCCGCGCAGCTGTGCGAGGGGGCTGACTTCACGATCGACGGGGCCTCCCGGGGGGTTGCTCTGACGGAGGCCGGCCGGGCCCGCCTCGCCCAGCTGGTCGACGGCCTCGAAGCCGTCTGGAACGGCCGCCGGCGCCGCGAGGAGCTGGTCGGCCAGGCCCTGACGGCGCTGCACCTGTTCAATCGCGACCGCGACTACCTGGTGCGCGACGGGCGGGTGCAGATCGTCGATGAATTTACCGGCCGGGTGTTGGCCGATCGCTCGTGGGAGCGCGGCCTGCACCAGATGGTCGAGGTCAAGGAGGG
>JAHEFR010000022.1:0-19210 GCA_024640085.1 Gammaproteobacteria bacterium
AATTATGATCGCACCGAGTACGCGCCGCGACGATTCGCCTGACAAGGCGCAACCTGGATGTCTCAATGAGTCCAGACGTCAACGGACCCGGGAGACGCCGCAGACGGGACGTTCGGTTTTGCCAGCCGCTGAGGGGCAGCGGCAGCCCGGCGCCATTTCGTCCTGGACTTGCCATCTCCCATATGGACCCGTGGGTCATATACTGTCAGGTGATCAAAAAACCGGAATACCCGCTCACGAGGAGTGGAGTGCAGGAATGAAATTGAATTTCTCCCGCCGCCCAGCATGGGTTCCCGGCCCGATGACGCTTTTCCTGCTGGCCTTCCTGCAGGTAGCCGGCGCCGAGTCCGTGACGATCCCGGGTACCACGGTCGCGATGGAGCCACCGCCCGGATTTTCTGTTTCGGACCGATTCTCCGGTCTGGAGAATCGGGAAACGGGTTCCACGATGATGATCGTCGAGCTTCCGGCAGATGCGTACCAGGAGATGGCGAGCGTGATGGCGACGGTTGAATCCGCCAGCAAGGCGTGGGCTTCTCGTGGCGTCGCGATCACCGGCGTCGCCCGCATCTATGCCCACGGCTCCGAGATTCCGATCGCAACCGGCACCCAGACGGCCGGCGGCCGGACGATGACGAAATACATGGCCCTGTTCGGCGGCGACAAGACGGTTCTCGTCTCGCTGAACGTCCGGAATCCGCCCGACATTACCCAGGCCCATGCAGAGGGGATCATGGCGTCGATCACCCTTCGGCACGCCCCGAGCCTGGAAGACGAGATTGCCGCGCTTCCTTTCACATTCCGCACGGTGGAACCATTCCACGTAGACCAGGTCCTGGGTGGTTCGAATGTGCTGCTGACGATCACCGAGAGCCCCGATCCGTCCGGGATGTCTCCGGTGGTAGTGATCACCAGGGCCCTCGAGCCAGCCGACAGCTCGGACCCGGCGGTGATAGGCGAGCGACTGATCAGGGGCACGACCGGATTCCAGTCATTGGAAATTGCCGACCAGGCGAGCGTCAGCTTCGCGGGCGATAACGGTCATTACCTGAAGGCAGTGGTGGACGGCAGGACAGCGATCCAGTTCCTCAACATGCCCGATGACAGGCGCTACATCCGGCTGGTAGCCATGGGAGAGACGGCGGCTATGCAGCAGGTGCTGCCGGCGGTCGACGAGATTGCGCGGTCCGTGAGAGTCGCGGACTAGGCCCGGTCTCCACGGGGTCTTACGCGGCCACTGAAGTCCCCCCGGGGTGCCCCCGCCCACATGTGGCAGGCCTGGCGGGACGGCCGGCCCATCGCCAGTGCAGGGATGTGCATCTCGACAGGCTCCGCCGCCCCGAGGCGGGGAGGCTAGAATCTATGCTGTGTGATGACTCGGGCGGGGAGATTCGAGATGGGACCGAAAACCACAGGGCGTTCGTGCGCGGGGAAGATCGTCATCGGCGTGGCAGGCGCCCTGTGGTTGATCGGTGCCCCGGGCCTCGCCCGGGCGGCACCGCCCGGGCCGGATGCGTTGCACCTGTCCCGGGATGTGGCGGCGTTGCTGCAGGCGGAGATGCGGGAAATTGCCGGTGCCAGCCAGGCTCTGGTGCTCGCCATCGCGAGCGGGGACTGGGAGGCGATCGAGCACATCAGCGAGCGGATTCGCGCCAGCTATGTCATGGAGAGGGAGCTTTCGGCTCCTCAGCGCGAGGAACTGGAGGCCGGGTTGCCGGATCACTTCAAGACCCTGGACGGGGAATTCCACTTGCGGGCCGAGAAACTCGGCTCGGCCGCGGCGGCCAGGGATGCGGAACTGGTAGTGTTCCAGTTTTCCCGGCTGCTCGAGAGTTGCACCGTATGCCACGGCAGATATGCAGGGGACCGCTTTCCCGGATTCTCCTCCCCACGCCGGGAGCACCATGGGCACTAGGCTGGAGGCGAACCCGGCCAGACACGGCCCGGATTGTGGACGCCGCTAGCGCCACGCTCCGTCCCGCAAGCCTGGCCGACGCCACGGAAATCACGCGGCTCGCTGACGAACTCGGCTATCCCGTTCCGGCACAGCATATGACGCTGCGCCTGGAACGCCTCCTCGGCGACCCGGATCACCAGGTCATCGTCGCTGAAGGCCGGGACGGTCTGGTCGGCTGGGCGCACGTGGAGCACCGGCGCTCGGTCGAAAGTCCGGAGCGTGCCGAACTGATGGGCCTGGTGGTCGACCCTTCGATGCGGCGGGCAGGGCTCGGCGGACGGCTGGTGGCCGCGGTGGAGAGATGGGCCGTCGCCCGGGGGATCGACAGTATCGCCGTGCGCTCGAACGCCGCGCGGGTTATGTCCCACCCGTTTTACGAGAAAGCCGGGTATTCCCGGGCGAAGACACAACATTTCTACGTCAAGCCCTTGCCGGCCGGAAGCGGAAGGGCGGCGCCTGGCAACCGTCCCGGGGTCATGACCGCGACTGACGATCAGTTTCTCAAGGCATTCGAGAGCCAGGCGATCCCGTTGGAGCACTGGAATCATCGCGCCCACCTCAGGTTGGCGGTCCTCTACCTGCAACGCTTCGGATACGAGAAGGCCCTTCGGAAGATGAGATCGGGTATCCGGGCCTACAACGCGGCTGCCGGCGTCGAGGACTCGGCCACCTCCGGATATCATGAAACCCTGACACAGGCATGGCTTCGTGTCGTGTGGGCGATATTGCAGGAGTATGGCCCGCCGCCCACGGCAGAGGTCTTCCTGGATGAACACCCGGAACTCGTGGAGAAGATGGCGCTGCGCCTCTTTTATTCGCGGGAGCGCATGATGTCACCGGAGGCGAGGGCAGGTTTCGTGGAGCCGGACCTCGCGCCACTGCCAAAGCCCACGAAGGCTGGCAGTGCCCCGGGGCGGAGGCATCGGTAATGTATTCTGGTCTATGAAGAGGCGGGCCGACGGAGCCGACTCGCAGCTTGGCTCGCATGGCACCCGGAGGGCGAGACAGTGACGACAAGTGAACAACCGCGGCCACCATTCCCGCCGTTCGATACCGAATCGGCAACAAAGAAGGTCCGCATGGCAGAAGACGCCTGGAACTCTCGTGACCCGCACAAGGTCGCTCTGGCATACACGCCCGACAGCGTCTGGCGCAATCGCGCGGAGTTCCTGACCGGTCGCGACGAGATCGTCCAGTTCCTGGTCCGCAAGTGGAACAAGGAACTGGACTACCGCCTGATCAAGGAGCTCTGGGCATGCCAGGGCAATCGCATCGCAGTGCGCTTCGCCTACGAGTGGCACGACGACGCGGGCAGCTGGTTCCGGGCCTACGGCAACGAGAACTGGGAGTTCGACGAACGCGGCTTCATGCGCCGGCGCATCGCCAGCATCAATGACTTGCCCATAAGCGAGTCTGACCGCAAGTATCATTGGTCCCTCGGTCGCCGACCCGACGATCATCCGGGGCTGTCGGATCTCGGACTGTAGGCGCGGGCACGATGCCACTCCTGTTCTCCTACGGCACGCTCCAGCAGCACGAGGTGCAGATGGCCACCTTCGGGAGACCGCTCGAAGGGTACAGGGACGAACTGGTCGGGTTCGAGCAGTCGATCCTGACTATCGGCGACACGTACGTTGTCGAGACCAGCGGCAAGACCGAGCATTTGATCGTGAGGTACAGCGGCAATGACGACCATCGCGTGCCAGGGACGGTTTTCGAGATTACCGACCAGGAGCTGGCCCGCGCCGACGAATACGAGGTCGCCGAATACATGCGGGTGGCGACGATCCTCGCATCGGGCCGGGAGGCCTGGGTGTACGTGGACGCTCGATTCGTAGACGAATCCTGAGTCGCCATGCCACGAAGCGTCTTTGTCAACCTCGCCGTCGCCGACCTGGACCGGGCGGTGCGATTCTTCACTGCCGTCGGGTTCACGTTCAATCCCGAGTTCGCAAGCGACGACGCCACTTGCATGATCGTCGACGAGCGCATCTTCGTGATGCTGCTGACCGAGGAGAAGTTCGCCACTTTTACTCCCAAGCCGTTGTGCGACGCGAGGACTCATTCGGAAGTCCTGGTCTGTCTGCAACTGGAGCGCCGGGAGGATGTTGATGCCATGGTGCAGAGAGCCCTGGAGGCCGGCGGCCGGACGTACGGCGAGCCCCAGGATCATGGTTTCCTGTACGGCCATGGCTTCGAAGACCCGGACGGTCATATCTGGGAGCTCATCCACATGCAGCCCGAATCGTGACGCGAGTGACAGGGGTACTGTGTCCCAGGACCGGAATCACGAGTGCACCTGTCTCGCTCGCCGGGCGATAGCGATAAGGGGACGACCCTGCCGACAGCTTCATGCCATTGTGGCGCCGTGCGGATCGAGATGGCTCAAAAGCCCGAGTCTCTGACCCGGTGCACGTGTTCCATCTGCCGGCGCTACGGTGCCATGTGGGCGTACTGCACCCGGGAGACGGCTCGTGTCATCTGCGCGCCAGGGGCCACCGTCGCCTACCTGTGGAACGACCGGGAGATCGAGTTTCATCACTGCGAAACTTGCGGATGCATGACTCACTACGAGGATGTGGGCAGGTCCGTGGAGGGCCGTGTCGCGGTCAATGCGCGGATGCTCCCCCCGGAGGACATCGACGCGGTCAGGGTCCGGACCTTCGACGGAGCGGACACGTGGAAGTTCATCGACTAACCGGCCGGGCGCCCAGACGTAACGTTTCGGAACCGGCAACGCCAGAGACCTGGACAAGAGGCGCGCATTCGCCGCGAGGCCTGCTGGCATCGACGCCGATCTGATTCTTGTAACGCTCTGCGATGTCGGAAGAAAGCGGACGCGGACGGGGACGCCTGCGCCGGGTGTACGTATAGACTACCGGCGGACGCAGAGTGGCGTACCATGATGTGGCGCCCGAGGGGACGCTCCGGGTCGACATGGGACCCGCCACATGAAACCCGCGGTCCAACCGTGGACGAGAAAGGAGACCTGACATGACCCTATGCCCGATTGCTCTGGCCGCTGGCTGCAAGAAGTGTCCGGCATTCGCCGTCTGCCCCCTGAAGAGCGTGATCGGCGATTACAAGGAGCCGACCGACAAGTCAGGAAAAGGACACGCGAAGAAAGCCGGGGGAGACGCTGGATAACGGCTACTGCCGGGCGCTTGTCCCGACCTCTGCCCGCACGGGGCTCGCGCGCCACGGGTGGCTCCGCGCGGGCGGCGGTGGCTGCCGGATCCGGGGGACAGGTAGAGAAGAGAGAACGAGGCGATGGCGGAATATGATCTCGCTCAACTCAATATCGCACGGCTGACCGCGCCGCTCGATTCGCCCACCCTTAGGGACTTCGTCGCCAATCTGGACAGGATCAATGAACTCGCGGAGAAATCGCCGGGATACGTCTGGAGGCTTCAGTCCGACCGCGGTGATGCCACCGCATTCCGCCCCTTCGGTGAGGAGTACCTGGTCAATCTGACAGTCTGGGAAGATATCGAGTCTCTCAAGACCTACGTCTATCGCTCAGCTCACGCCAAGATCATGAGCCGCCGGAAGGAATGGTTCGACCGGATGCGTGAGGCGTACAACGTACTCTGGTGGGTCCCCGCAGGACACCGCCCGACGCTCGAGGATGCCCGGGGCAGGCTGGAAAGACTACGGGCCGAGGGCGCTTCCCCGGATGCGTTTACCTTCAAGCAGCCATTTGCGAAGCCCGGCGCCGCCCCAGGCCCGGGGTCAGCGACCACGGGTAGCAGGAGCGCGGATGGAACGGGATGACCTGGAGTACGTGGGGTTTTGGCCGCGTGTCGGCGCCGCGATCATCGACTCGTTGCTGGTGGCGGCGATCTGCTGGCCGCTGCTCACTTACTTTTACGGCACGGAATACTGGACGAACACGGATTTCGTCAGGGGACCGGCGGATTTCATTCTAAACTGGGTGTTCCCGGCCGTGGCCGTGATCCTGTTCTGGGTCTACCGCCAGGCGACTCCAGGCAAGATGGCGATATCCGCCCGGATCGTGGACGCGAAGACGGGCGAGGCACCTCGCACGCGGCAGTTGATCGGACGCTACCTGGCCTATTACGTGTCGATCATCCCCTTCTGCCTGGGGCTGATCTGGGTGGCGTTCGACGCCCGCAAGCAGGGTTGGCACGACAAACTGGCCGGCACGGTGGTGGTGCGCGCCAGGAAACGCGGCACGGAGACGGTCAGGTTTGATGATTGAGCGGGCCTGTCTTGGCCGGGACCCGCGGCGACCGGTCCAAAGGCGGGTCGGGATATCCGGGATCCTGGCGATCGGCTGATGCGTCGGGGCGAAGGGCCCGGGGGACGACGATTCGTCATGGAAAACCAATGCGCGCGGCCATACTGATCGTCGGCTCCCTGAGGTGGGATGAGCGTCCCGTTCGCTCGCGATGGCGGAAGGCCCGGCTCGACATGGACCGGGCGGTCCCGGTGCGAGTCCCCATCCGCTACGGCCGCTGCTCCTGGACCCGGGGCAACACCTACACCATGACCATCGATCCGGAGGCTCCGCCCGGGCAGGCGCTCATGGTTCCCTGCCGCGCACCGGTCGAATCGCCCGGCGACCTGGTCGAGGAAGCGCGGTATCTCTGGGCCGCGGAGCAGCCCGGGGCGGAGGAAGGCGCCATCGGCGCGGACTGGGGCTGCTGCGGGATGATCATGCGCGAGCCCGTGGCTCCCGTGGCCGATGCCTGGGCGCGCGTCTTCCGCGACGGTGTGAGCGATCCGGTCTCGCCGGTGACCGAATCCGGGGGCCTGTGCATCCCCTGGCCGGAGCCGGTGGAAGGGCCAGGCCCCGATATCGACGTGATCTTCGCGACGGCCACCAGGGCCGTGGCCGAAGCGCCGACCCTTTGGGCGGTCGCCGAGGCATGGCTCAGCCAGTCGGATCGACATGAGCGCTACTTTTTCGAGAACGTCCGTCACGGTATCAGGACCCATCAGGATCTTGAGATCTGGAGGCATATCGAGGCCGGCAACCCGGAGTGGCTGGGGGCTTCCCGCTACGCGGATCCCATCGGCATACTCCGACGAGAGTCGGGCGCCGGGCGGCAGTAGTCATGCCGACGGGACCGGCGGACAGGGGGTTCAGCGTATCCTGACCTCGCCGGATGCCGCGTGGCGAATGACCAGCGGATGACCATACGAGGAGAAAGGCATGACCGTGACGAACAGCCAGTCAGGGACCAA
Organism: Gammaproteobacteria bacterium; assembly: GCA_024640085.1. Classification (GTDB taxonomy): domain Bacteria; phylum Pseudomonadota; class Gammaproteobacteria; order Steroidobacterales; family XN24; genus JAHEFR01. The sequence continues at coordinate 7,169 of JAHEFR010000022.1, forward strand.
CGTCAACGAAATCGCGGCGGGCATCTACCGCATCAATACGCCGGTCGCGTTCGAAGGCGGGGCCGGATTCTCCTTCAACCAGTACCTGATCCTCGATGAAGAACCGCTATTGTTCCACACGGGGTTGCGGAAGATGTTCCCCCTGCTGCGGGAAGCGGTCGCCAGCCTTATGCCGGTGGAACGCTTGCGACACATCGCTTTCTCACACGTGGAAGCGGATGAATGCGGATCGCTCAACGAATGGCTCGCTGTCGCCCCTCAAGCCACGCCACTGTGCGGCAGAGTGGCGGGGATGGTGTCCATCGAGGATCTCGCCGACCGCAGCCCCCGCATCATGGCGGACGGGGAATCACTTTCCCTGGGCAGCCACAATGTGCGCTGGTTCGACGCCCCCCACCTGCCCCATGCATGGGAGTGCGGATTCATGAAAGAGGAGCACACCGGGACCCTGTTATGTGGCGATCTGTTCACCCAGGGTGGCGCCGATCTTCCTCCGTTGACCGAGTCCGACATCCTCGGCCCGAGCGAAGCCTTCCGCCATACCATGGATTACTTTTCCCATACCCGGAACGCCCGGGAATTGCTCGAACGGTTGGCCGCCACGGAGCCGACCACCCTCGCCTGCATGCACGGCAGCGCATGGAGCGGAGACGGCGCCCGTCTCCTGCGGGCGCTCGCCGATGAGTGGTCCTCGTAATACACTCGGTATCTTCTGCGTAATTCGAGCCGGCCAGGCCTTCGCCGTCGTCGATGGCGGCGGTGGGGACGCCGCCCGCCTTGATGGTGGCGTTGACGCTCGTGGAGGTGCCCGCGGTCCCGTTCCTCATATTCTGGCAGTATCGGGTGGAACGGGCCCGGGTTCGCCGCATTAACACCAGCGTCGAACCGCCGACGGGGTCCGCCCGCGGATAAATTGATTCGAACTGGATGGGGAAGGATGGAGATCAGAGCCGTTGCGAGCAGCACACAGAACGGAAATCAGACCAGCGTCGAGACCTTGGGACGGCCGCGATTTGTCGCCATACCCGGCAAGCCCGGCGGCCAGGGTTTTGCGGTGAATGGCGGGGAGTTGCTGTTCCTCGCCCTCGCCACCTGTTACTGCAACGACGTTTATCGGGAGGCCATCGCCCAGGGCCTGCGGATCGATAGCGTCGAAGTGGAAGTCCAGGGCACGTTCGGAGGCCGCGGAGACCCCGCGCGGGAGGTATCCTACGAGGTCACGGTGAAAAGCCCGGAGCCGGACGCCATCGTGCGGGACCTTCTACGCGAAACCGACGAGGTGGCCGAGATCCAGAACACGCTGCGCCAGGGCTTTCCCGTGGCCCTGTCCCGTATCACCGTGAACGGCAAGGCTGAGACGGAGTGAACCCGGGAGTTACCGATCTCATTGTGCGTCCACAGGTTTCCGGTTGTCCGGCGCCGTGGATGTTGTGATACGTCCCTGTGATCCGGGCGATGCCGCCGAAATCGCGGGCATCTACAATCACTATGTCGCCGACAGCTACGTCACTTTCGAAACCGAGCCGGTCGCCGTGGAGGAAATGGCGCAGCGGATGGCCGACACGGTGGCTTTGCCATTGCCGTGGCTGGTGGCGGAGTCGTCCGCGGGGGTCATTGGCTACGCCTATGCATCCCGATGGCACCGACGTCACGCCTATCGTTTCTCTGTGGAATCCACCATCTACCTGCATCCGGGACACACGGGAAAGGGCGTGGGTCTGCCTCTCTACGGGGCGCTGATGGAGGCAATCCGTCGGGCCGGCCTGCATACGGTGATCGCCGGGATCGCGCTGCCCAATGACCGGAGCATCCGGTTGCACGAAGCGCTGGGTTTCGGGAAAGTCGCACACTTCGAACAGATGGGATACAAGCAGGACCGATGGATCGACGTGGCCTACTGGCAACTCATGCCATGAGTGGGAGATTCTGCCGTCGCTTGGCTCGTCCGGCGCTCCTGGCGTCGTCCGTGCAGTACAACCCTGCCCGTCGAGGCCCCAATTGTTGGTTGGCCACCGGCCCCGTGCGGCGAACCTATCCATCGTAGAAGACTGAACGCGATGGCGTCGACGTCCGACAAGTTGCCGTTCGTGCCCCCCGTCGACGGATGCAGGATCGATCGTATCCACCGGGTCGGTCCGCTGGTTACCCGCGTCGATTTCCGTATGCCCGACGGCTCTCCCAGGGTCTGGACTTCCCGGCGCTACCGATGGATGGGCGGGATCCGGGCCCTGTCCGGACCGGCCCCGGCGGCGAGGGACGCGCCCCTGCGATGATGGTTGGCAGTCGGGACACTGGCCCGGGTCGGCTGGTGGATATCGGGGCTGTTCATGGTCGGCTCTGCGTGTTTCGCCGTGGCGAGCGCCGCCGGCCTCGCGCCGCATCTGTTTGGCGCATTCGCCCGGGACACGATGGCGATCAACCTGGTGTTCTTCGCAGGCTCCGTTGGATTCACTCTGGCGGCCTGGCTGCAACTGCTCGCGGCAGTCAATGCGGACAGGATCGACGCGATCGCCCGCCGGGCACCTTTGCCGGGACGGCTGCGGTGGTTCGCCTGGAAGCCCCGGGAGATCGGCTGGCTCAGCGCCTTCACCCAGTTCGTTGGCACCCTGCTGTTCAACGTCAACACCGTCGACGCCCTGCTCCCGAATCTCGACTGGCTCCAGGAGGACCTGGTGATCTGGGCGCCTGATGTTGCGGGGAGCATCTGCTTCCTGGCCGCGAGCGCCCTGGCGCTGATCGAGTACGTTCACGCGGAGCGGGGCTGGAGTCCCGGGGACGTCTCGTGGTGGACCGTCTGGGTGAACATGCTGGGGTCTGTCGCCTTCGGGATATCTGCGGTCTATGGGGTCGTGTTGCCGGAGAGCGGCGAGTTGCTGGACGGATGGCGAGTCAACGCCTTTACCTGCCTGGGCGCGATATGCTTTCTCGTTGGCGCCTACCTGCTGCTGCCCGAGCTGGAGAGGAACGTGAAGCGGATGGCCGTCGGAGAAACCGCCCCCGGCTGATTCATGACGGTGACAGACTGCGGAAACATCGTCTGTACCGGTTGCCCCGTCGGCAGTGGGACGCCAACGTGACCTGACTGGCGCGTGCTTGTGATCGGACAAGGCACGCCGCAGAATCCACTGAAAATCAGCTCTGCATGCCGAATTACAAGGCTACCGATGGATCAGCCCTCCTCAAGATTCCGCTACCTCTTAGCCGAGAGCGTGATGATCATTGTCAGCATCCTGGTGGCTTTCGCCCTGGATGCCTGGTGGGATAACCAGCAGGATCGGGAGGCAGAGCAGGCCTACCTGGCTGCGCTCCACTCAGATTTCCTGGAGACCCGGGCCCGCCTCGCGGTGACGAAAGACCACGAGCTGGAGGTAATCCGGGACAGCCGAAGGTTGCTGGGCATGGAGGAAGATCCGCCGCCGACCGGGACTGCCCTGGACTCCATGCTATTCGCGGTATGGTCACTGCCGGCCCTGGAGCCCGTGAACGGAGCCCTGGATGAACTCGTATCGTCCGGCCAGCTCCGCCTGATTCGCGATGAGCCCCTGCGGACCGCGCTGGCGGCCTGGGCCGCAGACGTAGAGCAGTACCAGCGGCGGGAAGGATGGGCCCAGGACAACTGGAACTTTCTCATCGCGCCTTCCGTGACGAGAGACATGTCGATCGCGCAGCTGGCGGCTGGGTTTCTTGGGGAGTCGCCGACGGAGCCCCATCCCGTGGATCATTCGGCCTCGCTGAGCGAGCAGTACACACGCAATCTTCTGGTCCATCGCTGGATCACGGCCAGGGATGTTCTGGACGCGCTGGACAGGCTCGGTGAGCGGTGTGACCTGATACTGGCACGCATCGAACCAAACGGCCCCGGCCAGGTTAGGGACTGAGCGGCGGTGTCGCGGGAATCCACCCTGATCGTGGGCTCCTACCTGTCGCCCTACGTGCGGAAGGTCCTCGTCTGCCTGGACCTGAAGGGGATCGAGTACCTGATCGATCCGCTCGTTCCGTTCTACGGCAAGGACGCCTTCACGGACGTCAGCCCGCTCCGTCGTGTGCCGGTGCTCATTGACGACCAGGGCCCCCAGTGCGACTCGACAGTGATATGCGAGTACCTGGAGGATCGATACCCGGAGCCCCACATCTATCCACCAGGCGCACGGCAGCGGGCGCGGGCGCGCTGGCTGGAGGAGTTTGCCGATACCCGCATGGGAGAGGCCTTCATCTGGCACCTGTATAACGAACTGATCATCCGCCGCTACGTCTGGGGGGAGACGCCGGATGCCGGAGTGATTGCCCAGGCCCTGACGGAAGAAATCCCCGGGATCATGGACTACCTGGAGTCTGGACTGCCGCAGGCAGGGTACCTTTTCGGGGAAATCGGCGTTGCAGACATCTCTATCGCGTCATTCTTCAGGAACGCAGCTTTCGCGCGACACACGGTCGATGCCGGTCGGTGGCCAGTGACGGCGGACTTCGTAGCACGAGTGCTGGACCATCAGAGCTTCTCGAAGCTCAGGGTCTTCGAGGAGCTTTCGCTGCGGACCCCGATACATGACCACAGGAAGGCGTTGGCGGCGGCCGGTGCACCTGTCAGTCCCGAGACCTACGCCGGCAGCGCGCCGCGCCGCGGTGTCCTGTCGGTCTGACGGTAAAGGCGGCCGTCCCGAGACTGAAGTGTGTGGCTCGGCAGGCGCACTGTCCGCTGTGGCGGGAGGTCGGGCTTGCGACCCCGGGAGCGGCTGTCCGGACCGGGGGTCGCGTGGTAGGGGAGGAACGTGAATGGGAAGGATCGTCATCGTGGCGTACCGGCCGAAACCCGGGTGCGCCGAGGACCTGCTGCAGGTGTGCACCGGCCACGTGCCTCTGCTCAGGGCCGAGGGGCTGGCCACGGAGCGGCCCTGTGTTCTTATGAAATCGGCGGACGGGACCGTGGTCGAGGTATTCGAATGGGCGTCTGAGCAGGCTATCCAAGACGCTCACAGAAGTCCGGCCGTGCAGCAACTCTGGGAGCGCTTCGCACAGGTCTGCGACTATATCCCGGTGGCGAGTGTTCCCGAGGCATCGAAACTGTTTTCGGAATTCACGGCGATCACGGCCGACGATTAGGCTGACGCCCCAGTTGGTCTAAGATCGAGTCCGCGGTGCGGTCCGGGCCGCTATGCTGGCGTGCAACGGATCACAACGCGCGTCGGCAAGGTGAACCCAGGTAAGCCGGAGGTTGCAGAGGCATGAAGATTCGTGGAGTGATGGTCGGTCGGGTCATGGGTACCATTTTGACCGTGGTGGCAGAAGGGGCCATTGCGGAGGGCCCGTCCTACGACTGCAGCTCAGTGGAGGCCGGCAGCGTCGAAGCGCTGGTGTGTGACGATGCCGGACTGGCGGCACGGGACCGCCGGCTCGCAGGCGTTTACCGGGATGCGCTGAAGAAGGCCGTTGACCAGTATCCCCCGGACCTCCAGGTGGAGCAGCGGGGCTGGATCAAGGGCAGAGACGAATGCTGGAAGGCGGACGACCTTCGCCAGTGCGTGGAGGAGGCCTATGTCACCCGCATCGCAGAGTTGCAAGCCCGATACCGGCTGGTGGACGGCAAAGGGCCGACGTTTTTTACCTGCGATGGTGACCGCGCGAACGAAGTCGTGGTGACCTTCTTCGCAACCGATCCGCCGACCCTGATCGCGGAGCGTGGTGACAGCGTGTCACTCATGTTCTTGCAACCGAGCGGCAGCGGGACGCGTTACCAGGGCCGGAACGAGTCGTTCTGGGAGCACCAGGGAGACGCGACGATCACCTGGGGTTACGACGCGCCCGAAATGCGATGCGTCAAGCGTCCCTGAAGATCCGACAACCCCATCTGCATGATGTGGCACGCAACGGAATCCAGAGCCATGCCGCAACCTGACCGGGAGTCCCTCCACTACCACACCTTGACCCGCCTGGCAGATCTGCTCCGGAACCGCTCGATCTCCCCGGTGGAGGTAACGACGGCGATGCTCGAGCGCATCCATCAGGTGGATGCCGTGCTCAGGAGCTACGCGACGGTGACAGAAGAACGGGCGCTGTCCGCCGCCAGGGTGGCTGAGCGCGAGATCGCCGCGGGACGCTACCGTGGCCCTCTCCATGGTGTCCCCGTTGCCGTCAAGGACCTCTGTTGCACCAGGGGGACGCGAACGATGGCCGGGCTGGCTGTACGCAAGGATTACGTCCCTGACTTCGACGCCACGGTGGTAACACGCCTGGAAAAAGCCGGAGCGGTCCTCCTTGGGAAGCTCGCCATGACTGAAGGGGCCATGGCGGGTTACAACCGGGATTTCGACGTGCCGGTGAATCCCTGGGGCGCGGAGTACTGGGCGGGTGCGTCTTCCAGCGGATCCGGCGTGGCCACTGCCGCCGGCCTGTGTTTCGCATCACTCGGGACGGATACCGGGGGCTCGATCCGGTTCCCGGCCATGGCCAACGGCATTGTGGGCCTGAAGCCGACCTACGGGCGGGTCAGCCGGTATGGGGTCATGCCTCTGGCGGAGTCGCTGGACCACGTCGGTCCCATGACCCGTTGTGTCGCCGATGCTGCGATCGTGCTCCAGGTCATCGCAGGGCGAGATCCCCGGGATCCAGGTTCGCTGGAAGCGCCGGTGTCTGATCTGTCGAAGGAACTGGAAGCCGGCCTGGAAGGCATCCAGATCGGCTACGATCCCGTCATGTGCCGCGATGGTACGGACGCGGGGCTCGTGCGGTCCATCGAGAGAGCCCTGGACGTCCTCGCCGGTCTCGGCGCGAAGATGGTCGAAGTGGAAATGCCCTCAGACATGCCTTCGGTCGGCGAGACATGGTTCCCCATCTGCGCCTTCGAGGCGTTTGCGGCCCACCGCGACACGTTCCCGTCCCGGGCGGACGAATACGGCCCATACTTCAGGGATCTGCTGGAAGTGGGTGCGGCGGTAACGCAAGAGCAGTACGCCGGCGCCATGGCCGTAAGGCAGGACTTCAGCGCGCGCCTGGACCGCTTGCTGGAATCCGTCGACGCCATAGTCTGCCCCGCCGGCGGGATCACCTTCCCGATCGAGCCGCAGCTGCACTACCTGGACAGCGAGGCGCTGTTGGCCCTATTCGAAACAGTGCAGATGCATTTCACCATCCCGGCGGACTTCGCCGGCACGCCGGCGTTGACCGTCCCCTGCGGGTTCTCGCCATCGGGCATCCCACACGCCCTGCAGTTCATGGGGAGGCGATTGTCGGAGGAGCGGCTGTGCCGGATCGGCCACGCCTACGAACGGGCCACCGACTGGCATCGACGTCACCCACCTGTCTAGCTGCGGAAAGACCGTTGGCCAGGATAACGGGCAACCGGCCTGAATGGGGCACGGTCGGGGCAGCGACCCGATACGCCCCGGTCCGACGCGACACCCGGCTCGGCGAAGAGTGATCCCCGGTCCAATGATGCTCGACGAGCCGTCAGCAATTCGGACAGGCGGGACGGTCCCCCGGAGATAAGGCCCGGGGACGGGCCTCCCGGCCCGCCTCCGGACCTGGCGGCTCTTGCAGCCGCCCGCCAAGGATGTCTTCGTCCCGTGGCGCATCTGTCTCCTAGTGGCCTCCGCCTCCGGTGGACTTGGTCACGATGGTCGTCTCCTCCACCGTATTGTTCGCCAGGTTCACGTCGAACTCAGCATCGGCCACGGCCGTCCAGTAGAGGGTGGTCTGGTAATCGATGCTGAAGAAGAAGGTCCAGCTCGCGCTCCTTCCCTCGGACAACGTGAACTCCTCGGGGCTGTCGAAAAGAACCTCCTCCGTCGGGACACCGTCCACGACGCGATAGAGTGGACCTGTGAACGGCTCGCCGTCCTTGTCCACTGCGGTCAAGGTCACCAGCCCGGTGGCGTCTGCCGGGCCGCCGTTGAACACCGTGAGGGTACCTTCGCGACCTTCCGTGCCGGCCACCATCCGCACCGGCACCTGCAGCCCGGAATCGGCGCTGATGGACACGTCGTAGTAGAGGTCCGCTCCGACGTCGCAGCTGACTTCTGTGGCGTAGTCGCCCGGCACCGGCCAGTTGTGCATGAAATCAATCACGCCACGGGCATCGTCCGAGGCCGCAGCGAAAGCGTCCACGTTGGTGCCCATGAACACCGGGTCGCCGATGAGTTCTGGTACAGCACCCACGATCGGGCCCTGCACGATCTCAAACGTCAAGGATGGGACTGTGGTAGCCACCGCCAGGTACTCGAATGTGCCGTGCTCCGGATTGTCTTCCGGGATGTACGGGGGCAATGGCAACGACCCCGGGTTCGGCCCGTAGGTCGTCTGGCGGTTGTAGGTGAAAGTCCTCATGTCCACTACGCACTTGTTGACCATCCTGATCTCGCCCATGACCTCTTCCTTGACGGTCGTACACAGTTTCCCAAGTGCCGGGTTGGCGTTCTCCTCGACGAGGCCGAGCATCTGGTTGATGTAGACGAACAGGTCGACCGTCACCTTGCCCGTCTTGTCAGACGCGGCGCCCAGGGCGTGTGCAGCCATGTCCTTCCACGTCATAGGGGCCACCGGGAGGGGGACGCTGTCACCGAGTGTGCCGTCCAGCATCAGCTTGCGATACATCGCCAGGTTCTGCAGTGGCGAGTCCACGGTGTTGGAGACGACACCGAGATCAGTCAAGCTGCTGTAGACCGGGCGTCCTGCCGGGTCCAACCCGACACAGCCGGAGGTGCTCAGGTTGACGATCACCTCCTCGAGCTGGGCGTCGAACACGGATTCAGGCGAGCGGATCTCGTTAATCCGGCCGAAGTCCACCTCCTGGGTATGGATCCCGTACTCCGTGGGCACCGCGCAGGTCTCCGGATCCACCGGGATAATGCGGCAATCCTCGGTCCCAGGGATGTTGATGCAGCCCTCGAATGGCTCCGCCGCCAGCGGCTGCTGGCAAAAATCCTCCGTCACGATAGGCAGGCCATCCGCGTCGCGATAGAGCACGAACAGGTCGCCATAGTCCGATGTCGTCGTCGGATCGTCCTCGCCCGTTCCCGGGCCCTTGTCCGGTGGCCTCACGCCCCATGCGCTCGCGCTGACGATCAGCGCGCCCACAAAGGCGGCCACCAATGCACATGCATTGAAGCGTTTCTTCATGACATCCTCCTCGGTCCCGGGCAGTGATCTCCCTTGTCACGCAGTGCACGCCAGTGATGACGTTGGGGACGAATTCGCACCGCGTCGGACGCCCGGGTTCTACTCCATGTCTAGTGCCGGGGGCGGCTCCTGCCTATGGGGTATTTACTGTATTCGTGGAGTGCAACCGCTGATCGCCGTGGGCGACGTGTACCCGCGACCGGGGACGTGAACCGGTGACGATGATCGATTCGGGGCGTGGGGAGCGCGCGTTCGGTTAACAGTTCCCGGAAAGGACAGAGGCGGCGGTTCAGTCCCGTTCGAGGTAATGCATGCTGAACAGGGAAGCCTCGTCCGTCCACATCCGGACCGGAAGGAAACCCGCGGCGCGGGCAAGCGCGGCGAATTCGGCGGGCTCGTACTTGCGCGAGTACTCAGTGACGATGTCCTCGCCGGCGGCAAACGGGATACGGGTTCCGGAGACGTCCACCGACTGCTCCGTCAGGCACTTCAGGCGCATCTCGATGCGGCCCTCCCGGGGGTCCCATACAGCCCGGTGTTCGAAATCTTCGAGCTCGAACTCAGCTCCCAGTTCGCGGTTGATCCGACGCAGCAGGTTGAGGTTGAACTCGGCGGTGACGCCGGCGTCGTCGTTGTAGGCTTTCTCCAGAAGCTGACGATCCTTGCGCAGGTCCACACCGATCAATAGCGCACCACTAGGTCCGGCCTCCGCGTGCATGACCTCCAACAGCTCCAGGGCTTCCGGGTCGGTGAAATTACCGATGGTCGACCCCGGGAAATACACCAGATTGCGGGCCGCCTGCCTGGCCGGGGTCGGCAGTTCGAAGGCCTGGGTAAAGTCGGCGCAGACCGGAAGGACCTCCAGGCCCGGGAACTGGTCGGCGAGCACCTGGGCCGACATGAGCAGGTGTTCCCGGGAGATTTCGACGGGCACGTAGGCGACCGCAGAATCCAGGCCCTCGATGAGCCTGCGGGTCTTGAGTCCGGATCCGGAGCCGAACTCGATGATGCAGGCGTCCGGTCCCACCAGCGAGGCAATCTCCGTCATCCGGCTGTCCATGATGGCCAGCTCGGTCCGAGTCGGGTAGTACTCCGGCAGCCGGGTGATCTTGTCGAACAGGTGAGAGCCCCGCTCGTCGTAGAAATACTTCGGCGAGATCATCTTCGGGCTGTCGGTCAGTCCCTGCAGGACCTCCGCGCGGAAATCGCCCCGGGGCGGATGGAGGTCCAGCAGGCGCACCGGCGCCGATTCTTTCCTGAGACCGTCGGGCATCACGCGTCCACGGCCAGCCGGAATCCGCTGAACTGCCAGCGCTGGTGGGGATAGAAGAAATTGCGATAGGTCGGGCGTATGTGATCCTCCGGCGTCGCGCAGGACCCGCCCCTGAGCACCATTTGGGTGCACATGAACTTGCCATTGTACTCGCCCAGAGATCCGGTCAGTGGTTTGAAACCTGGGTAAGGCGCGTAAGGGCTGGCCGTCCACTCCCACACGTCGCCGAACATCTGCCGCAGACCACTCTGGTCCCGCCCCATCGGGTGGAGCGCATCGGACTCGACGAAGTTGCCGGTCATCTCCACATCCCGAGACGCCGTCTCCCATTCGGCTTCTGTCGGCAGGCGGGCACCGGCCCAGCGGGCGAATGCATCCGCCTCAAAGTAGCTGACATGGGTGACCGGTGCATTTGGGTCCAACGGCCGGAGGCCGCCGAGCGTGAAATTGTTGCCATCGCTACGCCAGTACAGGGGCGTGGCCCAGCCTTCGGCCTGCACCGTGGCCCAGCCGTCGGACAGCCACAGTTCCGGCGTCCGGTATCCGCCGGCGGCGATGAATTCCATGAACTCGCTGTTGGTGACTGGCCGGCTGGCGATGCCGAAGTCCTCGAGCCAGCAGCGATGCCGCGGGGTCTCGTTGTCGTAACAGAAGCCGTCGCCGCCGAATCCGATCTCGACGATGCCGCCAGGGAACCCGTGCCAGCCCTGCTCGGCGGCGGCCGGACCGCCGCTTGCCACGACCTCCCGGTAGGCCGGTGTCAGGGGGTTCTGGGCGAGGACGTGCTTGATGTCGGTGAGCATCAGTTCCTGGTGCTGCTGCTCGTGGTTGAGACCCAAAGTGACCAGGAACGCGGTCTCCGCGTCCGCCGTCTCCAGCAACTCGCTCATGCGCTCGTCCACCTGCCGTCGATAGGCCAGGATGTCATCGACCGTGGGTCGCGACAGGAGTCCTCGGCTGGGCCGCTGGTGCATCTCCCCGGCGGTGTAGTAGTAGCTATTGAACAGGTAGTGATAGCCGTCATCCACCGGTTTGTAGCCTGGCAGTCTGGGTGCCAGGACAAACTGCTCGAAGAACCAGGTGACGTGCGCCAGGTGCCACTTCGTGGGGCTGGCGTCCGCCATGCTCTGGACGGTCATGTCCTCGGGGGCCAGTGGCTCGCAGAGTTCGAGAGAACGGGTCCGGACACGCGCAAAGCGGTCCGAAAGGGACTCGGAGTCAGGCCCTCGGACATTAGCGGGAAGGTGGGAGGAATTCATCATCATCCGGTGGAATATGCCCTATTAGGGTAACCAATCGATGACAGGGCTTCCACGCCGGGCCTGCCGGATGCCACGAATCTGTCATTATCACAGTGCCCGTTTGGTCCCCTGACGCCTGTCTTTGGCCGGATGCCGACCGGACCGGCCCGGCGAGCCTGGGCTCGGCTTCCGCCTTGACGGAGGAGGGTTCCGGAGGCTTAAATACGGCCCCTTCCTACCGGGGCCAGGTAGCTCAGTTGGTAGAGCAGCGGACTGAAAATCCGCGTGTCGGCAGTTCGACTCTGCCCCTGGCCACCACTTTCCCCCGATCGTTCATTCTTGCCCCTGCGAAAGTCGCGTCTGCCCCCAGCGTTGAGGGGCAGAGTCGATGTTGTCAGGTGCAGTTCGATTGCTCGGCCC
>JAHEFR010000022.1:19310-43536 GCA_024640085.1 Gammaproteobacteria bacterium
AGTCGCGTCTGCCCCCAGCGTTGAGGGGCAGAGTCGATGTTGTCAGGTGCAGTTCGATTGCTCGGCCCCCGGGGATTCCGCTTCAGGCCGATGGTCCCATCAACGCCCCCTCAGCATGGACTCTTGTTGATCCAGGCGCCTGGGTGGCTTCATCAGGCCCATTGTCACCATGACTTCGGTCCCAATTCCGATGAGTTTGCTGTTCGCCAGCACCACCGGCGTCAGGAAGAAGTCCGGGACGATCTGCTCGTCGTATTGGGTGTCCCAGTAACCCATGTCCATTCCACCGGGCATCGCGTAGTAATAGAGGACCTCGTAGCGGTCGCGCCCTTTTTCCAGGGTCTCCGATTTATACGGATTGGAGACACTCAGATCCAGGTAGCCCATGAGGCGCCCTTCCGTGTAGATGCTTTCTCGTGAGATCCAGGGACCCGTCCCCATAATGTTGTCGACATCCCGCCTACTCATCCCGCGCTCGAGGAGATTGATATTCTCGGCATTTACCTGCCTGACGTCCGGCGGCATTCCGGCGCAGCCAGCCGCCAGGGCCATGGTCAGGGTGAACCCCGGAAGCCCGTACTTCATTGGCATCTCCATTTTCCCTCACCCAGAGAAGTGGCGTGCCTTGCGGCCCCGGAACCCGAGAGCACGGCCAATTTCACCTCCCCTCATCAGTTTGATCCGCCGCGGGCCGCCGGGTTCTGCCAGGATCGCAACGGGTCGCGGCGCGGATGGCCTGGCGGGTGAATACGGGCCCCATCGTCTCCAGGATAATCGTCGAGGCAACGATGACCGTCAGCAGGGCCGGTGCGATCCGTGGAAACTGCTGTGCGGCGAATAATGTCATTCCGATCGCGACCCCGGCCTGGGGGAACAACGCCGGACCGAGCCAATTCCGCAACGGAGCCGGTGCGCCCATTAGACGGGTTCCGACCCCGGTCCCGACCATGATCCCCATGCATCGGGAAAGTATGTACAGGCCGGTCATCACACCCACGAGTTGCAGGGTGCCGGTCTCCAGCGAGGCTCCCGCGAGCACAAAGAACAGGATCATGAACGGCCACTCAAGGCCCTCGATGGACCGGAAGGGACGATCGTGATGAGTAGCCAGGCTCGCGACGGTGACGCCCATGGCCATGGCGGTCAGGATGGGCAGCAACTCCAGCCACTGGGCCAGGCCTGCACTGAGCAACACAAAGCCGAGAGCCTCCGCCTGTGAGGGTTCCCCACGACGGATACGGCCGGTCATGTAGGCCATGGGCGTCCCCAGTGCGACCCCCAGCATGGTGCTGCCCAGGAGATGCTTCAGACTCAGGGCGATGCCGATACCGATCTCGGCATCGCCGGTGAGGACGCCGGTCCACGCAATCATCAATATGAAAATGATCAAACCCCACACGTCGTCGATGGCCGCTATCGACAGCAAGGTGTCTGTAAATTCGTTATCGACGCCACTGCCATGGACCACGTCGTAGACCGACGCAGGCGCAGTCGCCGGCGCGATTCCCGCCAGGAGGCACGCGACGGCCGGGTCGGCCCCGGCGGCCAAAAGCCCCAGGCCCACTACGGCCGACGCCCCAACAACCTTACAGATAGAAATGCCGACGACCATGGCACCGCGTGTCCTCAGCGCGGGGATCGAGAGCTGCTGCCCGAGGAGAAAACCGATGAGAGCCAGGGAAATGGTCGTCAGCACCGCGAACCAGTCCCGGACGAAGTCAATTGGCAGCAGCGAAATGCCGGCCGGCCCGATAGCGAGTCCGCTCAACATCAGCAGCGTCACTCGCGGAAGGACCGTAAACCTGCCGATGAGGTCGGCGGCGAGGCCGATCAGGAACAGGCCGCCCAGGATCAGGGGGAGATTGACTGCTGTTTCGTGTTCGAACACCCGGTCCGTTTCCTTGCGGTCGGGGATGACCCCGGCTACTGAGAGTTTAGTCACTCCACCCGGATTTCAGGCCGGGCTCGCAAATATGCCGCATCGGCGGGGCTCGGTCCCCGGGTCCATCATGCGTCCTCGTGACCCGGGTCCCGGTCGATCGCCCAGGCGATCCCACATGCACCCGGGCGACAGGTGCCGCGATGCGGCCGACTTCCACCGCCGCCGGACGGGCGTATACTCAAGCGCGGCGGTTGTCGGCCGGTCGCCCCGCGATCGATCACGGTTGCGGGCTGACCCTGTCCGCCGGCGGCGCGGGGTGAACGCGGTTTCTGGAACCGCACCAGGGGAGGGGCAGTAATGAATCATTCGATCGGGATGAAGATCGGCGGTGCCGCAATGGCCGTCGCGCTTTTCGTGGTGGGCGGTGTGGCGCTGGCCCAGGGTGCCGGCGACGATCACGGTCCGTTCAGCATCGGCGACCATTCGTGGGCCAGCAAGCAGGACTTCATCGACAGCGGGGCACGCTGCGGCACCCGTCAGTTGAGCCTGCTGGAGATCGACGAGATCGAGAGGCAGATCGGGCCCGTCATGCGAGAGATAGCATGGCGCAGGGGCCTCGAGATGCGGGGTGGAGAATCCACCCAGAAGAAGCCGCCCTGGGCCGGCGGTGGCGGTGGCGGTGGCGGCAGCAACGTAACGGGCGGCGTCGTCAGCGTCTATTTCCACGTCATCCACAACGGCAATAGCGGTAACCTTTCGTCGAGCGACATCAACAACCAGATGACGATCCTGAACGCCGCGTTCGCGGGAACGGGTTGGAGCTTCAACCTCGTGGCGACAGACTATGTGGACAACGCCGCCTGGTACACGATGTCACCCGGTTCCTCGGCAGAGGCTCAGGCCAAGTCGGCGCTGCGCCAGGGCAGTGCCGACGATCTGAATATCTATTCCGCGAATCCCGGCGGCGGCCTCCTCGGGTGGGCGACACTGCCCAGCGGTTACGCTTCCGACCCGACCGACGACGGCGTGGTCATCCTCTACAGTTCCCTCCCAGGCGGGTCGGCGGCCCCTTACAACGAGGGCGACACGGCCACCCACGAGGTGGGCCACTGGATGGGGCTTTACCATACCTTCCAGGGCGGATGTAAGCAGGGCGACCAGGTCTCTGACACTGCCGCCGAAAGGAGCGCGGCTTACGGTTGCCCTGCCGGTCGTGATTCCTGCCGGCGCGAGGCCGGTGAAGACCCCATCGAGAATTTTATGGATTACACCGACGACTACTGCATGTTTGAGTTCACATCGGGACAGGACAACCGCATGGATGCGATGTTCTCGACCTACCGGTACGGGAAGTAGTCTGGCTGAAGTGATCGATCGCGAACGCCGGGGACGTGACCTGACAGCCGGGGACGCCGGCCCGGATTCCTGACTTGAGCCAGGCCGACCGCGACAAGTGGAACCAGCGCTATCGGGACGGCGCCTACGTCGCCCGGAAGCATCCCAGCGCACTGCTGGCAAAATGGCTCCCCCGACTGGCGCCCAAAGGGCGGCCGCCGACAGCCGTCGATCTCGCTTCCGGTATCGGCCGCAACACGCTCTTCCTGGCACGCCAGGGCTGGCGGGTGTGCGCTGTCGATATATCAGAGGTGGCGCTCGGGCAACTTGCGGCGGCTGCCGAAGAAGAAAATCTCGAAATCGCCCGCATTCCGAAGGACCTGGAAGCAGGGGATGTTCGGCTCGACGACATCGCCGCGGAGGGTCCCTTTGATCTGGCGATCGTCATCCGGTACACCAATCTGCCGGTGATAGCCTCGCTGGGCGATATTCTCGTGCCCGGAGGGTACCTGCTGGCCGAATCACACCTGGTCACCGACGCCGACGTGATCGGGCCGACGGATCAGCGATTCCGGGTCGCCCCGGGAGAATTGCGGTCCGCGGTCACCGGGCTGGAGATCATCGCCAGTTACGAGGGCATCGTGGAGGATCCCGACAGACGTCGCGCGGCCCTGGCTCAGCTAGTCGCCCGCAAACCTGCCTGACGGAACATCCGGCGAGGCCGCCCGAAGTCGTTTTCTTCATTGGGGTGCGGGATTGCCGCGATGACGTTGGCCGGGAGCGTCAGCCCCCCTCTGCACGCGGGCTGAGATAGCCGGTCGGACAAACCTCGATGCACTTGCCGCAGCCCTCGCAAATGTCCGAGAGATATGCGTAGTACGAACCGGGTCCCACCTGGTTCAGGCGGACGAATCCACCCGCGTTGCAGTACATCCAGCACTGGTCGCAGCCGATGCACAGCCCGCAGGAGAGGCAGCGCTCAGCCTCGTAGGCGGCTTCCTCGGGCGTCAGGGTCTCGGTGATCTCCCGGTCAGGCTCGGCGAGCCAGGTGTCCTCGGGGCGACGGGGCGGCGATGTCGCCAGATGGCCCTCGTAGAAGTCGGGCTTCACGCCGGGCCGGGCGGGGGTCCTCGGCAATTGCGAACCCGGCGCCGGCAGGCCCCGGAGTTCCGCGTGAGCGGCCTCCGCCGCGTGGCGACCGTGGGAAACCGCGAGGCTCGCGATACCCAGGCCGCGGTCGTCGCCTCCGGCCCACAGCCCCGGCCCGATCCGGCCGTCCTCGCCGGTCTCGATCCATCCGTGAATGTCCGGAAAGCCTCCATCCTCGTCGATATCCGGCTCCTGGGAGACGGCAACGATGACCGAATCCACGTCCAGCCGGCAGAGGTCGCCCTCGACGGGCACCGGCCGTCGACGTCCCGAGGCATCGGGCTCACCCAGGGACATCCTCTGGATCTCGATGGCGCTGACTTTCCCGTCGGCGCGGATGATTTGCGTGGGCGCCGCCAGCAACTCGAAGGACACCCCTTCGATCAGGGCGTCCTCCGTCTCTGCCTCGATGGCCGGCATCTCCTCGCGGGTGCGACGGTAGACCAGTACGACCTCAGCGCCGTCCCGGCGCGCCATCCGGGCGGCATCGATGGCCGTGTTGCCGCCGCCGATGACTGCCGTCGTCGCTCCAAGCTCGACGGGTTCGCCCTCCTTGCGGGCGCGCAGGTACTCGATGCCCGAATAGACTCCGGGCCCGGTTTCGCCGGGTACGCCGAGTCCCCGGGCCTTCTGGGCGCCGATACCGAGGAAGATCACGGCGTGACGCTCGCGCAACGTCTCCAGGGACAGACCGGCCCCCACATCGGAATCCAGGCGGAGTTCGACCCCGAGATCGAGGATCCGCCGGACTTCCCGGTCCAGCGTGCCGACCGGCAGGCGATACGAGGGAATACCGTAGCGGAGCATGCCGCCGGGGGCGGCCTGCCGATCGTAAATCGTGACCCGGTATCCGCGTCTGGCCATGTGGTAGGTGAAGGAAAGGCCTGCCGGGCCGGAACCGATCACTCCGATGGACTCGGGATGGGAAGGCTCCGGCGCCGGCGGGAACCGCAGATCCCGTTCCACCGCCCAGTCACCAAGAAATCGCTCCATGGCGTTGATGGAAACCGCACCGTCCTTGTCGCCACGGGTGCAATCGGTCTCGCATGGATGAGGGCAGATACGACCGATGGTGGCCGGCATGGGATTGAATTCCACCAGCCTGAGCCATGCGCGCTCGAAGGCCTCTTCGAGGCTGAGGCCCGTCTTCTCCCGCTGGGCGATGATGCCGAGCCAGCCGCGGATGTCGCCGCTGTTCGGGCAATGCATTTGGCAAGGCGGCAGCTTGGTGAGCTGCTCGGGGTGGATCCAGAGCGCCGGCGTGTCCGTGGCTGGGCCGCATTCGGGTCCCGGTTCGTCGCCGCCCGTCCTGATCCTGTTGATGAACGGTATCTTCATCGTTTCCCGTCCCCCGGCGTCCCGGATCTCCAATGCTGGCCGGCCTTCCCGACGCCAGCGGTCCCGGAGCCACCCATCAGTGACCCCGGCTCTCGGCCCGCGGCGCCTGCTGTCGGGGAGGCTGCAGGTTGCCCGCCACCAGGTTCCAGAGGAGGCTCCCGATATACACCGGATGCAGCGTGCGTCCGAGAATCTCCCGGTAGGGGGCGCTGCCCGAGAAGATGTCCCAGAGCACCTCGCTCATGCGTTTCCGTGCACTGTCGCCGGCCTGCTCGGTCGCGGTCATCCGGAAAACAGCGCGCCGGGTGAATCGCATCTTCTGTATCAGGCCGCTGACCGAGAACACAAACTTGCCGATACGGTTGTCAACGTCGATAGCGCGACACAGGGGCCAGTAATACTGCTCGAAGTCCCTTGCGGAGACTCCGTGGAACGCCACCGTCCTGGCGGCCGCCTTGGCGGTACGATAGGCGGCACCGAGACCGTCCTTGAACAGCCGCGTGGTGCCGCTGTCGCCGATCAGCACGATGCGGTCGTCGAAGGGGTAGCGGGCTGTCGAGACGTTGATCCGGGGCAGGCAGTGGCAGGCGCGAGGCGGTACGACTCCGCCCGGGAAGCACTGCCTGAATTCCTCGGCGGCGAAGAAATGCTCGATCAAAGCGTCGTCGATCTCGTCGCCCAGCATGCAGAGGGTGACGAAATCCCCTTTTGGGATGAGGGCCGCGAACTCCAGTCCCGGGATGTCCAGCAGGAATACGTGCATGGAGTCGCCGAGGATCTCCTCGATCAGCGGCCGGCCGAGGTGGAACTCGCAGATGAAGGTTGTGGTCTTTTCCGGCCGCCGGATGGGCACCATGGGACCGCAGAGAAGATCCACGAAATGGCTGTTGATGCCCGTCGCGACGACAGCGAGCTCGTAGGTGTCGCTGTGTCCGTCGGCGCAGCGGATCGTGACGTGATCGGCGGTCCTCTCCAGACCGGTCGCCATGCGATGGATCAACCGGGCGCCCCGCTCCCCGGCCATCTGCTGCAGGTAGCCGTCGAAACTGATCAGTTCCGTCGGCTCGGATTCCCGCGGGCCATTGCCGCGATAGACAGCGGCAATGCGCTTCTCCAGGCCCGGCGCGCTGAGTTGCACGGTGCCGACGTCCATGTGGAGGGTGTAGGACTCCATGCCGCGCTGGACCACGTGGGAGGGAAGGTGGATGCCCTCGGTGGCCAGTCGCTGGAGTAGAGACTCCGACACGATGCCGCCGCAGTGATTGCAGCCCGCCGGCCCGCGGTGCCGGAAGTGCCTTGGCTCGTAGATATCGATGTTCAGATCGAGATCGATGCTCTCGGCCATATTCAGCAGGAAGTAGCTGAACATGGACCCGGCGGGTCCGCCGCCGATGACCGCGATCCGGGAGCCGTCCTGCAGGCTGTGACCGTCCGGGCGGGCCAGATCGGTCCACCCGCTTGCGGCTCTCCGGCGAATCCCCCTCATTGTCGTCATCCGTGATATTGCCGCGTCCCTTCCCCCTTTTGCGGCATTGCCAAAACTCGCGCTGCCCGGCGCCTGTTCTACGGCCGGTCGGCGGGACCGGTCTGCTCGTACTTGCCCAATTTGCCCGTCAGGTCGCTAATGCGGTGCGACATGGTCTTGATGACTCGCATGGCCAGTGACGGATCCTCGTGGATTCCCCGGAGGAACTGCTTGCGGTCGATTGTCAGGACCCGGGCGGTTCCAACGGCCCGGATCGTGACGGTCCGCATGTCCTTCTCGAACAGGGCCATTTCGCCGAAGAAGTCGTTGCGGCCGAGGGTTCTGAGGACGACATCCCGGTCGTCGGACTGGTCGACCGCTTCGACCTGTCCGTCCTGGACGACATACATGCAGTTCCCTGTTTCACCCTGGCGGACGATGATTTCGCCGTTCTGGTAGACCTTGCCGAGACCAGCCATTGCCAAGATACCCCGGATCGTTCACACGCCTGCATCAAAGTTAGTACAGATATGCACGACCGGCCAGATAGAATCCGGGGGCACGACGGTAGATCCGGGACGCCCGACGCCACGATGAGGAAAGACACGGAACCACCGCCAGCGGCCTCCGGACGGAAGCGACTGGTCATCGCCGGTGCCAGCGGTAGTATCGGTACGGCCCTGTGCCGGGACCTGGCTGACGATTACGACATCCTCGCCGTCACGCACCTGGAGGCGCGGGCGAAGAATCCCATCCCAGACCTGCCGGTGACCTGGCGCCACTGCGACATGTTTTCGCGCTCGGAGATGGTCGACGCCCTTGCCGGTGCCGATTACGCCATCTACCTGATCCACACGCGATTGGCCAGCGCTCGTCTGGACCAGGCCCAGTGCGAGGACATGGAACTGATTATCGCGGACAATTTCGCGAAGGCAGCCAGCATGCGCGGCGTCCGGCAGATCATCTGCCTGCGGGGGTTGCTGCCCGCGGATGCCGTGGAGCCCGAGATCGCGCGTCGCCGCAACGAGGTCGTGGAGGCGCTCCAGGCCTCCGGCACGCCGGTGACCGTCATCCGAGCGAGCCTGGTCGTCGCGCCCGGCAGCACGGCGGTCAACCTGATCGTCAGCCAGGTCGCCAGGGGACGGAACGTACCGGTCCCCGCCTGGGCGAGCCGCCGCAAGCAGCCCATTGCCCTGCCGGACCTGCTGAGGGCTGTGCGGCACTGCCTGGGTCGGCCGGACAGCTTCGCGGGCAGCTTCGACATCGGTGGGCCGACGGTCATCGGTTGGCCGCAGGTCCTGAAGCAAACAGCAGAATTGCTTGGTCGGCGGCCGAGATTCCTGACGCTCCGGTGGCTCACGCCCCGGCTGTATGCATGGTGGCTCCGGATCCGCAGTCCGGCCACCCATCCCGCCACGATCCGGCTGATGGTGGACGATCTGCAGCACGATTCCGTCGCCCGGGACAACCCGTTGCAGAGGATCATCGCCGGAGAGGCCCTCGATCCCAGGGAGGCGATCCGCCCGTATCTGGCCAACGGCGACCGTTCGGTGCTTGCCAACCCGCGCAGCCAGGTCCTCGGCGTCTACCAGGCGCAGTTGAGAGAGGCGCGTAGTGTGCGTTCCATTCAACGGATGAGCCTGCCTGCCGGCAGGGACGCGACCTGGATGGCCGATACCTACTTCCGGTGGCTGGAAACTTTCCTCCGGCCGTTCGTAATCTGCCGCTGTGACGAGTCCGGCTCGGTCCGCATACGAATGCGCGGACTGCCCCTGACCCTCCTTGAGCTGAGTTTCCGGCCGGATCACAGCGCGCCCGACAGGCGCATGTACTTCATTACGGGCGGCCTGCTGGCCTCGGGGACCCGCAACCTGAAGGGCCGCATGGAGTTCCACGACGTCCTCCACGGCCGATACACCATCATCGCCATCCACGATTTTGCGCCATCGTTGCCCTGGAATTTCTACCAGGCTACCCAGGCGACCGCCCATGGATTCGTCATGCGCGCCTACCAGCGGCACATGGCCAGGATTGCGGACGAGGACCCGACACGACAGAACGGGGCGGAAAAATGAAATTCGGGAACCCGGAGGCCGTGAGCGAGATCGTAGGGATCGTCGCCGCCGTCCCCTTCATCTGCTTCCTCGCACTGGAGGTCAAGCAAGGCAACCACATCGCCCGGGCGATCATTGCCATTGTAGCCACGTTGCCGATACTCGAACTCATTGTCAGCCCGGACCAGGGCGGATAGCAGAAGCGCGGGCGCGGGCACCAGTCAGAGCTTGTTTCCGGATGATGTACTCGAACTGACCGACCCTGATCGGCTATCCTGCCCGTACCAAGCGGGCCATCAATGTTCCAGGGGGAAGGTATGGGAGCGGAAACAGCTACGGGCGGCGCCATGGGCATCCTGATCCTGTTGGCCATCATTGCCGTCATCGGCATTGTGGTCGGACTGGTTGCGCGGCTCATCCTGCCCGGTCCGGACAAGATGAGTATCGGCAGGACCATGCTCTACGGCATCGGCGGATCCTTTCTCGGGGGCGTCGTCAATCGCCTGCTCGGCGTCAGCAATACATTCGTGGGGTTGGCAATCTCCATCGCCATGGCCATGCTCCTGATCTGGTATTTCACCCGCCGTCAATCCGGCGCCCGATAGGCGCCCAAAGTAGGTCCGCGGCACCCGGACGCGAGGATTGAGCCCGGGTGCCGTCGTGGCCCACCGGCGAGGTGGGAAATGCCGGATGTGATCCAACCCGGGCAACGCCTGACCGGGCGGGCCTCTGGCTTCGCGCCGAGCACCCCGGCGGGCAACAATAGACATCATGACCGCAGCGGAAACCTACAGACATCGCCATGGTTGCCACGGGGCGGCAGACTGGCTCTGGCGCTGTCTGTTTTCCTGCCTCCTGGTCTGCCTCTTCCAGCCGGCGCTGGCGGGACCGATGCCGGCCAGGGGCGCCTTCCTGGTGGCCTCGGAGGATATGAACGACCCGAATTTCTCCCGGACCGTCATCCTCCTGATCAGCTACGGCGAAAAGGGGGCAATGGGTCTGGTGATCAACCGGCCGACCACCATTCTTCCCCGCAGGATCATCCCAGGAGTCGAGGGACTGTCCCGCTACAACGGGCCCATGTTCTTCGGCGGCCCGGTCATGCTCGACCGCATCCTCTTCCTGTGGCGAGGTGCCGAGCCGGCGGGCGAAAGCGAGCCAGTGTTCGGCGGGGTACGCGTATCTGCCAATCGCGACGTGCTCGATTCGCTGGCGAGTGAGCCGACGGACGCCAGCCGGCTGAGGATCTACGCAGGATACGCCGGCTGGGCGCCGGGACAGCTCGATCTGGAACTGCGCCAGGGGGGGTGGCACGTGGTCGCCGCCAGCGAGGATCTGGTCTTTGCAGACAAACCCGGTGCCGTATGGAAGCAGCTGCTGCCGATGGCCGAGCCGCTGACGGCTGCCCTGGTGCCCTGATCCGGTCCGTTGGCTCGCGGGGTAGGCCAGGCCATGAAACCGGGACAGGCCGCACGTGGGCGGCGCAGGGAGGAACTGAAAGGGGGCGGCATTCGCTGGTACCCTTGCCGGTGATTGCCCGAAGGGGATTCGATCGCCATGCCGACCGGACCGGGACGCCGCGCCTGCAGGCGTCCTGACATTCTTGCTGCTGTACTGGCGTTGCTCTGGTCCCCATGGGCTGGCGCCGACCAGGCGCTGGTGGCAGTCGCCTCGAATTTCGGCGAGACGGCGTACGTGCTGGAGGAACAGTTCGAGGCGTCTTCCGGCGACACGCTGACGCTGGTCACCGGATCCACGGGAAAACTGTATGCCCAGATCGTCAACGGCGCACCGTTCGACGCTTTTCTCGCCGCCGATCAGGCGCACCCGCGATTGCTGGAAGCAGACGGGCTGGCCGTCCAGGGCAGCAGGTTCACCTATGCCGTCGGTCGGTTGTCGCTGTGGAGCGCGGAGCCGGGCCGGGTGGCCGTGAACGGTGCCGATACCCTGGCGCAGGGGAATTTCCGCGCTCTGGCCCTGGCTAACCCGCGGCTCGCCCCCTATGGTGCGGCGACCCTGGAGGCGATCAGGGCCCTCGGCCTCGACCAGGCATTGCGGGACCGGCTCGTGATGGGTGAGAACGTCGCGCAGGCCCATGCCATGATTGCCACCGGCAACGCCGAACTGGGATTCGTGGCCCTTTCCCAGGTGCTGACCACTGCAGGCGCCGAGGCGGGCAGCCGCTGGGACGTCCCGGCTGGGATGCACGAGCCCCTCCGCCAGGACGCGGTCCTGCTGAGTCGCGGGCAATCGAACATGGCCGCAGGGGGATTCCTGCGGTTCCTGGCGAGCCCGGATGCCCGCCGTATCATCCAGCTGTCCGGGTACGGGACAGAATAGGTCATGCCCGATCTCGGCCCCCTCTGGCTGACACTCCAACTCGCAGCAGTGACCACGGCGATCCTGTTGATCCTCGGCACGCCCCTGGCCTGGTGGCTCGCGTTCACCCGGTCCCGTATCAAGCCGGCGATGGAAGCGGTAACCGCGCTTCCGCTGGTGCTGCCGCCGACCGTGCTGGGTTTCTACCTGCTCGTCATCCTCAGTCCCACCTCGCCGATCGGCGCGTTCTGGGTCCGGGTGACGGGGGATTCGCTGACGTTCTCTTTCGCCGGCCTGGTCGTGGCATCCATATTCTATTCACTGCCCTTCGCGGTGCAGCCGATGCAGAATGCCTTCGAGACCGTCGGCCGGGGACCCCTGGAGGCGGCGGCCACGCTCAGGGCCACGCCGGTCGATGCATTCTTCACGGTCCTGTCCCCATTGTGCCGGCGCGGTTACCTCACCGCGGCAGTGCTGGCCTTCGCCCACACCATCGGTGAGTTCGGCGTGGTGCTCATGGTCGGCGGCAACATTCCGGGTGAGACCCGTGTGATATCCATCGCTATCTACGAGCAGGTGGAGACCCTCAACTACCGGGAGGCCCATGTGCTTTCCCTGGCTTTACTGTTGTTCTGTTTCGCCGTTCTGCTGGTGGTCTACGGCATCAACCGCCGGGGGGCGACCCGTGTCGGCTGAATCCCATCGTGAGCTCTCAGTCCACGTCCGGGTCCGTTACCCCGGGTTCGAACTGGACTTCGCTCATGATTTCCATCTGGCTGGCGTCACCGCGCTTTTCGGACCCAGCGGCGCTGGCAAGAGCACGATCCTCAGGATCCTCGCCGGACTGGAATCCGGCGCCGCCGGCCGGGTCGAGTTCGACGGCGAAACCTGGCTGGACAGCGATGCAGGGCAGGCAGTCCCGGCTCACCGCCGCGGGGTCGGATTCGTTTTCCAGGACGCCCGGCTGTTCTCGCATCTGGACGTCCGCGGCAATCTTCGATTCGCCTTCCGACGTGCTCAGCAGGGTGGTAACGGTACCGGATTCGACGACGTGGTGAATGCGCTGGACCTGGGCCCGTTGCTATCGCGGGGGACCGGGGCGCTGTCCGGCGGAGAGCGTCAAAGGGTCGCCATCGGCCGGGCACTGCTGACCCGGCCACGACTGCTGTTGCTGGATGAGCCGCTGGCCGCCATGGACGCCGCGCGCAAGGGCGAGATCCTGCCATACATAGAAGGGTTACCCGACGAGTTCGGCATCCCGGCGATCTACGTGAGTCACTCGGTGGATGAAGTCGCGCGGCTAGCCGATCGCATGGTCGTGATGGCGGCCGGCCAGGTTGCGGCGGCAGGCGACGCCGTCGAGGTTCTGGAGCGACCCGACCTACAGCACCTGACCGGTCACTTCGAGGCCGGCGCCGTGATCGACGCCAGAGTCACCGGGCACGACCGCGATTTCCGCCTGACGGCGGTGGAATTCTGCGGGCAGCCAATCCTCATGCCCATGATCGATCTGCCACTGGGTGAGGTCATCCGCCTGAGGATACGGGCTCGGGACGTGGCCCTCGCCACCCGACGGCCGGACGCCGTCAGCACTCGTAACGTTATCGAGGGAGTGATCACCAGGATCGTCGAGGAGCACGAAACCGCCTTCGCCGAGGTCTTTGTCGATGCAGGTGGCGAGCTGCTTAGGGCTCGTATCACCCGCAAGGCGGCGGCGGATCTGCGACTGACCTCGGGCGCAAAGGTCTTCGCCCTGGTCAAGAGCGTCAGCTTTGACCGGCGGGCGCTGACGAGGAACCGGACCCGGTGAAATGCCGGCCTGGCGCCAGGCCGGGTGAATGGAACACGCCGACGTCCGGACCCGCGCTATCGGCATCCCGTCAGGCGACAGCGGTTGCTCTTACGTGGCTGTCAGAGAAAGTGAAAGTCCGATAGCGTCTGAATCGCAGGGAATCCGACCAGTAATCCGTTGGCAACCCCGCTTTCTGCTTCAATGCTCTGAGGAACTCCGATGGCGCGGCAAGCTGTTCCCACACCTTGGGCAGGAACGTGGCGCGATGCCACTGGTCTTCCAGCAGCAGGCCGTCCACTCCGGGCTGGAGCTGTCCGAGAAGGGCCTGCTCACTCGCGACCTCCATGGGCTCGAGAGCCGACAGCACGGAGATTTCGATACTGACGACGTGCAGTTCGTCTTCCCTGAGGGGCGGGAAGCGACTGTCCTTGAACGCCGCGCTGAAAGCAGCCACCGCCACCGCCTCCGCCAGTGGCCGGACCGGATCTATCGTCCCCACGCAGCCCCGCAGCATCTCCACGTGACGGAGGGTCACGAAGCTTGCCAGGGGCTCGCCGAGGATGCCGGGCAGGTCGTTCTTCTCCACGGCCAGGGGCCGGTGACTGAGCAAGCCGTGGGCGATGGAAGACCGCGCGATATGCAACAAGCGCGATCTTGCCGCCGTGCTGAGGTCAATGAAGTGCGAAAGCGCCATATCCCACCACCTTGCGTTTGTCTCCCGCGGTGTCCCCGGAGTTGCGGAGGTCGACCGCCTCTACCGCCAGGTCCCGGCAGTGCTGCGAGCGCATCAGTCCGTTGATCACGTAGGCGCCGCAGGCCTCCTCACCCGACAGGCTGGACGCCTTGTCCAGGATGCGCCGGCAGGTATTGCCGTCCATCTCCCGGGCCCGGTTGTAGGGAAGGAAGTGCGACAGGTCGGAGCTGATCACGACCAGGGTTTCCGGCCCGCCCCACAAAAAGTCGATGACGCTGGCGACCCGTTCCGGATCGCACCGACCCACCACCACCGGCACAAGCCGAAAATCGTCCAGCACTATCTGCAGG
Source organism: Gammaproteobacteria bacterium (assembly GCA_024640085.1). GTDB lineage: Bacteria > Pseudomonadota > Gammaproteobacteria > Steroidobacterales > XN24 > JAHEFR01. The sequence continues at coordinate 33,689 of JAHEFR010000022.1, forward strand.
AACGGCAGCTGGACCTCCAGGCTATGTTCGTAGGCATGCGCCGCGTTGGACCAGGTGACGCCCGGTAACGCCGATACGGCCTCGACCGCCGGCCGGTCAAGAGGTATCTCACCCAGGGGCGTGGCGAAGCCGGTGACATCCGGAACAGCCATTCCCTCCAGGTAGACCCGGTGCGCCGGCCCCAGGAGGGCGACCCGCCGGATGGACCCGCCGGCACTCGCCAGCCGCCGGTAAGCGCTGGCGGCTACTGCGCCGGAATAGATGTAGCCCGCATGGGGCACGATCACGGCTTTGGGGGTCGGAGCCTCCGTGGCCGCGGCCGCACCCTGGAGCATCTGCTCCAGTTCCTTCCGCAGCCGCGCCGGCTGATCGGGATAGAACATGCCGGCAACTGCCGGATCGCGGATGGCCATAACAGTATCCTGCGGGCCAGACTGCCCGCGATATCGAAAACCCTCACATTTTATTTAGGCCCTGGGCGCGGGTTTCGCAAGTCGGACCACGGGGAGGCCGAGTGACGTGGTCAGTTCGGGCCAGGCGAGATTGCCTCCTCGAATGCCCGCCGGTAGTCCTCGAGGTTTTCCTTTAGCATCCGCAGATACTCGCCGGTGAAGAACTCGATCGCTTTCTCCTGATCGGCCTCATAGCGCTCCAGGGTCTTGCAATGGGACGCGACCACGAAGGCGTTGAACCGGGATGCCGCAAACAGCAGTGCCATCCCGACATTCTCCTTTGGGGCCGACCCGATCTGTTCATTGGCGACGTCGATGAAGGCGTCGGCGACCTTGCGGAATTCGAGTTCGGTGGCCTCGTCAGTCATGTCCGGGTCTCTCGCTGGATTGTGGGGGGAGTGCGCAGCATACCGAAATTCGTCGGTGACCCACGACCGTACGGGAAAGGATCCCGACAGAGCCCGGCCCGATGATGGGCCGGCCGCCGGATTTCGATACCATGGCGTCTCGGCGGGCTACGGAGGAACGACACATGTCGCAGCATTGGGAAATCTATCTCTCCGGGGAGATCCACACGGACTGGCGAGACCGGATCGCTGCAGGCGTCCGGGACGCCGGACTTCCTGTGGAGCTGACCGGGCCGGTATCCGACCATGCTTCCAGCGACGACTGCGGCGTCGCGATACTCGGGCCCGAGACGTCGGATTTCTGGAAGGACCAGAAGGGCGCCAGAATCAATGCCATCCGGACCCGGACCCTGATCGAGCGGGCCGACGTGGTGGTGGTGCGATTCGGCGACAAGTACCGGCAGTGGAATGCGGCATTCGACGCCGGTTATGCCACAGCCTGCGGCACCCCGGTCATCACGCTCCACGACCCGGCCCTGACCCACGCCCTGAAAGAGGTGGACGGGGCCGCGCTGGCGGTCGCGGAGACGCCGGAGCAGGTCGTGGACATCCTTCGATACGTTATCGAGGGCCGGCTTCGCCAGCCCGAATAGGGCGGAAGAGGGGCAAGCATGGACATTCTGCGCCGGATCCTGAGGGTGTTGGCGGTCGGCTGTATTTCGCTGGTCGTGTCTCCGGTCGATGCAGGGTCCGGAATCCCGCCGGACAGGGTCGTGATCGCTGACGATCTCAGCGTGGCACGTATCAGTGAGCACGTCTGGGTCCATACGACCGTCAAGGTTCTCGGCAACGGCCACCGGTTTCCCGCCAACGGCCTGATCGTGATCACCGATGACGGGGTGGTCCTGATCGATACCGCCTGGGGCACGGAGGCGACCTCGGAGCTGCTGGGATGGGTCGAGGGCAGCCTGGGGCAACCCGTGATCGCGGCTGTTGTCACCCATTTTCACGACGATAGCCTAGGCGGCGCGACCGTGCTCGCGGACGCCGGCATCCCGTTCTTCTCCGGCGGCCTCACCCCGTCACTGGCGGTCGTCATCTCCCAGCCCGCGCCGACCGTGATCCCGGGCCTCGATGTAGCTGGCGGGAGGGCCGGATTTCACGGTCTCGAGCTGCTGTACCCCGGGCCCGGGCATAGCCCGGACAACGTGGTGGTGTGGATACCCTCGGACGCCGTGCTGTTCGGGACTTGCGCGGTCCGGAGCCCGGATTTCCCCGGAACCGGCAACATGGCCGATGCTTCAATTGAAGACTGGCCGGACGCGATCCGGGTCGTCAGAGACAGATTCGGAGACGCCGACATCGTGGTGCCGGGCCACGGGTCTCCGGGGACGGTTGCGCTTCTCGACCACACGAGCGCGGCACTGGCGGCGGCAAACCAGCGCCGGCAGGAACCGTCGGGCGGCAGGTGAGTCCGCCGTCAGTCTTCGCCCGCGGGTTTCAGCAGCCTGGAGTCGAAGGCGTAGGACGCCCCGTGCCTGGACTCCAGCGTGATCTCCCAGATGTCCTCATCCGGGATCATGGTGCGCTCCAGACCCGGTAGCTCTCGCTCGTCGTCCACCTGGATACCCCAGATCCGGACGTGCCGGATGGTCTTTACCGGGATCCGTTCCGGGTCGAAATTGCCCCGGAGGGCGTGCGCTACATCGTCGCTGGCCCAGATGGCGTATCCGCAATCACTGATCGCCGCGACTTCCGGCGGCATCGGGGCCTCGGTCTTGCTGTTACCCATGACGATCCTCCTGCGAGCGGCGTTAACGGGAGATTAGCGGAGTGCGGGCCCGCCTGCGACCACAGTGCGGCAGTCCGGCGGGAGCAGGGCCCTCAGTCCTCACCCAGCCGGCCCCGGTTCCGGCCCTCGCCGGCGCGGCCGGCGCACCAGCTCACGCTGACATCTCCCTCACCCTCCACCATCCAGCGGGCGACGGTGCGATGGCCGTGGGCAGGCAGGGTGGCGTAGACCGGGTTGCGGCCGGAACCTACCAGAGTCTGTCCCCATCCCTCCAGGTGTTCGAGTTCGAGCTCATCGGGACCGGAGACGATGCGGGCGCCGCCGCCCACCGTGAGCTTGGCCGACATCCGGGGCGATGCCGCCAGCTTGGCGCCGTGGGTCGTGGCCGATGTGGGCAGGTAGCCGTGATTCTCGAGGGTCAACTCCACGGTCCAGGTCTTGCCGTGATGTTCTGTGCTCACCCTCCCTTCCACGTCTGGCAGCGACCGGCGCAATGCATCTGCGACCCGGAAGCCCGATTCGCACTCGTCCTGCAACTTCGCCAGCGGCGGATTGCGGAGAGTGCGGAGATAATCGATGCCGCCGATCTCCACCGAACCGAGCTGGGGGTGGTCGAACGCTCGCCAGGGCTCCACCGCATGTCCCTCGGTGCTGAAGTGAGCGAACAACTTCTTCATCTTCTCCGGGTCCGGCTTGAGGAAGAAATCCAGGGGTTTTTCCACTTCCAGCCCGGCTTCAGACAGAGGGTCCCAGAGTTCCAGCGTGTAACCGGGCACGCCGAAGACCGTGACCATGCTGTCGGCCCAGACGCCCACGATCAGCTTGTCCGGATCGTAGGTAAACTCCGGGTTCACCTTGTAGACCTTGTATCGGGTTCCCTTCACGGCCTCTTTGGCGAGATGCTCCATCAGGTCGATGTCCGGCACCGGGACGGTCGTGTTCTTGGCATAGGGCTGGGTCAGCAGACAGCCCGTGTAGGTGTGGTTGGTGAGGCCGGCACCGATGAAAGGCCTGGCCGAGAACGCGTCCACCACCGCTCTGCTCTCCGGCTCGCTCAGGGCGAAGGCGCCGCCGTCCATGCCGAACATCTCGAAAGGCTGCCAGCTACCCGGGAAATTCCGGTTGAGATCCACGCCGAAGGCCAGCGGTGCGCTGCGCCACTTGCCGCCGTCCCACTGAATGAACTCGCCTTCGTCACACAGGAAATAGGCGTCCTCCGGATCATCCCCCAGGGTGCGCGGGCGCATGAACATCGGAATCTCGGGATCGGGCACGAAAGCCCCGGCGGGGTGTTTCCAGCGCATCCAACGGACGATGCCGTCGCCGTCGATGTCGCAGGGATCGAGCCCCGAGCGGACCGCCCCGGGCTGGGGAGGCCGCAGGGACGAGCGGATAAAGGGGGCGCCGTCGCACATGGCCTGGAAACCGTCGGGGCTGATACACGGCATCGCGAAGACTGCCCGGCGGGAGAACCACGACAGCGCCGCCTCGTCGCCCGACGTGAGCCGCCCGAGCCACTGGCTGATCGCGTACAGCGTGGCCATCACGCCGGTGAATTCCGCCGCATGGGTGCCGCCGTCCACCCAGAAGCCGGGTCGCCGGGAGACGTCGTCGTCGGTCCGGCTCAAGGTCAACAGCAGCAACGGCCGGTCGTGGTGGGTCCGCCCCACCTCCTCCAGGGTGACCCATTCGGGATGGGCTTCGGCGAGGTTCCTGCAGAACGACTCGACGCCGTTGAAGTCCAGGTACTCGGATCCATCGTAGGGTGTCCAGCTCATCGATTGGGTTTTCCTCGTTGACGCCGTGGGGCTGGTTTCTCGCGATCATGTCGCCTCAGCATGCGGCCCGGCGGCTGTGGCCTCATTGCCTGCGCCCGCCGGGGTGGTCCCCACCCGGTCAAGGGTGCGGGAAGCGAAAGTGTACCGGAATACCCGCACCCCGAGCCCGGAGGATCCAGCGAACCACGCGCCGGGGGGCTGCTCAGAAACGGCATCCGCAGACGGCCGGGGACAGAAGGAACTGCAGCCGGCTGATGGTCACACCTTGGGCAACCCCGCCGCGGATCGTTAGACTACAGCAGACGGTCGGACAGCATCGGAGGGGTAAACCATGGGGCGCGATCGAAAGCTTAGAGAGCAAGTCATGCTCAAGGCTCCAAGACACGGCTACGCGATATTGCTGTCATCGCTGCTGATCCTGTGGATGCTGTCGCCTTTCCTGGAAATGGTGCATCTGGAACGCGTGGGCTCGACGTTCCTGATCACCATGACGCTGTTTGCCGCCTCCTACGCCATGTCCGACCAGGGCAAGAGCTTCATCGCAATCATCGCCCTCGGCCTGGTATTTGCCGTGGGCGCCTGGATCGCGGTGGGAATGGAACCGCCATCATGGGCCGTTCCGGCTTCACTCGCGGCCGGCCTGTTGTTTTTCGGCGTCGTTGCTTATGAGCTCCTGGTGGACATCCTCTCCAAGGAGGCCCGGGTCGACACCAACCTGATCTGCGGTGCGGTTTCCGTCTATCTGATGATCGGCGTTTGCTTCTCGTTTGTCTTCGAGCTGATCTTCAACGTCGATCCGGATGCCTTCCGGGGAATCTCGCCGGACGGGATCGGGCGGAATGCCTTCATGTATTACAGTTTCGTCACCCTCACCACGCTGGGTTACGGGGATATCTCTCCGATCACCAAGATCGGCGGGTCGTTCGCGACCCTCGAGGCGATCATCGGCCAGCTGTATCTGACCGTCCTGGTAGCGCGCCTGGTGGGAATGCATATCTCCCAGGGTCCGAAAGCCGAGTGAGCGGTATCAGCAGGCCTGGCTCTGCCTGCGTGGCTCTCGATCCGTATCGGGACGTCCCGTCCACCGGCGTGCAGTCTGTCGCGAAACATTCCGCCGATTTATTGACCGCGCCGATAAAGCTCTCAGCCGGTACCCTTGCCACTATTGCAGAACACTAGACTCACGGCGCGGACTCGAATCCGGAGAAAGACCATGAGATTCCCGAACTGGGCGCGGCGGCTGCTGGTCGTGCCTGCACTGATGTATATCGTGTGCCCGTTTCCAGATGCCCTGGCGACAGAGCAGCCGGAGGGGCGGCCCAGGGTGGGCCTGGTGCTCAGCGGCGGTGGCGCTCGCGGCGCGGCCCACGTGGGGGTCCTGCGGGTGCTGGAGGACATGCGCATCCCGGTGGATTACGTGGCGGGCACGAGTATGGGTGCGATCGTCGGTGGCCTGTACGCTGCGGGGCTGTCCGCCGACGACATCGCGGTCGCTATCGAGCAGATGGACTGGGATGCCATGTTCAACGACGACGTGGACCGGGCGGATCGCAGTTTCAGGCGCAAACGGGACGACGATTTCCTCCTGGTGAAGGCCCAGGCCGGCTTCGATTACAGCACCCGTGAGTTCAAGCTGCCTTTGGGACTTGTGGAGGGCCAGCGGATCACCCTCGCCGTAAAGGGCCTGACGAGGAACGTCTCAGAGATACGTGACTTCGACGAGCTTCCCATCCCCTTCCGCGCTGTGGCCACGGACATCGGTACAGGGAAGGTCGCCGTCCTGGGAGACGGTGACCTTGCCCTGGCGATTACCGCCAGTATGGCGGTGCCAGGCGTATTCTCGCCCACCCTGGTGGACGGCCGGATGCTGGTGGATGGCGGGATCACGGACAACCTGCCCATAGACGTGGTCAGGCAGATGGGCGCCGACGTTCTCATCGTCGTCGACATCAGCACGCCGCTGCATTCCCCCAGTGACCTGACGGACGTGTTCGTCCTGACCGATCAGCTTACCTCCATCATGACCCGCGCCAACACGGAGCGGAATCTGGCCACCGTTACGGAGGCCGACGTGGTCATCGTCCCGGACCTGGGAGATATTACCGGGAGCGATTTCGACCGCACGCCGGAGGCGATCTACACGGGATTCACGGCGGCGGACGCGGCCAGGCCGAGACTGGCCGGGCTCAGCCTCTCGGCAGAGGATTATCGCCGCTGGTCCTCGGGCCGGCTGGAGCGGGTGGCGTCCCTGCCGATCATCGAATTCATCGACGTCCGTACCGACGCCGACCTGGATCCACGGATCCTTCGTGACAAGATCGAGCATCCGACGGGGCAGCGGCTGGAGGTCGGGCAGATCGACCGGGATATGGGCTCGCTCTACGGCATGGAGCTGTTCGAGAAGGTCAGCTACGAGGTGGTCCAGAGGGACGGGCGTACCGGGCTGGCCGTCGACGCCCGCGCCAAGCGCTGGGGGCCGGATTACCTCCAGTTCGGCCTGGACCTGGAAGATGACTTCGAGGGCGACACCCTGTTCAACCTGAGGGTGGCCTATCTCAGGACCGCCATGAATTCTCTCGGGGCGGAGTGGCGCACGACCCTGACCCTCGGCGAGGAACCGGGAGTGTTTACGGGTTGGTATCAGCCACTGGATCAGGACCAGCGTTACTTTGTCCACCCGGTGGCGTTCGGCAACAAGCGTAACGTGAACGTCTTCGATAATAGCGAAAAGGTCGCCGTATACCGTGTGACCGAATACGGCCTGCGCCTGGGGGTGGGCAGGGAACTGGGGGCCTGGGGCGAAATCCGGGTCGGTTACGAGCGCTCCCAGGTGAGCAGCAGTCTCCGGTTGGGCGATCCCTCAGGGCTGGAAGAGGCCTATGGTGACGGCAATCTCTTCCTTCTGTTCGAGATCGACGAGCTGGACGACGTCAACTTCCCCCGGGACGGGCACTACCTTCAGACCAACTACGAATGGCACAGGGACGCGCTAGGCGACGAGGGGCACTACGACCAGTTCACCTACGGGCTCGGGGTCGCGATGACCTGGGGACGATACACCCTCGTTCCGTCCGTCTCCGGAGGGACCACGGTCAATGGCGATGCGCCCATCTCCCGGCTATTCGAACTCGGCGGATTCCTGAGACTGTCCGGACTGGAGCGGAATGAACTCACCGGCGAGGAGTTCCTGCTGCTACGGACGGTAGGGTACAGGCGGATGAACGACTTCCGCTTCCTGCCGGTGTACGTAGGGGGGTCCCTGGAATATGGATCCATCGGGGACGATGCGGATCTCGGTGACGGCCGGGCTGCGGGCAGTCTCTTCCTGGGTCTCGATTCACCGCTGGGGCCGTTCTATACCGGAGCTGGTTGGTCAGAAGGAGGCCACTACACCGGCTTCCTTTTCCTCGGAAGGCGCTTCTGACAAGAAAAAGGGCCGCCAACATGGCGGCCCTCGATACTCTTGCGATCTGCTGGTCACCCCGCTGCCTGCCGACAGTCGGGATGCCCGGGCTAAGCGCGCTTCTTGCTGGCAGTTCGCTTCTTGCTCGCGCTCTTTCGTCTCACGGGTTTCCGTTTCACCTTGGCTTTCTTTCTGGTCGCGGGCTTCTTCTTCGAAGCGATCTTCTTCTTTGACGCGACCTTCTTCCTGGTCGCTGTCTTCTTGCGGGCAGCCGCCTTCTTCTTCGCGGACTTCCTGCGCGTCGTAGCCTTTTTCTTCGCAGAGGGCTTCTTCGCCCCTGTCTTCTTGCGTGCGGCTGTCTTCTTCTTCGCTGCCGTCTTCTTGCGGGCGCCTGTCTTCTTCTTCGTCGCCGGCTTCTTCTTTGCGGCCGGCCGCTTCTTCTTCGCAGCAGCCTTTTTCTTTGCGGCGAGCTTCTTCTTTGCCGCCGCCTTCTTCCTGGAGACCGGGCGCTTCTTGGGCTTTGGCCCGGCGAAGGCCTTCTCGATTTCGTCTTCGATCCTCGTTACCGCCTTGTCCAGGAATTCGCTCTTCTTGAAGTGCTTCCTGGCCTCGTTATACATCTGCCGGACACGCCGCTTGTCCTCTTCGGTGATGCGCAATTCGTCCCGAGCATCGGCGAGCATCTGCTCGAGTCTCCTCGCCTGTGCCTGCGCCGCATCGGTGCCGGTCTTTGCCGCCCGCTGCGCCTGTGCCTCGAATCGTTTCCTCAGGCTCTTGACCCTATCCGTCGTGCGCTTGCCGCGACGGACGAGGTTCTGGAGTTCTCTGTTCAAGCGCCGAAAGGTCTGTTCCGCGGCTTTCGAGAACTGGGCCCTGGCGTCATGGAAAGCCTTCTCGAGTTCGTGAAGGTTGTTCGTCATCTGTTTCCCCTGGTGCTCCTCGCGCGGGCCGGTCGAGTGGAGTGCGCGGCCCATGGAGCCACTATAGTACAACGCCATGAGGGCCGCCATTTGCTGCGCCCGGGCCAGTGCGGCGATTACAATGGTGCCCCGGCGGGATCGGATGAGATGGTCGACGCCATCCCGCGATCCTACGTTCGCCGCAAAAGATGGTCTCGAGGATCCATGTCAAGACTGTTCTACGCTGCCGCCTGCCAGACGGACTTTCCCTCTGCACAGAGCCGCGACGAGATCCCGTCCCGGGTTCGGCGCATGACCGAGATAATCGAGCAAACCGTGCTTGGATATGAACCCTTCTTCGACGTCAGGCTGCTGGCCTTCCCCGAGTTCGCGCACACAGTGCCGGCCTTCCCGACCGTGGACGAGCTGCGACGCCGGCTCGCTGTCCCGGTACCCAACGAATACACCGATGCATACGGAGTGCTGGCGAAAAAGTACGGCTGCTATATCCAGACAGGATCGTTCCTCGAAACCGACCCGGAATTTCCGGACGCAGTCTTCAACACTACGGTCCTGATCGGGCCTTCCGGCGTCTTGAGCAAATACCGCAAGGTCAATCCCTGGGTGCCGTGGGAAGTGCACGCGAGCCCCCACGATTATCCCGACTATCCCCTTGACCCATTCCCGGTGGCCGACACGGAACTGGGCAGGATCGGTGTGGCGACCTGTTATGACTGGCTGTTCCCCGAGACGATCCGGGAGTTGGCATTCCGAGGAGCGGAAGTGCTGATCAGGATATCGGCCTACATGGACCCCTGGGGAACGGCCGAACCCACGGACTGGTGGACGCTCGTAAACCGTACCCGCGCCCTCGAGAATACAGTGTACGTGGTCGCAGCAAACCAGGGTGCCGCCATGGCGAATTACCCGCCGTTCAGCTGGCCGGGCGGAAGCATGATCGTGGACTACGATGGCCGGATCCTGGCGCAGGCGGACCCGGGGCCGGGAGAGAAGATCGTCGTGGCGCCGGTGGACGTGGACCGGCTGCGCGAAGAACGTGCGCGACGCTCTGGCCACGACATGCGCAGCCATCTCAGGACCGAAGTGCACTCCTATATGAACAAGCCCCGGTTCCCTAGGGCAGTCGATCGCCCTATCACCATCGACGGGCTGCAAA
>JAHEFR010000023.1 GCA_024640085.1 Gammaproteobacteria bacterium
TCCGGTTCCCAGTCGACGAAGTAGCGCCCGCGCACCGTCTCCAGCCTGCGGAAGTCCTTCCGATCGGGAAAGCGAGGCTGGAAGGGCTGGCGGGCGATCAGGGAGAGGAATTCGAACATGTTGATAGTGGGCGTCGAGAATGCGAATGATTCTCATTATCGACAAAATCCCGAACATGTCAAGACCGCCAACACAGGTTGGCCACCGCCCGGGATGGGCAGAGATCAATCCGGACGTCTCTCTTGATGGTCGAAGGAAACAGCAGGAATCGAGCGCCCCGCCCGACAGCCCCGGGGCCAACATGTCCGCCGGGGGGCCACGATCGCAGAGCGACGTGACCGGTAATCAGGACACGGAGATGCGCTGGCTGACGTACTGCTCCATCTTGCTCTCGAGGATTCGGACACCCAGGCCATAGCCCCTGAGGGCACGGGCGGGTTCGGCGAGGTCCGGAACCAGGGGAGGCTCGGTGATTGAGTCCGCCAGTCGGGGCAACCCGGGTGCGATTTCGCACCAGCGGACACCCTCGGCGCGGGTGGCGAACAAGCGGCCCGCGGCAGCCAGGAGTCCGGCTTCCGCCGCGTCTGCGCCGAGCTGGCACCCCAAACCGGCATCCCTTGCGATCCGATGGATCCGGGCCGCGTTGATCAGGCCGCCGCAACGGGAAATGCTGATGCTGAACATGTCGCAGGCCTTCCGGGCGGCGAGGTTCTTGGCGTCTTCGGCGGTGACCACAGCCCCGGTGGCGATCACCGGAACGATACCGGCGGCCGTCACCGCCGCCAGGCCGTCCACATCCGCAACCGGTACGGGTTGTTCCACCCCTGCCAGCCTGAACGGCGCCATCGCAGCGAGCTGATCGAGCGCTTCCTCAGCGTCCCAGCACCCCCCGGGAGCTACGCGGATCTCGACGGCTTCGCCGAGCAGTTCGCGGGTGATATCCAGGAGGGAGAGATTTGTGGCCAGATCGCCCGCCGCGATCAGCTTGGCGTCGCGGATGCCGGTCCGGCGCAGTGCCGCGGCCTGTCTCGTGACGGCCGCGTCGTCGCCGGCGAGGAGGCCACCATAGTGGATGACCGGCTGACGGGGCCGGCCAAGGACATCGCCCGAACTGCGTCGGAGGCGGTGTCCCATGAGGTCCAGCAGCGCCAGTTCGGCGCCGCAGAAGGCGGGGTAGGCGCTGGCAGGCAACTCCTCCAGGAGCGCACCGGCCGCGTCGGCAACGGCATCGAAGCTCCCGAACTCACGAGCGGCGAAGGCGGGCAGGATGGCCTCCCGCAATGCATCGCGCGCCTGATCGAGCATCGCCGGTGACGCACCCGCGGAGACCGGGGACTCGCCCCAGCCATATAGCCCTGTCTCGTCTCTCACCCTGATTAGGATGGACCGGCTGCCGGGCAGCGACGTATCCCTCCCATCTGCACGCCAGGGGACGTCGATAACGAAAATGTCGAAGCCTTCGAGTTTCATGTCATCGGTCGGTGAGCGATGCGGTGTCGCAGGGCTCCTGTCGGGCGGCCTTCGCGAAGCCGTTTCCGGTCCTATTCTTCCGCCCGCGGGATCGACGAGGTGTCCGCGGGGTCGACGACCTCCATCGTAGCCGGCACCGAAGGCCCTCCCGGTTTCGGTCGCGAGGACAGGTTACGGCCGGCCTCCGGATCGACGCTACGCAGATGCAGATCGCGCTGCGGGAAGGGAATCTCGATGCCGGCCTCGGCCAGCGCATCGTGAATGGCCAGGTTCAATTCGGTCCTGACCCTGAGGCCCTCGTTGAAATCGCACCAGGCGCGCAGCTCGAAGTCCAGCGAACTATCCCCGAATCCCATGAACAGGGCATAGGGCTCCGGCTCTTCCAGAATGTCTGTCTGCGTTCTCGCGACCCGGACCAGCAGTTCCATGACCTGGTGAGGATTGCTGCCGTAGGCCACCCCGACCGGGACGATCAGCCGCCGGGTCACATCCGACAGGGTCCAGTTGATGACCTCCTTCGAGATGAAATCGGCATTGGGAACGATCACTTCCGACCCGTCGAACGTGCGCACGACGCTGGAGCGGATCCCGATCCGGTTGACCCGACCCATCAACGGGCCCACCTCGACGGAGTCTCCCACCTGGATGGGACGCTCGAACGCCAGGATCAGGCCGGAGACAAAATTATTGACGACATTCTGGAGGCCGAAGCCGATACCGACTGACAGCGCGCCGGCGATGATGGCGAATCGGCTCAGATCGAACCCGGCTACAGCAAGGGCGATGAAGAAAGCGAGCGTGATGATCCCGTAGTTGACCATCATGCTGATGGTCGCCGGCACGCCTCGAGGCAGGCGCACCCGCGTAAACACATCCTCTTCCAGGATGAACCTGATAAGGCGTGACAACTGTGTCCCCAGCCAGAGGGCCACCACGAAAGCCACGATGTCGCCGAGGCTGATCTGGAACTGGCCGACGGTCAGCGAAGCCGAGAACACGAAGACGACCAGGTCCCTGATCGGGCTCCACAGGTTGAAGAAAAGCAGGGTGAAGTACAGCCAGGCGACCACTGACAGCAGGTTGACCGCCTTCTCCACCCATCGGTGGACCTTGTCGGGATTCCTTCGAAACGCGCGGATCTTGCTGCCGATGGGTGACTGCAGCAGGAGATCCAGAAGACCCTGCAGGACCAGGCTGAGCGCGTACAGCCCGAATCCAGCGAAGATCGTCAGCATCGTGCCCTCGCCGAGAAGCTCTGCAAGGCTGACAAGGCCTGCTACATTGGCGATGAGGGCTGCGCCAAAGGTGAGGATCGCCAGGCGAGAAACGAGGTCAGCAACCCGTCCCCAGGCACCACGTCCCCGGCCGGTGATGGCCCGCTTGGTGATGAGAGCCCATGCCATCGCCGCGCAGCCCAGGGCAGTCAGCACCAGCAGCGACAGGCGACTGGACAGGGGCTGTGTTTGCAGCAGCCCCCTTATCACGTCGAGGACGAACAGGGTCAGCAGAGTGAACAGCACCGCCCGCTGGTGCTTTGCGAATGCGCGGCTCAGGAGCACTGCGATGGGGATCACCGTCACCAGACGTCCGAGGTCGTGGAGGGCGAGCGGTGCCCCCGGGTACATGCTGCGGGTCAGGACCAGTGAGACAAGCGCCGCCGAAGCGATGGGATGGGCGACGATATCCACGGTCCCCTCAGACTGCCCAAAGCTCTGCGGCCACTGCTGCCGGCGCCGGTTGAATAGCGCCAGGAGGCCGGCGATCGCTGCAAATGTGAGCAACTGGGCCAGCACGCGATCCGTGTTGCGCCCCAGGTAGTCCGGAATGGCCGACAGGTGCTGTTCCAGGGCGGCCGCGAGCTCTCCGCCAATCACTTCCTGCGCATCATTCGACTCATCGCCGGCCTCGGCACGGTCGGCGCCTCCCTTCGCCTTCTTTTCCGCCGAGAGCACAGCGCTCCAGAGGGTCTCCGAGTCCGCGACCAGGAGCCGGCCACGCTTGGCGGCATCTGCTTCGGCGATGGCCCCGAGGGCGCCATCGACCTTCACGTGCAGCTCGGAGATCTGGCTACCCAGGGTCAGCAGCGCATCCAGCCGGTTCCGTAACGCCTTCTCCTGCCCGTCGATGGCGTTCAGGGTGCTATGGACCTGGTCGACCAGGACTTCGGGTAGCTGCTCCTGCTTGTGGGTTTCGAGAGTCAGGCCCCAGACAGTGCGCTGATTCTTGAGGACCTTGCTCTGGGCCTCCAGGGCCTGGGACCTGGCAGATACGGTCTGCTGCCAGCCGGACAATCGTGTCTTGATCGCCTCCCACTGGACCCGGAGGGCGTAGAGGCCCCTGGGGCTGAGCGCGGCGAGAGAACTCATTTCCCGGGACAACAAAAGCTTCGAGACCCCTGCGGCGGCGGCTTCCGCCTGTTGCTGGATCTCGTCGATATGCATCGACGGGGTGGCTTTGGCGGACGCATCACGAAGCAGGCTCCGGATTGTCTCCGCCTGCTTGGGGATGTCCGAAGCCGGGATCGGCGCCGGTGCGGGCGCAGCCTCTGTCTGGGACGCCTCCTTTGCCGAGTCCTGGCCGAAAGCCGCGCCCGTCGGGTCGAGACAAGCTGCCAGCAGGCTCGCCAGCACGAATCGGCGCATCCTGCGTCGCGCCCGAACGGCGGCGTGGCTGTCAGCGGTCATGTGGTAGTCCTGCGGCGATGCCGGGGGCCAAAGCGTAGAGAGGAAGCGGGGACGGGGCAAGCGCTCACCGAGGTATCGGACGGTCATCGAATTGAAACAGATCCCGATTATCGTTGGACATGGCTTTGACGCCCGAGCACCCCGCCACTCCCGCCGGGTGACCCGGTGTCGCGTCTGCGGTCACTAGCCCGATTCTCCGTTCCGCCCCGGGACGGATGTTATCGCCGCAACCCTGTGCCCGGGTCTCCGCCCGGGCTTTTTTTTATCGGGGAGCTTCAGTCAGATGTCGTAGACCCCGAGTTCTGCGGGATCCACGCCGAGCCTTTGACAGATCTGTTCGACGACGCTCCGCTCCGGAGCGCTGAAGTCTTTGTCGGCGTGTCCGATGGCGAGGCAGGCGCGCACCAGGGTGAGTCGCTCGCGCATATCACCCTCGAACTCCCCGATCCTGTCCAGTGCCCGGAGCCGGCCGGCCTCGGCATTCTTCTGCAACAGCCGCGAGTGCCGCTCGTAGGCTGCGACCGCGTCGTGGACATCGAACCACTCCAGGTCGGTCAGTCGTGCCAGCACCCGATCCCGGGCGATGAGTTCCGCCAACCTTTCGTCCTTGTCGGCCCGCGCCACCAGCGCTGCTCCCGCCATGACGACATCCACGAACTCCCGGTGGCGGGATCGTTCCCTGAAGCTGCCGAGGCTCCCCCTGATCTTGTCGAAGAAGGTCTTCATGGTCAGGTACGAAAGGCTAGCACAGGCGCTGACTCAGGAAGCCGCGACGAATCCGGCCCCGGGGCCATGCCGAATGCGACACCGGAATTTCGATTAAGGCAATCACAGTTGAGCAGGGCCCCATGAAGTCATTCACGAGCGGTGGTGTAGCGGTGGTTATCGGCGCCGGTGGCCTCGGCTCTGCGCTCGTGGGGCGATTACTGGCCAGTGCGAGTTTCGACCGCATCGTCGTCGGCAGCCGTTCTCCCGAAAAGGTCCGGCAACTTTTCCCCGGCAGGAGCGGCCGGTCCAAGATCCAGTGCGAGGCCGTGGACCTGTCCGACTCAGACTCAGTCCAGTCGTTGGCCGCCACCCTGGGATCGACCGGGCAGCCCTTGCGACTGGTCATCTGCGCGACCGGTGTCCTGCATCGGGGCGAGGGCATCCGCCCCGAACGCAGACTGGAGGACGTGGAAATGGATGCGCTGACCACGGTCTTCACGGTCAACGCCTTTGGGCCCATGCTGGTCGCAAGACATCTGGCGCCGTTGCTTCCCCGTCGGGAGCGTTCTGTGTTCGCCGCTATCTCCGCCCGGGTGGGCAGCATCGGCGACAATCGCCTGGGCGGCTGGTATGCCTACCGGGCGTCGAAGGCGGCCTTGAATCAATTTCTGCGCTGCACCGCAATCGAACTCAGGCGGCGCGCTCCGGAGGCCGTCGTGGCGGCGCTCCATCCCGGCACGGTGGACACACCTTTGTCGGCGCCGTTCAAGGCCGGCGTCCCGCGCGACCGGCTGTTTTCAGCCGACACTGCGGCTGCCCGGATGCTGCACATGATCGACCGCCTCTCGCCGGACGACAGCGGAGGTTTCTACGCCTGGGACGGCAGTCCTATCCCCTGGTAGCCACCGCGTGCGGGCGCCGACCCAGCACCGCCCCGGATCACCGCGATGGCGATCACTGCGGCTATAATCCCGCCAGGACCCGGACACACGGAAAGTAACAGCAAAGGGGGTCGTCATGGGTATCGCCGATACGGTCGATTTCGCATTGACCTTGAGCGACGTGGATTTCCAGATCCTGCGTCATCAGCATTCCGCCACCAGCGCTGAATCAGCCCACAAGGCGAGGGTAGCGGAGGGGGAAGTGGCCAAGGCAGTAGCGCTGACCGACGGTCTGGGGCCGCTGCTGGCAGTCATGCCCGCCAACCGCATCCTGGATCTGGAACGGCTCCGCAGCCTGCTCCATCGGCCGGGACTTGAGATGATGACCGAAGAGGAACTCGGGCGGGTGTTCTTCGATTGCGAGCCGGGAGCGGTGCCACCGCTGGGTCCCGATTATCGGGTCCCCACCGTGGTCGACAAGTCCCTCATGAAGAAGGACGACATCTACTTCGAGGCCGGTGACCACGAGGGGTTGATCCACGTGGATCGCACCGCCTTCCGCAAGCTGCTCCGGGGCGTCGAGTTTCTCGAGTTCAGTCAACGGATCGACGGCTGAGACGGGTCGTCGCCCGACCACTCCCGGAGGCGATCCGGGCCTCCACCGGCCGCAGGCGGCGGGGCCGAGTTTGCTGCAGCATTCTTCCGTCCCCACTTCGTCATTGTTTTTCGCGGGTGAAGCGTTAAAGTAGCCCCCGACGGTCGATCAGAACGGCCGCACAGGAGGAGCGTGGCGTCCCCCGTCGGGGCGTCCAGCGGCGGATGAAGCCTACCGATACTTCCAACCCGGATTATTTCCACCGGGTCGTAGATTGCCAGTGGGCGTGTCCCGCGCACACCGACGTCCCCGAATACATCCGCCTCATCGCCCAGGGGCGGCTCACCGATGCCTACATGGTCAATCGGGAGTCCAACGTCTTTCCCGGCATCCTCGGGCGGGTCTGCGACCGGCCTTGCGAACCCGCCTGCCGGCGCGGTCGGGTCGAGGACAAGCCGGTCGCGATCTGTCGTCTGAAGCGGGTAGCGGCTGACCTGAAACGGGATTTCAAGGACCGCCTGCCGATCATCCCCGCGGCCAAGAACGGAAAACGGGTGGCCTGTATCGGCGCCGGGCCGGCCTCACTCACCGTCGCCAACGATCTCATGCCCCTTGGCTACGAGGTCACGGTCTTCGAGGCGCTCAGGTCGCCCGGTGGATTGATGCGGGCCAATATCCCCGCGTTCCGCCTGCCGGCGGAAGTCCTCGACAACGAAATCGGAGTCATCGTGGGCATGGGCGTCGATCTCCGGTTAGGACACCGCGTCGACAGTCTCGCCGGCATGCTCGCGGAGGGCTGGGACGCGATCTTCGTGGGCAGTGGCGCACCCCACGGGAAGGACCTGAAATTGCCGGGCCGTGACGAATGCGCCGCCAACATCCACATCGGGATCGACTGGCTGGGATCCGTGGCCTTCGAACATATCGACAAGATCGGCGAGAGGGTGCTCATCATCGGCGTGGGCAACACCGCCATGGACTGCTGCCGGTCCTCCCTGCGTCTCGGCGCCACCGAGGTCAAGGTGATGGCCCGCAAGCCGCGCGATTTCTTCAAGGCCTCGGAATGGGAACTGGAGGATGCGGAGGAAGAGAACGTCGAGATCATCGTCAATCACTCCCCCACCGAATTCGTGATGGAGGGTGGTCGTCTCGCAGGCATGCGCTTCGAGATGATGGAGTACGAGCTCGATGACGCCGGGGGTATCGTGAGCCAGCGCGTCACCGGCGAGCGCGTGATCCCCTGTGACGACGTGGTGCTCGCAATCGGCCAGGAGAACGCGTTCCCCTGGATCGAACGCGATCTGGGGGTCGAATTCGACAAGTGGGACGTCCCGGTTGTCGACAGTGCCACCTTCCAGTCGACTCGTCCTGAGGTCTTCTTCGGCGGCGACTCCGCGTTCGGCCCGAAGAACATCATCTGGGCCGTCGAGCACGGTCACCAGGCGGCCGTATCCATACACAAACATTGCCATGGACAGTCAGTGGAGGAACGGTTGCCCGTCACCATGAATCTCTCCAGTCGCAAGATGGGCATCCACGAGTGGTCCTACAAGAACGACTACAATCCCGCCGAACGCCGGCTCATGCCGCATGTGAGCCTGGCCGAAAGATTCAAGAAGCTCAATGTCGAGGTGGAACTCGGTTTCACCGCCGAGCAGGCCGACGCGGAGGTGCAGCGCTGCCTCAACTGCGACATCCAGACGGTGTTTACCGACCATCTCTGCATCGAGTGCGACGCCTGTATCGACATCTGTCCCACCGATTGCCTCACCATCATCCGCAACGCCCCGGAGGACGAGTTGAGACAGCGGCTCAAGGCCCCGGCGGACAATCCGGATCAGCAGTTGTTCGTCTCCGGCCCCTTGAAGCACACCAGTCGCGTCATGGTCAAGGACGAGAACCTGTGCGTCCATTGCGGTCTGTGCGCCGAGCGCTGTCCGACGGCGGCCTGGGACATGCAGAAGACCCATTTTGATTTTCCCTACGCCACAGACGAGGATGAGGCATGTCGAAGCCGCAAGCTGCGGAGCGCATAAACGACTTCGTCATCAAGCTCGCCAATGTCAACGGCACCGGCTCGGCCAGCGCCAACAGCCTGCTGATGAAGTCCATCTTCCGGATGGGCGTGCCGGTGGTAGGGAAGAATTTCTTCCCTTCGAATATCCAGGGCCTTCCCACCTGGTACGAGATTCGCCTGAGTCGCGATGGTCACATCTCCCGCTCGGGCGACGTCGACATCATGGTGGCGATGAACGCCGAGACCTACGGCCGGGATCTGGCGGAGGTCTCGCCCGGTGGCGTGCTGATCTACGATTCCACGTGGCCGCGCAGCCAGGAGCTCATCCGCGAGGACGTGACAATCCTCGGCATGCCGCTGGCCAAGATGTGCAACGAGAATTTCGACGGTGTCCGCGGACGGATACTGATGAAGAACGTCGCCTACGTCGGGGCTCTGGTAGCCCTGCTGAACATCGAACTGGACATCATCAAGGACTTGCTGTCCGAAACATTCTCCAGCAAGCCCCGGCTCGCCGAGGCCAACATGAAGGCCATCCAGCTTGGCTACGATTACGCGCTGGAGCACTTCCAGTGTCCGCTGCCCCTGCGGGTTAGCCGTATGGACAAGACCGCGGGCCATATCATGATCGACGGCAATTCGGCGGCCGCGCTGGGCTGCCTTTATGCCGGAGCCACCGTCGGCGCCTGGTATCCGATTACGCCCTCCACATCCCTGATGGACGCGTTCCGTACTTTCTGCGACCAATATCGCACTGACGAAGAGACAGGCGAGCGCCGATTCTGCGTCGTCCAGGCCGAGGACGAACTGGCAGCGATCGGCATGGTGCTGGGCGCAAACTGGATGGGCGCCCGCGCGTTCACCCCGACCAGCGGGCCGGGCGTCTCGTTGATGAGCGAATTTATCGGCTACGGCTACTATGCCGAGGTGCCGGCGGTGATCTTCGACGTCCAGCGCGTTGGGCCGTCCACCGGGATGCCGACGAGGACGCAGCAGTGCGACATCCTGCTCGCCGCTTATTGCTCTCACGGCGATACGCGTCACCCGGTGCTGTTCCCTGCCGACCCCCACGAATGCTTCGAAATGGCGGTCAAGGCTTTTGATCTCGCGGAGCGCCTGCAGACTCCTGTTTTCGTGCTGTCGGACCTGGATATCGGTATGAACGACTGGATGTGCCCGAAGCTCGAGTGGGACGATGCCTATCGGTGGGACCGCGGCAAGGTGCTCGGCCGGGAGGAGCTGGAGAAGATGGACCATTTCTGGCGCTATCACGATGCCGACGGGGACGGCATCCCGTACCGGACCTTGCCAGGCGTACACCCTCGAGGCGCCTATTTCACCCGGGGCTCGGGACATAACGCCCGCGGCGCCTACACCGAGGATTCCGACGAGTACCGGGAGGTCATGGACAGGCTCACGCGAAAATTCGCCACGGCAGCCGAACTGGTGCCAGGCCCGGTGACCATCGGCAACGGCCGCAGCGATGCGGCCGTGCTCTCCGTCGGTAGTTGTGACGGCGCCGTCCGGGAAGCGCTCTCGATCCTTTCCGCCGAAGGCGTGAATCTCAGTTATATGAGAGTCAGGGCCTTCCCCTTTTCCGCCGAGGTCCAGGCATTCCTCGACCGCCACGAGCGCGTCTTCGTGGTCGAGCAGAACCGTGATGCCCAGCTCAGGACCCTGCTCATCGCCGAGACCCGGGTAGATCCCGGAAAACTTGTCCCGGTGCTGCATTACGATGGGCTGCCCATCGGCTCCGACTGCGTCGTCGGCGCCATCCGGGAGGCCATGGCGACAGGAGCCGCAGCATGAGTTACATGCGCAAGCCGAAGATCGTCCATCCGGGGCTCAAGAAGAATGCCCTGGGCCTGACCAGGCGTGATTACGAGGGGGCAATGTCCACCCTGTGCGCCGGGTGCGGTCACGATTCCATCACCGCCGGGATCATCCAGGCATGTTTCGAGCTGTCCGTCGAGCCTCACCGGGTCGCGAAAGTGAGCGGTATCGGCTGTTCCTCGAAGACGCCGGCCTACTTTCTGAGCGCGTCCCACGGATTCAATGCGGTCCACGGCAGGATGCCGGCCGTGGCCACGGGGGCTAACGCCGCCAATCCGGACCTGTACTACATCGGCGTGTCCGGCGACGGCGATTCCCTGTCCATCGGTCTGGGACAGTTCTGTCACGCCATGCGCCGCAACCTAGACATGCTCTATATCATCGAGAACAATGGCGTCTATGGTCTGACAAAGGGGCAGTTCTCCGCCTCCGCCGACGTGGGCACCAAGGCCAAGAAGGGCGAGACCAACGAGCAGCCGCCCATCGATCCGGTACTTACCGCCCTGGCCCTCGGCAGTACTTTCGTGGCGCGGAGTTTCTCCGGGGACAAGGAGCAGCTCGTGCCGCTGATCAAGGCCGGGCTCAAGCACAAGGGCTTCGCCCTCATCGATGTGCTGTCACCCTGCGTGACCTTCAACGATCACGAGGATTCGACCAAGAGTTACGCCTTCACGCGGCAGCACTATCATCCCGCGCTGGAAGCCGATTTCGTCCAGCCAGCCGATGAAATAATGGCCGACTACGACGCCGGCGCCGCCATCGAGATCGATCTCCACGACGGCAGCCGCATCATGCTGCGGAAGACCGCGCCGGATTATGATGCCCAGAACCGCGGGCTGGCCTTCGCCTATATCAAGGACAAGCTGAGGCTGGGTGAATACCTCACCGGGCTATTGTTCGTCGATGAGGACGGGCGCGACATGCATGCGGTCAACCAGACCGTGAGCCAGCCGCTCAACAGCCTCGATTGGGACGCGGTCTGCCCGGGGTCGTCAGCCATGCCAGGGATTCTGAGTCGTTACTCCTGACGCATCAGGTCTCGGCGAACTCGACATAGACGCGCCGGTTGCGGCGCCCCTTCTTCTCGATCTTCGCGATCCGGACCGGACCGATCTCGCCGGTTGCCCGGACATGAGTCCCGCCACAGGGCTGGAGATCGAGCCCCGGTATCTGCAGCAACCGGATTCGACCTGCTCCCCTTGGCGGGCGCACCGACAGGGTCCGGATCAGTTCGGGCCGGGCATCCAGCTCTTCCTCGTCTATCCAGAATGACGAGACCGGGTGATCGGCAGCGATCAGCCCGTTGAGGGCATTCTCCACGCCCGCTCTGTCCGGGGAGTCGGGGAGATCGAAGTCAAGCCGACTGCGGTCGGCAGTGATGTTTCCCCCGGTGACGCCGTAGGGGAGGGCGACCCCCAGCAGGTGGAGGGCGGTGTGCATCTTCATGTGGGCGTACCGGCGCGGCCAGTCGATCAAAGCGTGGACCTCCGAGTCCCTCGCCGGGAGATTCGGACCCTCCGCCAGGTGGACGATGCGGCCGTCCCCACCATGGATCGTATCGACGATACGGACCTCCGCATCCCCCTGGATCAGCCGCCCGGTGTCACCGGGTTGACCACCGCCGCGCGGGTAGAAGACGGTCCGATCCAGGATGATTCCGTCGGACCCGGCCTCGATTACGGTGGCAGCGCACCGTTCCAGGTACGCGTCCTCAAGGTAGATTCTGTCTGTCATCAGTGCCTGGGCCATTGGAGTCAGCAGGCTCTATGCTTTTGCCGGGCCCGCAAGAAAGCGCTCGACCATGGGGCGTGCGTCGGCGGCGACCCGCTCGAAGGATGGCCTGGCGGCCAGATTCTCCCAGTACTCCACGATGGCCGGATGGTCATCGAACGGATGCACCCACGGCGCGTAGAACAACGCAGGCGCGGCGGCACAGTCGGCAAGAGTGAACTCGTCGCCCGCCGCCCAGCGTCGATGGGCGAGATTGTTGTCCAGAATGCCGTACATGGCGTCTATCCTCATGGCCGACCGCTCCAGCAGGGCGGCGTCGCGCGCTTGCTCCGGCTTGCGCCGCTCGAACAGGAGCCCGGCGATCTGGTCGTTGAGGTAGTGGTCCATGAGCCGGTCCTGCAGTCGCACCTCCAGGGCCGCATCGGGGTCCTCCGGCACCAGTTTTGGCCCCTCGGAGCTCAAACGGTCTACGAACTCGACAATGATGCTGGCCTCCGGGATACGGCGGCCGTCATCGAGTTCAAGCAGCGGGATCTTGCCGAGGGGCCAGATGCGGCGGTAAGCATCCCAGGAGCCGGCATCCATCGGGTTGACGAACTCTGGCTCGAATGCGACGCCCTTTTCGTAGAGAGCCATCAGCGCCTTCATGCAGTATGTGGAGAGCGGAGCGTAAAAGAGTTTCATGGCGCCTCGATCCTCGCCTCGAAAGAAAGTGCGTCGATTTCCCGGCCACCGTCGTCGACGACCACCGCTCGCCACTGGCCGGGGCCAATGGTCTTGCTGGAATACACCCTCCAGTGACCGCTACCGCCGATGACGAAGGGGATCGTTGCCACCGTGTCGCCCTCCAGTTCCCAGCGGTGTTCGATGCGATCGCCGGGGCGGCCCTGGAGTTCGGTAAAGAAGTAGATCGTCAGGATCTCGTCAGCGGGAAGAGACACCTCGTCGATCACCAGGCCCACAGGTTCCCGATCCACGATCTCCATGGCAAGCGCCGCCCGGGGAACCTCGACGGCGGCGGAATCGCCCCCCGGCTCTACTGCACTGGCGGCCACGTCATCAGGGGGAGGGGCCCTGTCACCCACGCCCGGGTCGCCTCGGGATTCGTCCGCTGCCCTCGCCGCCGGTGGCTCGTGCGTGGTTACCATGCCTTCGCTTTCGGAAGGGACCTGCGGCGGAGCCGGCAGGGCTGTTGCCTCTACGGGGGCGGGCGCCGGCGTCTGGATTACCGGGCCAGGCGAGGCTTGACCGGTTGGGTTTGGGGGCTCGACGCTTTCCGGCTGCCCGGCAGGGGACGCAATGGTCTCCGTGGACGTCGGTTCCTGTCCAGGCTGCGCCGATGAGTCGCCGGCGGAATTGTCAGGCGATCCCGACGCCTCGTCATCGATACCGGTCTCCGGGCCTACTGCGACCTGTTCGGGCGCGTTGCCATCTCCGTCCGTCATTCCGGGGTGCGTCGCGGCTCCGGCACGGACATCCTTGACCCCCTCCTCAGCCGAACCAGGCGATGATGGCACCGCTACGACGATCGCCGCGGGTTCCTCGTCTCCCGGGCCGATCAGGAACCAGGTCGCGCCGGAGGCAAGTAGCGCCGTCAGCAGACCGAAGAGGAAGTGACGCAGCCCCCGGCGCACCGGGCGCGGCGGCTGCCGGGTCTCCATGGAGTCCACCTCGGCGATCCGCCGGCTCTGCTCTAGGGCCTCAAGCGCGGCAGGATAGCCTGTCTCCGGGAACAGTCCGATCGTCCTCCTCCGCACGAAGTCGTCGCATGGATACACGTGCACCCAAGCCTTGACGCCGTTGGGGAACACGCTGAAAACCAGCTGGTCGGCCACCGGCGTGTCATATCGGCGGTCGCGTGGCGGGAGATCCCGGAAGTAGTCATCGCTGAACTGAGGCATGAGGCTCCAGATAGGCGCCCGGCTGGCGGGTGGAACACGGTACCGGGAGACTGGACTGCATGTAAACCTCAGGGAAGTCGGCCGGCATCGCGGTCACGCTCCACCGACCGGTGCTCGTCGGCGTCGAACAGGTCTGCGAGTTCGCGCCAGGCCGCCTCGGCGGACTGCAGCACGGATTTCTCGTCGTGCAGAACCGTGGCCTCGGTTCGCAACAGCCGCTCGTCGGCCTGGCGGAATCTCTCGATCGTCTCCCTGGCCCGGTCCGGGGTGTCGCCCATTTCGCGGAGCATGGCTGCAGCCATCTCGAGACTCGAGACAAACGCCTCCCGGATAATGTAATCCACCCCGAGATTCATGAGCAGGTGGGCGTGGTGCCGGTTCCGTGCCCGGGCGTAGATCTTCAGCCCCGGGAAATTCTTCTTCAGCATTTCCACGATCCTTATGGACTCCCTCGCATCCTGGACTGCGACCACGAAGACCCTTGCCCGATCGGCGTGGGCAGCGCGCATCAGGTTCGGGTCGGTGACATTGCCGTAATAGACCGACGCGTTGAAATGTCGCATGAAGTCGACCTGCGCTGCGTCGGATTCGATGGCGGTGAAGGGGATGCGGCGCACGTGCAGGATCCGGGCGACGATCTGTCCGAAGCGGCCCATGCCGGCGATGATCACGTCGTGGTCGTCGGTCTGGATCTCGTCGTACTCCCGTGCCGGGGCGTCAGGCGCGGCGCCTCGGGCGAGACGTTCGCCGAAGGTGACCAGGAAGGGGGTCAGCAGCATGGTCAGTGTCACGACCATGATCAGCAGCGCGGCCAGATCTTTCGGCATGGCGCCGGCGGCAATCGCCGCGGCGAAGATCACAAACGCAAATTCTCCGCCCTGGGAAAGAGTGAAGGCGATCCGAAGGGGCGCGGTGCCCGGAACCCGGAAGATCCGGCCCAGACCCCACAAGACAATCCCCTTGCCGGCCAATAGCGAGGCGGTGATCGCCAGCAACGCGACGGGCCTTTCCAACACGAGACCCAGGTTGGCGGCCATGCCCACGGAGACGAAGAACAGACCGAGGAGCAGGCCTTTGAACGGTTCGATCTCGGCCTCCAGCTGGTGGCGGAATTCGGAATCGGCCAGGAGCACGCCGGCCAGGAACGCCCCCAGGGCCATGGAAACGCCCGCCGTGTACATGATGTAGGCAGACCCCGTGACAACCAGCAGCGCCGCGGCGGTGAAGATCTCGTGACCGCCGAGGGCGGCCACGACCCGGAATGCCGGTCGGAGGAGATAACGGCCGCCGAGGATCAGCGCGCCAATCACGGCGACCGACAGGAGGCCCTGGGCCAGGACGTTATCGGTGGCCCCGCTCCCGGACCCGAGCAGGGGGATAATCGCGAGGATAGGGATGGCCGCCAGATCCTGGAAGAGCAGGATGCCAAAAGCGGCGCGCCCGTGCTGGGCGTTGAGTTCCTTCTTTTCCGCAAGAATTTGGAGGACGAATGCCGTGGAAGACAGGGCGAGCCCCAGACCGACCACCACCGCGATCCTCGTCTCCAGCCCTGCCCACACACCGACGGCGGCGATCAGGACGGTGGTGACGACCACCTGGGCGGTGCCCAGGCCGAAGACGGATCTGCGCATCACCCGGAGCCGCGACGGCTTCAGCTCCAGTCCGATGATGAACAGCAGCAGGACGACGCCGAATTCGGCCATGTGCATGATACGGTCCACGTCGTCCACCAAGGCCAGCCCGAAGGGCCCGAGGGCGATGCCGGCGGCGAGATAGCCCAGCACGGATCCGAAGCCGAAGCGCCGGAACAGCGGTACGGCGATACATACGGCGACGAGAAAGGTCACAAGTTCGGCTAGCGTCATGCTCGGATCCCTGGCCACGGCTGGAGGAGAGCTAGCTTATCGATTTAAACCCGGGCTTTCCCGTGGGCGTCTCATTGAGGCGGTGGTTGAATTTATCGGAGCGAACATGTCTGGAAGATTCCTGAGCGTTGCCTTGCTGTCCTTTGCAGCGGGCGTGGCCGGCGCAGCCGACATCTCGAAGAGTTTCGACGTCACCCCCGGGGGTACCCTCGATATCGACTCCGACGTAGGGTCGATTGAGGTCGTGCCCGGGGCAGCAGACAAGGTCACGATCGAAGTGGATGTCAGCGGGCGAGATGCCGACAGGCTGGTGGTTGACTTCGACCAGAAGGCCGACGGTATCCAGGTCAAAGCGCGGCTGGAGGACCGGGGGCGCAAGAACAGAAACTACAGCCTGAGGGCCAAATTCCGGGCGACGGTCCCGCAGCAGTATGACGTCGTCCTGGACACGAGCGGCGGCGACATCGAAGTGGGAGACCTGGACGGCAAGGTGCGTGCCGATACCGCCGGGGGCAGTATCCTCGTCGGCGAGGTCACCGGACCCGTCAAGGCCGACACCGCCGGCGGTGGTATCGAGATCGAGGCAAGCCGGAAGGAGGTCGATGCCGACACTGCCGGGGGCAGCATCCGTCTGGGCGAGATGGGTGATCGGGTGCGTGCCGATACTGCCGGCGGCTCGATCCGCATCGAGACGGCGGCCGGCCCCGTGCGTGCCAGCACCGCCGGCGGCGGCATCACCGTCCGCGCGGCCTCGGCGGCGGTGGATGCCTCCACGTCTGGCGGTAGCGTCGACGTGACCTTCGTGGGCCAGCCGGACGACGACAGTGACCTCGAGACCTCGGGGGGGAGCGTCACGGCAACGCTGGCGGATGACCTGAAATTCGACATCCAGGCTCGTTCCGGATCGCGGGTCAAGTGCGACTTCACCCTGGATGAGGCCAGGAAAGATGAGGGTCGCCTGGATGGCCGTCTGAATGGTGGCGGACCCCGCCTCCGGCTGAGCAGTTCCGGGCCGGTCCGGATTGAGCGGCGCTAGCGCGGA
Source organism: Gammaproteobacteria bacterium (assembly GCA_024640085.1). GTDB lineage: Bacteria > Pseudomonadota > Gammaproteobacteria > Steroidobacterales > XN24 > JAHEFR01. The sequence goes on from JAHEFR010000023.1 coordinate 16,728, forward strand.
CAGTCAATGCAATAGGGTGGCCATGCGCTTGCGGTACCCGGCGACCCGCTCGTCGCCGGCACCCAGCATAGCGATTATCGACAATAAGCCGTTGCGGCCCGCGTCATCACGGAAGCCCCGGTCCCGGCTCATGATTGCGAAGAACTGTTCTGCTGCTTCCTCCAGCGCGCCCTCCGCTACCAGCCGGGCCGCGAGCAGATAGCGAGCCTCCAGATCCCCGGGGTCGGCGGCCACGGCCCGTTCCAGGTGCTCCCGGTCAGGTGCATTTTCCAGGTCCCTGGCGAAGCGGATGCGGTCCCGGATCGTGCGCCCGGCGTCTGATTCCTTCTGGGCGGCGGTCAGGGGGCTGATGGCGGCCTCGGCGCCCTCCGGGTCGCCGACAGCCAGCATCAGCTCCGCCAGCGCCAGCCGTGGGCCGGGTCTATCAGGCTCCTCGGTGACGGCCATTTCGAGGAGACGCCTCGCTTCGTCAATGTCGCCGCGGTTCGCCGCATCCGCGCCCTCTTGCGCCAGTTCGTCCGCCGCCGTCTTCACGAACGGCCTCACGAACTCGACGATGGCGGCCTCGGGCTGCGCACCCATGGTTTGGGCCCGGGGTTCGCCGCCGGAGAACAGCAACAGCGTCGGCAGGCTGCGAACGCCGTATCGCGCCGCCAGATCCGGTTGGGCGTCCGTATCCACTTTCGCGATCAGCAGGCGGCCCGAAAAAGTCCCGGCCACTGATTCCAGGACCGCAGCCAGGGAGCGGCATGGCTCGCACCAGGCTGCCCAGAAATCCACCAGGACCGGGACCCGGGCCGATCGTGCGATCACCTTGTCGTCGAAATCTTCGGCGCCGGTCTCGAATATGTGGGGGTTTGTGGCCATCGGTCCTTGTTTTCCTGTGTCCCGGCAACGGCCCGTTGCGGAAATGGATTGCCGAGGCAACCGGCCGGCCGCGACAGCGGGCCGGCCCACGGGCGGGTCACCCGCGTATCCAGTCTACGGTAAGTCGGGCCAGTTTCTCGCCAGCGTCCTCCTGGACGAAATGGCCAGCGTGCGCCAGATCCCTGTGTGGCTGTCCGGACGCGCCTGGTACCTGTTTTTGCAGAAGTCGATCCGCGTATCCCAGGATGGGATCTTTCTTCCCGAAGGCCGTGAGGAAAGGCTTTTTCCAACGACCCAGGGAGTCCCAGGCGGCCCGGTTCGCAGGCACTGCCGGATCGCCGGGGTCGGTGGGCACCAGCGCCGGGAAGGCTCTCGCTCCCGCCTTGTAATCCGACGAGGGGAAAGGCGCGTCGTAGGCGGCCAGCACGGCTCTGGGGAGGCGGCTTACGGTCCCTGCCTGCACGATTCTGGCGACAGGCAGGATGGGGCTGTAGCGGGCGAAGGCCCGCCACAGGCGGAATGCCCGGTTGGCAGGGACTGCGGCGGTGGGCAGAAATCCGTTGGCGACCACGATGCGGGCGAACCGGTCGGGATGTTCCGCGGCCAGCCGCAGTCCTATCAGCGAGCCCCAGTCCTGGCATACCAGGGTGATGCCCGTGAGATCGAGGGACTCGATCCAGCCCAGGGTCCAGGCTACGTGGCCGGCGTAGGTGTAATCCGAGATGGCGGCCGGCTTGTCCGATCGGCCGAAGCCGATGAAGTCCGGAGCTACGGCGCGGAAGCCGGCCTCGGCGAAGATCGGGATCATCTTGCGATACAGAAACGACCAGGTGGGCTCTCCGTGGAGCATCAGCACCACCGGCCCGGTTCCGTGCTCCACGTGGGCCATCCTCAGTCCGCCGAGGTCGGTGTAATTGGGTTCGTAGGGGAAGTCCGGCAGGTCGGCGAAACGCGCCTCCGCGGTGCGTAGGATTTTCAAGAGTCCTCCTCGGCGTCCGGCAACGGATGGTTTCCATACAGGCGCCGCAACTCAGTCTTGGCGATCTTGCCCGTGGCCGTGTGCGGGATGCGATCCACGAACCTGACGTCGTCGGGCATCCACCAGGCAGCCACCTTGTCCTGCAGCCACTCCAGCATACCCGCCTTCTCGACGGACACGCCGGCGGCCCTGACAACGATCAGCAGTGGCCGCTCTCCCCACTTCGGATGGGGCAGTCCGATGACCGCAGCCTCGGCGACACCGGGATGCCCCATCGCCGCGTTCTCGAGGGCGATCGAGCTGATCCACTCGCCGCCGGACTTGATGACGTCCTTGGCCCGGTCGGTGATCTGCATGAAGCCGAACTCGTCTATGGTGGCGACGTCGCCGGTATCGAACCAGCCGTCCGGGCGGTGAGCGGGGTCATCTTCGTCCGGATCGAAATACTGCCTGCAGACCCATGGTCCTCGCACCTGCAGGGCGCCAGAGGCGACGCCGTCCCACGGCAATTTCGTTCCCGTGTCGTCGACGATCCTCATTTCCACGCCAAAAACGCCACGTCCCTGTTTGAGCCGGACCCTGTCCCGCTCCTCCCGAGACAGGGCATCCAGCGCCCTGGTGGGCGTGTTCATCACCCCCAGCGGGCTCATCTCGGTCATGCCCCAGCTGTGTTGCACCTCGACGCCGTAATCGTCCCGGAATGCCCTCATGAGGGATTCGGGACAGGCCGCACCGCCCACCACCATCCGCTGGAGACTCTCTACCGTCCGACCCGTGGATCTGAGAAACGCGAGCAGACCGAGCCAGACCGTGGGTACGCCCATCGTGACGGTCACAGATTCTCCGTCGATCAGGTCGGAAAGGGTCTCCGGATCGCCCATCAGGGGGCCGGGAAGCACCAGGTCGGCCCCGACCATGGGGCAGGCGTAGGGCAGCGACCACGCGTTGGCATGGAACATGGGGACAACCGCCAGGACGGTGTCGCGGTTACCGAGACACATGACATCCGGCATGCAGGCCGCGTAGGCATGGATCACCGTGGAGCGGTGATCGTACAGGACGCCCTTCGGGTGTCCGGTCGTGCCGGAGGTGTAGCACAACGCGCTGGCGGTTCGTTCGTCAAGGTCCGGCCAGGCGAACTCGGCAGCCTCTGTCCCCAGTAGGCTTTCGAAATCCCGGGCGCCAGGGATGTCGGTCTCGGGCATGCCGACACCGTCGGTGAGGAAGACGACGCCTTTTGGTCCCTCAAACTCCGGCCAGAGCCGTTCGAGGAGTGGGGCGAACATGGGGTCGGCGAAAATCCAGCGATCCCGTGCGTGATTCACAATATAGGTGATCTGCTGCGGGAACAGACGGGGATTGATGGTGTGGCAGACGGCGCCGCTGCAGGAGATGGCGTAGTACAGCTCGAAGTGGCGGTAGTCGTTCCACGCCAGGGTAGCCACCCGGTCGCCTGGCCTGACGCCGAGTGTTTCCAGGCCCCGGGCGAGCAGTCGGACCCGGCGGAACGCTTGCCCGTAGGTGTACCGGTGCCGGGCCCCGTTCGGGCCCGCGCTGACGATGCTGGATGCGGGAAAATTCCGTTCCGCGAAGCGCATGATGCTGGTGACGACCAGCGGCGTATCCATCATCAGGCCCTGCATGTCGTGAATCCTTTGCCGGTGTGCGGTGCGCCGGCGAATGTCGTGGCGCAGGCACGGGCGGTCCGATGCCCGATCACGGCGATGTTGGTCGCCACCGGTAGCCCTGCCGCATCCAGCGGCTCATCGCCGTGGCGGCCGTTGCCCGCCCCCGGAACCGGCCGGGGGCCAACGGGTCCCCCGGGATCAATCCGACCCCTTCGGCGCGAACCGTTCGCCGAAGAAGTCGCCCTCGTTCCAGGTGGGGCGTTCCGGCTCGTCTGCGATGGCCCGGATCAGGTAATAATTGGCCCGGGTGAAGTCTGTCGCCGAGTCGTCATGAAACGGCAGACCCACCTCGTCGGAAGGCTTGTGATAATGATTCTGCAGGAAATCAGTCCACAGCCTGCCGCCGTCGGTCGCGCGGTCGGAGGACCGGAATCCGGGTACGAAGAAGATCGAGGGCACGCCTTTTTTCACGAATGAGTACTGGTCGCTGCGGATGAACAGGACTTCCTCCGGCATGGGGTCCGGACTGAGTTCCAGGCCGACCCGGAGGGCGGCGTCCTCCACTTGGCCGGCCAGGGAGGAATGCTCTGCGCCGAAAGCCACCACGTCCGCAAGCGGGTAGATAAACAGCGGCATGTCCAGGTTCACGTTGGCGACGATGGCGTCAATCGGGACCGTGGGGTATTCGGCGAAATATTCCGATCCCAGCAGGCCCATCTCCTCTCCGCCCACGGCCAGGAACAGGATCGACCTGGCCGGTCGGCGTCCTTGCCCGGCGAGCGCCGCGGCCACTTCCAGCATGATGGCCACACCGGCGGCGTTGTCGTATGCGCCATTGTAAATCGTGTCTCCGTCCAGGGCCGGGCCCACGCCGATATGGTCCAGGTGAGCTGTGATCGCCACATATTCGTCCCGCAGGGCCGCATCGCTGCCGGGGAGGATGGCGGCCACATTGCTGGTCGTGCCGGTCACTTGTGTCGAACGGCGCTGGACCCGGACCTGTCTGTCGAGGGGCCGGCTCCCGGGGGCCCCGCTCTCAGCCTGGTCGTAGAGGTCGTCCGCCGGGATGCCGGTGCCGGCGAGGAGCTTGTCGAGACCCGCCGGGCTCAGGCTCATGGCGAACTCCAGGCCCGGATAGACGCCCTTGACCGTCCCGTCGGGGCGTACCCAACGCATGCCGTGAAAGCCGTAGCTCCGGACGGTGTCGTCCCAGGAGTATTTTTTCGCCAGGGCGCGGGTCCGGAGCACGATGGCGCCGGAAATGCCCCGATCGGCCAGGGTCCGGTATTTCACCTCGGATGAGGAATAGTAGGCGCGGACGTCGTGAGGGAAGCTTTCGGGAGCCCCGGAGAACATCAGCACAACGTGGCCCTCCAGGTCGAGGCCCGCGAGATCGTCATAGCCGACCTCCGGGGCGCTCACGCCGAAGCCGACGAACGTCACGGGGGCGGCCACCAGGTTCTCACTGGCTACGTAACTGCCCGCCATCATGAAGTCGGCGGGAGACTCGAGGAACACCGGTTTTCCGTTCCCCTCGATCGAGACGCTCGCGCTGCCTTTCACCAGTTTTTCCTCGACCGTGCCGAAAGGCTGGAAGAACGACCCCTCCGGTCCGGCAGGCTCCAGGCCGAGGCCCTCGAACTGCGTCGCCACGTAGTGCGCCGCAATGTCGTAACCGCGTGTTGCAGCGGCGCGTCCTTCGAGCAGGTCATCGGAAAGGAAACGGATGTGGGCGCGGATGGCGTCGGCGTCGAACCGGACTGCCTCGGGCTCCGCCGACGCGAGGAGAGGGAGCATCGCGACGAGCGCGCCGATCAAGAGCTTGTGCATCGGAGGAGGTTCCCCGAGTTGATTTCGCAAGGGAGCAAGGCTATGCCATGCCAGGCCCGGCCGCTACCCCGTGATCGTCGCCCGATAGGACAAATCCGGGGCACCCGGCTATATTGCCGGGACTGGATGGGCGGTAAAGGAGCCCGCTGACCGATGTCATACGCCAATCTGAAGCGGCTGGAATTCTGGGTACTGCTAGTCTGCGGACTGGCGTGGATGGACGCCGGGTCAGGAGAAGGGCTTCTGACCCTCCTGCTGGCCGCAGTGCCCGGTGGCGCCATGCTGACGGCGGCTATCGGTTTCGTGATGTTCCCTGGGGATAACGGGATCTCCAGGACCGGAGCGCTGGGGGGCGGCCTCGGCGTCATTCTAGCCATGCCCGTGCTGCTGGTGGAGCCGGTGACTGCCATCGGTCTGACGGCGGCTTCGATCGCCGGCATCATCGCCAGCGGCCTGATCGGAGCAGAAGGGATACCGGTCCCCGACGGTCTCGATCCCCCGGATGCCACGATACGTCTTGGCCTTGAGGTCGGGTCCGACGAAGTCGTGCTGGGCGTCACCGCCGTCACCATGGGCGTCTTTTCCGCAGGGGGCCAGACCGCCGTGGCCCGCGAGATGGAAGAGGCAGTGGAATGGCTCGGGGACAGTGGGTGGCTGACGGCGCCCGCCGGGTTCCACGATGCGCCACCGGTTTTGGACAAGTCTGAGCCAGTTTTCGAGGCCCGGTCCGTTTCCGGTCTTTCCATCGAGGTGATGAGTTTCGAGAGCGGGTATGCCCCGCGGCCTGAAGCGCCGGGATCGCAACGTTACCTCGGCTACCAGCCCTGCCGGCAGGCCTGGGCCTGGGTGCTCAGGGGAAACGACGACGCGCCCTGGCTCGTGAACGTCCATGGGCTGACCATGGGGACGCCATGGCTCGACCTGAAGTTATTGCAGGCCCGCATGCTCCATCAAGAGATGGGCCTGAACCTGGTATTTCCGGTGCTGCCCCTGCATGGTCCTCGTGCCCTGACGAGGATCAGTGGCCGTGGATACCTCACCGGCAACGTCATGGATACCATTCACGCCCAGTCCCAGGCGCTCTGGGACATCCGAAGGATCATCGGTTGGCTTTGGGCGCAGGGCTCGGACCGTATCGGTATCCACGGGATATCACTGGGCGGCTATACGGCCGCCCTGGTGGCGAGCCTGGAGCAGGGCCTGCGTTGCGTCATCGCCGGCATTCCGGCCGCCGATCCCGCATGGTTGATCTGGTGGCACGCGTCCCAGCAAGCCCGTCGGCAATGCGTGGCGGCCGGCCTCACGGAGGAGACTCTGGAGAGCATCTTCCGCGTCGTCTCGCCGCTTGCCATGGATCCCCAGGTGCCCGGGGCACACCGGTACATCTACGCTGGTCTCGCCGACAGGTTCGTTCCCCCGGTGGTCACGGAGCGCCTCTGGGAACACTGGGGCCAGCCCGATATCTGCTGGTATCCCGGCGCGCATCTCTCTGTCCCGTGGCACGGTGAGGCCATCGGTTTCCTGCGACAGGCGCTGGAGGCCAGTCTCAGCGGAGAGTGAGTGCCGCCGATCGCGCCGCCGCGCTACCAGCGGTACCGCCGGAAATTACGGGGGTGTGCCCAGTCATCCGGCGAGTTCCATTCCCGTTGACGGTTATAAGTGTCCACATCGTAGGTGTAGACGGAGTACCAGGCGCCATCCTCCCGGACCCGCCGGTGCAGGTTCAGGGCAAGTGTCAGCAGCTCCGGCTCTGACCAGGCGCCTTCCTTGTGGTGGGCGTCCACGTGCCGACACGCGAGGGCGAAACTGTGGCAGTGGACGTCCCGGACCCGGGCGATCACGGCGGCGCCGTCCTTCGGATCCAGCGGCTCAAGGGCGCGGCTGAGTACGGCGTAATCGAAGCGGCCCATCTCGGCGAGGCACTCGAGCGCCGTTTCAGCGTCGACACGCGTCGGCTCGCATCCCGGATGATGGGAGAGGAACTGCGTCACGGAAGCAGGCGCCGGACCGCTCGTGACGCACAACAGAGACGCCGGGTTCGCCGCCTCGAGCAACTCGTACAGGATTTCCTGGACCAGGTTCACGCGCCTAGCCTCCTAGGGAGCCACAGCTGCCATCATCACCCCGCAAATCCATGCGGCGTAGGTCCCGAGAGAGTAACCCAACACGGCCAGCAGCACTCCGACGGGCGCCAGGGTCGGGTGGAAAGCCGATGCAACGACCGGGGCCGACGCGGCGCCGCCGATGTTCGCCTGGCTGCCGACGGCCATGTAGAAGACCGGGGCCTTGAGGAGGCGGGCGGAGATGACGAGCAATAGTGCATGGATTCCTATCCAGATGAACCCCACGACGAACAGGCCGGGACTCCTGAACACGGCCCCCACGTCCATGCGCATGCCGATGGTGGCCACGAGGATGTACAGCATGGCCGAGCCTACGCGAGACGCGCCGGCACCTTCCAGACGCCGGGCTGGCGTGAACGACAGGGCCAGACCCGCGGTGGTGGCGATAACGACGATCCAGAAGAACGGACTGGTCAGGCTGAGACGGGCGAGCCCAGGGGCATGGAGCCCGATCCAGGGTGCGATGAATCCGGCGGCGGCATGGGCCAGTCCTGTCGCGCCGAAGCCGATGGCGGCGATGAATATCAGGTCCGGCAGCGTGGTGATCCGGGAATGCTCGGCGTGGAACCTGGCGACCCGCGTCTTCAGATCTTCGATGGCGGCAGTATCCGCGCCCATGCGCCGGTCGATGTCGGCGGCGCGACCGGCCAGGAACAGAAGTACCGCCATCCACACGCTGGCGCACAGTACGTCGACCGCGACCATCTGGGAGAACAGCGCATCGTCGACCTGGAAGACTTCCTTCATGGCGGTCTGGTTGGCGCCTCCGCCGATCCAGCTGCCCGCGATCGTGGTCAGGCCACGCCATACCGCCTGGGGGCCCTGGCCGCCCACTACGGAGGGGTCGACGGCACCGACGATGATCACCGCCAGTGGACCTCCTATGACGACGCCGAGGGTGCCTGTCAGGAACATGGCGATGGCCTTGTAGCCCAGTCGTGCGATCGCCACGAAATCGACCGACAGCGTCAACAGGACGAGACAGGCAGGCAGCAGATACCGCGAGGACACGAAGTACAGTTTCGAGGCCTCGCCGTCCACGACGCCGAAACTGTTCAGGAGGGAGGGGAGGAAGTAGCACAGCAGAAGCCCGGGGACGTACCGGTAGAATCTTCGAAAGAAGGAGTGGGAACTGTTCTCGGTGTAGAAGACGAGGCCCAGTATCAGGGCCAGCAAGCCGAGGGTGACCGCATCGTTCGTTACCAGGGGTTGGGCCAGCGGCATGGTCGGTCCTCGGGTGCGGTCGTGCGGAGATTGTACCCGCGCATCCCACGGCTCCGGACCTGTCATTACGTGTACCCTTTGGCCTGGCATCGGGAGGGGGCAGATATGGAGACTCGGCTGGCGGCTCGGTTATCCCTGGCGTGCGGCGCGGAGCTGCCGAACCGGTTTGCCAAGGCGGCGATGACCGAGGGCCTGGCGGATGCCGATGACCGGGCGACAGTGAGACACGTCACCCTGTACCGGCGTTGGTCGAAAGGCGGCGCGGGTCTGCTGATCACCGGCAATGTCATGGTGGACAGGCGTTTCCTCGAGCGCCCCGGCAACGTGGTGGTCGACGACAACGGCGGTCTCGACAGTCTCGCGGCATGGGCACGAGCCGGCACGGAAGCCGGCAACCACCTCTGGATGCAGATCAGTCACCCGGGGAGACAGAGCTCGCGGATGTCTACCCGTGAGCCCCTCGCGCCTTCTGCGGTGCGGCTGCGGTTGGCGGGATTGTTCGCGCGGCCGCGCGCGATGACCGGCGCGGAGATCGCGGATGCGATCGGGCGGTATGCGCGTGTGGCGGCCGTGGCGCAGGAGACGGGATTCACCGGCGTCCAGGTCCATGGTGCCCACGGATACCTCATCAGCCAGTTCCTGTCGCCGGTTACCAACCGTCGCAGCGACGAATGGGGCGGCCCTCTGGAGAATCGGGCCCGTTTCTTGCTGGAAACGATCCGAGCTGTCAGGCGGCGGGTCGGGCCGGGCTTCCCGGTGGGCGTCAAGCTGAACTCGGCGGATTTTCAGAAAGGCGGGTTCACCCTGGACGAGTGCGTCCGCGTGGCCGGCTGGCTCGGGCGGGAAAGTATCGACATGCTGGAGATTTCCGGGGGTACCTACGAGCAGCCACGGCTGCTCGGCCATCGTGGGGACGAGGGCACCTACTCGGAACCTGCCCGGGAGAGCACCCGCCGGCGCGAAGCCTATTTCCTTGAGTACGCAGCCGCTATCCAGGCCTCGGCGAAAGTGCCGCTGATGGTCACCGGAGGTTTCCGCACCCGGGCCGCCATGGAGGCTGCGGTGTCCTCGGGCGAGACCAGTATCATCGGCCTCGCTCGGCCCCTGTGCGTCGATCCCGACCTGCCCCGACGGATGCTGGATGGTGCGGTTGACGAGGGCGAGTCGCCGGAGCGTCGCCTGCGGCTTGGCCCGGGCCGCCTGTTGGGGCCTGCCAGTCCACTGCCGTTGTGCCGGTCGCTGAACACCCAGGGCGAGGTGGCCTGGTTCTATCGGCAGATAATCCGTCTCGCGGAGGGCAGGGAGCCCCGGACCGACCTGACCCTTGGCCGGGCGCTGGCCCAGCACTTCAGGGACGAGTTCCGTCTCGGCCGCAGACGGAATTTCCAGCCCGGCGCCGGAGTTTAAACTTCCCGCGACGTCGCGGCGTCCAAGTACGTGATACCGCGGCCAGATGGGACGCCACGACGAGGATACGACATGCGCAAATTCATCATCTCAGTCATCGCCATCGCCCTCGGGCTCGCTTCCCTGTCCGCATCGGCGGCCAAATGCAGGTACCAGGCAGACCGGGGCGGGGAACTCGAACTCGACGGCGCGGGCACCGTCGAAATATACGCCCTTGCCGGGGAACTCAGAGTGACAGGCAAGGACGACCTGACGGCCGTTCGGGCAAAAGGGGAGGCTTGCGTGTCGAAGGAACCCATGCTGGCCGAGACCGACATCACCATCCGGCGCACCGGCGATCGGATCCAGATCCTGGCGGAGATGCCCGACATCAGTGGAGAGAGCGATGACCGGTGGACCAACGAATACGCGGTCATGGACCTGGATATCGAGATCCCCGCGGGCGTCGGCGTCGTGATCCACGACAGCAGCGGGGATATGAAGGTTTCGGGTCTCGCATCGGCGGAGATCACCGACAGTTCCGGCGGGATTGAGGTCACAGACATCGCCGGACCCGTGGTCATCCCCCAGGACAGCTCCGGTGACATCTATATGGAGCGGGTCGGGGAAGTCACGATCCAGGTGGACAGCTCGGGCGAGATCGAGATTCGGGAAGCCGATGCAGTCACCATCGCCAACGACACGTCGGGCGATATCTTCGTACGGGACATCCGGGGCAGCGTTCTGGTCGGGAACGACTCCTCGGGCAGGATCACGGCCCGGGACGTGGGTGGGGACCTGATCGTGGAGAACGATACCAGCGGAGGCATCAGTTACGACCGGGTGGTCGGGAACGTCAGCTTGCCGGAGTACCGGCAGGGCGACTGATGACCGAAACGACGTGCCGCCATCTCGGAAGCGCAATCGCACGAGAACGGGTCGCCCACAGTAACTAATTGTTAAGTCTGGTTTTTATTCCGAGTACTGTGAATACATACAGGTGGTTGTTATAGTCGGCCCATGGCCGAGTCAACCGCCACTGGCGACTACCTGGACAAGCTGAATCCCGCCCAGCGCGAGGCGGCGGTCCATGGCCAGGCGGGGACGCAGGGATTCCAGGCCGGTCCCCTGCTCGTTATCGCCGGTGCGGGCACCGGCAAGACCATGACCCTGGCTCACCGGGTTGCCCATCTCGTCCTACAGGGCGTCGATCCCGGCCGTATTCTGCTGCTGACCTTCACCCGCCGGGCGGCGCGGGAGATGTCACAGCGGGCGAGACGGATCGTGGGCGAGGCGGTGGCGGCCGATCGCCGGGGCCCGACCGACGTGAAGATCCCCTGGTCGGGAACCTTCCACGCAGTCGCCAACCGGCTGTTGCGCGAGTACGCCGGGAACCTGGAGCTGGATCCCGCCTTCACCGTGCTGGACCGCGGGGACTCCGCCGATCTCATGGACCTGGTCAGGCATCGGCTGGACCTTTCAGCCAGGTCGCGCCGGTTCCCCAAGAAAGACACCTGCCTCGCGATCTACTCCCGTTGCGTCAACAGTCGCCGGGCCCTCGAGGAATGCCTCGAGACAGCCTGGCCCTGGTGTCTGGACTGGACGGAGGACCTGCGCCGGCTGTTCCGCGCCTATGTGGAGGCGAAACAGGCGAGCGCCTCGCTGGACTATGATGATCTGCTCTTGTACTGGCACGAGTTGATGAGCGTGCCGGAGCTGGCGGCATCGGTCGCTGATCGTTTCGATCACATCCTGGTCGACGAGTACCAGGATACGAATCTGCTGCAGGCGGAGATCCTGGCCGGTCTTCGCCCGGACGGCGCCGGCGTGACAGTGGTCGGGGATGACGCCCAGTCGATCTATTCCTTCCGGGCCGCCGAGATCGGGAACATCCTCGGATTTCCCGACCGGTTCAATCCGCGGGCGCGGGTAGTGACACTGGAGAGGAACTACCGCTCGGTGCAGCCGGTGCTGGACGCCGCCAACGAGATTATCGCCAGGGGCGCACGCCAGTACCGGAAGACGCTGGTCTCCGACCGGCCCTCCGATCAGAAGCCGAGGTTCGTCACGGTAGAAGACGACGAAGGGCAGGCGGACTACGTGGTGACCGCCGTGCTCCGCACGCGGGAGGAAGGTCAGCGCCTGATGGACCAGGCGGTACTGTTCAGGAGTTCGCACCACAGCGACCGGCTGGAGCTGGAGCTGACGCGCAGGAACATCCCTTACGTGAAGTACGGTGGCCTGAAGTTCCTCGAGGCTTCGCACGTCAAGGACTTCCTGGCCGTGCTGAGATGGACCGAGAACCCCAGGGACCAGGTGGCCGTGTTCCGCGTGACCCAGCTCTTGCCCGGAGCGGGTCCGGCGGCCGCCCAGCGCTGCTACGAGTATCTGGCGGCAAACGCATTCAGGATGGCGACGCTCGCCGCATTCCGGCCGCCACCGGCGGCCCGCCGGGACTGGCCGGCCCTGGCCGCCCTGTTCATGGATCTCGGGCCGGAACATGGCCCGTGGCATACCCAGATCGGGCACGTCCGGCGCTGGTACCAGCCTCACCTGGAGCGGATCTACGACGACTGGACCGTCCGGGAGGGGGACCTGGACGCCCTGGAGCAGATCGCCGCGGGGTTCCCCACCCGGGAGAGATTCCTCACCGAGCTTTCCCTGGAACCGCCACAGGCAACCGGGGACTATGCCGGCCCGCCTCATATGGACGAGGACTTCCTGGTGTTGTCGACAATCCATTCCGCAAAGGGGCAGGAGTGGGATTCCGTCTACCTGCTCAACGTGGCTGACGGCAATTTCCCGTCTGAATTCGCCACCGGCCGGGATGAGCTTGTGGAAGAAGAGAGACGCCTGCTGTACGTGGCCATGACCAGAGCCAGGCGCGAGCTGCACCTGGTGGCGCCGCTGAGATATTACGTCCCGCAGCAGCGGCGTTACGGCGACAAGCATGTCTACGGAGCCCGCAGCCGGTTCCTCCCCGACGGCGTGATGGACCGGTTCGACAGGGTGTTCCACTCCGTGCGCGCGACTGAGGGAGGTCCGCGGGCGCCTGTCACCGGCAAGGTGGTCGACGTGGGGGCTCGCCTCAGGGAGATGTGGTAGCCGGCCACGCGCGGCGACGACGCCCGTCGGAAATGAACAGGGCCGCCCGAAGGCGGCCCTGCCACGATCATTCCCGCGTTGTGACGATCTACTTGCGGAAGGTATAGCCCACGCCGACAAAGCCCATGAACTGCTTGTCGTCGCTGGTGATTGGGCTGTCGTCCACTTCGTCGCCCATGAAGTCGTAGCGTGCTCCGAACAGGAGAAGCCATTTCGAAGACGGGCGCTGATAACCGATGGTCATCCCGACGCGTCCAAAGATCTGGGAGTCGCCCTCGTACGCCGTCCGGCCGATGTTGGTATCGACTTCCTTGTCCTTGACGCCATAGTAGTAATCGATGAAATCGTCGCTGTTCCAGATAGCGCCGCCGGTGGCCTGGTAGAACCAGTCCTCGAACCGGTTGCGATAGAACGCCATCGCTTTGACCTGGGTGCCGTCGCTGTTGCCGGTGACGTCGGTGGCCGCCTGAAGCTTGAGACCGAATTTCTCAGGTGCCCAGCTCACGTAGCCGCCCAGGCCGAAGGACGGGTCACGGTCGTCCATGCCCTGGAGGATGTCGGCGTCGCTGGATTCGTAGCCGTCACCCCAGAATTCACCTACCGCGGCGACTTCCCAGGGCTTGTTGCTGATGAACTTCCAGCCGAGGCTGGAGCCGCGGACGAAGAAGTGATCGCCCTCGTAGATCACCAGAGGGAACGCCTGCCACTTGTCGCTGTCGTCGTAACCCTTGTAAGGCTTGTCTTTGTAGATCCCGCCCAGACCCAGAGTGAAGGGGCGCTTGCCAGCGGTTGCCGCAGGAATCTCGTCATCCGCGGAGGCGACCGGCATGGTGCCGATAAGGAACAGCGCCGTCAGGGCGCATAGAGCAATCCGTCTCATGTTGAATCTCCGGCAGAAAATATCGATGGGGGATGGCTGCGAGGAACGATGATAATCGTCAGTATTCTAGCCGATTCCAGGTAGGCGTCGCAGGGTTTCGGTGCAAACGGGACGGGTCAATCCGAAACCGCAATGGCCGTCATGGAGCGGTCCGACCGGATCGCCAGGGATGGTGGATATGCGGCAGACGGGAACCTACGATGGCCGGAAACGATCTGCCAGTGAAAGAGGCCGGCAACCTGGCCCCGATGCCCGGGGAGGAGATTCATGGCAAATATTCGTCGAGGCGTCGCCGTCGCGGCCGCTCTCTTGCTGGTGGCGGCAGCCGCGGTTGTAGGCGGCCTTCGCGGCGCCGTCTGCCCCTTCCTGCCCTGGATGCCCGGCTGCCCGACCCGGGTCTCGGTGCCCGCCCTGGAGGCCGACCAGCGGCTCGCAACCGCCGCCGCGCTGGTCCGGGAAGGCGACGTGGCCGGCGCTCGCCGGGCCCTGTCGGAGGCGGAGGACCTGTATCGGGAGCTGGGAGACCCGTTGGGGGAAGCCCGAGCCCGGGCGGGTCTCGGCCGTCTCCTGCTGGGGGCCGGCAGCGCCAGGGAAGGGCTCGACCAGCTCGTCGAGGCCCGCAGACTTTATCGTCTGGGCGGCGATGCCCTGGGCGAGGCCCGCGTGGTCGAGGACCTCGGAGAGGCCGAGCGTCTCCTGGGCCGCTACCAGGAGGCGGCACGGTATTACGCTGAAGCCGCCGCCATGTTCGAAGGCTCGGGCGACCCAGGTGGCGCCGCGGCCGCGCTCACATCGCTGGCCGACATGGCGCGGCTCGCCGGCGAATATCAGCAGGCGGCACGCCTCTATGTCGAGGCGCGTGGCCGCTATCAGGCGCTGGGCGATGCCGCGGGAGAGGGCGATTGCCTCATGGGGCTGGGCGAGCTGGCGATGCTATCTGGCAGTGAGCCGGATGCCCGTGCGTTCTATGGAGACGCCCGGGCCTATTACGAGTCCGCGGGCTCCCCGGGCGGCTCGGCGCGGGCGCTGCGGGCCCAGGGAGAGCTCGAGGCCCAGGTCGGCGATACCCGGGCCGCGAGGGATGCTTTCTCCCAGGCGCTCGATCTGGCCAGGGGCGCCGGTGAGGCGGGGATCGAGGGCGAAGTGCTTCTTAGCATCGCGGAGCTGGAAACCCAGGTGGGCAGTCACGATCAGGGCCGTGATGCCTACCGGCAGGCTCGGTCGATCTTTGCTTCGGCCGGTCGCATCCACGACGAGGCCAACGCCCTGAGAGGATTGGCCGAGCTCGAGCGGCTTGCCAGCAGACCGGAGCAAGCGGGGCGGGCCTATGCGGAGGCCGGCCGTTTATTCCATGACGTCGGCGACAGGCTCGGCGCGGCGGCCGTGTACCGTGGCATGGGAGATATTGACCTGAACCGGCACGATTTTCCGGCGGCAATGCAGAGCTACAGGCAGGCCCTGGCGTTGTATCAGGATCTGGGCAACCAGACGGGACAGGCCCATGTCTTGAGGAGCATCGGCGAGGTCGAGCGGCTGCAGTCCCGGTTCGATGCGGCGGCGGACGCTTATGGCGCGGCGCTGGTCCTCTACCGGGAGGAATTCGACCGGCTCGGGGAGGCCAACGCCCTCACCGGACTGGCGCACGTCAGACGAGAGCTGGGCGACTGGCGGCAGGCAATCGCAGCCTATGACCAGGCGTTTCGCCTCTATGCCGGCATGGAGATCGTACTCGGCCAGGCAAACGTCATGCGGGGCCGGGGCGACCTGTTCCTTCGGCTTGCCGATCTCCCCGCGGCGAGGAAAGCCTACAACGCGGCCCTGGGGCTCTATACCGAGGCCGGGAACCAGCGCGGACAAGCCTATGCGCTGTGGGGGCTCGGCAAGGTCGCGGAGAAAGGCGGTGCCGATTCCGCAGCAGCGAAGGTATCCTTCGACGAGGCCGCCCGATTGTTCGGGGCACTGGGACTCGCCGACGAACACGAACAGGTCCTGGCGGATCTTGCCCGCCTGCTGTCAGGCGGAGAACGAATCAGTCTCTAGAGGGCGGCTTCCTCTTCGTACGCCCCCGGGGAGGCAGCCTCCGGGCGACGTCGTGGAGCTGTCCCAGCCAGTCGCCGGCCTCTGTCCGGGCCCGCCGGCGGGCAATTCGCCGCGCGTGGTCGTCGCCCTCCTGGCCGGTGAGGGCCGTCAACGCCCGGCTGAAACGTTGCAGGTAGTTCATGGGAAGTCTCTCCGTCTCGATTGGATGGCATCCTACGATCGCCCTGTTACGGCGTGATGAAGACGGAGCGGACCGGTACGAGAGGATCAGGGCGCGGGTGGACAGGCGGCCGAGGGCCCCGGGCGGTGTTCGTCGAAGAACCGGACGATCGTTTCATTGCCGTCGGACGGCCAGACATGGCCGGCACCATAGAGCCCGTACACCGTGGAGGCGCCGCCCGGACCCGGTACAAACTCCGTGAGACCCGGGCCCCACTCCCGTTTCTCTCCCGTGGCGCGATTGGTCTTCGCCAGCGCCACCACCGTCTGTTGCCAGGCCTCGGAGTACTCCCTCGGTTCCTCGCGCCCGAACAGATACAGGGTCGGCCGCGGCGTCCGGGCATCGGCAACATACTCCGCAAGGGCGCCGACCGGCGCGAAAGCCGCGAAGCGGCAAGGACGGTCCATCAACAGGTTGAAGGTCATGTGTCCGCCGTTGGAGAAGCCAGTGGCATAGATGCGGCCAGGATCGACCCGGTAGCGTTCGGACAAGCGATCCAGCAGGGCATCGACGAAGGCCAGGTCGTCGTTCAGGTCATTGTCGCGGAAACCGTGCCAGCCCCTCGAGCCACCCCGATCCTCACGTGGCAAGCCCTCGGGGTACGCGACCGTGGCCTCCGGCCACTGTCCGTGGAAACCGACGATATCGGCGAAATTCCAAGCGCTGTCGGCGAGTCCATGGAACACGAGCACCAGGGGCGACGGCGTGTCGTCAGCGTCATCGCCGGGATAGACCCTCGCCGTCCGCTGGACACCGTTGACTTCCAGTTCCAGGATGTCGATCGCGCCGGCCGTCACCGGGACTATCCCTGCCACGCAGGCGAGCAGCGCCAGCGCCGTCCGCCATCCGGACGACCGCATCCGCCGGTGTCCGGAACACACGGTCTCAATGCCGACCGTCTCCATCCCGACCCCTTCCGGCGAGCCACCGCATCCGGGGTCTGCGTCCGTCGCCGACCCCGGTTGACCCTCAGGCCCATCGGGAGATGATGATTTCGTCCGATCCGCTGCCCGGTAGGCCGGTTCGGCGCAGATGCAGCCGCCGCACCGATCGCTGCGCACGCGCATTCCGACGGCCG
The DNA here is from genome assembly GCA_024640085.1 of Gammaproteobacteria bacterium. GTDB lineage: Bacteria > Pseudomonadota > Gammaproteobacteria > Steroidobacterales > XN24 > JAHEFR01. The sequence goes on from JAHEFR010000023.1 coordinate 34,088, forward strand.
CGGTCCGCTTCGGCGGCACGCATGGGCGGGGGCCAGGTCGCGCTCCCGCAATGCCACCGGCGCCGTCGTCCGGAGCGTTGGCCGGGGACGGTGCCTGGCCGCGCGGTCGCACCCGGGTCACTGGTCGGCCTTGGCCCGCGCAGCCGCCTCGTCTGGCTCGAACGAGATTGCCAGGATGCGCCAGTACCGGACTGCCGGATTATCGGGGATGTACTTGTGCTGGACGATCTCGCTGTTGGCGCCACGGATGGGGATCTCCATCACGCTGGAGGCAAGATGACCCCGCCAGCTGCCCTGGAACAGGATCCGCACCCAGCCCGGACCGGGGGATCCCGCCACGCGTCCGGTGATCCGGATCAGTCTGGAATCCGGATCATAGAGCAGCGTTCCACGGATGCACATGGTCCGATCCGGATCGCAGATGTCGCCGTTGCGGACGAGGAATTCCGGTGGAGACGCCGCGGCGAGCGCCGGAAGCAACATGGCTGCGGCGAGCATTCTGGGGAGTGTCGGCAAGAGGGCCTCGGCGGGCGTGGACAGCACGATCCTGACACAATAACCGTCGAGCCGCTGTCCGCAAGGGCCTTCCCACGCCGGCGATCGAACGTTATATTGGTCGTTTTTCCTCCCAAGATCAGTGGCTTGACCGCCATTTCACCTTCGAGTTAACACATTCCCACGGGCCCCGGGGGACCGATGCTCCCGGGCCGAGGGAAAGATGTCAGCTGGATATCGGAGGTGCATACCGGATGAGCGGTACAGCCCGGAGCGGGCGGCTGGTGGCCAGCCCGAATGTGCGAGAGTTTTTCCGTGAATCGGTGGACGAGGCGGTCGCCCGTCAGAAGCTGAAGGCGGACGATCACACTGTCCACTACGTGGTGAACCTGCTCACGCTGTTCACACGGGCGGAGGAGTTCTACAGGGACGCGCCGGCAGGCAGGGGCATGCCGCCACTGGCCGGTATTTTCGCGGATGCCTCAGACGCGGAATGCGATCTGGCGCGGGATCGCTACCTGCAGCGGTTGGGTGACGTGGCCCTGTTCATGGCCGGGTTCTTCCCCGATTACTTCGAACGGCGCCCGGTGGGTGTGGACTATTGCATCCGGATGGGCGGCGCGGCCTACGGCACCCTGGCCGAGCGGTCGAGACAGACGCCCGGACCCAGGGCGCTGGGAAATATCTTCGAGGAACTTGCGCGGAAGTTCTCGGCCTTTGTGGACGTCCTCGGGGAGATCGCCGACCTGGGACGCCAATACACGTCCAGGGACATCCTGAGGCTTTACGACCTGTGGCTCACCACCGGCAGCCGGCGGGCCCGGGCCCGGCTTGATGCCCTCGGCGTGCCTTCTGCGAACGTCTCGCCGGAGCCGTCGCGGCACTGAGTCCATCCCATGCAGGTCATCGACAGGCTTCAGGGGATCATCGAGCGGACCTACGATCTCGAGAACAGCCACCGGCTCACGGACTTCCTGGTCACCTGCCCCGAATTCGCCCGGGCCTACGGATTCGGTTCCGATGGAACAGGTGGGACCGAAAAGGTGCTGGTGGCCGAGGACGCCGGCCAGATGGACCTGGCGGTATACCTGGACCGGGACGTGGTGGCGCGCCTGGGCCGGCAGGATCCGATCGAGTCATTACACGACGGTAACCTGGAGGCGTTCTGGACGGCCATGGAGGGCGTCAGCCATTTCGTGTACCTGATCTGGAACGCCACCCGCCGCAAACAGGTGACGCGACTGGAACTGGAGTTGCAGGCCGAGGTAGACAAGTTCGTCACGACGGCCTTGCTGGTGGCGGCCCAGCAGGGCGGCCGGGTGCCCGCAGGCCTGCACGCGTGGCTGTTCGATCTGTGGAGGCTGGACGATTCCATGGGCGTGGAGGATGCCGACAGATACACCTGCGCCAACCGCTATGCTGGTCGATATTGTCGGCGGTTGGCCAGGGATTTTCTCCGCCTCGGCGGCGCCTCCCTGTTTCCGGAGATCCGGCGCTTCTACCGGTTCACCCAGTCCCGCAAGATGCGCCACATAGAGACCGAGTCACTTTAGTCCTGAGCTCAGGTGTCCCGTCTTCAGATAGAACTCCGTGTCCGGTGAGACGCTGAGTCGGTGGCGGGCGCCGGCCGGCAGGCGCAACCAGGTCCGGGCCGGATAATGGCCAAGTTCGTCATGGATCTCCCCGTGGACCACGAGGAATTCGGCACCGGCGGGCCAGCAGGTGTCCACTGGTCCCGCGCCGGAGGGCGATCGCACCAGGCGGACCCGCTCCCGACCGAAACGATGCAGTCCGATCTCCGAGAGCCCGGCAAAAGCTCCGGACTCGGCCGGCTCCCGATTCGTGTCAATCACGACCCGGCGATCGTCGCCGGGGTCGAACTGGCGCAGCTTGACGAAGATGACGCATCCGTCCCGGCTGAAGGGTGCGTGACCGCTCCCCGGGGGGTTCCGGACATAGAGACCTGGAGGATAGTCGCCGGATTCGTCGGAAAAGATGCCCTCCAGCACCAGAAATTCCTCGCCTCCACCATGGATGTGGCGCGGGAACCGGCTATTCGGCGGATACCTGACCAGGCTTGTCGCCCTGGCGACCTCCGCCCCGTCACGATCCAGCATCCGCCGCTCGACACTGCCGTCGGGGGACGGGCGCCAGGGCAGGGCGTCCGTCACGGCCATGGCCCGCTGGGCGAAATCGGCATTGATCTTCATATTCGCGGCGTGTTCTGTCATCCGTTCGGCGGCCAACGTTAACAAACCGGTTTCCCACGCGGCTACTCTTCGTGGTATGCATGCGCCGTCAGTCGCGCAATGGTCGGTCAAATGTCCCGAGTCAGGGTAGTCATGAAACAGTTTGTCGCGGGCGAACTCGATTTCGCCGGGTTGCAGCGAAATCTGTCCGAGGCGCTGGCCGCCGGGGCAACGCGTGAGGAAGCGCTCGACGCGCTCCGGACCCTCGCCGGTGACGAACGTGTTTCTCCGCCAGTGGTCGCATTGTTGCGGCGGGCCGTCGATCGTCACTTTTCTTCCGACGACACGGATCCCTTCCCGAAGATAAGGCCTTCCAGGGACCGCGACACGGAGCGCGTCGCCGACGATGGCGTGGATGCGACCGTCGATCCGGGCGACGAACCCGGCCTGCCCGCGATGTTCGCCGAGGGGCCGGGCGAGGAAGAACCAGCGCCGGAGGAACTCCCCCCCGAATCGCCCGTCCGCGAGGCAGAGCCCGGGGTCGGCGATGTGATCGCTGGACGCTACGAACTGGAAGGGCTGATCGGGCGTGGTGGCACGGGGCTTGTCTATCGGGCCGTGGATCGGTGCAGGATCGCCGCCGGTCTCGCCGAGCCCCGGGTTGCGCTCAAGCTGCTGAAGCCCGATCTGACGGGGCGCAAGGAGGCGCGACAACGCCTGCTGGCGGAAGGACTCCGTGGCGGCGAGGTCTGGCACGAGAATCTCGTCCGGGTCTTCGATGTCGGCGAGGACGGGGGTGACTGTTTCGTCGTCATGGAGCTGCTGGACGGCGACAACCTGAGAACCGTAATCCTGCGTCACAGTCCGGATGGCCTTCCCGTGGAGGAAGGTATGCGGGTGCTCGAAGGAATAGCCAGGGGTCTGGAGTCACTCCATTCCCGGGGGCTGGTACACGGCGACCTGAAACCGGGAAACGTATTCCTGACCCGGGACGGTTGCCCGAAGCTGCTCGATTGCGGCATCGCGACGCGGCATGGCCACGATCGCGAACCGCTCCTGGACGGAGCGGGCCCGCCCGGGCGGACACCAGCCTATGCCAGTCCCGAGGTCCTCGGCGGCACCTGGCCGCAACCCAGCGACGATGTATTCGCGCTCGGCTGCGTGGCTTGCGAGCTGCTTTCATCGAAACATCCTTTCGGCCGGGTACAGGCCGACGACGCCAGGGAGCAGCGGCTGACTCCAGTGCTGCCCAAGACCCTCTCCGGCGGCCGGCGCCGGGTGCTGGCCCGCGCTCTGCGATTCGATGGCACAAAACGGCCGGCGGACGCCGCGGCGTTCCTGGCCGCCATTGGCACGGGTGAGAGGAGAGGAGGGCGTGCCCGGTTCACCGCCGGGGTGCTGACCGGGCTCGGCCTGGGGATCTTCCTGGTGCTGTTGATCATCCATCCTTCCGGGCCGCTGGCCAGGGTGCTGGGGTTTGGAGGACTCGTCGCGACGACACCGGCCATATCGCCGCCCGCAGGGGAGGCGGAAGCGGCCGGCCCCTCGCCCGGGGAGCCGGCGCAGGAAATCCGGTCGCCGAGCGTGGACGTGGCCGGCCGATTCGTCCCCACGGAGCCCGTTACCCCGGCTGAGGCGGCTACCGAAACGTCGGAGCAGACTTCGCCGACGGTGTCCGCCGAGCCGCCGCCACCGACGGCCGACGCCGTCCCGACGCCGGCCGAGCCCGCGCCGCCACTGCCTTCGGGACCGGGGAGACTGGCGTTCGCGACCGGTGAGATCCGGGTCATCGAGGGCACGGCGGTGGTGATCGCGACCGTGGACCGCCAGGGTGGCAATACCGGGGACGTCACGTTCCGTTGGCGGACCGTGGCCGACTCGGCCACCGGGGACGTGGACTATGCGGCATCCGACTGGGAGGAGGCCACAGTGCCCGATGGCAGCGCCAGCGTGCGGCTCTATGTGCCCCTGGTTGACGATGGCCTGACCGAGCAGGAGGAGAGTTTCTTCCTGGAACTCGCCGAACCCGGCGGCGGCGCCAGTCTCGGCTCGCCCGCCAGGCTACGCGTCAGAATCGCCGACGACGAACGCTGATACGGCGAACGGAGGTCAATCGGACGGTGTGATAAGCACGTCTATGCGGCGGTTGCGGGCCCGGCCTTCTTCCGTGGCGTTGCTGGCCACCGGCTGGGTCTCGCCGTATCCGACGGCGGAGATCCGGAATGCCGGCATCCGCGCCACCTCGACCAGATACCTGCGTACCGCCTCTGCGCGACGGCCCGAGAGTTCGAAGTTGCTGCGGTCGCCGCCGAAGGAGTCCGTGTGCCCGGTGACGGAGACCACTGCGTCCGGGAACAGCCGGATGGCGGTCTCCAGTCGCTTCATGAGGTCTTCGCTGCCCGGGGGGATCGTCGCGCTGCCAGGACGAAAGGCGAGTCCGTATAGCCGCAGGATGACCTGCTGCCCCTGGCGCGTGACTCTGGCTTCGTCGCGGGAGAACAGAGCCTCCACGTCGGCCAGGCGCTGCCGGTCCATTTCCTGTCGTCGGACCTCCTTCTGAAGGGCTTCACGTTGCTGGGCGACCCCGCCGAGCTGGGCCCGGGTCTCGGTGATCTCTTGTTCCAAAGCGAAAACCTGGCTGGTGCGCTCGTCCAGGGACTGGTCGAGACGCTGATTGTTGTCCTCCAGGGTTTCGATATGCGCAAGGATCTGTCCCGCCGTGGCCGCCGGGCCCTCGTCGAAACGGATGGGGACGTCGGCCTCGGCGGCGACCCGCCGCATCGGTTCCTCCATCTCCAGGATGAGATCCTCGGGTGTGCCGTCCCTGTCCCTCCAGGCATCGATCTGTCGCGCGATCTGGAAAGCGTGCCGGACCTCGTAACGGGCCTGCAGCGCCAGCTCGCGAGGTTTGTCCGTGTCGTACCGGTCGGTTTCGACGGCAGCCTCCGCCTCCGAGACCAGTGACTCGGCCCGGGCCAGCGTCCTCGGCGCGTATCGCTGGACCTTCTGCCGACGCGCGTCCTCGATCAGCGCCCGGGTGTCGGCCAGCAAGCGAAGCTTGATGGCCTGGAGTTCGGCCGACCTGTACCGATCGGCGGCATTTTCACCGCGGCGCAGCCCGCCGCTCTCGTCACCCCGTTCAAGAGCGAGGGCGGCCTTCTCGAGTTCGCTTTCCCCGCGACCCCAGTCCTCCAGGTCGAGGGTTTCGGCGCCTGCCTCGGCCGCCGCGGCCCGGGCTCGCAGCGCCGCGCCGAGAGTGGCCTGGGCGGCACCAGCAGCCTCGGCAGCCTTGCGGAAAGCGGCCAGCGCATCCTGCGCCCAGCGGGTCACACGGTCCTGGTTGCGGCCCCGGGCGGCATCGGCCCGCGCCCGCTCAAGGGCCCGGTCCCCCAACGCGAATGCGTCCGGAGCCAGGAGTGAGGCGCCGGCCTCCACGGCGGTTGTCCGCGCGGATTCCGCCTGCGACATCAGGTTCGCGACATCATCGGCGGATACCGGAGCCAGAGACAGTGCACCGGCCAGGAGCAGCGCCAGGGAGGTGAGCCTTCTCGAAACGGAAATCAATCTTCCGTCTCAGCGCAGGCCGATCTCGCCGCGGGCGATCACGAGCCGCTGGATCTCGCTGGTTCCCTCGTAGATCTCGGTGATCTTCGCATCTCTGAAGTATCGTTCCACTGGCATCTCCCGGCTATAACCCATGCCGCCATGGATCTGCACCGCCTGGTGAGTGATGAACATGGCCGCCTCGGAGGCGAACAGCTTGGCGCAGCACGCTTCGGTGGTATTCCTCAGCCCCGCGGCCTTGGCGCGGCTCTTGTTCCACGCCGCCCGCAGGGTCAGCAGGCGCGCGGCCTCCAGCCGCATCTTCATGTCGGCGATCTTCGCCTGGATCATCTGGAATCCGCCGATGGGTTGTCCGAAAGCCTGCCGCTCCCGGACGTATTCGAGGCTGGCCTCGTAGGCCGCCCGGGCGATGCCCACAGCCTGGGCCGCGATGCCGATGCGGCCCGCGTCCAGAACGGTCATGGCGATCCTGAATCCCTGTCCCTCACTGCCGAGCCGGTCCTCCACGGGGCAGCGGTAGTCCTCCAGCTCGATCTCGCAGGTGGCCGAGGCGCGGATTCCCAGTTTCGGCTCGCCCTTGCCCCGCCGAAATCCGTCCCTCTCCGCATCGATTACAAACGCGGTAATTCCCTTGGCGCCAGCCGATGGATCGGTGGTGGCGAAGACCACGAAGTATCGAGCGACCGGTCCCGAGGTGATCCACGACTTCTTGCCGGTGATGACATAGTGCGTTCCGTCGTCGGACAGGGCCGCGCGGGTCCTCATATTGCCGGCGTCGGATCCAGACTGGGGTTCCGTGAGGGCGTAGGCGCCGATGACCTCGCCGGAGGCGACCGGCGTCACGTACTTCTGTTTCTGTTCTGTGGTGCCGAACTCGAGGATGCCGTTGCTGTACAGCGAGTTGTTGACCGAGATGATGGTCGAGTGGGCCGCATCCGCCGCGGCAATTTCCTCCATGAGGAGCGCGTAGCCGACGGCATCGAGGCCTGCTCCACCAAATTCCTCGGGGACTTCGATACCCATGAACCCCAGCTCTCCCGCTTTCCTGATCGTCTCGGCGGGGAACTCCCCGGTCTCATCGAACCGGGCGGCGACAGGCGCGATCTCCTTCTGCGCAAACTCGCGCGCGGCATCGCGGATCATCTCCTGTTCTTCGGTGAGTGCGAAATCCATCGGGTATCTCCAGAGCGGGCAAGGGGCATCTTCGCCGAGCCAATCATTCTAACTCGCCCGGCGTGGAAGTCAGCGGTCCGGGGCGACGTCGTAGGATATGTCCAGGATGTAGAAGCCGGCGCGCCCTCCAGGCAGGTCCACAAAGACTTCATCGCCCGCAGACTTACCCAGCAGGGCTTTTGCCATGGGGGAATCGATGCTGATGTGATTCCTGGCCGGATCGAGTTCGTCGGCGCCGACAATGCGGTAGTTCTTCTCCGCCCCTTCCTCGTCCTCCAATCTCACCCGGGCGCCGAAGAATATCCGCGCGGGATCCGCCGGGCGGTCCTGCACCACCTTTAGGACCTCCAGTCGCTTCCTCAAGTATCGGATGCGGCGGTCGATCTCGCCCAGCTGCTTCTTCCGGTAGATGTACTCGGCATTCTCGGACCGGTCGCCCTCGGCCGCGGCGGCCGCCAGGGCGGCGGTCACTTTCGGCCGTTTCCGACGCCAGAGGTGATCGAGTTCGTCCCGCAACCGTCCTGCTCCCTCGGCGGTGATATAGGGAGAACTCACTGGCGCGGGAGCCCGGTAACGTCCCATGGGACTGCTCAGGTCTCCACGGAGACGACGTAGGAACGGAATTTCCGTACGTTGATCACGCCGGTGTTCAGGATCAGGTACTGCCCCTTGATCCCTTGCAGCCGGCCCTGGATATCGGGGGTGCGGTC
>JAHEFR010000065.1 GCA_024640085.1 Gammaproteobacteria bacterium
CCGGAGCGTGATCTCTGGCCCGGGATCGCCGCCCGTCTCGGCGAGCGCGAGCAACCCGGGACCGCTGGGGGCCGCTGGCGGCTGGGCGGCGCCATCGCCGCTGCCGTGGCCCTGGTTTCGATCTCGTCCCTGATCACCGTGTGGGTGACGGAAGAGGACGAGCCGGTGACCGTCAGCCGGGTGCTTCCCGCCCAGGGCATGACGAGGCCGGCGGCGGGCAGCGCGACGTTCGGGCCCGACTACCTGTTGGGCCCCAAGTACGAGAAGGCCCGGCAGCAACTGTCCCGCGACCTTGATGAACAGCTCGAGACCCTGTCACCCAAGACCCGGGAGGTGGTCGAGAGAAACCTGTCGCAGATACGACAGGCCCTGGCGGAGATCAATGGCGCGCTTGCCGAGGATCCCGGCAACGTCCTGTTGCAGCAGTTGTTGATGGCGGCCTACCAGGACGAGATGACAGTGCTGATGGAAGTGAATCGGATGGCCCAGAGCCTGCCGACGAGGAAAGAGATATGAGAATGCTTGTTAAGACCATGGCCCTGATACTGGCGGCTGCACCCTGCTGGGCAGGCACGCCCATCGACGAGGTCACCGACGCCCACCCCCAGGGCGAGGTCGAGGTGTCCAACGTTTCGGGCGAGATCCAGGTCAAGGGCTGGGACAAGGAGCAGGTGAAGGTCACCGGCACCCTTGGCGACGGCAGCGAGCGGCTCGTCTTCGATCGCGACGGCCGGCGCATCCTGATCAAGGTCGAAATCCCGAACCGGTCCCGCCATGTCGATTCCTCGGATCTGTACGTGATGGTGCCGAAGGGCAGTCGCGTGTCGGCCACGGGCGTGTCTGCCGACATCACCATAGAGGGCGTCGAAGGGGCGCTGCGGATCCAGACCGTCAGCGGTGAAATCACCGCGGAGGTCTTCGAGGAGGATGTGGAAGCCAAGACCGTCAGCGGCGACTTCGACATCCGCGGCCACGACGAATCGGCCCTGTTGACCCTGACCACGGTCAGCGGCGACGGGCGGGTGCAGAACATCCGGGGCGAACTGGTGGTCCAATCTGTCACCGGCAGCCTGGAGATCGAGAGCGCCGACCTGGAACGGGCCCGGCTACGCACCACCAACGGTGACATCGACCTGCGCACCGGCCTCGGCGAGGAGGCGCGCTTCGACATGGAAGCTATCAATGGCGACCTGCGGCTGGATATACTTGGGGACGTCGATGCCGAATTCGACATCGAGACCTTCAATGGCTCGATCGACAACTCGTTTGGCCCGGACCCCGTGCGCACCAGCAAGTACGCGCCGGGGCGGGAGCTCCGTTTCACCCATGGGGAAGGCAACGCGCGAATCCGCATCAAGACCCTCAACGGAGGCGTTACTCTCCGCGGCGACTGAGCTCCCGCCGGGGAGAGAGTGATCAGTGCGCACTCTCCTGCATGAACTCAGCCGGCGGCGCGTGTTCCGCGTCGCCGGTATCTATGGGGTGGTGTCCTGGGTCCTGACGGAGGTCGCCGACGTCATCTTCCCGGCGCTCCAGCTGCCCGACTGGACCATCACATTCGTGGTGGCCTTGCTGATCCTCGGCTTCCCCATCGCCATGATCTTTGCCTGGGTGTTCGACATCGGCATCGAGAAGACGGCGCCGCTGAAGGAGCGCGCCAGAGGCGTTCCGGGACTGGAGCGCTTTGGCTATCTCGCCCTGCTGATCGTCGCCATGGGCATCCTCGGATATCTGCTGCTGCCAAAGGACCTCTGGACCGGGACGGCAGAGGTCGCCGGGCCACGGAATTCCATCGCCGTGCTGCCGTTCGCCAACCTCAGCGAAGATCCAGCCAACGATTACTTCAGCGACGGCATGTCGGAGGAACTGCTGAACCTGCTGGCCCGCGCCCCGGATCTGCGGGTGGCCTCGCGAACCTCGTCGTTTGCCTTCAAGGACAAGAACCTGGACGTTCGGGAGGTGGCCCGGCAGCTCGGGGTCGAAACGGTGCTGGAAGGCAGCGTCCGTCGCGACGGCGATCGGGTCCGCATCACCGCCCAGCTCATCGACGCCGAGACCGGCTACCATCTCTGGTCCAACACCTACGACCGGGAGCTCAAGGACATCTTCCAGGTCCAGGACGATATCTCCGGAGAGATCGTCAAGGCCCTGAAGATCACCCTGGGCGCGCCGGACGAGGAGGCGCCGGTGGTAGCGCGGGCGGCGCCGCCGACCCAGGACGTGGAGGCCTACCAGCTTTATCTCCAGGCCCGCCATCAGTGGAAGCGCCGCGGCGACAAGGCCATCCGCCGCAGCATCGATCTGCTGCAACAGGCCGTGGGCAGAGACCCGGAGTTCGCCCGCGCCTATTCCGGACTGGCGGCGGCCTACGTGGTGCTGCCGGGCTACGCCGGCGAGGAGCCGGGCCCGTACCTGGTCAAGGCCACCGAGGCGGCCCAGCAGGCCTTGTCCCGGAACCCGAACCTGGCCGAGGCCCACGCCGTGCTGGCGGAGATCGCCGTTTCGGAGGAACGCTGGACCGACGCCGAGGCCGGTTTCTTCTTCGCGACCTCCCTGGACCCCAACGATCCGACCGCCCACCAATGGTATTCACTGCTGCTGAGGCAGACGGGCCGCCTGGACAAGTCCTTGGAGGAGGCGAAGCTGGCGCTGGACCTGGACCCGGCCTCTCCCATCGTCAACGCCAACATGGCCGAGACCTATGCGACCCTGGGCTATGACGAGAAGGCACTGCAGTACCGGCAGGCTGCCATCGACCTGGGCTATGCATCCGGCATCGACGATGGCGACTTGGTGACTCGCATGGAAGTCATCCGCAGCGGCGACATGGACCGGTTGCGGGAGCTGCTGAGAACAGCGAAGGGCCCGGAAGACCAGCCTTTGTTCACGGAAAACATGATCGAGGCCGTGGTCCGGGTGATCCAGGATCCAGCATCGTGGCCGGAGGTTGACGCGATCTTTTCCCGGGAGGCCCCGGCGGAGATCCCCGAGGAAGCCTGGTTCCAACTCTATCTGCTGGCGGGCCGGGAGCAGAAGGCCATGGAGCTGGCCTTGAAGTATCCCGACAAAGTCGAGGTGGGCATGATCTGGGTACCCGAGGCGGCCGAATTCAGGCGTCTGCCCGAATTCGACGCGCTGGCCCGGAAGCTGGGCCTCATGGACTACTGGAAGCAATACGGTTGGCCCGACGACTGCCGTCCCGTGAGCGAGGGTATGCAGTGCGGTTTCAGTTCGATCGTCGCCGCCCGCTGACCGATCACGAACCTCGCCTTATAATGCAGGGTCTAACTCTCCCGGGCATCCGCCCGCCCGCCCCCCGAGACGCGCCCCCAAACACTGAATCCGAGGCCCCCAAAACATGAAGCCCGTACTGAAGATCGTCGCCTGGCTGGTCGGGATCGTCTT
>JAHEFR010000066.1:0-1251 GCA_024640085.1 Gammaproteobacteria bacterium
TTGATGGGACTGGCCGCGAGCAACGCCGTCGGGACGGCCAGCAGGACCATGGCAATCAACAGTCTGGGCATCGGGCGACCTCGTTGACGGGGGCGGCGGACGATGGCCACCAGTGGGCCAGCGGCGAATAATAGCAACGGCGGGCGTCGAGGTCAGTCGTGGCAAGCCGAAATCCCGCACCCCGGCAGCGGAGACGTTAAGATATCGCCCGGGGAGAAGGTTGCCCCGGATGAGGCGACGGGAGAGGGAGTCCATGACGAGCGAGCGACGCGGAGCACTTAGCTTCCTCGATAAATCCCTGTCCCTGTTCACCAAGATCGGGCCCGGGGAAGGCAAGGCCGTCCTACTGTTCGCGCTTTACGCCTTCCTGCTGCTGGTCTGCTATTACATCCTCAAGACCACCCGCGAGGTCTTTATCCTCACCGAATACGGCGCCGAGACGGCCAGTTACGCCATCGCCGCCCAGGCCATGCTGCTGTTCTTTATCGTGCCCGTCTACGGTCTGCTGTTCAGGGCCACCCGCAAGATCTTCCTGATCCGCTGGGTCACGGCGTTCTTCGCTGTGAACATTTTGATCTTCTACATGATGGGTCAGGCGCGGATGGAGATCGGCTTCATCTACTACGTATTCGTCGGCATCTTCGGGGTCATGGTGATTGCCCAGTTCTGGGCTTTCGCGGCGGATTGCTTCAACGTAAAAAGCGGCCAGCGCCTGTTCCCTGTGATCATGATCGGCGCGTCGGCGGGTGCGCTCGGAGGCTCCCAGACCTTCAAGCTGCTGACCTGGGCCGGGGTCTCCCAGATCGGCATGCTCATCGCCGCCGTCGCCATCCTGCTGATCACGCTGATCCTCGGGGAGACGGCGCGACGAGCCATCCCGGCGGGTGCCAGGGGAGTGTATGACGAGGAGACCGCCGCCGGGCGGGGGGACCGTCTGGAGAACCTGCTGGGAGGCTTCGCCCAGATCCTGCGCAGCCGATATCTGGTGCTGGTCGTCATCCTCGTGGTGCTGCTCAACTGGGTCAACAGCACCGGCGAGGTGATCCTCAAGGCCTATCTCAAGACCTGGGCCACGGAACAGGTGGCCGCCGGCAACTTTGCGTCAGCAGGGGCTGCCATCGGCACCTTCTACGGGGACTTCTATTTCTGGGTCAACCTGATCGGGTTCCTGCTGACGGCCTTCGCGGTCTCGCGGATCTACCGGTACATCGGCGTCGCCGGCGCGCTGATGATCCTGCCGGTGATCGCCGC
>JAHEFR010000066.1:1351-3278 GCA_024640085.1 Gammaproteobacteria bacterium
CCAGCGACGACGGAGACAGCCGACAGCGCGACCCGGAGTGATCGCAACGGCACGCGATCCGCTCTCTCCGGAATGATCGGAGCCTGACGACATGATCGAGTTACTCACCGACCCGCATGCATGGATCGCCCTGGCCACCCTGACCGCCCTGGAGATCGTGCTGGGCGTGGACAATATCGTCTTCATCTCTGTCATCGCCGGCCGGCTGCCCGAGCACCAGCGGGGCAGAGCCCGGCGGCTCGGGCTGTTGATGGCCATGGGACTGCGTATCCTGATGCTGCTGACCATCACCTGGATCATGGGGTTGTCCACCGCCGTCTTCACCATCCTGGGGGAACCGTTCACCTGGAAGGATCTGATCCTGATCGCCGGCGGCATGTTCCTGCTGGCCAAAGCGACGATGGAGGTCCACGCCCAACTCGAGGGTCCGGAGGTGGAGGAAGGCACGAAAGTGGTCACCACCTTCAACGGGGTGCTGACCCAGATCGTCGTCGTGGACATGGTGTTCTCGGTGGATTCGGTGATCACCGCAGTGGGCCTGGTGCAGCATGTCGAGATCATGATCGCGGCGGTTGTCCTGGCCGTCGGCGTCATGATGCTGGCCGCCGCACCGGTGGGTGCCTTCGTCGACCGCCATCCGACGATCAAGATGCTGGCCCTGTCCTTCCTGATGCTGATCGGGCTGGCGCTCGTGGCGGACGGGCTCGGATTCCATATCCCGAAAGGTTACATATACTTCGCCATGGCCTTCTCCGTAGCCGTGGAGATGCTCAACCTCCGGGTCCGCAGGCGCCGGCTCGCGACTATCGCGCCGGTCCACCTGAAACGGAGGATGGTGGTCGAGAACGGCGAAGAGAGAGGTTGCGGCTGAGGAGGCAACGATGAGAAGACGATATGCCAAGCCCGGGACGTCGCCGGGACTCGAGGCCCTAATCGAGGAGCGGCCGGCCGGCGAATTCCAGGTCCAGGTGGTCTCCTACGACAAGGATCAGCTGACCGAGACGGAGATGCCCCTCGCAGACGTGCCGGCGCCCGACCCCGATGACAAGCGTGTCACCTGGATACGCTTCCCTTCTATGCCCGATGCCGCCTCCCTGGCCCACTTCGGAAGTCGCTGGGGACTGCATCCCCTCGACCTGGAAGACGTGGTCAACGTGGGGCAACGTGCGAAGAGCGAGGTGCGCCCGGGAAATGCCTTCACCATCCTGCATCTGCCGGGACTGGACCCGGACGGCAATCTGCATCTCAGACAGACCAGCCTGTTTCTCGGTCCCAACTTCGTCATCAGCATCCGCGAGGACGGCCCCGCCATCTTTGACGCCATCCTGGCGCGCCTGCACACCGGAGGGCGGAGCGGTCGGATCCGCACCAGCGGCGCCGATTATCTTTTCTACGCCCTGCTCGACTCCACCGTGGACCACGGCTTTCCGATCATCGACGCCCTCAGTCATGACGTCGATGAGCTGGAGGCGAAACTGCTGGAAGGCAGCGCGGAGGTCTCCCTCGACCGGCTTCACTGCCTGCGGAGGGATCTCACCGCCCTGCGCCGATCCCAGTGGCCGGCCCGTGAGGCCCTGGACCGGCTGCTGAAGGAAGAGGACAGCCCCATCGCCAAGAAGATACGCGGGTACATGCGGGACTGCCTCGATCACCAGATGCAGATCAACGACAGCATCGAGGTCCTCCGGGAGAACGTGCTCGGACTGCAGGAACTGTTCTTTTCGCTGCAGGGCCACCGCCTCAACGACGTCATGAAGGTGCTGACCATCATCGCCACGCTGTTCATCCCGCTGTCGTTCTTCACCGGGCTCTATGGCATGAATTTCAACACCGATCTCAGCCCCTGGAACATGCCGGAACTCAACACCCGTTACGGCTATCCCATGCTGCTGCTGTTCCTGGCCGGCGTCGCCGGCGGGATGATAAT
>JAHEFR010000051.1 GCA_024640085.1 Gammaproteobacteria bacterium
CTGTTCTACGGCGTCGTGAGCCTCATCATCACCTACGCGGTGTGCATACCGCTGGGAATCCTCAAGGCGATCAAGCATCGCACCTTCATCGACAACGCAACATCGATCGTCATTTTTGCCGGCTATGCCGTTCCCGGTTACGTTCTGGGTGCCTTGCTGCTGCTGTACTTCTCGGTGCAGCTCGAGTGGTTGCCGATGGGCGGATTTACCAGTCTGTATTTCGACGACCTGGATTTATGGGGCAAGGTCAAGGACATTGCAAGTCACGCGATACTGCCGCTGGCCTGCTACCTGGTCGGCAGTTTTGCCGTGACGACGCTGCTGATGAAGAACAATCTGATGGACAACCTGGCGGCGGATTATGTCCGGACGGCGGTGGCCAAGGGCGTGTCTTTCAAGGACGCCGTGGTCAAGCATGCCCTGCGAAACTCTCTGATCCCCATAGCTACCACCTTCGGTCAGAACATCACGCTCCTGGTGGGAGGATCGTTTCTGATCGAGACCATTTTCGATATCAACGGATTCGGTCTGCTGGGCCTGACGGCCATCTTCGACCGCGATTACCCGGTGGTCATGGGCGTGGTTTTCCTTAGCAGTCTGTTGCTCCTGATCGGCAACATCATCTCCGATATCCTCGTGGCATTCGTGGATCCGCGGATCCGGTTCAAGTGAACGGAGAGGTCCACCGGTGCGCCTGAACCCGCTGACCCTCCGCAAGCTGCGCCGCTTCCGCGAGATCAAGCGGGGTTATTACTCGTTCCTGATTCTGACCGTACTGACGCTCCTCTCGCTGTTCGCCGAGTTGCTGATCAATGACAAGCCACTCGTGATCAGGTACGAAGGCCAGCTGACATTCCCCACTTATGGGTCAGTGATGCTGGGCCGCGATTTCGGAGTGAAGGGAGAATTGGCCAATGTCCCGGTCGATTACAGAGAACTGGAGAGACGTTTCAGGGCCGAGGGTAACGGCAATTTCATCATCATGCCGCCTGTTCCTTACAACCCGTACGAAAACACGGAGGTGGAGGGGATCTTCCGGGCGGCGGCTCCGGACCTGGACAACAAGCACTATCTGGGTACCGATACCACGGGGCGCGATATCCTGGCGAGATTATTCTACGGATTTCGCACGGCCATCCTTTTCGCCATGGCGTTCACGGTGCTGACCTATGTGATCGGGATCGCGCTGGGGTGCCTGATGGGGTATTTCGGGGGTCTCTTCGACCTGCT
Source organism: Gammaproteobacteria bacterium (assembly GCA_024640085.1). Lineage (GTDB taxonomy): Bacteria > Pseudomonadota > Gammaproteobacteria > Steroidobacterales > XN24 > JAHEFR01. The sequence continues at coordinate 1,231 of JAHEFR010000051.1, forward strand.
GTTCCAGCGCATCATCGAGATCTGGTCGAATATCCCGTTCCTCTACATGGTGATCATCGTGTTTTCGGTGATCCCGGCCACCTTCAGCATCCCGGCGCGGATCACCATCCTACTCGTGATCATGGTGCTCTTTTCCTGGACTTTCATGACCTACTACATGCGAACGGAAACGTATCGCGAAAAGGCCAGGGATTATGCGCTGGCCGCCCGGGTGCTCGGCGCCAGCACACCCCGGATCATCTTCAGGCACATTCTCCCCAACACGATCTCGACTATCGTGACGTTCATTCCGTTCACGGTGGTAGCGGCAATCACAGCGATCACGGCACTGGATTTCCTCGGTTGGGGCCTGCCGCCACCGACGCCGAGCATCGGCGAGCTGCTGAAGCAGGGCACGGCGAACCTGACCACAGCGCCCTGGATCGTGACGTCAGCCTTTATCGCCCTGGTGGTGATACTGACGCTGGTCACCTTCATCGGCGAAGCTATCCGTGAAGCATTCGATCCCAAGAAATTCACAATCTACCGTTGAACACAGGATAAATATGAAAATCGAGTATCGCCTTTCGGTCGCTATCTGGATTCTGGGCGCACTGACCATCGCCGGCTGCGGCCAGGATGCTGGTGACGCTGTGACAACGACGACGGCAGCACCTGACAATTCGGCCGAGGTGCAGGAGCACTACCGGACGAAAGTCTCTCTCCCTCCCGAGATCTGGGAGGCGCTGGAAAAGGGGCAGATCACCCAGGAAGAGGTCGACGCCAGGGCGGCAAAGGGCGAGTTTCCAAAGTTCTTCCGCTTCGCGACGCCCGCGGATATTCCGGAGGGCCTTAACTGGCAGGATGGCAGTGATCTGCCCGCGTTCGCCTCCCCGGAAGCCAAGAAGGGCGGCACATTCTATACCTGGGTCCAGGATTTTCCGCGGACCCTGAGACGGTTCGGGCCGGACGCCAACGGCTCATTCAGGCCCTTCATCCTCGATGACGTGGTCATGCAGCTCGGCAAGCGCCATCCCAATGACACCAGCATCACCGAGAGCGGATTCCGTTATTTCCCCGGTATCGCAAGGGAGTGGGCGCTGGACAAGGAAAATGCCACGGTCTACGTGCGGATTGACCCTGACGCCCGATTCTCGGACGGCGAGCCGATTACCGCCGATGACATGTTGTTCATGTTCTTCCTTTACCAGAGCCCCCATATCCGGGCCCCCTGGTACAACAACTGGTACAACCGGAAGTACACCAATATCACCAAGTATGACGAGTTGACGTTCTCCATCTCCCAGCCGGAGGTCCGCCCGGACCTGTTGTTCAAGGTCATGGAGCTGGAACCACTGCCAGAGCATTTCTATAAGGAACTCGGCGAGGACTACGTGGAGCGTTACCAGTGGCGTTTCGTGCCGACCTCGGGCGCCTACGAGGTGCTACCCGAGAATCTGAAGAAGGGTCAGTCCATCACATTGACACGGGTCAAGGACTGGTGGGCTGAAGACAAGAAGTTCTGGCGCAACCGATACAATTTTGACCGGATTCACTTCACCGTGATCCGCGACATACCGAAGGCTTTCGAGTCTTTCCGCAAGGGTGAACTGGATCGCTTCGCCGCGACTCTGCCCGAATACTGGTACGAAAAGATGCCCGACGACTCCGAGGAGGTGCAGAGGGGCTACGTGCACAAGGCGGTGTTCTACAATGATCGACCACGGCCTACCTATGGACTGTGGATCAACGAGGCCCGACCGCTGCTCGACAACCGGGATGTCAGGGTCGGGATCCAGTACGCCACCAACTGGGACCTGGTGATCGAGAAATACTTCCGCGGTGACTACCAGCGTATGCGGACCAACTCGGACGGCTACGGCGAGTTCACTCATCCCACGCTCAAGTCGCGGGAGTTTTCCGTGGACAAGGCCCTGGAGCATTTCTCCAAGGCGGGATTCACCAGCCGGGGTCCGGACGGCATCCTCGTCAACGATGCCGGGGAGAGATTGTCTTTTACTCTCACCACCGGCTACCAGAATTTCCGGGACGTCCTGACCATCCTGGCCGAAGAGGCCGCAAAAGCCGGACTGGAGTATCGCCTGGAGATCCTGGATCAGACCGCTTCATGGAAGAAGGTCCAGGAGAAAAAGCACGACATCGCATTCACGGCCTTTTCCGTGTCCGCCGAGATGTATCCCAGGTACTGGGACTTCGGTCACTCGGTCAATGCCTACGACCGGGCGTTCCTGCCCGATGGCAGCCCCAACCCCGATCGCAAGCTCAAGGTGCAGACCAATAATCTCCAGTCGCTGGCCTACGCGGAGCTGGATGCCATGATCGAGGCCTACCGGGCCTCCTCCGACGCTGAAGAAATGAAACAGCTGGCCTTTCAGATGGAGGAGTTCCTGTATGAAGACGCATCCTTTGTCCCGGGATTCGTCATTCCCTTCTACCGGGTGCTCTACTGGCGCTGGTTCAGATTCCCGGAGGACTTCAATGCGAAGCTCAGCCGGGATCCGGATCAATATTTCCTCTCCTGGATCGACACGGAGATGAAAAAGGAGACCCTGGAGGCGAGAAAGTCCGGCAAGACCTTCCCGCCGGTCATCGAGGCCTATGATCAGTACCGGACCGACTAGGGCAGTCTGTCCGTGAGCGACATACTGCTGGATGTTCAGGAGCTGGTGACCGCTTTCGACACCGAGGCCGGCCGGGTCCGGGCGGTGGACCGCGTCAGCTTCCAGGTCCGCCGCGGCCACACCCTCGGCATTGTCGGCGAATCGGGTTGCGGCAAGAGTGTCACGGCCCTGTCCATCATCCGTCTGCTGCCCCAGCCCATGGGCCAGGTTCTCGGCGGGCGGGTGATGTTCGAAGGCCGCGACCTCCTGCAGGCATCGGAGGAGGATATCCACGCGATCCGCGGTGCCCGGATCGGCATGATATTCCAGGAGCCGATGACCGCCCTAAACCCGGTCCATCGAATCGGCAAACAGCTCAGCGAGGTGTTCCTGCTCCACCAGGAGATCACGCCGAGGAAGGCACTCGAGAAATCCATCGAGATCCTGGCCAAGGTGGGCATCCCGTCTCCGGAGGTCCGGGTCGGCGAGTATCCCCATCAACTCTCGGGCGGTATGCGGCAGCGGGTCATGATCGCCATGGCGCTGGCCTGCAAGCCCGCGCTGGTGATCGCCGACGAGCCCACCACGGCCCTGGACGTCACCATCCAGGCGCAGATCCTCGAGCTGATGAAAGCACTACAGGAGGAGATGGGGATGTCGATCCTCCTGATCACGCATGATCTCGGCGTCATCGCCGAGACCTGCGAGGACGTGGTCGTGATGTACGCCGGCAGGGTCGCCGAAAGTGGCGGTATCCACGATATCTTCGAGCGCCCGCGTCATCCTTATACCCGCGGTCTCCTGGAATCGATCCCGCGCCTGGATAACAAGAGGAAAACACGGCTGCAGGTGATCGAAGGCATGGTGCCGGGTCTCAAGGACCTGCCACCCGGTTGCCGATTCCAGAACCGTTGTCCGTTTCGCGTCAGACGCTGCGAGGCCGAGCAGCCGGACATCATGCCGGTGGATGCCGGGCACCACGTCAGCTGTCACCGCTGGCGAGAGATCGAGGCCGGAGCCGCATGAGCGCCGGCCGGGACGATGCGCTGTTACGGGTCGATGGACTGAAGACCTACTTCCCGGTCCGCGGCGGCGTGCTGCTGACGGCCAAGTCCCAGTGCAAGGCCGTGGACGATGTCTCACTGCATATCGGGCAGGCTGAGACGCTTGGCCTGGTAGGCGAATCCGGTTGCGGCAAGTCCACCCTGGGAAAGACCCTCGTGCGGCTCATCAAGCCCACCGAAGGAAACATCCTCTTCGACGGTGTGGATATCGGCCGGCTCTCCGAGCGGCAATTGAAACCGCATCGAAGGCAGATCCAGATGATCTTCCAGGATCCGGCGGATTCCCTGAATTCGAGACACACCATCGGCAATATTCTGGAAGAGCCGTTCATTATCCACGGTATTGGCGACTCGGCTGAGCGGAGCCGCAAGGTCGCCGATTTGCTGGACATTGTCGGACTGCCGGCGGCAGCGGCCGAGCGGTTCCCCTTCGAGTTCTCCGGAGGCCAGCGCCAGCGCATCGGGATCGCCCGGGCGATCGCGCTGAATCCGAAACTGGTGATCTGCGACGAACCGGTGTCGGCGCTGGACGTGTCCATCCAGAGCCAGATACTCAATCTTCTCCTCGACCTCCAGGAACGGCTGGGGCTGTCATATCTTTTCATCGCCCATGATCTGGCCGTGGTCAAGCATGTCTCCGACCGTATCGCGATCATGTACCTCGGGCGCATCATGGAGACGGGCGGTGCAGACGAAGTCTATGAACGACCCAAGCATCCCTACACCCGGGCCCTGATATCCGCGATCCCGGAACCGGTCCCGGGCGGCAGACGGCAGCGACAGATCCTCGAAGGCGATGTACCGTCACCCATCGATCCGCCTTCCGGATGCCCTTTCCAGACCCGCTGTCCCCATGCCGAGCCACAATGCAGAGAGCAGCGTCCTGCATTGCGACCCGTCCGGGCAAAGACCGGGGAGGAGCACGAGGTCGCCTGCCACTTCGATCTCTGAGGCCCGCAAGGCGGTCGCGATGCGGTGCGGGACCCGGGGCACGCCGATGCGACGGTGTTGCGGGACGATCCACGGGCTCGATGGCTGCCGGATGAACCGAGTCGTGGTACCTTACCGCGTTCCGGGCGCAGCCTGGCACCGTTGCGCATGGTCCTGGAGGAACTCATGAGAAAACTGGCCTGGTCTCTGGTCGTGATCGTGGCTGTCGCCGTAGCGGGCTGCGCTCAGGAGCAGAAGAGCAACGGCTACGATCCGAGCCTCAAGGTCTACCGGCATGCGATGGACCAGGCGCCCTCCAGTATCGATCCGGTGCAGGCCTCCAATGTCTACGCCAATCACGTGGTGCTGAATGCCTACGACACCCTGTATGCATTCAAGTATCTGGCCCGCCCATACGAAGTGAAACCCAACCTGGCTGTGGATTTCCCGGAGATCTCCGAGGACCTGCTGACCTACCGGATCAAGATCAAGGAAGGTGTCCACTTCATCGATGACCCGGCGTTTCCCGGCGGCGTCGGCCGGGAGGTCGTGGCGGAGGATTTCGTCTATTCCATCAAGCGCCATTTCGACCCGAAGATGAGGGGCCAGGGCGCCTGGCTGTGGCAGGGGCGTATCGTCGATCTGGACGAATGGAAGGCAAGAGGCGCCGACTACGACGATCCGGTCGAGGGCCTCAGGGCGGCCGACCGCTACACTATCGAAATCCGGCTGAATAAACCCTATCCGCAGCTCACATTCACGCTGACCATGGGATATGCCGCGCTGGTGCCACGGGAGGCGGTGGAGAAATACGGCCTCGAGATGTCGTCGCGTCCGGTGGGCTCGGGACCCTTCAAGGTAGTGTCCTACGACACGTCGAAGATCGTCTTCAGGAAGAACGAGAAGTTCCGCCAGGAGCCGGTGGATATCTGGTACGAGGGCTACAACCCCGAGACACAGGGGTTCAGCGGGGTGGAAGCCATCCAGGGCCGGTCGCCGCCATTCCTCGATATCCTTGAGATCGACTTTATCGCCGAGAGCGCGGCCAGATGGAACTCGTTCACCAAAGACAACGAGGTCCAGTACACCGGCGTGCCAAACGAACAGGTGGATAACATCCTGTTGTCCAAACACCCCGTTACGCTGAAGCCCGAATATGCAGAAAAGTACTTCATGTACGCTGGCGTGGAGGCGGGTTTTGTCTTCCAGGCTTTCAATCTGGACTTCCCGGAATTCGGCTACAACGAAGACCCGGAGCGGGCCCGGCGCAACAAGCTGCTGCGATGCGCCGTTATCAAGGGCTTCGACTGGGCCAAGCGCAACGAGAGTTTCTATTCGGACATCGGCGTGGTCTTCCCCGGGATCATCCCGCCGGCTGTGCCCGAATATGATCCCGATCTGCCGCGCTGGAGCGTCGAGCGGGATGTGGACGAGGCCAGGCAGTTGCTGGCGGAAGGGGGGTGGAATGCAGACAACCTGCCCGAGCTCGTCTACGGCACCACCTCCAGCGTCACCTCCAGGCAGTTCTTCGAGCAGTTCCGCGGATGGATGAAGAAGATCGGGTACCCGTCGGAGAAGGTGAAGATCAAGCAATTCGCCACATTCGGCGACATCAGCAAGGCATGGAAGAACAGCACGCTGCCGTTCGTGGCCAAGGGCTGGGGCCTGGATTTCCCCGATGCCGAAAATACATTGCAGCTGTTCTACGGCCCCAATGGCTCCCCGGGCTCGAACGACGCCAACTACAGGAATCCCGAGTACGATCGTCTCTACGAGGAGACTTCCGTGATGCTGCCCTCGCCTGAACGGACGGCGCTATATCAGACGATGAACAAGATGGTCATCGATGATTGCGTGGCCATCACCGGCCTTTCGCGAACCCGTATCATGCTCTGGCACAAGGACGTCATCGCCATCCCCGACAGGGAGATCGTCGGCGGGTTCTTCCTCAAATACGTCGACGTCGACAGGACGGGCAAGGCCGACGCCGGAGGGTCCGGGACCTGATGGAAACCTTCCAGTATGCGATCCGGAAGCTCATCGGCGGTATCCCGCTGGTGCTCGGCGTGACATTCATCAGCTTCCTGTTGATGGTTTACTTCGGGCCGGACAAGACCTATGAGCTGCTGGGGAAGAACCCGACAGAGGAGCAGATCGCCGAAATCCGCCATGAACTGGGCTACGACAAGCCCTTCCTGGTCAGATACGGTGATTACCTCAAGCAGATGGTGACGCTCGATTTCGGCTCCTCCGACTCTACCGGCGAGCCGGTCAGCAAGATCCTGGCGCGCACCGTCCCCATTTCCCTGGCACTCATCACCCCGGGATTCATCCTCGGCAACGTACTGGGAATCATCCTGGCGCTGATCGCCGCCTATCACCGCAGCGGATTCATAGACAAGTTCATCATGGGGTTCGCGGTGGTCGGCATGAGCATCAGTTTCCTGATCGTCGTCATCGCCTTCCAGATCATCTTTTCCTCCAGCTATGGTCTGAACGCGTTCCCTGTCCGCGGCTGGAACGCTTCGTCCTTTATCGAGTATCTGCGCTACATTACCGTGCCGACCTTATCCACCGTGTTCGTGGCCCTCGGGTATAACACCCGGTTCTATCGGGCGGTGCTGGTGGAGGAGATGACCCGCGATCACGTGCGCACGGCCAAGGCCTTCGGCACGCGGCCCGGAAAGCTCTTGTACAAGAACATTCTGAAGAACTCGTTGATCCCGATCATCACCCGGATCATGTTCTCCATCCCGTTGGTCATCGTCTCCGGTAGCCTGATCATCGAAAGTTATTTTGGTATCCCGGGTATCGGCAAGGTCACCTTCGATGCCATCACCACTGGTGACCAGCCAGTGCTCAAGGCCGTGGTCGGCCTGACCGCCGTGCTGTTCGTCCTGACTCTGCTCCTGACCGATATCCTCTACCGGGTCGTCGACCCCAGGGTGTCGCTGAAGTGAGCGCCGTGACGCCCGACAAGGCTGCTGCCGCGCCGATGGAACAGGCCGCGCCCGCCCACCGGGAATCGCTCTGGGGAAAGGCGGTCTACAAGCTCAGTCGCGACCGGATGGGGATGATCGGACTGGGGATCGTGCTGGTGTACCTGATCGTGGCAATCGGCGTGTGGCTCGGATTCTGGGCCACGGAGTGGGGCGACGTGGAGGGGCCCAAGTGGGCGCCCATGTCGGCGCAGTATCCGTTCGGCACCAACATCATCGGTCAGGACATCTTCCAGCGGGCTCTCTACAGCACCAAGACAGCGTTCGAGGTCGGTCTGGTGGTGGCAGTACTGTCGACCATCATCGGCGCCCTGCTGGGCGCCCTGGCCGGATTCTTCAGTGGCACCTGGATCGATGAGATCATCCTCTGGATCAAGGGTGTGCTGGATTCGATCCCGTTCTACCTGTTCGTGGCCGCGGTCGCCTTCGCCCTGTCGGGCAATCCCTACGCCATGCATATCGCCATGGTCTCCACTTTCTGGACCACCACGGGAAGGCTGGTCCGTGGCGAGGTAATCAAGCTCAAGAATTTCGAATTCGTGGAGGCCGCCAAGGCGATCGGCGTGCCCCAGTTGGTGATTATCTTCCGCCACATCCTTCCCAATACTTTCCACATCCTGCTGGTGCAGGCCACGATCGTGTTTGTGGCGGCGATCAAGTCCGAAGTCATCCTGAGCTTCCTCGGCCTGGGGGTTCAGGACGGTGTCAGCTGGGGCCTGATGATCGCCGAGTCCACCCAGGAGGTGCTGGCCGGTTTCTTCAACAATTTCGTCTGGGCCTCGGTGTTCCTGTTCGGCCTGGTGATGGCGTTCAACATGTTCTCAGACGCTCTCCAGGATGCCTTGGACCCGAAGAAGGTGGCCAACTGATGTCGGCGGCAGACCCGACGCCGCTCTTGAGCGTAAAGGACCTCGTCGTCGAGTTCAGCACCCGCTATGGCCCGGTGCGGGCGGTGGACAACGTCAGCTTCGACATCTATCCCAACGAGACCGTAGGCATCGTCGGAGAATCCGGCTGCGGCAAGACGGTGACAGGTCTGACCCTGCTGCGTCTGATCCCGTCGCCGCCGGGCCGGATCGTCCAGGGCAGCATCACTTTCCAGGGCAAGGACCTGACCAGGCTGTCGGAGAAGCAGATGCAGGCGCTGCGCGGCGCCGAAATCTCCATGATCTTCCAGGAGCCGATGACCGCGCTGAACCCGGTGTTCACTGTCGGCAACCAGATGATTGACATCCTGCGACGACACAAGGGCCTGACTCGAAGCCAGGCCCGGCAGGAAGCGATCGCCATGCTGGACCGCGTCGGGATACCGGTGCCCAAGAAACGGATCGACGAGTACCCGCATCAGCTCTCCGGCGGCATGCGGCAGCGGGTCATGATCGCCATGGCACTGTCCTGCGACCCCAAGCTGCTTGTGGCGGACGAGCCCACCACCGCCCTGGACGTGACCACCCAGGCCCAGGTGATGGAGCAGATCGTGAAGCTGCAGGACGAGTTCGACATGTCCATGATCCTGGTCACTCACGACCTGGGCGTGGTGGCGGAGAGCTGCGACCGGGCCATCGTGATGTACTGCGGCAGCATCATCGAGACGGCCGCCATCGGGGATCTCTTCGAGCGACCCCGGCATCCGTACACCAAGGGCCTGCTCCAGTCGATTCCCCGCATCCGGGAGGAGAAGCTGGCGCAGCTTCCGATCATCCCGGGCATGGTGCCGGATCTGCTTCACCTGCCCGACGGATGTCGTTTCGCCGATCGTTGTTCGCGCGTGACGGACGAATGCAGGCGGGCCAAGCCACCGCTTGAAACAGACCCACTGACCGGTCGCGGTGTTGCCTGTTATCACCCGGTGCCCTGAGGAAGACCCGTCGATGAGCGAACTTCTCAAAGTCGTCGATCTGAAGAAGTACTTCCCGGTGCGGGGCGGGCTGTTCCACCGGGTGGTGGCCAACGTCAAGGCCGTGGATGGCGTCAGTTTCGAGCTTCGACGGGGCCGGACCCTCGGCCTGGTGGGCGAATCAGGGTGCGGCAAATCGACCCTCGGACGGGCGGTGCTGCGGCTCCACGAGCCGACCTCGGGCCAGATCTTCCTGAACGGGACGGATCTCATGGGTCTGAGCGCCGATGAACTGAAAGCCGAGCGGCGGCAGATGCAGATCATCTTCCAGGACCCCTATGCCTCTCTGAGCCCGAGACGGACCGTGGCCCAGACGATCCAGGAACCGCTGGACGTCCACCGGATCGGTACCCAGCGGGAGCGCCAGCACAAGGTCGAGGAATTGCTGGACGTGGTGGGACTGCGCAAGCAGGTACTTTCACGCTATCCACACGAGTTCTCCGGTGGGCAGCGACAGAGGATCGGCATCGCCAGGGCCCTGGCCCTCAACCCAGAATTCATCGTCGCGGACGAGCCGGTATCGGCCCTCGATGTCT
>JAHEFR010000052.1 GCA_024640085.1 Gammaproteobacteria bacterium
TGTTCCAGTTGGGCGTCGTAGGACCTGACCGTGTGGCCTTCTGTGTAGTGAGGCATGTGATCCGACATGGGATGTCTCCGGGCGGCGACGCCTGGGCTGTCAGCCGAAACGGCCGGTGATGTAATCCTCGGTGAGCTTGTGAGACGGATTGGTGAATATCTTGTCCGTCTCGTCTACCTCGACCAGGTAGCCCAGGTGGAAATAGGCGGTGCGCTGGGAAACCCTGGCGGCCTGCTGCATGGAGTGCGTGACGATGCAGATAGTGTAGTTCTCTTTCAGCTCGTCGATGAGGTCCTCGATCCGGGCCGTGGCGATGGGGTCCAGGGCCGAACAGGGCTCGTCCATGAGGATGACCTCGGGCGACACCGCGATGGCTCGCGCGATACACAGTCGCTGCTGCTGACCGCCGGAAAGTCCCGTGCCCGGCTGCTCCAGACGATCCTTCACTTCTTTCAGCAGCCCGGCCCGCTCGAGGCTCGAGTGCACGATTTCGTCGAGTTCGACCTTGTCCCTGGCCAGGCCATGGATCCGCGGCCCATAGGCGACGTTCTCATAGATGGACTTCGGGAACGGATTGGGCTTCTGGAATACCATCCCGACCCGCGCCCTCAGCGGCACGACGTCGAGTTTCCTGTCGTAGATATCCGTTCCGTCCAGGGAGATGCTGCCGGTCACCCTCGCGATGTCGATGGTGTCATTCATCCGGTTGAGGCAACGCAGGAACGTTGACTTGCCGCATCCGGACGGTCCGATCATCGAGATGACCTGATTGCGGCCGATGTCCAGGTCGACGTCGAAAATGGCCTGCTTGTCCGCGTAAAAGACGTTGACGCCCCGGCACACCATGACCGGGTCCGGGTGGCTGATATCGCCGATCGTCTCCTTTGGGATCTCTCCGCTGCGGGCCTCGCTCATCGCCGCCGACGCGGCTTTGCGCTTGACCGGGGTGTTCGACAGTTCCTGCTCCGAGGACGGTCGTTCTCGCTTCATGACGCTCGATTCCATCGCATGTGTCCCGAAGAGTCTAATTCAGTTGTCACCAGCGCCGCTCGAATTTCCTGCGCAGATAAATGGCCAGTGAATTCATCAGTATCAGAAAGGCAAGTAGCACGATGATCGCCGCAGACGTACGCTCGACAAAGGCTCGCTCGGGAGCGTCCGCCCACAGATAGATCTGCACCGGCAAGGCCGTGGACGGATCGAACAGTCCCTTGGGAACATCCACGATGAAGGCCACCATGCCGATCATCAACAGCGGCGCGCTCTCACCGAGGGCGCGGGCCATGCCGATGATGGTCCCCGTCAGCATTCCCGGCATGGCCAGGGGCACGACGTGATGGAAAGTCGTCTGCATCTTCGAGGCCCCCATGCCGAGAGCCGCCTCGCGGATGGACGGGGGCACGGAGGTCAGGGCCGCCCGACTGCTGATGATGACAGTCGGCAGGGTCATCACCGTCAGCACTAGCCCGCCGACAAATGGCGCCGAGCGTGGCATCCCGAAAAAATTGATGAAAACGGCCAGGCCGAGCAGCCCGAACACGATCGATGGGACCGCTGCCAGGTTGTTGATGTTGACCTCGATGAGGTCCGTCCACCGGTTGCGCGGCGCAAACTCCTCCAGGTACACCGCGGCCCCGATACCGATGGGGAATGACAGCACCAGGGTGACGGCCAGCATGTAGAACGAGCCCTTGATGGCACCCCAGATGCCGGCTTGTTCCGGATCGCGGGAGTCGCCATGGGTGAAGAAGGCCTTGTTGAAATGCTTCTCGACCCGGCCCCGGTCTTCCAGGGTATCGAGCCAGGCGATCTGCATGTCGGACAATCGTCGTTCCGCCTCAGGCACCCGGCGTGAAATCATCCCCTTCATCACCATGTCCGCGTCGGCGCTGGCCAGTAACGTCACGCGTGCCGTCTGCCCGATCAGGCCGGGGTTCTCCATCACCATCTGCTGAAGCTGAAACGGCGCGCTGTTACTGACCAGTGCGCCCAGCGCTCGACGGTCCGATCGGCTCGTTGCCCCCGGAAACAGGTACGCCAGAGATTCCCGGATCAACGAATTGTAGTTCGCCATCCGCAGCGTTTCCTCGTCGAGGGCCCCGTCCGGAGCAATGACCTGCGGGTCGAAGTAGACCTCCAGCTCGATGTAGGTCTGGAGAAAAGCCGTATAGCCCTTGCCGGCAATATCGATCAGCAGGACGGCCAGGAAGCCGATTCCCAGCATCACCGACAATATGCCGTACATCCGGAACCGCCGCTCGGCCCGGTAGCGCTTGCGCAGGCTGGCGTTGACCCGCTTCATGGTCCGCTCGGCCACCTGGCGGGTCGCGTCCCGACTTTGAGTGCTGTTACTCATACTGTTCGCGGTACTTCTTGACGACCTGCAGGGCGATGACGTTAAGCACGAGGGTGACCAGGAACAGCACCAGGCTGAGGGCGAAGGCGGCCAGGGTCTTTGGCGAGTCGAATTCCTGGTCGCCCACGAGCAGGGTCACGATCTGTACGGTCACCGTGGTCACGGCCTCCAGGGGATTGCCGGTCAGGTTGGCCGCCAACCCCGCCGCCATCACCACGATCATGGTCTCCCCGATTGCCCTGGACGTGGCCAGCAGCAGACCACCGACAATACCGGGGAGTGCTGCCGGAATGATCACCTGGCGGGTGGTTTCGGACTTGGTTGCGCCCAGGGCGTAGGCGCCGTCGCGCATCGCCTGGGGCACTGCGTTGATGACGTCGTCGGACAGGGACGAGACGAAGGGGATGATCATGACGCCCATTACCAGTCCCGCCGCGAGCGCGCTCTCGGAAGCCACGTTCATCCCCACGCTCTCACCGAACTCGCGGATCAGGGGAGCAACGGTGAGGGCGGCGAAGAATCCGTACACCACCGTCGGGATGCCGGCAAGGATTTCAAGCAATGGCTTGGCCACGGTGCGGACGTGCCGCGGCGCGTATTCCGCCAGGTATATGGCGGTCATCAGTCCGATGGGCGCAGCCACCAGCATCGCTATCCCCGCGATCAGCAGGGTGCCGGTGAACAATGGGACCGCGCCGAAAGCGCCGGATCCACCCACCTGATCGGCCCTGATCGCGATCTGGGGACTCCATTCCAGTCCGAACAGGAATTCCGTGATGGGTACAGCCTGGAAGAACCGGATCGATTCGAACAGCACCGACAGCACAATGCCGACGGTCGTGAATATGGCGATGGTGGAGCAGGCGATGAGCGTCACGCGGACGACGCCCTCCACTCGGTTCCTGGCACGCAGATCCGGGGATATGAATCGGCGGGCCCAGACGAAGCCGAGGATGGCGAGCGCGGCGATGAGGATGGTCCGGCTCCACCGGAATCCGCTCTCCAGCCTCTCCCAGTGGTCCGCCGCCGTCCGGATTTCGGGCGAGATCTCGCCACTGACGATGTTGCCAGCCACCAGGTTCTTGACGTCGTTCATGATCAGCCCGACGCGCTCCGGAGGAAGTTCGAGCACCTCCGCGGACAGGTCCCTGGCCACGAGTTCGGTCAGGATGGAGGGCTCGACTGACTGCCACAGGAACAACAGCAGCAGGGCGGGCAGACCGACCCATATGGCAGTGTAGAGGCCGTAGTGGCCGGGCAGGGAGTGGAGCGACCGGATTCCTCCGCGAGCGTCGGCGACCGTGAAAGCGCGTCTGCGACCGAGAACGAACCCGGCCACGCTCAACAAAAGCACCGTCAGCAGTAACGTCGTTGCGGTCACTGTCCCCCCAGGATGGGATCCGGCCGGGGCCGGTCAGTGTGGCAGCGTTCCGCTGCCCTTCTTCTTGGCTGAAAAAGGTGGCGACGGCAACCCCGTCGCCACCTCCTGTTTCAGCTCTTATGTCCCGAGTCTATCCGGGATTCCTCAGTTCGCGGCAAGCTTAAGCGGCGTGAGGTCCTTGGCGGCCCGGGCAAACTGCTCGCGCTCTTCCTTCGGCATCGGGATCAGCCCGCGGTCCGCCAGATAGCCGTCGGGGCCCCAGGCCTTCTCGCTGGTGAACTCCGCCAGATACTGCGGGATGCCGGGGATCACACCCGCGTGAGCCGCCTTGACGTAGAAAAACAGTGGACGGGACACGGGATAGGAGCCGTCGGCGATGTCGTCGAATGTCGGCACAAATCCGTCGATCGGGTTGCCTTTGATCTTGTCACCGTTCTGGTCGAGGAAGCTGAACCCGAACACGCCGAGAGCGTCGGGATTCGCCTGCAGCTTCTGGACGATCAGGTTGTCGTTTTCGCCGGCTTCTATGTAGGCCCCGTCCTCGCGGACAGTGTGGCAGACCGCCTTGTAGGCGGACTTGTCCTGGCCCTTCAGTTCCTTGATCCACTCGAAGTCCTTGCACCCGCCCTCCATGGCCAGTTCCGCGAAGGCATCGCGGGTCCCGGAGGTCGGCGGTGGACCGAGCACCTCGATCTTGAGGTTCGGCAACTCCGGGTTCACGTCCTTCCAGGTCTTGTAGGGGTTGTCCACCATGGAAGCCACGCCAGTGGCCGACGGCTCCTTCGGATTGGGGACCTTCTTGGCCAGGGCCAGGTAAATATCCCGGCGAGACAGGTTGAAGGTGGGTGCGCTCTTGTCATTGGCCATGACAATGCCGTCATAACCGACCTTGATCTCGACGACATTCGTGACGCCGTTCTCCGCGCAGGTCTTGACCTCGGTATCCTTGATCCGGCGGGAGGAATTAGTAATGTCCGGGTGCTCGACGCCCACGCCGGCACAGAACAGTTTCAGGCCTCCACCGGAACCGGTGGACTCGATCTTCGGCGTCTTGAACGAGGTGCTGCGACCGAAATTCTCGGCCACCACGGTGGCGAACGGATAGACCGTGGACGAGCCGACGATAAAAATGTAGTCACGGGCGGCCTGAGCACCGACCGAGCCGCTGGCTACCAGCGTCGCGACGGCAGCAGCCGCCAGTACTTTTCTAATCACGTTAGCCTCCTAACTGATTGATATCACTCGAAGCGGGATTCGATTGGCCGGAGTCATACCCCGATTGCCCGCGTCGCCCCCCGCTGGTGAGGTGTTTTATACGCGGGGTTTGTTACAAAAATATGTCAGAAGATATCGGGATTGCCAGTTCCCCCGTGGCGTTTGCTAAACTCCGGAATTCCCGTCGCCGGGTACGGATGCCTGCTCCCAATGGCCATGACACTGTTCGGAATCGCCTCCTGCGACACCTGCCGCAAGGCTCGCCGCTGGCTGGAGGCGAACGGGTTCGACTACCGCTACCACGACTTGCGGCTCGACGGCGTGCCCGTCACGGCTCTCAGGGCCTGGGTCCGCAGAGCGGGCTGGGAGACGATCCTGAACCGGCGCAGCGCCACCTGGCGTCGAATCCCGGATGTGGACAGGAACGTCAACGGCCCCGATGACGCCGTGGGACTGATGCGGGAATTTCCGACCATCATCAAGCGTCCCATCCTCAGCGCCGGCAAGGAACTCCTGGTCGGTTTCGACGCCGATACGTATGCCGAAACCCTGTCCGGGTCCACCAAGTGAGCGAAACCCTCCGGCTGGCCAGGGACCTGATCGCCAGACCGTCTGTTACCCCGGATGACGCCGGTTGCCAGGCTATCCTGGCGCAACGCCTCGAGAGACTCGGTTTCGACGTCGAGATCATGCAGATCGGCGAGGTCACGAATCTCTGGGCCCGACGGGGGGACGCCGCCCCCCTGCTCTGCCTGGCCGGACACACCGACGTGGTGCCCATCGGCGACGAGAGCCAGTGGATCCACCCGCCGTTCGAACCGACGGTAGACGACGGCTGGCTTTACGGTCGTGGCGCCGCCGACATGAAATCCGCCCTCGCGGCCATGGTGGTGGCATGCGAGGAGTTCCTTGCTGAACATCCGAATCCCGAGGGCTCCCTGGCCTTCCTTGTCACCAGCGATGAGGAAGGGATCGCCGTCGACGGCACCCGGGCGGTGATGGAACGCCTCACCGACCGGGGTGTCGGCATCGATATGTGCATCATCGGCGAACCTTCGAGCAGCGGACGCCTGGGCGACACCATCCGGGTCGGTCGGCGCGGTTCCCTGAGCGCGGAGCTGACCGTCCTCGGCAAACAGGGCCACGTGGCCTACGCGGATCTGGCGCGGAACCCGCTGCACGAACTCGCCCCGGCCCTCAACGAGCTCATCGGCATCCACTGGGACGACGGCAACGAGGCCTTCCCACCGAGCGGTTTCCAGGCCACCAACATCAAGGCCGGCACCGGCGCCATGAACGTCATCCCCGGGGACTGCCACGTACGGTTCAACGTCAGATACTGCACCGAGCAGACCATGGAGGGCATCCGCGACAGGATCGAGGATGTCCTGGAGCGGCACGGATTCGACTACCGGATCGTCTGGCGGGATGTTGGCCGGCCCTTCCTGACTCCGCCGGGCCGTCTCACCGACGCGGTGCGCGCGGCGGTGACCGGAGTGCTCGGCATCGAGCCGGTCATGTCCACCGGCGGCGGCACCTCCGACGGCCGCTTCATCGCCCCGAGCGGCGCCCAGGTGGTGGAGGTGGGCTTGCTCAACGCAACCATCCACCAGGTGAACGAGCGCACTGAAGTGGCGGACCTGGATCGGCTCAAGGACGTCTTCCGCCACGCCATCGCGGAGATACTCTCCTAGGGCCTGTCAACGCTCTCGTCGATCCGCCGGCGCTCAGTGCCGGGCCGCCACCCGCCCCGCCATGCGCCAGTTGAGTGCCAGGCCGGCACCCCCGAGGATCGTGAAACAGATCAATACCCAGGCAGGCATGCTGAGACCGAAAAGACTCCACGCGATTTCCGCGCATTCCCCCGAACCGGAGAACACCATGGAGAGGCCTTCCGTCAGGCCGAAGACATCCAGGAGGTAATCCATCCCCGGTCCGCAGGCCGGCACCTGGTCGGGGGGCAGACTCTGCAACCAGACATGACGGCCAGACACCGATGCGGCCGCGGCGGCGACCAGCAGCAGCAATACTCCCCAGACTCGCGCGCCAGCCGGGCCGGCCTTGTGCAGGGCGGCGAGCAGGAACACCACGCCCAGGGATACGGTGCCCACCCGCTGAAGGATGCAAAGGGGGCAGGGCTCCAGGCCCATGATGTGCTGGGCAAACAGGGCGAAGCCCATCATCCCCGCGCAGGCCGCAGCACCGAGCCCGTTCAACTGCCGCCGCGTGAGTCCGAGGATCCGAGGTGGTCCCCCCAGGCCGCCGTCACTCATTCGAAGCAATCTCCTCGACCACCCTGTCCTCGTCGCCCAGGTGCCTGATGTCCTTGCCGTGTACCAGGTAGACGACGTACTCGCAAATGTTGACGGCATGATCCCCGATCCGCTCCAGCGCGCGCGCGACCCACAGGGTATCGAGGACACGCCCGATGGTGCGGGGGTCTTCCATCATCACCGTGATGCTCTGACGCATGATGGACTCGTACTCCTCGTCCACCAGCGCGTCCTCCCTGGCGACCACCAGAGCCGTCTCGGCGTCGAGCCTGGCCAGGCAGTCGAGGGCCCGGTGCAGCAGGTCCCTCACCGCCCGGCCGAGGTGCTTGAGTTCCTTGTAGCGATTCTCCGGCCGGTCCTGGGACGCCAGCCTAGATGACAGGAAGCCGATCTTTTCGGCCTCGTCCCCGACCCGTTCCAGATCGGTGATGGTCTTGATGATCGTCAGGATCAGTCTCAGGTCGCCCGCGGTCGGCTGTCGCCGGGCAATGATCTGGCTGCATTCCTCGTCGATGGAGACTTCCATCCGGTTCACCCGGAAATCGTCCTCGACGACCTGCTCTCCCAGGTCGCTGTCTCCCTTGACCAGTGCCCGGAGGGCACGGCGGAGTTGCTCCTCCACCAGGCCGCCCATCTCCAGCACATTACTGCGCAGTGTCTCCAGTTCCTCGTTGAACTGGCGTGAATAGTGATGACCAAGCTCGTCGGTACGCATGATGGTGCTCTTCTCCTCCGTTCGGTGCCCTATATTAATTCGCGACGCCGCCCGGCGACACCGGAAAAAAACGGCCCCGACGAGCGGGGCCGTTTCCTGCACGCCGATAGACTATCTGACGATCTTCGATTACTTGAAGTCCACGGCGACCCGGAATCCGATGGCATTGGGTGAGTCATCGATCTGCTGGCCGTTGGCATCGGTGCCGAATCGGATGCTGGCAGGATCTGCGTCAGCATGCACGTAGTTGAGCATGAAGCGCAGGTACGGATTGACGTAGTAGTTCAACCCGATGGTCCAGTTCTCCTCCTCGCCGCCCTGCACACCGTCCTCATCCAGGTCGATGGTGCTGTAACGGACCGCGACTTCCCAGGCGTTGCTGGCCTTGGTCCTGCCGAAGGATCCGTGCTTCAACACGCGGCTCTGGCCGGTGATGAACCAGCTGCCGTAAGCGTACCAGCCGGTAAAGTCGGGCTCCGGGAGATTGCTCTCCTTGCGATTGATGCTCTGTTGCATCCACTCGCTCTGCACCGACCAGGGTCCCATGACCCAGGCCAACTCGAGACCGGCCGTCCCGATGTCGTCGACGTCGTCAAGGGTCCCGGTGTCGACCAGCCGGGTGCTGGTCTTGTGGGTTTCGGGACGCGCCCGCACCCGCCACGTGTCGTCGCCACCAGGCTGCTGCCACGAGTAGGATGCACCAAGGTGGAGCTGGCTGTCGCCGAACTTCGGCTCCCATGTCACGCGGCCGTCCACGCCCACGCCTTCCGACTGATCCGTGTCCGAACCTTCTTCGTCGCCAAAAAGGCTGACGGCGTAATGCCAGGCTTCCCGGTTCCCCGCGAGTCCGGCGGCAATCCGTCGGTCGGGCACGAACGCGGAGATCATCGCCCGCTCCATGAAGGTGATGTACTTGGAGCTGGTCAGCACCTCGAGGCCCTGTTCCTGTTTGAACTGGCCGAGGGTCAGGTCGGCGAAATCCCAGCCAGTGTACTTCACGTACAGGTCTTTCATCGTGACTTCGTTGCCGGCGAAATCATATTGGGCCTTGTACTTCCAGTCGTCGGCGACATTGCCCGACGCAAACAAACGGGCCCGGCGGACTTCCGTACCACTGCCCATGTCGATATTGTCCTTGTCGTAATAGACGTAGTCGGTCTGGATGCGGCCACCCACCGAGACAGACATCTCGGCCTGGGCCGGCACGGCGGCCAGTACGCCCAGGGCGGCGGTGCCGACGACGATCAATTTGCTTCTCATGGTTCGCTCCGTAGTTTCGGGATCACAAAAATGGCGAGCGGTGCTGTTGCTGTGGCCGGCGATTGAGTCAGCGATCAGATGCATCGATGCGACAGCAAAAACCCACTGCGGTGGAGCGCAGTCTAGGGACCCGAAGTTGCACAATTATTACGATCGCGACCTTGGATGACCCCTGAAAAGATGGGCTGCACGTGATCGCACGTCCGGAGAATGAATGTGCCGGCGCGGCGCGCCGGACTCGGTCAGCCGGCTTCGGTTGTTGCGGGAGCGCTACGCGTGGGGGCCTGAATTCGCCCCGGCGGGAAATGACAGGTGAATGCGCTGCCCGCACCGAGTTCGCTGTCGACGTCGAGCGTGGCACCGTGCCGTTGCAGCACGTGCTTGACGATTGCCAGACCCAGGCCGGTGCCGCCCTTGGCCCGGTCCCGTCCCTTGTCAACCCGGTAAAAACGTTCGGTCAGCCGGGGGATCGCTTCCTCCGGGATGCCGGGACCGGAATCGATGACGGCAAATCGGCCACCGCTCTCGTCCGTCGACCAACGGATGACAATGCGACCATCCGCCGGCGTGTACTTGGCTGCGTTCTGGACAAGATTCCAGAATGCCGAATAGAGTTCGGACTCCGCGCCGCGAATGGTCGCATCGGATTCGAATTCCAGTTCGATCGCCGCGCACAGGGAGCGGGCCGCCAGGGCGTCTTTCCGGATCAGCGCCGCGAGGCCCTGCACGTCGACGGTCTCTTCGTCGGCGGGCGTCTGGGAAGCCTCCAGGCGGGACAGAGTCAGCAGGTCCTCGATGATGCCCCGCATCCGGGTCGCCTGGGCCACCATTTCCCGCACGGGATCCCGCCAGCTTTCGGGCAGTCCGCTGTCGCCATCCATGCTGTCGAGATAGCCGCTGATGACCGTCAGCGGCGAGCGCAACTCGTGGGACGCGTTGCCGACGAAATCCCGTCGGATCTTCTCCAGTCGTCGCTCCCGGGTCACGTCCTTGGCCAGGAGGAGGCGCTGGTCTTCACCGTAGGCGATGATGCGCAGAGACAGTTTCACATCCCCATCTACAGGAGACAGCATTGCCAAAGGGCGCTCGAACTCCCCGCGGCGAAGATACTCGACGAATCCCGGATCACGGAGGAAGTAATCGATCCTCCGCCCGCGATCCGATTTCGTGACTCCGAAGTAATCCGTCGCGATGTCGTTGATCCACACGATCTCGTTGTCGCCATTGAGCACGACGCTGGCATCGGGCATGGCGCTGGTGGCTTTACGGAACTCTTTCAACACGCGATTCAGCCGCCGCTTCTTGTCGCGGCCTCCAGCAGACAATCGACCGACTCCCGCATAGATCCGGCCCCAGACACCCGGCGCATCTCTCGGATGGGGACTCTTGCGATCAGTCAGCCAGCGCTCCAGCAGCACGACGTGGTACAGATTCCAGCCGAGATAGGCTGCCAGCACCCCGATGACCCACAGAGCCGGATGCCCGAACAGCAGACCTGCCGCGATGGCGGCCGCTGTCGCCACCAGCAACCTGATGACTATCAGGCTCCATGGGGCGCGGCGCGTCATGCGGTCTGCTGGGAAAAACGGTACCCGGCGCCACGTACGGTCTGGATGAATCGATCGTATCGATGGGATTCCAGGGCCTTGCGCAGACGGCGGATGTGTACATCGACGGTTCGTTCCTCGACATACACGTTGCCACCCCATACGCGATCGAGGAGCT
>JAHEFR010000053.1 GCA_024640085.1 Gammaproteobacteria bacterium
TGTACAGCGTGGGGCTGGGCTTGCTATGGGACCCGAAGCCCGGGCTGCACGGCGAGGTCTACTGGGGATACGCGCTGGAGGACTTCGACGAGGTCGGCATCGACATCCAGGACGACGGCTTCACCTTCCGGTTGAGCTACCGGTTCTAGATCCGGAAAACAAAAAAGGGGATGAGGTCGAAACCTCATCCCCCGTTCAGTCTATCCGGCGCAGGTACATGCGGGATGAATCGCCTTTCCCTGCGGCCTTCTCGACTCGGTCCCGGGGCTGCTGCGGACACGAGGTCCGGAACCGTCCCGATACCGGCGTGGGGACCGAAGTCCCCGGTTATTTTTGGACGCCTGGCTACGTCCTCCCCGCCGAAACGTACCGGAGACGTTTCTACGAGTTCCGAAGTCCTCAGCCTGCTTCGCCATCAGATTGAATCATCCGGTGACTGTGCCGCCTGTGATGTCCTTTCGGACTCCACCTGCGTACAGGCGTCTTCCCTCGTTTGGTCACTTCTGGCGTGTGACCCACCCCCGGCCAATCGGGGGACGGATTAGATCGAATGTCACCATCCGAAACCGTGGGATTTAATTTACCAGCGGATTTCGGCGGCACAATAGAACAACCTGAGAAAATCCTGTGGATAAATTGTGGACTTGAAAGAAAGTTGTCATCGATCCTGCGCGGAGGGCCCGTGGGGGCGTTGGAAGCGGCCTGACGGTCACATGGATTTCTCGATGCCGTCCGCAGGCGAGCCACCGTGAAGCGGAGTGACAAAGCCGCGTTATGATTGTGCGCCGCAGTAGCGGGGCTTGGCGAAAAACCCCTGGTCATGGCGAGTCAAGCCGCCGCTGCGACCTGTCGTCGGCGCATCCGGGACCTCAGGGCGCCAGCCCCAGGGCGTAGAAGGCGGAAGGGTCCCGGTCCAGGATATTAATGCGGTAGCCGGCGACCTCGGGCCGGACCAGACGATTGGTGGCGTAATAAAAAAGTGGAATGATCGGGTACTGATCCAGCATGCGCATTTCTGCCGCGGCCAGCGCCAAGGCGCGCACCGCCGGATCCGTCATGCGGTTTGCCTCGGCCACCATGCGGTCGTATTCCGGATCGGAGAAACCGGCATCGTTGAAGTCACTGCCGGTGAGCATGACTTCCAGGAAGCTGTTCGGATCGTCCCATCCGCCGATCCAGCCCATGCGGATCATGTCCCACTGCCCGGGGAACTTGCGGGTCTGGAGATAGACCTTCCACTCCTGGTTGAGGATAGAGACCCGCGCGCCGAGAGACTGCTTCCACATGGCGGCGACCGCCAGGGTGATCCGCTTGTTGTTCTGGCTGGTGTTGTAGTACAGGCTGAACTCCAGGGGATGGTCCGGCCCGTAGCCAGCCTCTGCATACAGCCGCCGTGCCTCGCTCAGCCGCTTCTCCATGGGCCATTCCAGCCAATCGTAGCGTGGCGACGGGTAGTCGCTGACGTAGGAGGGCACAAGGCCCTCTGCCGGCACCTCGCCGGCGCCGGCTACCTTCTCGGCGAGGATGTTACGGTCAACGGCCATCGACAGGGCCTTGCGGAGCCGGATATCGTCAAAGGGCGGCTCGGTGTTGTCCATTGGCAGGAAGTACACGCCCAGGTAAGGCCCGGACCGGAGGTGGTCGGTCATCCTGTCCCGGATCCAGCGTATCTGCTGCTTCGGCACCTCCCGGGTGTAATGCAGCTCGCCGGCCCGATAGCGTTTGAACTCGGAGGAAATGTCCTCGGTCGGGTAGAAGAATACCCTGTCGATATCGCTGCGGTCCGCTCCTGGGTGGTAGGGGTTCCGCTCCAGCATGATATGGGACTGCATCACCCATTCGGCCAGCATGTAGGGCCCGTTGCCGATCAGGGTGCCGGGGCGGGCGTAAGCCTCGCCGTACTCCTCGATGCTTGGCCTGTGGATGGGGAACCCGTACCTCGTCGCCATCATCGACAGGAACCATGGGGTCGGCTGCTCCAGTCGGACCTCCAGTGTGCGATCATCCAGCGCGGCCACGCCTAGCGCTTCGACGGGCAGGTTTCCAAGTACGATCTCCCGGGCGTTGCTAATGGGATAGAAGAACTGGACGTTCTCGGAGGCGATTTTGGGATCGACGTAGCGGCGGAGCGCGGCGGCGAAATCCTCGGCTACGACCGGCTCCCCGTTAGACCAGCGGCTGTCGTCCCGCAGGTGGAACAGGTAGGTCATACCGTCTTCGCTCACGTCCCAGCTTTCGGCCACGCCGGGCCCCAGCCGGGCGTCGGCATCGGTTCGCAGAAGCCCATCGTACAGATCCATCACTACCGTGCTGCCGACAGTCTCGTCCACATGCACGACATTGAGGGTCTTCGGTTCGGAGCCGTTGCCCCGGTGCAGGACCACGGCGCCGTCGCTGCTCGGCGGTACCGGTGCGATGTCATCGGGTCCGTCGCTCCAGCCGCAGCCGCTGATGATCGCGGCTACAAGCACGCTCGGCAGGAGGCGCCGGGGCTGGGAACTCGTCATGGTCGGGGCGTCCGCTCCGTGATGGTTCTGCAGATAGTAAGGGAAATTGCGGATCCGGCAACTGCGGCCGGGCCGGAGCAAGGCATCAGGCCGAAAGTCGGCACCCCGGGGTGAAATCTTCGTGATCATGGCCCGGGCGTTGTATTCTGGGCCACTGACCCCTGCCGTCGGCTGCGCCCGGGGAGGATAGAATCGAACTGCGGACACCAGACATGAAAGATCCTGACAGCAAACGAACGGTCGGATGGCGGGAGTGGGTGTCTCTGCCCGAACTGGGTATCGCGGCTATCAAGGCCAAGGTGGACACGGGGGCGAGGACCTCGGCCCTGCATGCGTTCAGCGTTGAATGTTTTGAAGAGGACGGCCGGCCACGGGTCCGCTTCGGCATGCACCCGGTTCAGCGGCGGGTGACGCCGGAAATCTACTGCGTGGCCGACGTCGTCGACCGGCGACCGGTGACGGATTCCGGGGGCCATACGGAAGACCGATACGTCATTCGAACGACCGTGAGAATAGGCGGGGCCGAGTGGCCCATCGAAATGACACTCACCGGTCGGGATAATATGCGTTTCCGCATGCTTCTCGGACGCTCGGCCCTGAAGGGCCGGCTCGTGGTCGACAGCGAACGGTCATATCTCATCGGCAAGCGTCCGCGGCGACCAGCCAAGAAGAAGTCCCTGGAGGAGAATGGATGAAGATCGGCATACTTTCCCGGAGCAAGGCCCTGTATTCGACTCGCAGGCTGGTAGAGGCAGGGCAGGAGCGTGGTCACGAGGTGAAGGTCATTGACCACCTGCGCTGTTACATGAACATCGCCAGCCATAAGCCTGCCGTGCATTACAAGGGCGAGGCCCTGGAGGGTTTCGACGCCGTCATCCCGCGTATCGGCGCCTCGGTGACCTTCTACGGCACTGCCGTGGTGCGGCAGTTCGAGATGATGGAGGTCTATTCGCTGAACGAGTCGGTGGCGATCACGCGTTCGCGGGACAAGCTCCGCTCGATGCAGCTGCTTGCAAGGAAGGGCATCGGCCTCCCCGTGACCGGCTTCGCCCATTCCCCCGATGACACCGACGACTTGCTCAAGCTCGTTGGCGGTGCGCCGGTGATCCTGAAACTGCTGGAGGGCACTCAGGGCAAGGGCGTGGTGCTGGCCGAGAACAAGAAGGCCGCCGAGAGCGTGATCGATGCCTTCCGTGGCCTCAGGGCAAACTTCCTGTTGCAGGAATTCATCGCCGAGGCCGGCGGCGCCGACATCCGTGCGTTCGTCATCGGTGAGATAGTCGTCGCGGCGATGAAGCGCCAGGCCCCCGAGGGCGAATTCCGTTCCAACCTTCACCGGGGTGGGAAAGCAGAGTTGGTCCGTCTCACGCCCGAGGAAAGGCTGACCGCCGTGCGCTCGGCGAAAATCATGGGCCTGAACGTCGCCGGTGTCGATATCGTGAGATCCAATCACGGGCCGGTGGTACTGGAGGTGAACTCCTCTCCCGGCCTGGAAGGAATCGAATCCACAACCGGCAAGGATGTGGCGGGGATGATCATGCAATTCCTCGAGAAGAACGCCAAGCATGGCCGGACCCGTACCCGGGGCCAGGGCTGAGATCATGGCCAGCCCAAGGCGCCGGAAGCCGACCGGGAATGTGATCGAGATCGGTGGTGTCCAGGTCGAGCCCGGGAGCCGTCGCACGGTCGATCTCCCCGTGGCTCAGCTCTACACCCGGGCGCCTCTCACCATGCCCGTCCACGTGGTCAACGGCAGCCGGCCGGGGCCGACCCTGTTCGTCTGCGCGGCAGTCCACGGCGACGAGCTCAACGGCGTTGAGATCATCCGCCGGCTGCTGCGGCTGAAGCGGCTCGATTCTCTTCGGGGCACGCTTCTGGCGGTCCCCATCGTCAACGTCCACGGATTCCTCGACCTGTCCCGGTACCTGCCCGACCGCAGGGACCTCAACCGCTCCTTCCCCGGTAGCGGAAAGGGCTCCATCGCGGCTCGGTTGGCGTATCTGTTCGGCAACGAGATTGTCCGGCGCGCCGACTGCGGCATCGATATCCATACTGGCGCCATCCATCGCCGGAATCTGCCCCAGATCCGGGCCAACCTGGATGACGAGCAGACCCTGGCCCTTGCACGGGCCTTCGAGGTGCCGGTGCTGATCAACGCCAATCTCCGCGACGGCTCCCTCCGGGAGTATGCGGCAGAGCACGGTATCCCGATGCTCCTGTATGAAGCGGGCGAGGCCCTGCGATTTGACGAAAGGGCCATCCGCGGCGGACTGAAGGGCGTGGTCAACGTGATGCGCGAACTGGGCATGGTGGCTGCGACTCGCCGCGGGCATCAACGCCTGGATCCGGTCATCGCCAGCGGCACGAGCTGGGTGAGAGCGCCCGGCAGCGGGATCCTCAGGGCCCATGTGAATCCCGGCGAACGGGTACGCCGGGGCCAGCCCCTCGGTGTGATCGGCGACGCATTCGGAGAGACGGAGTTCGAAGTGGAATCACCCTTCGCCGGGCTGGTGATCGGGCGATCTCAGCTCCCCCTGGTTCACGAGGGCGATGCCCTGTTCAATATCGCCCGGTTCGAGGACGCCAAGGGGGCGGCCGAGACCGTGGAGGAATTCAGGACCGAGATCGACGCGCTGCAGATCTCTTCACACGGGGCCGAGCCGCCCGTGGTCTGAGACCGAGCCGGCTCGCCCGATTGGGCGCTGCACGCGACCCCCGGCATGGGTTAGAATCGCGGCCGAGACACTCTCCGGCTAGGTGGCAGAGTGGTGATGCAGCGGCCTGCAAAGCCGCGTACACCGGTTCGATTCCGGTCCTAGCCTCCAGTTCTTCTCCGCTTGTTGTCCGTCGCCGTCAGGGCGTTCCTGGCGACTTGCCCGGGGGCATGGGTGGCATGGGCTGGCATTCCATCCCTGCCTCGAACAGATCCTCGGGCAAGGGGCCGGTCTTGAGGTCCTGCACCTGGATCACGACCTTGTCGGGGCCGATGGCAGCCACCGGTTCGATCTCCATACGCACCGGGATATTCTCCTCGGTGACCCAGAACAATGCCTGGTTGGTGCCGTTCTCGTCGGTTGACGTGACCTTGTATTTAGTCGTCGCCAGGCCGTCGACCGTCTCTTTACCCACCTCCTCGAAATCCACGTCAGCCTCGGTGTAGGCTTCGGCTCCAGGCGCCAGACCCATGGTTTCGGTTTCCGCCAGGGTCTGCTCCAGGCACATGCCGCCGTTGGGTGACAGGATCCACATCACGCCCAGGTCCTCCCGGACGATATTGATCATGGCCATGCCCGGCATCTCCGTCTCGGTGCGGACCTTCTCCGGGGTCCAGTACACGCGCTGGCTGAAATCCCCGTCGGGCGTGGATATGACGCGGGTGCCGGAATAGGAGACTGTTGGCTCCAGGAACGGCAACGGCTCGGCTGCAGCAAGAGTCGCGAGACCGGCGAAAGAGAGGAGGGCGACGGTGAGGATGCGCATCGGGGTGCTCCAGGCTGGGTCAGGTGTGAATCATACTGGCTTGGACCTCGCCGGAAAATCACGGGTGTCGAGGCATCCCGTACCCATCAGGCGAAGGTCGCAGTAGCGTAGTGGCGCTCACTCCGGCATCCGTGGAGAAGCGCGCAGGGGTCGAGTAAGCTTGGTGCCGAACGGCGCCCGGGTGGCGGAACTGGTAGACGCAGCGGACTTAAAATCCGCTAGGAGAAATCCTGTGTGGGTTCGACTCCCGCCCCGGGCACCAATAAATAAAACAATACGTTAACGTTACTTTCTCGACTCGTTCTACATGTTTTGTTTGACGCTACTCTAGATCGGGCTTTCTATCGACAGGGTGTCGTTCATGCCACAATCGTCCGCGGCTGCCGGGGTTATGTAGGCGCCTGGAAATTCCAGGGAGCGGGAGCGGTATTCAGTGCAAGCCACGAATCACATTTCTACCCTGTCAATCCTGGTTCTCTTGTTGATCGGGCAAGGTGCACGGGCTGAAGTCCATCACCACGCACTGCTGATCGGCATCAATGAGTACGCCTCGCCCAAGGTGAACAATCTGAATGGCGCGGTGAATGACGTCACAATGATGCATCGGATTCTGGTGACGCGGCTGGGGTTCGACGAGGCCAATGTTCGGATGCTCACAAACGAGGAAGCGACTCGGAAAGGCATCCTGAAAGCCATCGATGTCCTTGTAGCGGAGGCTGGAGAGGAGGATGTCGTCTACTTCCATTATTCGGGCCATGGTTCCCGACAGAAGGACAAGAACGGCGACGAGGACGACGGCTTCGATGAAACCATTCTCTCCCACGATGCGAGGACGCCCGGCGTCAGGGATATTCTGGATGATGAACTGGAGCGGCGCTTTGCGCGGATCCGATCAAATCGCGTTTTTATCGTCTTCGACTCCTGCCATTCTGGCACCATCACCCGCTCCGCTTCGGTTCTGGCGAGAACCGTCCCTCCGGACGATCGGGCAGAACTGTACGAGCAGCAAACCCGCGAAGTCATTGCCGTCAAGGAACTGCCGCATCTGCTAATGGCGGGAGCACCCCCGGACAAAGAGGCGCTGGACGCACCTATTGACGAAGGTTTTTACGGCCTCTTCACGTACTCTCTGGCGCGGACCTTTGACAGGCTGGGCCCATCGGCATCGCCCCGGCAACTTCATGCGGGTGTCAAGTCAGAGCTCGCACGTATCCAGGAGCAATTTTTCATCCGCGCGCCGGAGCCACAACTCGAAGGGCCGCAAGAGAAGATCGATTTGCCGCTGTTGTCCACCGACGAGGAATCGGAATCAGCAGGCCCTCAGCAAGGACCTTCGAGACGGGCCTGGCTGATGGTTGCACCGGCCGACGATAGTCGTGTGCGTCTCCTGGATGGTGTTTCCATGAATGCGCAACCGGGGTCGCAGTGGGCCATCTATCTTCCCGGGGAAACCCGATTCGATTTCGGTAATGCCATAGCCTTTGGCGTCGTCAGGGGACTGAGCGGCAACGACTCGATCCTCGAGCTGGAACTCACCCGCCAGACCATAGAGCAGGGGTCACGGGCCGTGATGCTCACACCTCCCGATCTCTCCGGGAGCGTGCCCCTCCGCATCGAGGGCGTGACTCAACAACGTCAATCATCGTTACAGCGACTGGTCAAAGACCGATACCAGGGAGTCGAGTTTGTTGACGCGGGCGGCTTTGCACGTTTTGTAGCGGCATATGACAGCAGGGGATGGAATATCACTGACGCTGCGGGATTGACACAGATCCTCGCGTTTCCAGACGCCGCTGACAAGGTCATCGCACAGCGGCTTTCCGATATCATCGGGCGATCATCCCATGCCCTCGCTCTTCTCGCGTTGCAGAACCCGGCATCCGAAATTTCGCTCGAGGCGCGAATCCCGGCGGCCGATGGATTTGGCGGTCCAGAAGCCGGGACCCGGGGACTGACGAAGGTCAGCGGCGATACGGCGAAGTCTTTGTCGATCCGCAAACCTGGGCAACCGCGTGGACCGGGCAACAGCCTGGTGCTAGAGGTTCAGGCAGATCGGGACGTATATCTGACGATCGTGGATGTGGATACGGAAGGGAACGTCAATCTGCTATTTCCCAACAACTACCAGAAAGATTCCTTTTTCCCTGACGGCTATGCCCCGGCTGGCACCGTCGTCAGAATTCCGGACAGCCTGGGGGCGGGCAATGCGGCAGGCTTTCACTGGGATTACAGTCCGCCGGCAGGCCGCGACACAATCCTGGTCTTTGCCAGCGAAACTCCCGAGATGGCAAAGATCATCCGCCAGCTCACGAGGCAGTCGGATAGCGTGAGTGGAATCTCCCAGCTCCGATCGGCCCTGGGTGCTGCTGTTGTCAGAGGCGTTACTGTGGTGCCGGATCAGCCGGCCTCGGAGCCTCAGGTCGCGCAGGAGCAGGAACCCGCACTCGGCGACTGGACGTCCCGGTCCATCGTGATCGACGTCCGGGAGTAGGGGGTCAGCAATCCCAACTCCGACTCTTGTATCGGCCTGTCATTCGGAACTAAAGACATAGAAAGAAAGGACCCCACCACGCGGGTGGGGTCGTGCTCCCATCTGACAGGTAATCGCGTATCAGGGGTAGGAGTCGTAGGACACCCGGGATACGTGACCGCTACCGGTCAAGACGAAGTAAAAGTAGTGGGTACCCGCGGTCAGATACTGCAGGGTAGGGTAATCAGCCCAGCCTGGCTGCTTCGGCATATTCTCCAGCAGCACGTAACTGCCTCCCTCGTAATGATGAATATTCAGGGTGGGCGCGTAGAGAAGGGCATTGACGTTAATGATGTACCAGCCGTCCGCCGGTACATTTACCACAGAGTAGACGTATGGATTCGAGACCTGGTAAGCAAACGGGCTGAAGCTGCCCGCCTGCAAGTAAATGCTTGAATTAGACGGATAGTAGTAGCTTACAAGGGCCCCCCTGGCCGACGCGTAACCATACGGGGAGGATGAATACAGGCCCGTGTGACGACCATCGGAGCCGGCGACCTGCGGTGTCAGGTCCAGGGTGAAGGTATCTCCTGCTTCAGCCTGCATCATCAAAAAGGCACCCACAGTTTCCAACACTGAACTTGTGGAATCTCCGGAGCGTCCCTGTGACTTCATGGGGCCCTTGCCCTGTTTTGCATCATCGACCCGTTTGGCGCCCCCCGGGCGCGACTGGATCTTTTCCAGTAGTGCCTCGGGCCTGGCCTTCCCCGGTGGCGGCGGGATTTCCTGTTTCGCTGCCTGTTCGGCCGCTGCGATGTCCGGCGGAGGCGCTGCCGCGGTCGGCAGAACACGTCCCTTGCTCTGGCCCTTGGCGGGCGGCTCGGGGATTTTCTCCTTTTCCATTCGCTCCGCTTCCACGGCATCGGGTGGCGGGTTCGCCGCGGCTGGAAGCGCACGGATGGTTTCCGGCGGGCCGCCCTGCTGGGCGAAGGCGGCCAATGCGGCGAGACCCAGTACGAGACTGATCGTTATCGATGTTGCGGCATTGATGGGCCGCCTCCTGCTATCTTCCCTCATGTTTCCTCCCCGGTGTGACCTGTAGAGTTTGCCCCGTATCGCGAGACAATCTGCCATCAGCGCGTCGGCCCTACTGCAGATTGATCGAGCCGAAATTCAGGCCCACCTCGCTTGACGTACTGTCATCCCCTTGCCTGCTACCGGTTTGCAGGTCCGTTACCAGGACGTTGGTCATTTCAAACCGGAACGCGGGAAGACCGTTGCTGGGATTGATCACAGTCAGCACCGCTCGCGGCGCAAGTCGGCCGGTCGTCACGGCCTCGATCAGCCCAGGCGTTGCACCGCTGTTTCGGATGGTGATGCGCAGGCCTTTGGGCTGCGTCTCGGCAGCCGCCGTCGAATACGTCGAAGAGCCGCCCGCATCACCCGTCACCCAGCGCCATGCCAGCACCTGAATCTGGTCGACGTATCCCGTTTCCGTAACACCCCCGTCGACACCATCAAGCTGCAGATATGCGGGGCCGCTGGCGGGGGGGGGCACAGATGTGGTCGGCGGTGGGGGAGCGCTCGCTACCGGTGGTGGATCAATCCGTATGCTCGCGTTAGCCTGGCTGCTGCTGTCCGGGGTCTCGACGTAGATGCCGGCGGTGACGGTGACAGACAGGGACTGGGTGACGGTGTTGGGACTGGCGCTCAGCGACACGGAGGTCTGACCGGCGGGCACCTGTACGTATTGCGGCAGAGCCAGGACGTCGGCGTGACTACTGGTCAGGGCGACCCGCGGCGTGTCGGCCTCGGCGGCCCGGTCCAGCCGGACGGTGATATTCTGGTTGGTGCCGCCGATCAGCACGTCGGGGGCCTGCACCTCGATCACCCTGGGATAGAGGCTCGTCGTGGTCGTGGGGACGGGCGTCGAGGTCGCCGGTGGCGGGCCATCACGATGGAACAGCAGCACGTCGGCGTTACCGCCGGCCAGACGGCCGACCACCGGGATGACATCCTCCTGCCCCAGCACCCACAGCCCGAGATCCGTCCCGTTGGCGTT
>JAHEFR010000024.1 GCA_024640085.1 Gammaproteobacteria bacterium
AACGATCTCTGGATAGCGGCCTCGGTATCGTTATCCACCGCGGACGTGGCCTCGTCGAGGATGAGGATCGGCGGGTTCTTCATCAGCGCCCGCGCGATGGACAGCCGCTGGCGCTGGCCGCCGGAGAGTTTCTGGCCGCGCTCGCCGACGACGGTCTCGTACTTTTGCGGCAGGCGGTCGATGAATTCGGTGGCCTCCGCCGCCTCGGCCACCTCCCTGATCTTGTCCGGTGTGGCATCCGGACTGCCGTAGGCGATGTTCTCGGCGATGGTGCCCTGGAACAGGAACACGTCCTGGCTGACCAGCCCGATCTTGCGTCGCAGGCTATCTAGACTGACGTCGACGATGGGCTGGCCGTCGATCAGGATCTTTCCCGAGTCCGGCTGATAGAAGCGCAGCAGCAGCTTGATCAGGGTGCTCTTGCCCGAGCCGGTCTGTCCGACGAAGGCGATGGTGCTGCCGGCCTCGACGGTGACGTCGATGTCGTGCAGGACCTGTTCGCCGGTGCCGTAGGCGAAATTGACGTGTTGGAACTCGATCCTTCCCTGCACCTGCTCCAGGGACCTGGCATCGGCCCTGTCCCGGATCGAAACCGGCGTCTCGATGAGATCGAGGATTCGCCGGGACGAGGCCATGGCGCGTTCGTAGAGATCCACCGTCTCGGCGATCCGGGTCAGCGGCCACAGCAGGCGCTGGGTCAGGAACACCAGCACGCCATAGGCGCCGACGTTGAGGGTGCCCTCCAGGGTCATCCAGCCGCCCAGGAGGAAGGTGGCAACGAAGCCTGCCAGGATCGCCATACGGATGACCGGGATGAAGGCGGAACTGATGGCGATGGCCTTGCGGTTGGCCTGCACGTAGGAGGCGCTGTCCTGACGGATGCGGTCGGCCTCGAAGCGTTCGGTGGCGAAGCTCTTGATGGTGGTGATGCCGGAGACGTTGGCCGAAAGCCGCGAGCCGAGACTACCGACCCGCTCGCGGACGTCGGCATACAGGGGCTGGGCCCGGCGCTGGAAGTAGAAGGCGCCAATGATGATCAGGGGGATGGGGGTGAAGGCGATCAGCGCGATCAACGGCGAGATGATGAAGAACACGCCGCCCACCACGACGACGGTGGTCACCACCTGGACCAGGTCGCTGGCGCCGCCGTTCAAGAACCGTTCCAGCTGGTTGACGTCGTCGTTGAGGATGGTCACCAGGTTGCCGGTGCTCTTGTCCTCGAAATAGGCCAGGTCGAGTTTCTGCACGTGCTCGTAGGCCTCGAGCCGCATGGCGTGCTGCAGTTCCTGGGCCAGGTTGCGCCAGCCGATCAGCAGCAGGTATTCGAACAGGGATTCGGACATCCACACGATCAGCGTGAGCCCGCCGAGGAACGCCAGCTGCCATTTCGGGTCGGCGATGCCGATCGCGGCCACGAAGGAGTCCTTCTGCCGGACGACCACGTCGATGGCGATGCCGATCAGGATCTCCGGCATCACGTCGAAGATCTTGTTCATGACCGAGTAGAAGGTGGCGAACACGATCCGCCGCCGGAAGCCGCGGGCATAGCGCAGCAGGCGGACGAGGGCGGCGAACGAGGTTTGGGCGGCCGTGGTCATCGCAGGATGATAAAGGAAACGGCGAGAGATCTATTCTGCATGATCCGGGGCAGCGCCTGCTTGGGGTGCGCCACAGCCCTCCCGGGAATCCATGCGATACACAAGACAAGCTATAAAGCTATGACCGGCACCACCGGCTACTACTGCGCCGCCACGGCCTCCGCCAGCATCTCCTGCAGCGCCTCGAGACTGTAGCTGAAGGGCTGATCGGCGTTGAGCTGGGCCACCCGCGTCAGCACCGTCCGGATGGTGATCTCCGCTTCCTCCTGGTCAGGCGTCACCATGTAGCGGAGTCTCGGCTGCTCGTCGAACAGCGCGTGCAGGGTCGCCTCGGCCACCGCGTCGGGCTCCTTGAGGTCGGCAAAGCGTGTCAGCCGCTCATCGAGCTGCGCCTGCTCTTCGGCCGTCAGCTGACCGGGCTTTTCCGGATCCTTGCCCATGGCGTGCAGCACCACTTTTCTCCGGATCTCCGACTTGAAGCCGCCGGGCTCGATGACGCTGACGAGGACGCCGGACTCAGCCATCTCCGCGGCCAGGGCGTCGGTATAGGCCTCGACCGCGAACTTGCTCATGCTGTAGGTGCCGCCCCTGGCGCCAGAAACGAAGCCCGAGATGGAGCCGATGGTGGTGGTGCGGCCCTTGTTGGCGACGAGCAGGGGCGCGAAGGCCTTGTTGACCCGGTAGGGACCGTAGACGTTGACGTCGAAGACGAAGTCGATGTCCTTCTCAGGTGTCTCGTTCATTGGGGAGAAGACGGCGACACCGGCGTTGTTGACGACCCCGTGCAGGCCGCGGCCGGCCTCCGTGATACGGGCGACCGCCGCGTCGATGTCCTCCTGGACAGTCACGTCGAGACGGATGGACTCGACGTTCTCGATCTCGTTCAGCGCGGCCAGGTCTTCCGGCTTGCGGGCGCCCGCATAGACGAAGTAGCCCTTGCTGGCCAGCACCTCGGTGATCTTGAGACCGATGCCCGAACTGGCACCGGTGACGAGGACGGCCTTCTGGCTCTCCGTCTCCTGAGCCGAGACAGTGGCCGGCACAGCGCCGAGTGACGCGGCGAATACGCCGACAAGAATCGAAGTCCGGAAAAGCTTCTGCATGAGTTAACCCTTCAATCTGGTCGTGGACCCGGTATTGGATCCACTATATCAATAAGCTATAAAGCTATGACCGGCACCACCGGTTGAAACGGCGAGAGGAGGGGCACAATGAAAATAGAATCTCTCGGACATGTGGTCCTCAAGGTGACGGACCTCGAGCGGGCGGAACGGTTCTACACCGGTGTCCTCGGCATGGAGGTATGCGCGCGGTTCGACGAACAGGGCATGAGGATGAGCTTCTTCAGCCTCGGTAATCATCACGATCTCGCGCTCTTTGAGGTGTCAGGTGAGGAGGCCAGCGGCGGTGAGCAGGCCGCCGGCCTGCATCACGTGGCGTTCTGTCTCGGTCAGTCCCTCGATCGCCTGGTGGAAGCCAAAGAGCAACTGGAGGCGGCCGGAGTCGAGGTGGACCCCACCGATCATGACGTAACAAAGTCGCTGTATTTCAGCGATCCGGACGGCAACCTCATCGAGGTGTACGTGGACGTATCGGATGCATGGCGGCAGGAGCCGCAGCGGATCGCCACGGTGAAGCCGCTGGCGCTCTGACGCCCGCGGTCGGGACTACGACTGCACCTCGACGGTCGCTTTGAGGTGCGGTGTCGCGAACATCGATTTGGTGACCAGGCAGGTCTACTCGGAGCGGCCAGGTCAGGACAAATACACAATCAAACCAGTTGGTTGGCGTGGTCCGAGCCCATCGTTGGAACTGGCGTGGCGCCGCTCAGAGACTGTCGTAGGGCATCTCGAACGTGTCGCCGTCCTCGATCCGGCCGCTCTCGAGCCCGCGCCGGAACCAGCGCATGCGCTGCTCGGAGGTTCCGTGGGTGAAGGCGTGGGGGACGACACGACCCTGGGTCTTCGCCTGGAGGGTGTCGTCACCGATCTGGTTGGCGGCCCGCATGGCCTCTTCGATGTCGCCCCGGTCGAGGTAGTGCTGGTTGCGGTTGGCCCACACGCCGGCCAGGTAATCGGCCTGCAGTTCCAGGCGCACGGAGTACTCGTTGTAGTCGGGACGTCCGCGCATGGCGGCGACCTGTTCGGAGATGCCGAGCAGGTTCTGCACGTGATGGCCGATCTCGTGGGCGATCACATAAGCCTGGGCAAAGTCGCCCGGGGCATCCAGCTGGTGCTCCAGATCATCGTAGAACCCCAGGTCGATATAGACCCGGCGGTCCGAGGGACAGTAGAAGGGGCCCATGCGCGCGTCGCCCAGCCCGCAGGCCGTCGGATACTGGCCGCGATAGACGACGAGTTCGGGCTCCTGGTACTGGCGGCCGACACGGGTGAATTCCTGGGACCAGATATCCTCGGTATCCGCCAGGACGACCCTGACGAACGCCAGGCGTTCCTCTTCCTCCGGCGTCGGCTGGTAGTCGACCTCCCGGACCTCCCCACCCCCATGTAGCGCGGCCGGGTCGAGCAGACCCATCTGCCAGCCGATGAAGCCGAGCACCAGCAGGGCCAAGATGCCTTTTATGCCAAAGGTCCGGCCTACCAGGTTCACCAACGGGCCGAGTCCCGAGCCGCCGCCACGGACTACGCGGCGGCGGCGGGCGTCCTCCACGTTCGTGCTGGCTCGACGGCCTTTCCACTTCATCGTCCTACCCCGTGAATTCCCGGACATTCCCGGTCGCCGATAGTCTACAGGCAGCGGATCGGGTCGGGTGATGAACTCAACGGCGTGATCCGACCCCTGTCCGCCCCGCTAGGTTCCAAACGTGCGTGACAGCCAGGAAGCCGTCAGCACGGTCGTATCGATGATTCCGTGTGACAGCACGAGCGGGACAAGGGTTCGTCTGCCCCGCGTCATGAAGTAGGCCGCCAGGGCTGTGCCGGTGGTTGCGGTCATGACCATGCCGGTTGCCCCCTGGGAGGCGTGACCGGCGCCGAACAGGATCCCTTGCGCCAGGCTGACCACGACGACATTGGCGCGCCCGTGGAGGCCGAAGAGCACTTCCAGGCGGGCGAGCAGCATGCCACGGAACACCAGTTCCTCGCCGAAGGCGATGAACACCCAGGTCAGGATCGTAACGTCCAACAGGAACAGCCAGGCGTTTTCGGGAAGCTGGCTCACGGCCGTCGATTGCTCGGGCATACCGAAGACGAATCCGGCCAGCATGCCGCCTGCCAGCATGCTGAGCCCGGTGACCCCTATGACTTCGAGGGTGCGTGAACGGAGCTGTTTGCCGCGGAATGTCGTGCGCCAGCCGATGTCGGCGAGGGTCTGTCCCCGCCATCGCAACACGGCGAGTACGGTCAGGATGCCGGTCGCCATCGCCAGGATGCCGACGTACTCGACGCCGCGGAATCGCAGTGACCATACAGACGCAACCGCGGCGAGGAGTATTGCGGTGTCTACCAGGGCTTTCGTTCTGTTCATACCTGCGCTCCCGGACAGGTTGTTATTCGGAATAAATAGAATTAGAATCGTATTCTAATATGAAGCCGAAACCCAGGTCAAAAAGCCCCGTTAACGCTCCGAGGCAGACGCGCTCCACCCGGACCCAGGAGAAGATCCTGGCGGTCGTGGAGAAGCACTTGCGTGCCGGGACGTTCGATCGCGTCTCGGTGCAGGATGTCGTCACCGAAGCTGGCTGTTCCGTCGGTGCCTTTTACGGCCGCTTTGCCAACAAGGCTGCTGCTGTCTATTACTTCTACGATGTCCGCTGCACCAGTCTCGAGAAAAACGTCGAGGCGGTACTGGACCCCAAGCGACCGGAGCCGCTCGCGGATTTGCTTGCCGAATTCACCCGGACAGTCGTCCGGCGAACCTTTGATTACGCCGCGATCATCCGGTCGGACGCGTTGCGCATCGCATCCGGTCCCGCCAATCCGTTCACGCGCCGGGCGCGGGACCTCAATGCGCGGCTGCAACGGGCACTGCAGCGCTGCCTGCACGCCCGCAGCGACGAATGCTCCGTTACCGCTAGTGACGAGACGGCCTTGTTTGTGCTCGCCCTGGTGGGTGGGCTGTCACGTGACGCCGTCGTCAATGGCGGGCGACTGGTGGAGAGTGCCGGCACGTTCGGTGCCGAGCGGTTTACCCGGGAACTGACGCTGGCGGTGACCCGGTATCTCGGCGTCCGGCCACCAGAATGACACGCCATTCCGGTTCTTGAACCAGGCCCCTGGCGGGGTTGCTTTCGATCGCCATCATTGACCCGGTCGCGGTAACATCCCGTGTCGCTTGTCACCAGAAGAACACCAAATATGGTCCACAGGCTCATCCTCGCCGACAACCCCCGGGTGCGATATGGCACCGGGGCGATCATGTACTTCGCCCAGGGGATCCCCTACGGCCTTATGAACATCGCCATCCCGGCGTGGCTGGCGAGCCAGGGCATCGGCGCCGGCCAGATCGCTTCGTTCCTGGCCGTGATCGTTCTGCCCTGGGCATTCAAGCTGCTTTCCGGCCCGCTGATGGATCACTACGAGTTCCTGCCCATGGGCCGGCGCCGACCGTGGGTGCTGGGGGCGCAGCTGGGGCTGACGCTGTCCTTCTTCGGCCTGGTGTTCGTAGAGAACCCGGCCGAACAGATCGGGCTGCTGATGTTGCTGGGGGTCTTGATCAACGTCTTCGCCGCCACCCAGGACGTGGCCGTCGACGGCATGTCGATCGACCTGACGCCCGTGGAGGAGCAGGGCCGGTTGAACGCCTTCATGGCTTTCGGCAAGGCGATCGGCTGGAGCTTGACGGCGGCGGTATCGGGCGTGCTGCTCGTCGCGTTTGGTCTTGGGGTCACGGCGATAGTGGCGGCGGCCGTGGCCGGCATCGTGTTACTGGGTTTCACGTTCACTCTCGAGCGCGAGGGTGAACGCAGGCTTCCCTGGAGCCGGGGCGAGGCGGCGCTGGCGCCGCGGGAAGGCAAGTCATTCTCTGGATTGTTCAAGGGGCTCAACGCGGTCTTATGGACGCGCGTCAGCCTGGTCCTGATGCTGGTGATGTTCTTCGATGGGCTGGTGAGCGGCTACGGTCACGCGCTGATGCCCATCGCAGCGATCAATCTGTTCGGGTTCACGACGCCGCAGTGGTCACAGCTGGTCGCCGTCATGGGTCTGACGGGCGCCGCCGTCGCGCTCGGCTTCGGTCCGTTGATCGATCGCTACGGTGCGAAACGCATGCTGTTGCTGACGATCTCGCTGGTCGCCATCCACGCCTTCCTCCTCGCCCAGACACAGTTCCTGTGGAAAGACACGCTCTACGTCAAGGTCATGCTGTCGATCTGGATCCTGCTGGGCCCGGTAACCATGGTCTCGATGATCGCGTTGGCCATGGCGATCT
The DNA here is from genome assembly GCA_024640085.1 of Gammaproteobacteria bacterium. Classification (GTDB taxonomy): domain Bacteria; phylum Pseudomonadota; class Gammaproteobacteria; order Steroidobacterales; family XN24; genus JAHEFR01. The sequence goes on from JAHEFR010000024.1 coordinate 6,987, forward strand.
GTTCCAGCGTCAATTCGGCGACCCAGTTCGCGATCTACATGTCCCTGGCCAACCTCGGCGCGGCCGCCGGCTCCAAAATCTACGGCATGGTGTCCGACCAGGCGTCCTACGGCGAGGCGTACATCCTGCTCGGTGCCCTGACCGTCGTCCTGATCGCGGCGCTGTCATTCCATCGCCATCGTCATGCTCATCACCATGGCGGCCGACGTAAGACGGGTCCGGCTTATCCTGTCGGCATGAGCACCGGCGGGGCTGGCATGTACTGGTCGGGCGCCATGCGTTGCCCCAAGTGCCGGGCCGATATGGAACAGATCGAGATCGAGGGCATCGAGATCGACCGATGCGAGACATGTCGCGGGCTATGGTTCGACGCCGGTGAGGTCGAGTTGCTGCGGAACCGAAAGGTCGCCGCTGAGATCGACATCGGGCTGGTTGCTACAGGAAAAGCACAGAACGCCATCGACCATTATCGCTGTCCCCGCTGTGGCGGAGGGATGACCCGCATGGTCGACCCGAAGCAGCCCCACATCTGGTACGAGCAGTGCAGCGCCTGCCACGGTTCGTATTTCGACGCCGGCGAATTCACCGACCTGGCCACGATGTCGCTTTCGGATGTCTTCAAGCGCTTCACGACGCCTGAGCGCCAGTGAAGAGAGATTGCTCTCCGACCCCTATTTTTCCGCCAGGTAAAGCATCGCTATCCTGACGACGTTGCGACGCTTGAGTTCCGCGAAAATCGACATGCGGGCGGGGCCCTGAGTGAATGTGCGCCCGATAATGGAGGAAAGGCGGAAGGTTGTCGACACGATGGGAGCCCGCAAATCTCTTTGCAACGGCCCTGCAACATCAAGCACCAACAGCTGGAGGGCGCTCCTCGACGAAGCTGGCGGTGGCCGTGATCTGCGGGGTCAGGTCAGTGCCCGGATACCAGCTGCCCCAGGGTTTCGAGTCCGGCCTCGATCCGGTCGGACCAGGGGTGGCCGAAACTGAGCCGGATGAAGTTACGATAGCGACGCGAGGGTGAGTACAGCATGCCCGGGCAGATGCTGATGTTCTCGTCCAGGGCTTGTCCGAACAGGTGTCCGCCGTCCACCTTCCGGGGCAGCTCCAGCCATAGCACCGAACCGCCCTTGGGCCGCGACACTTTCGTCTCGCCAGGGAAGTGCCGGCCTATCAGCCCGGTCATGCGTTCCGCGTTCTGTTCGAGCACCGGCCGCAATGCGCGGATATGGCGGTCGTATTCCCCCGAGGCCAGGTACTCGGTCAGGGTCATCTGCTGCAGCAGACCGCAGGAGCAGGACAGGGCGCGCTTGAGGGTGCGCACCCGTTCCTCGTAGCGGCCGGGCAGCAGCCAGCCCACGCGATAGCCGGGCGCCACCGTTTTGGAGAAGGAGCCGACCGTCAGCACCAGGCCCTTCTCGGAATAGAAGCGGGCAGGGCTGGGGCGTGTGCCGTCGAATCGCAGGTCACCGTAGACGTCATCCTCGATCAGCGGGATGTCGTGGGCCTCCAGCAGGGCAACCAGTTCCTGGCGGTGTTCGTCCGGCGTCGCCGACCCCAGGGGGTTGTTCAGAGCCGAAGCAAACAGACAGACCTTGATGTCGTGGCGATCAATCGCCGACCGCAGGCTCGATAGCATCAGCCCCTCCTCGGGACAGGTCTCGATCTCCAGCGCCAGCATGCCCAGGCTCTCGATCAGTTCCAGCGCGCCGTGATACGTGGGTGTCTCCACCGCAATGACGTCGCCCTCGCGAGCCACCGCCATAAGTGCCAGCGACAAGGCCTCCTGACCGCCGTTGGTGATGATCACTTCCTCCGGTTCCACGGCGCCGCCGAGTTCCAGGTAGCGATAGGCAATCTGTCGCCGCAGCGACGGTTCGCCGTCGGAAGGTGCGTAGCCGATGCTGCGCTCCTCGGCGCGGGCCATGACCCGTTTCATGGCCCGGTTGAGACCCTTGGCGGCAGGTTTCGCCATGGAGGGATTGGCGATGCCGAACGGCAAAACACCGGGCCGGTGGATGCCCTCGTAGACGCGATCGATCAGGCTGCGGCAGCGCACCGGCGCGGGCTTGCAGTCGCGGCACGGGGCCGGCTTCATCAGCGCATTGCGTGCCCGCGCCCGGACATAGAAGCCCGACTGGGGCCGGGACTCCACGCGTCCCTGTCGTTCGAGTTCCACATACGCCTGGCGGACGGTTGGGACGCTGATGGACAGTCGGTCGCTGAGTCGTCTCAGCGAGGGCAATCGATCGCCGGGCTGCAACACGCCTGACGAGATCTGGCCTGAGATAAATCTCGTAACCTGTTGATAAATGAAATCTGTACCCTGTCTGCTAATCGTCGGCATGGTCTGAATTGTGTAGGTAACATTTATGATAAATTGGCGCTGTTATACATACACATCGGGCGTATAGTCAACCGTAACGTGAAGGCCGGTGGGTAAACAAGGCAGGAGGAGAGGGGTGGATTTCCAACACATACCCGCGATCAATGCGCACTCGAAGTGGCTGAATGAGGGCGGCGGCCGCATGTCCCGGTCGACGCTGTTCGGAGACGGCTTCCTCGGCTGTCTGCTGGACTTGGGACGCAGACTGTCACAAGAATCTGACCCGTGCTGTCAGAGCATTGCTCCGGCGGGAGGCGGACGGCGATGACGAACATCCTGCTCTACGCCCTGGCGGTCCTGATCTGGGGATCGACCTGGTTCGCCATCGAGTTCCAGCTCGGGTCCGTCGCCATCGAAGTGTCCCTGGCCTACCGCTACCTCGCCGCGGCCGCCCTGTTGTTCGCCTGGTGTCTAGCGACCGGACGCCGGTTGCGGTTCGACGCCGTCTCGCACCGGTACTTCGCCCTGCTCGGCGTGTTCCTGTTCGGTGTCAACTACGTGCTGGCCTATTACGCCCAGGTCCACATCACCTCGGCGCTGGCGGCGATATCGTTCTCCTGCATACTGTGGATGAACATCGTCAACTCGCGGCTGTTGCTCGGCACCCGGATCGAGCGCTCGACTTACGCCGGGGCCGCGCTCGGTATCGTCGGCATCGTGGTGTTGTTCTGGCCCTCTGTGCACAGCCTCTCGTTATCCGATGAAACGCTCATCGGTGCCTGCCTCGCCATGGCGAGCGCCGCAATCGCGTCATTCGGGAACATCATTTCCCAGCGGGCACAGCAGCGGGGTCTGCCAGTGGTACAGGCCAACGCCTGGGGCATGCTTTACGGGGGGATACTCCTCACCCTCGTTGCCTTGCTCGAAGGCAGGCCGTTCAATTTCGATTTCAGCACCGGGTACGTCGTGTCCCTGGCGTACCTGACCGTCTTCGGATCCATCATCGCCTTCGGTGCCTATCTCACGGTGCTGGGTCGAATCGGCGCCCATCGGGCGGGCTACGTGTTTGTGATGTTCCCGATCGTGGCCGTGCTGATCTCGGCGCTTTTCGAAGGGCTGGAGATCGACTGGCACATCATCGTGGGAGCGGGTATCGCTCTGGCGGGCAACCTGCTGATCCTCGCGAGACGGCACCGCAAGGCCGTGCCGGTGGCGCAGACCCGTGCCGGCGGTCCGGTATCGGCGACCGCCATGAGCCCTCGCTCGACGAGCTGAAGGGAATTGCGCGGCGGTGCGGACCGGGCTGCCTACGACGCCACAAATACCTTCGTGTCCAGGGGCCGGGTGGAGGTCCTGGGGTTGGCGATCAGGCAGAAAGCTCCGGCTTTCTGATCCGCATGTTATTTGAGCGGCTGCAAGTCCCGTTCCAGCGTCTCCGCGTCGATCTCCGAGATGCCGAGGGTGTCACGCAGGCGGTTGAGCAGTGCGCGCTCCTTGTCGGAGACGCCGTCGCCTGCCTGAGCTTCGACCAGGGCCGCCTCATACACCTGCAGCTTGCGGAACGCCGTGTACTCCGGCGTGTTGCGCGTGTTGGGCATGGCCGCGCTGGCGACACGCTCGGCGAATCGCTGCAGGGGTGCCAGGAAAAACATGATGACTGCGGCCGCCAGCAGTCCCGCGACATTGCCAAGCTCAGACGACAGGAACCGGTCCGCCCCCTCGGAGACGACGTAGACGATGGCCACGATCACGCCGGCGAGGGTCGACTGCTTGATGGTCCAGCGGATGCGCAGGTCGATGTCGAAGAGCTGGGTCCGCAGGATGCCGTAGGCGATGAGCGGTACCGCCAGCAGTGTGCCGAGCGCGTAGACGACGTAGATCGGGCTCGACGCGTCGGAGTCCACTACCTGGTATTCCCCGGCCCAGATCATCCAGATGGCGCTGCCGTAGACAAAGCCCCAGCAGATGTCCCGGATGCCGAAGGCGATCACGAAGGCGCGAGCGCGGCTGCGGGCGGGGCCGGTCGCCGAACGCCACGCATGGATCGACGCCAGCAGCGCGAATACGAAGAGCAGGGTGAGCGAGAAGTAAAGCCAGGTTGCCCCGAACTCCAGCGGCGTCTCCAGGACAGCGAAGAAGAGCACTCCTGCGGCGCCCAGCATGCCGATGCGCATGCCTCGTTTTCCGAAGGGAAGAGTCAGGCGCGTCTGCAGGGCTGCGGCGAGGAATGGCGGATAGAGCGCGAGCATCGCGCAGTCGCCAAGCGTGTGGATGATTTCCTCGGCCTTGAAGAACACCGGATACATTTGATGCGCCCGCGCTTCCGGGGTCAGAAACAGATCGAAGAAACCAGTCGAGATGAGGGTGGCGCCTTCGACGACCAGCAGGAGCGCCAGTCGTCTTCCCGCGCTGCCGGGGATGCCAACGCGGAAGAGCACGACCGCCAGCGACCAGCACATCGCCGCGGCAACGACCGCGAGGATCCCGACCGGGTCGATCTGAAACATGGGCAGGTCCTGTTAGAGCCCACGAAAGTAACGAGATTCTATCTTGTCACCGGGCCCGCCGGGTGTCCCTTCTGATCGCGGAGATGCGGGCCGTGGACGGCAGACAACGCATCTTCCTCAAAGGCGGCGCGGGCATCCCGCTGAGCCGCGGCTACCGTGAGGCGCTCGATGTGACGATTTTGGATCCGAGACGAGGGCCGGAGAAGAGTTCATCCTGAGTGCGAAGGGTGGTCAGCGGAATCCCTTTCCGCTACGTTCACAGACACCAAACCGGAGGGGAAGATCATGGAACTGGGAGCATTTTCCGTCAGCCTGAGCGTCAAGGACCTCGAGGCATCCCGAGACTTCTACACCAAGCTAGGCTTCGAGCCGATCGCCGGCAGCGCCGACGACCACTACCTGATCCTGAGGAACGGGGACCACGTCATCGGGCTGTTCCAGGGCATGTTCGAAGACAACATCCTGACCTTCAATCCGGGCTGGGATCAGCACGGCGGCGAAACCAATCCTTTCACCGACGTCCGCGAGATTCAGAAAGAGCTGAAGCAGCAGGGGCTCGATCTGGCTACCGAGGCCGACGAGGCCTCAGAGGGGCCGGCCAGCATCACGATCATCGATCCCGACGGCAACCCGATCCTGATCGATCAGCATCGGTAGCGCATCCGGACCGGCAGCGTTGCTTGATCTTGCCGTGGTTTCGGTCATCATCAGAATCGCCGGAATGTCCGTTCAGAGCGGGTAATCCCAGATGACAGACGATAAGTCCGGTGCCACCGGACTGTGGGAGGAAATCAAGCGCCGCAAGGTGGTGCGGGTCGTCGTTGCCTACGTCATCGTGGGCTGGGGGTTGATCCAGGTCGCCGATGCCACCCTGGAGCCGCTGCGCCTGCCGGATTGGGCGGGCACCCTGGTGATCTGGCTGATCGCCCTCGGTTTCCCCATCGCGGTGATCCTTGCCTGGACGCTGGACATCACGCCGAAGGGCATCCAGGTGACCAAACCCGCCGGGGAGGAGAAGACACCGGAACCGTCGGCGCAGTCATCGCCCGCCGAGGCGTCCATCGCCGTGCTGCCGTTCGTGAATATCGGTGGGAGTCCCGACGACGAGTATTTCAGCGATGGCCTGTCCGAGGAGTTGATCAACCTGCTGGTGCGCCTGCAGTCCCTGCGGGTCTGTTCGCGCACCTCGTCTTTCGCCCTGAAGGGCAAGGACGTCGACATGCCGACGATTGCCGACCAGCTCGGCGTCCGGCACGTGCTGGAGGGCAGCGTGCGGCGCGCCGGCGAGCGGGTCCGGATCACCGCCTAGCTGGTGGATGCCGTCGATGACCGGCACCTGTGGTCGAAGACCTTCGACCGGGAGCTCAAGGATATATTCGCCGTCCAGGATGAGATCGCGGCGAGCCTGTTCGCCGAACTCAAGCTCACCCTGAGCGCCGACGAGCGACAGGCCATCCAGCCCACCACCGACAGCGTTCAGGCGCTGGATTGCTACCTGCGCGGGCGCGAGCTCTATCATCGTCCCGGTCACCTGGAACCAGCTGGCGAGCAGTTCAAACAGGCCATCCGCAACGATCCGAATTACGCGTTGGCCTGGGCGGGGCTCACGTACGTGTGCGTCGATACCTATTGGTACAAGGACAAGGAAGCGGGCTGGCTCGAGCAGGCGGACGAGGCCAGCCGCAAGGCCGTCGAACTGGCGCCGCACCTGGCCGAACCTCATGCGGCCCGCGGCCTGTCCCTGCGGGCGGCAGAGCAATTCGACGAGGCCGATGCCGAGTTCGACCGGGCCATCGCCATCAACCCGCGCCTGTTCGAGCCGATCCATTTCCAGGCCCAGATGGCGCGCAGTCTGAAGCAATATGAGCGGGCGGCCGCGCTGTTCGAACGGGCCGCCCAGGTACGGCCGGAGGACTACCAGGCCCTGGCGCTGGCGGCGAACATGCACGAGTTCATCGGCGATCTGGATCGCGCCCGGGAGCTGGCTCCGGAAGTGATCGATCGGATCAAGCGGGCACTGGACCTCAATCCTCAGGATTCACGAGCGATGATTCTTGCCACGGGCGCCTGCTACTTGCTCGGAAGGAACGACGAAGCGCTGGAATGGGTTGCCAGGGCACAGGTCACCTCACCGAAGGCCAATGGAGTGATGTACAACTCCGCCTGTTTCTACGCGCGGCTGGGGCAGACCGAGAAGGCGCTGGATTTCCTGGAGAAAGCGGTGGCGTTGGGCAGCCGCAACAAACGCTATTTCGACAGCGACAAGGACCTGGACTCGCTCCGCGACCACCACCGTTTCAAGGCATTGATGGATACCCTTTAAGACGGTTCCGCGGGGTGCCGTCTCTCCGGCTTCAGGAAATCTTCATAATCTCTTTGGCCAGTCTTCAGGCGCCCCGGTGCCCGTCCCGCTAGGTTTCAGCTTATCCGGACACACCAGCATGGCGGTTCGGCAACGGCACCGGGCGGCTCGTCACAGCCGGTTTCCACCCCGGTTTGTCCGGCCGGACCTCGGCACAGGGAGACAGGCAGATGAAGACGGGACATGCGGGAATCATTGGGATGGCGGCGGCGCTGGCCATGCTCATCGCGGGTTGTGGCGACAACGGCAACGTGGACATCAACGTCACGAACAACGTGCCGCCTGTGCCAGTCCCGGTAGCGGAGCCGATCATTTCGGTCGGCATCAGCAGCGCGGCGAACAGCATCATCGTCAATGGCGTGCGTTACCGGACGGACAACGCGCGGGCGTCTGTTGACGGGCAGGCTGGCGACATCGCGGACATCCGCCCCGGCCACGTGGTGGCCGTGAGCGGTACCCTCAATGCCGATCAGGTGACCGGGACCGCCGACACCATCGAGGCTCAGACGGCGCTTCGGGGACAGATTGACGGCATCGACGGCCAGACCGGGACGATATCCATGATGGGTCAGACCGTATTGACCGATCCCGGGACCGTGTTCGGTCCGGGCATCGACCCGCCGGGCGCGGCCGGACTCCGCACCGGCTCGCGAGTCCTGGTCAGCGGGATGCCGGACTCCGCCGGGGAGTTGCTGGCGACACGGATCGACGTCGCACCGCCAGGGACAGACGTCCGCCTCTGGGGCAAGGTGTCCGGGCTGAACCTCGCCGATCTGTTGTTTCACATCAACGGCCAGCTCGTCGACTACGGAGGCGCGGCTTTGATCGATCTGCCCGGCGGGATGCCGGCCAACGGCCAGAGCCTGGTGGCCGTCGGCGCACTGCGAGACGGCATCCTGGTCGCTGATGAGCTCTTGGGTGCATCAGGGCTGCCGGCAGCTCCCGGATTGCGGGTCCAGATCTCCGGGTTTGTCACCCGCTTCAGTTCCGTGACTGACTTCGACGTCCTCGGGATCCCGGTGACCACCGGTGTCGGGACGGCGTATTCCAGTGGCAGTGCCGGCGACCTGGCGCTCGACTCGCGGGTCTTCATCGATGGCGACATCGTCGCCGGAAGCCGTTTGTTGGCCGGGCGCCTTGCCTTCATCGACACCGTCGGCGAGACGGAGATGCTCAGGTATGACTTCCAGGATTTCGACGAGATAACCATAGGCGGTGCGTTCGACGCGCGCATCACCAGCGACGCCGGATTCTCTGTCGACGTGACCGTGGATCAGGCCGCGATCAATCAACTCGACGTCTGGCAGCAGGGAACACGCGTCAACATCGGCATCCTGGGCGAAACGAGCCAGTTCGACACGCTCGAAGCAGCGGTGAGTGCGCCGACACTCGAGCGCCTCGAATTGACCGGGGTGGTGAATGGCTGGCTGTCCGGCTTCAGCCAGGCACAGCTGAATGTTGCGCTATCGGGGGTCAGTGCGCTGTATGGAGAAGCGGACGCCATCACCAGCCTTGCGGCCAGCGTAGACGGTGTCAGCCAGCTCGACTTTGGTAATGTCCGGCCAATCTCCGCCGCTTCCGTCAACGTCAGCGGCGTGAGTAGCGCCACGCTCAACATGGGGATCGGCGCCAGCCTGAGCGGGACCGTGACCGGGACCTCGCGCCTGTTCTACTACGGGACCGATGTCGACCTGAACGTCCTCGAGGATGCAACCGCATCGGTGGTTCGGCTGGGGGCGACCCGGCCCTGAAATGAATGTAGGGCCGGCGTGGGCGAGCGACCCGGTCGGATTGGCCGGGTTCCGGTACCGGGCGATGGATTTCGCCGCAAGCGTCCCTGACGCCGTTGGGCGGACCGGTGTCAGTCGCAGATGACCTTGTCGTCCGCCGGGTGGCAGAGATCGGGCCAGCCGTAGGCGTCCCAGTAGTCCCTCAGCCCGCTGATCTCGATCAGGGTCTGGAAGCGCGGGTCGGCCCGAAATTCGCGCAGTTCCGGAAACCAGAGATTCTCGAGGCGAAGCTGGTGCTTTCTTGCGGCTGGGAGCACAACCTTGTAGGCCCGGTCGACCTGTCCCAGGAACCCGTAAAAAATCACGGCGGCGTCGCCGGAAAGTCCATCCCCGGACTCCCGTTGCGCCAGGAATTCCAGGGCCTCTGGCATGCGTTGAGGATCGGCCAGGGCGAGGAGCACAGGCTCTGGCCACAGCCGGCCCGGGAACTCGTCCCTGGCCTCGGCATGGACCCGGATCGCCTCATCGTACTGCCCCATGCGCAGGTAGTGGATCCCGGTCAGGTTGACCGTGTGCCAGTATTTCAGACCGAGTTCGGTGGAGAAATTCAGGTGCTTGATGGCCAGGTCGTCCTCGCCCAGCAGCGTATATACAAAGCCCAGGGAATGGTGAGTCAGGGGCGCGAGGGGGTCCAGGTCCACGGCGCGGAGCAGAGCCGCGCGGCCGGCGTCGAGCCTTCCGGTCGAGATCAGGAGGAAGGCGTACCATGTCTGGGCAAGGGGGTCGGTGGGCTCCAGTTGCAGTGCGATGTCAAAGGCTGCCCGGGCCTCCTCCCATTGCCAGGTCTCTTCGGCGATCCCGCCGAGGACGGCATGAGGTTCGCCCAGCGTGGGATCGAGGTCGATGGCCCGGTGCACGGCCTCGCGCGCCTTGGCGTCGGTTTCCGGTCGTGCTTGCCGGGTCCAGACAGGCGTCAGCGCATAAGCCGCGGCGAGGGAGGACCATGCCCTGGCGAACTCCGGATCCAGTGCCACGGCCTGCTTGAACTTCTCGATGCTGCCGAGCACCCCGTCCGTGCCTCGCTGGTGCAGCAGGTGGCGGCCCTGCAGATACAGTTCATAGGCCTCGATATTGCTGGTCGGCAGGGCGCCAAGGATCTTGCTAGACGCTTCTGGCCCGAATTCCAGGCTCAACGATCGCACGATGGCATCCGAGATGTCCCGTTGCACGTCGAAGATGTCGGCCAGAGAGCGTTCATAGGTCTGGGACCAGAGGTCGAAGCCCGTGGCGGCATCGGTCAGGCGGGCGCTGATTCGCAGGCGGTTCCCGGAACGCCGGACGCTGCCCTCGAGCACGGTGGTGACGCCCAGTTGGCCGGCGATGTCAGAGATGTTTTCCACGCGGCCTTTGAAAAAGAAAGAGGACGTGCGCGCGGCGACCTTCAGCCCGGGGACCTTCGAAAGCTTGTAGATCAACTCCTCGGACAAACCATCGGTGAAGTATTCGTTGTCCGGATCGGCGCCCAGGTTGACGAACGGCAGCACCGCGATGGATCGTGGTTCGATGGTCGGCGCCGTGACCGCTGCCTGGTCGTCGATGACGTGAGAGAGTAGGCCGTACGTGACGCCCATGAGGCCGAGTGCCAGCAATGCGATGACAAGGTAGTCCGTCAATCGGAGCGCTTTGTCGGCAGCATCCGGATTCAACGGCCGGGTGCGGACGATGCCCCGGGGGGTGATGTCGAATATCCACCCGAAGACCAGCGCCAATGGCAGGCCCGCGATCGCGCCGATGAATACATAGCGCAGCAGGCTGGCTTCGATTCCCCACGCCGGGAAAGCGATCTCGGACACTTGCAGGATGACCCAGGCGGCGACCACATAGAGCCCCGCCACATGGAAGATGCCCCGGCGTTGTGCCTCCCTGAGGATGCGCTGCGCCAAGGACGTCGTGTGTTCGGCGCCGGCCGCCGGGGCTTCGGCACCCAATCTTGCCACCGGCACCACAAGGCGATAACCGCGTCCCCGGACCGTCACGATGCCGCGGGACGCCGGGTCCTTGTCACCCAGCGCGTCGCGGAGCAACTTGATCCGCTGGACAACCGTTTCGTCGGCGACGACCACATCTCCCCAGACCGACTGCATGAGTTCCCGGGTGCTGACCACGTTGGGCGACCGGCGGACCAGGACGACCAGGAGCTTGAAGGAGAGATTCGGGAGATGAATCTCTCGCCCGTCCCGTTGCAGGGTGTTGGCATCGACGTCCAGGATGAGGCTGCCGACTCTGTATCGCTCTGACGCCATGCTCTCCACGGATTTCCGATGTCCGGCCTGTGTTGTCCGTGCCGGGAACCCGATCTGCCACCTCGGGGGGTTGTTCCGGCGATGCCCGGTCGGCTTGTTGCCAATGAATTATGGACCCGGACCGGAGAAAGCACCGGATCCAGCCTACCGACGCGTGGTTGCGCTCCAGGTGCAGGCCAGGAAACAAGCGGGGTCGGACCACGCCAACTGTCTGATCAGTCTCGGAATCTGAATCCAAGGAGCGGTCATTTGGTCACTCAATGAGGAGCGTCCGGCACCGGGTGGTGCAGTTCGGACCAGGCACCACTGATGACCCTTGCGGACGACCTCAGGAGCAGCGCGGCCAGCAGAGCGCCGACGACGACGTCGGGCCAGCCCGCGTCGAAGGCCCATACGCCAGCGGCGGCAACGATGACCGACAGGTTGGAGGCGATGTCGTTGCGCGAGCACTCGAACACCGAGCTCATGTTGATGTCGTCGTTCCGGTGCCGCCACAGCAGCAGCAAGCACAGCCCGTTGGCGGCGAGGCCGGCGACGCTGAAAAGGGTCATGATCTCGTAGGACGGCAGCACCGGATCGATCAGGTGGCGGATCACCTGGACGATCACGACGGAGGCGGCGAGGAAGATGAGCCCGCCCTTGAACAGGGCGACCCGCGCCTTGGCGGTCGAACTCTGGGAGACGACCACGAGACTGAGCCCGTAGGTCAGTGCATCGCCCAGGTTATCCAGACTGTCGGACAGAAGGGCGGTGGATTTGCCGTAGATGGCGGCGGCCACGATGGCGCCGAACATGATGGCGTTGATCCACAGCACCCTGACCAGGGTTCCGCGTTGCCTGTCGCGCAGACTCGCGACGTGGCTACTGGTGTCGCAGCAGGATTTCATTCAGATCGTTACCGTAAACGGGTCACCCGCCTATTGTTCCGCAAGTCAATGGGTTCCACCAAGCCCCGATCCCGATTGACGCAGCCGATCCGCGTCTCCGTCTCGCCTGACTGGTGGCGGGCGATCCGGGGTCCGGAGATCCAGTCACTTGGGCGAGGGCCACGTCGGGCCGCGCGCCCGCGACGCTGTGGAACGGATGCTGATGCCGATGTGGACACAGGCGCGCGCCGAATTGAACCTGGACAAACAGGTCCCTGACCCCAGCTGATGCAAAGGTCCGTCCCGGAAAAATTGCTCTCTGACCCCGATTGAAACTAGCATCGACGCGGATGTCGATCCGTTCCCCCCTGTCCATCTCTGGAAGCGCGGCGTGAGTCGAGCTCCTGGCCCGGCGCCCGGCGGCGCCTTGCTGGCGGCTCTGCTGGCCCTGGCATCGGCCGGGCAGGCCCTCGCCCTATCGGACGGAGCCATGGATACGGGTGGGATGAACGACGAGGCTCTGGAGGAGGCAGAGCAGGAGGCGCCGGGCCGGTTCCAGCGGATCGTGGACGCGGTCCACGGCGGACTGTCCTCGGCGGTGGAAGCCTCTGCCCAGAGGGTGGACGCCTTCTTCGCCGACGACCGGTTTTATGCCGATACCACCGACACCTATGTGCGGGTCAGCGGCCAGACGACCTTCGAGGGCGGCGAGGACACCAAGTCCGAGGCCCGCGTCCGGGCGCGACTGGATCTCCCCGGCACCCGCGAGCGTCTCAGGCTGTTTGTCGAGGGCGGAGATCCGGACGAGGTCGAAGGGCAAGGCTCGGACTCCGTCGCGAAGGCCCTGGAGGACAACGATTACAACATCGGACTGGAAGGCAGCCTGGTGGACACCGGGAAGTGGAACATCCTGCCCGGCATCGGGGTTAAGGCATCCAGCACTCCGGATCCCTTTGTCCGGATACGCGCAGTCCGCTACGAGCAAATGAAGGTCTGGCTGAGACGATTCTCCGCCGGCGTCGCCCAGTACCTGGATGACGGCACCCAACTTCAGACACGACTGGACTTCGACAGGCAGGTCAACGACGACTGGCTGTTCCGGTCGGCCAGCCGAATCCGCTACCTGGGCAACGACAACCGGGTCGAATTCAATCAGCAATTCTCCATGTTCCAGAAGATCAACGACCGGGTGGCGATGGCCTATGACGTGGGTGCTCAGGCCGACGATGACCACAATGCGGACGTCAACGAGGTCTACACGCAGGTACGGGCCCGATTCCGCGCCTACAGGAAATGGCTGTTCCTGGAGGTCAAGCCGCAGCTCGTGTTCCGCCACGACGAGGACTTCGACCCGAGCTTCCGGTTTTCCGTGCGCGCGGACGTCGTCTTCGGGGCGCGCTACCGCGACTAACCGGCCGAGCCCGGCGTAGGGGCCGCGCTCTCGTCCGGCGCGTCCGGGCCCGGACTCGAGGACGAATCGCCGTCCAGGTCGTCCCGACCCGGACAGTGCAGCCTCAGCGCGGTGTACTCCATGCCGGTGGTCGGCTCGATCCACTGGTACGGAAGGACCTCGACCTCGGTGGGGCAGGGGCCGGGTTTGGTCTGCGCCGCGAGGCGCGCCCACTTGGCTTCCTGGGATTCATTGTCTTCGGCCGTGTCGGCGTAGGTCCCGAATGGGGTGAGCAACACGCACAGCGCCAGGGCGATCGTCGTCTTTCTCATGACCTTCCTCCGATGCGGGGTTGCCGCAGCCCATCATCCGGCGGTATTCGCCTCCCCGAATGCTTCCTGCAGACCCCATATCAGCCAGGACGTCCACCGCCGCTCGGTGCCCAGCCGGTCACGATATTATTGTTCGACAATTCAGAATATTACATAACGCATTTAACCTGTCTTGCCAAGTGCGTCACGCTTTTTGAAATTGATGGGGCCGGACCGCGAGGGACCGCGAGTCCGGCGGCATGGGACAGAAACGGGGCAGGGCGCGTCGGTTACGCGCGGTAGGTCGGGAGTTTCTCGACCAGTTCGATGAAACGCGGGTGGTCACGGATGTTGTCGAAGTCCGCGTCATTTTCAACCCACTCACGGTAGATGGTGCCCATGGCCTGCATGCGCCGCTCGAACAACTCGATGGCCGTGTCCACCTCGCCGATGTTGGAGTAGTAACACACGGCATTGTGCAGCACGCCGCCGTCGTTGGGCGCGAGTTCGACGGCGCGTTCCGTCATGGCGCGACCGTCGTCGGTACGGCCGGCGTGATGGGCCATGCAGCCGCCCAGCATCAGTGCCCGCAGATCGTCGGGGTTCAGCGCCAGGCGCCGGTCAACAGCCTCGAGTCCGATACGGTTCGCCTCCAGGGCCTCTTCCTCCCGACCGAGGGAGAACAGGGCCTGCGTGCGGAGGGCGGCGGCCTGGAACTCGTCCGGCCGGGCTTCGTGGGCCCGTCCCCAAAGCTCGGCGGCATGTTCCAGGTTGCCCTCGGCAAAACGGGAGCGGCCATAGGTATAAAGCGCATCGTAGTTCATGGGATCCAGGGACAGCGCCTTCTCGAACTGCGTGGCAGCGCCTTCGAAGTCACCCCTGGCCGACAGCACGTAGCCGCGGGCGGAATGCGCCTCGGCCAGGTCCGGCGCCAGTTCCAGAGCCTTGCGGCTGGCGGCATCCGCTGCTTCCAGCCTCTCGGGCGCCGGGTCAATCCACTGGGCGACGATGCTCTCCGTATCGGCCAGGCCTGCGTAAGCGCGCGCGAATCCCGGATCGATCTCGATGGCCTTCTGAAACATCTCGCGGGCGAAATTCAGATCCCTGGTGGTCACCTGGTGGAAGTACTGGCGGCCCCGCAGATAATAGTCGTAGGCTTTTATGTCGCTGGTGTTGCCACCGCATTCGACACAGGTCTCCGGATCCAGGTTCATGGCGTCGACGATGCGCTTGGCGATGTCTGTCTGTACGGCGAAGATGTCCTCCAACTCACGGTCGTAGCTGTCGGACCACAGGTGGGCGTCGTTGGCCGCATCGATGAGCTGGGCGACGATGCGCACCCGGTTGCCTGCCCGGCGGACGCTGCCTTCCAGCACGATGTCGACACCGAGTTTGTGGGCGATGGCTGGCACGTCCAGGGTCGTGTTCTTGAAAGAAAATGACGAGGTGCGCGAGACCACTCTCAGGTCCGGCTGCTTCGCCAGCAGGTTGAGAATCTCCTCGGTGATTCCATCGCTGAAGAATTCGTTCTCCGGATCGCCGCTCATGTTGGTCAGTGGCAAGACGGCGATGGCCCGGCGATTGTCCGAGCGTGCCTTCGGCAGGCTGAGGGCGGTGTGTTCGCCGTTTCCCTGGGAGGCGGATAACGAAAACGCTGGTTCGGCATCCGTCTTCTTCACTTCGCGCTGCAGGCCCTGGGGAGACACCTCGAAAGCCCAGGCCAGGACCAACGCCAGCGGGAATCCGATGGCGGCGAGGACGATCACCAGAGTCAGGGACCACTCAGGCAGCCGCAGGGGCTCGAACACGACCTCGGCGATCTGGATCAGCAGCCAGGCGACAATCACATAGACCACTGCTGCCTTGACGACCTTGCGTCGCCGAAGCTCGCTCCAGAAAGTCTTCGCTCCCGATTCGGCCACTGACCGCCGCTCCGCGCTATTCCCAGCCGGAATAATAACAACGGTTGGGGAGGCGGACCCGGATTTCAATGCCCCTGCCGGAGCCCTTCCGACAGTAAACCGGAGGCGGCTCTGGTGCTGATGGCGGTTCCGGCGCCTTTCCACCCCGGGCCGTTCCCGGGATTCATCCGGTCTCGACTTCGGCCGCTGACCTGATTTTTGGGGAATCCGGAGGTACCCTGGCGACGAATCCATTGGCACATTCCCCGGACCGAACGAACGGATGACCCACACCCTGGACACACATATCCGGATACCCCTTCCCCGGGAGGACGTGTTTCCGTTCTTCTGTGACGCGTCCAACCTGGAGAGGATCACGCCGGATGAACTGCATTTCGAGATTGTTACGCCGCCGGTCGAGATGAAAGAAGGCGCGCGCATCCGCTACCGTCTGAAATTATGGGGTGTGCCGTTTCACTGGGAGACGATCATCCGCCGCTGGGAGCCCCCGTTTCGCTTCGTGGACGAACAGGTTTCGGGACCCTACCGCCGGTGGGTGCATCGCCACGAACTCGTCGAGACACCCGACGGAACGATGATCTACGATCATGTGGATTACGAATTGCCTTTGGCGCCCCTGGGTGACCTGTTTCATCCGTTGCTGCGGCGGCAGCTCGCCCGGATCTTCCGTTACCGCCACAATACCCTTCACAAGCTGTTCGCCAGCGATGACTACCCTACTGCGCCGCTGCTGATCGACGCCGCGCCGGCGCTGATGCCGGCGTCTCTTTGGGATCCCGCGCCCGCCGCAACGCCCCCTGCAGGAAATCCCGGGGGAGAGAGCTGGAAGATAAAACTCCTTTACGACGGCGCATGCCCCTACTGTCGCCGGGAAATGCACTGGCTGAAACGCCGCGACCGGACAGACGCGATACTCCTCGAAGATATTGCAGCCCCAGAATTCGACCCCAGCCGCTACGGCCTCACTCAGGAGATCGTTGACGGAAAGATCCACGCCCTGCTGCCCGATGGGCGCATGGTCACCGGCATGGAGGTTTTCCGCCGCCTGTATACCGCCGTGGGCCTTGGCTGGCTGATGGCGCCCACCGGCTGGCCGGTGTTCAGGCCGGTGTTCGATTTTGGCTACCGGCTGTTCGCCCGCTATCGTCACCGACTCGGTGGCAGGGCGGAGCGGGACTGCGAAGAGGCCGCCTGCCAGTCGCGATCCTGACTGGTTTCCACCGGAGAATTGCGGTGAGTGCGCGCTATTCCACGACGAACCGCGTGGAAATCATGGTCCCGGACACCGTATTCTGGTGCGGAACCACAACATCGAGATATTGCCGGAATCCCAAGCCTGCCGATGCGGATGCCGCGGGAGGCCTCGGCGGTGGAGGGGAGGAGAGAGCCGATGACGAAACCGCGGACGGCGCACCTGCGGGTTACGCCAGGATCGGCCGTGTTGACGTTGTTGGTGATCCTGACGGCCACCGCCTGCGGTGGAGGGGGAGGCGGTTCCACATCGGGTTCCGGTAGCAATCCGTCATCCGGCCCCGGGCCATCGCCGTCTCCCGGCCCTGCCATCGGGACCTCACTGCCCGGCCCGCGGCCAAGCGCCAAGCCCCGGTCCTATGTGACCTTCGAGAGCGGGCAGGTTCGGCCGTTAGCCCTGTCGTCCGATGGCCAGCGACTGTTCGCCGTCAACACCCCGGACAATCGGCTGGAAATCTTCTCTCTCGCCGGGGGAGATCCCGTGTACCAGGAATCGGTCGCCGTGGGCATGGAACCCGTGGCGGTTGCCGCGGGCCCGGCCGGAACGGTGTGGGTCGTCAATCATCTGTCGGACAGTGTCAGTATCGTGGCGACCGACGTTTCTCCCGCCCGGACCATAGCGACACTGCAAGTCGGCGACGAACCGGCGGACATCGTCGTTGCCGGCAGCGACGGCGG
Organism: Gammaproteobacteria bacterium; assembly: GCA_024640085.1. GTDB lineage: Bacteria > Pseudomonadota > Gammaproteobacteria > Steroidobacterales > XN24 > JAHEFR01. The sequence continues at coordinate 24,633 of JAHEFR010000024.1, forward strand.
CCGGGTATTTGTGACATCGGCCCGGCGGGGACAGAACAATCCGGTCGATCCACGTTTCGGAACGCCGGGCACGGCCCGGGCGCTGGTCTGGGTCTTTGACGCCGCGACGGTCCTCGACGAGGGCGAGACGGCGCCTCTTTCCATCCTGGAGTTGTTCGGTGACACGCCGCGGGCCCTGGCGGTGAATGGGGACGGATCGCGGGTCTACGCCGCAATCTTCCGGTCCGGTAACAGCACGACGGTCCTCGGCCCCAACAAGATCTCGAAGATGCCACCGCGCAAGAGTGCCGATGAAGTCACCCAACCCGACTCCGGCGTGATCGTCCGGAGCGTGAACGGTCACTGGGTAGACGAATCCGGTCAGATCTTCGACCAATCGGTCCCATTCACGCTGCCCGACCTGGACGTGTTCGAAATCGATGCCAACGGTGCTCCGCCGAGGACGATGGATACCTTTCGGGGGGTCGGTACCACGCTGTTCAACATGACGGTCAATCCCGTGGACGGTACGGTCTACGTCTCCAACACCGAGGCCCGCAATCACGTCCGCTTCTCCGGCCGCTCCGTGGCCGGTAGTACGACGGTTCGCGGGCGCGTGGCGGACAACAGGGTGACGTTAGTGAGTGCTGCCGGCGTCCGGCCACGGATGCTCAACAAGCACATCGACTTCGATCGCGAGGTGGGGACCGCCGCCGAACGGGCGTTGAGTCTCTCCTCACCGATGGGGCTGGCGGTGAGCGCCGACGGCAAGCGTCTCTACTTGGCTGCCTTCGGCTCCGCCAAGGTCGCAGTCTTCGATACGGCGAGCCTGGCGGACGACAGCTTCCAGCCGGACGCCAGCGCCCAGGTCGAACTATCCGGCGGCGGTCCCAGCGGCCTGGTGCTCGACGAGGGACGTGGCCGCGCCTACGTGCTGACCCGGTTCGACAACAGTATTTCCGTGATCGACCTTGCGGCCAATGAGGAAGTCGGGCACCTGGGGATGTTCAGTCCCGAACCGGCCAGCGTGGTGCAGGGACGCCCGTTCCTCTACGACGCGCGGATCACTTCCAGTAACGGCAACGATTCATGCGCCACCTGCCACCTGTTCGGAGACACCGACGGCCTGGCATGGGATCTCGGCAATCCCGGCGCGGCGGTAAAGGGCATCCCCAACACATTCATCAATATCTCGCCGCCCGCTGATCCCCAGACTTTCCATCCCATGAAGGGGCCGATGATGACCCAGTCCATGCGCGGACTCAGGGGGCACGGCCCGATGCATTGGCGTGGCGATCGGACCGGCGCGAAGCCGGTAGGTGGCGAGACGCTCGAGGAAGCGGCGTTCAAGGAGTTCAACGAGGCTTTCGACGACCTGATGGGTCGGGACGGACCCATCAGTAATACCGACATGCAGACGTTCACCGACTTCTCGATGCAACTCACGTTCCCGCCAAACCCGGTCCGGGCTCTGGACAACACGCTGAACGAGCAGGAGCAGCGGGGCGCCGACCTGTACCGCACCGGGGTCGTGCGCATCCAGACGGGGGTTCGGGAGGTCTGTATGCAATGCCATGCGATCTCGCCCTCGAAGCTGCAGTTCGGTACCGCCGGGCTGATGGCGGACAACTCGCAACCCGGAGAGCGGAACTTCAAGATCCCGCACTTCCGTGATTTTTATCAGAAGGTCGGCATGTTCGGCTGGGGGTTCAACTCGCCTCCCGCCACCGGCCGGCAGGTGCGCGGATTCGGTTACAACCACAACGGTGCGACGTCGAGCAATTTCATCATTGCGGACCTTGGCATGCCTGCGGACGACCTAGCCGCGTTGCGCGCCTTCCTGTTTGCATTCCCGACCGAGTCGGCCCCGATCCTCGGTCAGCAGGTGACCCTCCGACACGATAACGCTGACCAGATCGAGGGAAGGCTCGCCCTGTTGGTGGTTCGCGGCATGCTGGAGACGGACATCCCGGAATGCGAACTCGTCGTAAAAGGCGTCGTCAGCGGATCGCCGTCGGGTTGGGTAATGGACAGGGACGGCACGTTCACGCCCGACCGCGGCGCAACACCGGTCAGCCTGGACGATCTCAGGGCCATCGCTGCGCAGCCAGGCCAGCCACTCACCTTCACCTGCGCTCCCTGGGGATCGGGTGAACGCATGGGGATCGACCGGGACCTGGACGGCACCCCCGACGGCGAGGACCCGACGACCGGCTAGGGACTGGCCGATGGGTGCAGCAGGGCCTTTCGGGTTGCGGCGAACATCCAGATCGTGCGGTCTGGAAAAATGTCGTCCCGGGATCTGATGCCTCGAGACCGCTCGTCCCGGGGTCCGCCAACTAGCCAGACATTGGAACCCCGGCACCGACCAAAGGCCCCTTGACAGCGGAATGGTCGGCGTGGACCCTGATGCCGACAACAAGCGGCCCGATCTGAGTCGACGCCGGCCAGATAAGAAAACGGGGCCCATGAGGGAACGGGGGAAGTCCATGACGACTCGAGATGCATCCTGCAGTTGCGGGCAGCTCCGGCTGACGGCCTCGGGCGACCCGGTGCGGGTGTCGATCTGCCATTGCCTGGCCTGCCAAAAGCGTACCGGCAGCACCTACGGCGCCCAGGCCAGGTTCCCGACGGAGCAGGTGGAGATCGAAGGCGAGAGCACGGAGTACATCCGTATCGGCGACAGCGGCAACCACATCAGTTTCCATTTCTGCCCGAGATGTGGATCCACCGTGTACTACCAGATCCACGATGCGCCGGACATGATCGCCGTGCCCATCGGCGCGTTCGCCGACCCGGACTTTCCGACGCCGCGGGTTTCTGTTTACGAGGCGAGAAGGCATGACTGGGTGGTCGTGCCCCACGATGTAGAGCATTTCGACTAGGGCGGTGCCAGGGGCGGTGATCGGCACCAGCCCGGGCCCAAGCGGCCGCGGGGCGGAAAACCCTGATGCGTGCGCATTGTCGAAGAGAATAGATGGGGACTTCAGGGTCCTCGCCGGTGATACCGGGGGAGAGAAAGGATGACGACAGGCCTCAGGCCCATGAGCGAGGAAGCGTACGACGAGTACGTCAACAACTCGGTGCCCAACTACGCCCGCGAGAAGGTGGCCTCGGGCGAGTGGCAGGAGGAAGCATCGGTCGAGCGCGCCCGGGACGTCTTTAACGAGATGCTGCCCCAGGGGCTCGACACGCCGGACAACTACCTGTTCGAAGTCATCGACGAATGGAACGACACGGCGGTGGGGGTCTTATGGATCACCGTCAGGGAGCGGGGAGGGCAGAAGATCGGCTTTATCTGCGACGTCTATATCGATTCGGATCAGCAGAGCAAGGGCCATGCTTCCCGCGCGCTGCGCGCACTGGAGGACAAGGTCCGGTCGATGGGGCTTTCAGGGATCGGGCTGGAGGTATTCGGCCACAACGAGTCGGCCTACCGGCTGTACAAGCGATTGGGTTACGTGCCGGTGAACTTCTTCATGTTCAAGACACTGGACCTGCAGGGATAAACGTTAGCCGGCCCTAGTCTTCCGCGGCCGCGACCCCGTTGCCGATGCCCCGCAAGGGCAGATCCACGGTCACCAGGGACGCCACCTGCTCGTGATTGTCGCATTCCACGGCGCGGCCGATCCGGGCCTGGGTCCAGTGGGGCGCAAACAGTTCGACGAACTCGTACATCCACTGCCGCCACACCAGTTCCCGCGGGAACCCGAGCCATGTGGTCAGTCGCGGGAACAGGCCTTCGCCGTCCATGGCCACCAGATCCTCGTCGCATCCGGAGGCCATGCTGGCGACCACGCCGACACCGAGCCCCATGCGCACGTACGTCTTGATGACGTCCGCGTCGCGGGCGGTGAAGGCCACGTTGGGCGTCAGGCCCGCCTCGCGGAATGCCTTCAAAAGCGATGACTCGTGCCGGGTGCTGAAGGTGTAGGTAACCAGGGGGTGCTGTGCCAGTTCCTCAAGTGTCGGCGGCCGGCCGGTCCCGGCCAGCGGGTGATCGCGGGGCACGATGATGCTGCGGTCCCAGCGGTAGCACGGCAGCAGCACCCAGTCGGGAAACAGGGTTTCAGAGCCGGTGGCGATTGCAAAGTCCATCTCGTGGCCGACGGCCATGTCAGCGATCTGCTCGGAGGTGCCCTGGTGCATATCCAGGCGTACGTCCGGGTATCGTTCGCGGAATTTCGTCACCACGTCCGGCAGCACGTACCGGGCCTGGGTATGGGTGGTGGCGATGGCAAGGGTGCCGCCTTCTTCCCGGTAGCGCTTGCGTGACATGCCCTTGACCACGGCGACCTCGGCGATGATGTTCCTGGCTCGCCGGATGACCTCCTCGCCTTCGGGAGTGATGCCCTCCAGGCTCTTCCCCTTGCGGATAAAGATCCTGAGTCCCAGTTCCTCTTCGAGGAGCTTGAGTTGCTTGCTGACGCCCGGCTGGGAGGTGAACAGCTTCTCAGCGGCCGCGGTGATGTTGAGGCCGTTCTCCACGATGGCGAGCAGGATTGTGAACTGGCGCAGCCGCATCGGAAGTTTCGTGTCCGCCCTTGCCCCCGGTTACCGGTTTTGAGCAGTCGATCCTGCACGGGGTTCCGTGGTGCGTCAAACAACCGGCGCCACGCGTCCCCTTCGGCCGGGCCTTTATAACTTCCGGACATGGAAGTATAAGAGGATCATATTGCCCCCGCGTCGGCGAGGGCGTTAGCGTGAGGTGGGGATGCAAGGGGTCAGAGAGCAATGCTCTCTGACCCTCGCTTAACTGCTCTTGACCGAACACCCCTGGCTACCGGGATACCCAACCAAAAGGAGTCGATCCCATGATCTACGACAGCATCTGCGACACCATCGGCCGAACGCCCATCGTCAGGTTGCATCGCACCGGCCCGGACCACGTAGAGCTCTACGTGAAAGTGGAATCCTTCAACCCCATGGCGTCGGTCAAGGACCGGCTGGCCTACGCCATCATCCGTGACGCCGAGGACAGGGGCGTCCTCGAGCCCGGACAGACGGTGATCGAGGCCACCTCCGGCAATACGGGCATCGCCCTGGCGATGGTGTGCGCGGCGCGCGGCTACCCGTTTGTCTCCGTGATGGCGGAGTCTTTCTCCGTCGAGCGGCGCAAGATCATGAAGGCACTGGGCGCCAAGGTGATCCTGACGCCGCCCGCCGAGCGAGCCACCGGCATGGTGCGCCTGGCCGAGGAACTGGCCGGGCGTCACGGCTGGTTTCTTGCACAACAATTCGAGAACCCGGCCAACCCGGCCTACCACCGCAACACGACCGGCCCGGAGATCCTGCAGGATTTCGCCGCCCGCCGGCTGGACTACTGGGTGACCGGTTACGGTACCGGGGGGACCATGACCGGCGCCGGCGAGATGATCAAGCTTGCCCGCCCCGAAGTGACCATCATCGCCACGGAGCCTGCGGGCGCTGCGCTGCTGATGGGCAATGAATGGAAACCCCACAAGATCCAGGGCTGGACGCCTGACTTCATCCCGGACGTGCTCAATCACGACGTTTACGACGAGATCCTTCCGGTTACCGACGAGGAGGCGATCGAAACGTCACTGCATCTGTCGCGCAATGAGGGCATCTTCGCCGGCATCTCCGCCGGCGGCACCGTGGCGGCAGCGCTGAAGGTGGCGGAGAAGGCGGCGGCAGGCGCTGTGATCCTGGCCATGCTCCCCGACACCGGCGAGCGCTATCTCTCCACGCCGTTGTTCGAGAACATCACCGAGGACTCGGACATCGACTGGCTGAAGAGCCTGGAAGGCGGCGACTGAGGCGGGTACTGCCGGATCCGGGCGGTCGGGAGTCGAATCAGATCTGGTTATGCTGAAGGAGGCCGCTTTCTACCTCGGGTTCGGTTCATTGCTGACCCACGAACTCGACGCCATGAGCAATCACGAATGGCGCTTGCTGCCTGTGTTGCGCGCGTTGCCGGACGAGACCGGGATGATGGTTTTCGTGGCTCTGCATGTACCGTTGTTCGCCGTGCTGCTGGCCCTGGTGGCGAGCTCGCGGCCACGGATGCGCCGCCTTTCCCGGCTTGCAGTCGCCGGGTTCCTGGTGTTGCACGCGGGTCTGCACGTCCTGTTCATGGGCCATCAGGGGTACGAGTTCTCGTCGTGGTTGTCGGAGACCCTGATCTTCGGCGGTGCCCTGTGCGGGGTGGTCTATCTAGTGCTGGCCCTTCGCGAGGGCCGGGCGCCGACGTTCTGAGCGACCGGTCGCCGCCCGAAAGCCCTGGCGCGGTGAGCGGCCGCCCGGCATCATCCGGTCAGACCTTGTTGACTTTCCGGCGCAGCGATGAGGGGTGCATGAGCCCCGGCGAACGCGCCGGATCCGATACGGAGCGCTGACATGAACGACATCCTGCCGCCCGGGCCGATGCTGATGGCGTTTCTCGCGGCCAGCCTGGTGCTGGCCGTCGTGCCCGGTCCCGGGGTCCTCTACATCGTCGTCCGCACTCTGACCCAGGGCCGGACTGCCGGGCTCGCCTCGGTGGCCGGTCTGGCGCTGGGCAATTTCGGCAATGCGCTCGGCGCATCCATCGGCCTCGCCGCGGTCCTGGCCGTATCGTCTGCTGCGTTCCTGGTGGTGAAGTGGACCGGCGCCCTGTACCTGATCTGGTTGGGCGTCAGGGCTATCCGCCGGCCGGTCAGGGCGACGGATCCATCCGTGGCGACCGCGCGAGCCGACGTCAGGCGCGTGTTCAGCGACGGCTTCATCGTCGCGCTGCTGAACCCCAAGACGGCTGTTTTCTTCGCCGCCTTCCTGCCCCAGTTCATGGGGACCGAATCCATCCCGGTGCTGCAGGGCATGGTGCTCGGTGGTCTGTTCGTGGCCATCGCCGCCGTCACCGACACCCTCTACGTCCTGGCGGCCGGAACGGGCGCCCGGGCCCTGGCGAGCCATGCGTCCGCCGCTTCGGCCGGACGTTATCTCTCCGGTGGAGCGCTTATCGGTCTCGGGTTGATGACCGCACTGTCGGGAGGCCGCGCGGGCAAGTAGCCGCGAAGCCTGTATCGGCAGGTCCCACTGGATTCGGCGCCCGGCCGGCCTCGGGCTGCCTGTTGCCGGACATATCCCAGAAGCATCGGTGAGGCAGCCGACGCCGCCGGGGAGACAAGGATGGCTTTGGGGTTTTCGGGAATCCCCTCCATCTCGGGCGGCATCGGCTACTTGTCACCGCCGGAATCCCGGTCGTTCGGCGACTGTTCTTTGCCGGCAGGTTCTCCGCCTGCCCCGCCATGGGTTGGCTCGCCACCGGAGTGCTCGACGAACAGCGTCTGGGTCGGATAGGCGAACTCGATACCCTCGTCTTCGAATTGCTCGTGGATGGCGAAGTTCACTGCCTGCTGGATGTCCATGTACAGGTTGTAATCCGGCTCCAGCACGTAATAGACGCTCTCGAAGTCCAGTGAGAAATCTCCGTAGCCCTTGAAGTGAGACCGGTCAAACCGGGTCTTTTCCCGGGACTCGATGGCGTTCCTGATGATCTGCGGGACTTTTTTCAACTTGTCCCGGGGCGTCTGGTAGGTAACCCCCAGGGTAAACAGGATCCGCCGCTCGCTCATCCTCCCGTAGTTCCGGATCCGGCTGCTCAGCAGGTCGGCATTGGACATGACCAGTTGCTCGCCGGTCAGGCTCCGCAATCGCGTGGTTTTCAGGCCCACGTTCTCGACGCTGCCCATGTAATCCCCGACGATGACGAAATCGCCGACGGCGAAAGGCTTGTCCAGCACGATGGACAGGGAGGCAAACAGGTCGCCGAGGATATTTTGTACCGCCAGGGCGACGGCGATGCCGCCCACGCCGAGGCCGGCCACGAGCGCGGTAATATCGACTCCCAGATTTTCCAGGATCAGCAGCACCACCACCGACCAGACCGCCAGCCGTCCGACCCAGCTGGACACGTTGAGGGCCGCGACGCTGCCCGGATCCTCCTTGCGGCGCTTCTCCATGGCGCGCTTGAGCCAGAACTGGAGCAATTGGCTGCCCCACAGCCCGCCCTGGACGATCAGCGCGATCAGGGTCACCGAAACGACGATGGTCCTGACCTTGTCGGTGAGCGTCAGGACAAGCGATCCGAAAAACACTGCAAAGATCAGCAGGGCCAGGGCCTTGGTATTGGTGATCAGCTCGACCGCCGCATCGTCCCAGAACGTCTCGGTACGTGCGGCGAGCTTCGCCAGGCGTGATCGAAGCAGCGGTTTGACGATGAAGAAAAGGACCAGGAAAGCGAGCGCGATCCCTGCCGAGAAGAGCCACTGTTTGCCTGTGTTGCCCAGAAACTCGATCTGGAGCAGGTTTTGCATCATTTCCATCATTTCTCCCGCCGGGTATGGGGTGAGTCGGCGGCGCCCACAAGGGGCTGCGAATGCCTGCGGGGCTCGCGCGCAGGCGCCCCGTGCGGCCACGGTTTCCCGACCCGGATCGTCCGTGACAAAACAGGAATTCTAACAAGAGCAGCGGATACGACTCTCCGCTGACGACCGGGGGCGAGCCGGCCGGGGGGTCCGGGGACTCTCTGCGGAAGCGATTCCGCGGGCCCTACGCGAGCATCTTCGCGATCAGGCGCTCGCAGGCAGGCTGGTCCATGTAGCGAGGCACGGCGTAGGTGAAGTGAGCCTCCTTCAGTGCCGCCCTGGCGATGCCCGGGATATCCGACTTCTTCAGTGCGTCGAGCTTGTCCGGAATACCGAACTGTTCGTTCATGGACCGGATGTGGTCGATGAATTTCGTCGCCAGTGCCTGGGGCCGGTCGCCCTTCTTCTTGAGGCCGGCAGCCTCGCCCAGGGTGGCCAGCCGGCGGATGCAGCTTCGCTTTGAGAAATCCAGCACGTAGGGCATGACGATGGCGTTGGCCACTCCGTGGGGCGTGTGATAGTAGGCGCCGAAGTTGTGGGCGATGGCATGGACATAGCCGACACCGGCCCGGGTGAAGGCCAGCGCCGCGTAGTAGGAGGCAAAGGACATGGCCTGGCGCGCCTCCAGGTCCTTACCCTTGCTCACTGCCACCGGGAGGTTCGCCATGATCAGCCGGGTGGCGGCCAGGGCGTAGCCGTCGGTCTCCGGCAGGGCGTTGGCCGAGATGTAGGCCTCCACCGCGTGGGTCAGGGCGTCCATGCCGGTGGCGGCGGTGACATGGGGCGGGAGGCCGGTCATCAGGGCCCCGTCGAGGGCCGCCATCATGGGCACCAGCTTCGGGTCCATGATGGGCGTCTTCTTCCTGCGCTTCGGGTCCGACACCACGGCGGCGATGGTCACCTCGGAGCCGGTGCCGGCGGTGGTCGGGATCACGTACAGGGGGAGGGGCGCCGAAAAAACCTTGAACATGCCCTCCATCCTGGACACGGGCTTGTTGTTCGTGGCACGGGCGGCGATGACCTTGGCCGCATCGATGGGCGATCCACCACCCACTGCCAGGATGGCCTGGCAGCGCTCTCGCTTGAGCACTTTCAGGCCGGCTTCGATCTGGTCGACCGTGGGATCGGGCAGGACGCCGTCGTAGACCACGGCGCGGACCCCGAGAGCTTCAAGTTTCGCCTCGATATCCTCGAGCAAGCCGATCTTTACCAGCATGGCGTCGGTCACGATCAGCACCCTCTGGACGCCCATCAGCGCCATCGCCTCGCACAGCTTCAGGGACGAGCCGGGCCCCGAGAACAGGGTGGGCTTGGGGAAGGGGAGGGTCTTGGCCACCCCCTTCAGAGTCTTCATCAGGCCCTGGTAGCCTGCCACCTGGATGCCGAAGGGGATCATGACGGGGCCTCTCGCGTTGTGATTGGACCGGCCGCACGCTGGCCGGGAAGTTCAGATTACCAAGTATAGGGACTCCCCACACCGGCCCAAATCTCCCCCGAGGACTCGGCGCCCGGTCCCGGCGGTATAATCGACTGTTCCGGGTCGCCGCGTGCCGGATGCCGCAATCGGCGGTGGCCAGACGCGTCGGGACCGGCAGCCCCGCGACAGTGACGGGGCGAACGCAGCGGAGCCAGCCATGAAGAAAGTCGTCAGCGTATCACTCGGTCCCTCCAGCAAGGACTACAAGTTCGAGACACGCTTCCTGGGACAGGAGTTTCAAGTGCGGCGTGTCGGCACGGACGACGACGAAGGCAAGGCATGGGAGATGCTGCGCCGCTACCAGTCCGAGGCCGATGCCATCGGGCTCGGCATGATCCGCGATCATTACGACATCGGTTCCAGGCGTCAGGTCCACAGGGAGACGGAGCGTCTGCTCAAGGTCGTCACCCGGGTGCCGGCCACCACCGGCGCCGACCTGCGCCGGCTGCTGCAGGTGCGGGCGGTGCGCTACGTGCAGAGGAAGCTGGTCAACTACTTCGACAACAACCTGGTGTTGTTTCTGTCGGGAATGGTGAATTTCGACATGGCCCTGGCCATGTCCGATTACACACCCAACCTGAAGTTCGCCGACGCGGTGCTGGACACCGGCGCGCCGGCCATCCTGACCTCTCTCGATCAGCTCGAGATCTACGCCCGCGGCGCCCAGTTTGCGTCGTCCCTGCTGCCGACCCAGAAACTGTCGAAGTTCCCCGGCCTGTCCACGCTGCGCAGGGAGATCATCACCCGGGAGATGGCCAAGTGCCATGTCATCGTCGGGACTTTCGACGACATCGCCGCCCTCGGCAAGCCCGAGAACCTGGAGGGCAAGACCCTCATCACCTCGGCCATCGATGACGACCGGCTGGAGTTCTTCCGGGAATGCAACGTCAACCTGGTGGTGGATGTCTCGCCCAATCTGTTCGATCGCGTAGTAGGCCTCAGCACCATCCAGGCGATGATCCTGGCAGCCCTGGACACCACCAGCGAGGAGCTGTCGGATAACGACCTGGAAGAGATCGTGGACGAGCTCAGGATCGAGCCCCGCCTGCTCTATCCCACCGGCGAGTTCCGCAACATCCGTCGGTTCGCATTCGTGGTGCATCCCCTAAGCCAGGAATACATCCGCAAGGGGTTCCCGGTGCCGAAGGGCACGCCCAAGTTCGTCATGGATCAGGTGGAGAAGGTCGCCGCCCATATGCCGCCGATGGTCTACTGCAAGATGGACAACATCATCTCCCCCACCGGCGCCGAGGCCGAGGGCTGGCTGATCTCTGTAGGCGGTACACCCAAGGAGATGCTGAGCCGCAGTCCGGAGTTCACCTACCGTCGCCTGCTGGCCGCCGCGAAGATGGCAGAGAAGATGGGTGCCCAGATCCTCGGGCTGGGCGCTTTCACCAAGGTGGTGGGCGACGCCGGTGTTACGGTGGCGCGCCGGGCCACCATCCCGGTTACCACCGGCAACAGCTATTCCGCCTCCGGCGCCCTGTGGGCCGCAGCCGACGCCATGCGCCGCATGAACCTGGTCAGAACGGACGAGAGCGGCAAGGTCCAGGCCAAGACCATGGTCATCGGCGCGTCCGGGTCCATCGGCTCCGTCAGCGCACGGCTTCTGGCGATGGCGTTCGACGAGGTCTACCTGGCTGGCCGCACGCTCAAGAAACTCGAGGCGCTGAAGAAATCGATCCTGGAGGAGACACCGGAAGCCAAGGTGGTGGCCACCGTGGACTACGAGCAGTACCTGGGCGACATGGACATGATCGTCACGTCGACCTCGGGAGCGGGGAAGAAGATCCTGGACATCACCAAGGTGAAGCCGGGCTGTGTGATCACGGACGTGGCGCGCCCCCTGGATCTGCCACCGGAGGAGGTGGCCAAGCGGCCCGACGTACTGGTGATCGAGTCCGGCGAGATCGAGCTGCCCAGCGACGTCAACATGAAGGATATCGGCCTGCCGAAGAACGTGATCTATGCGTGCCTGGCGGAGACCATCGTGCTGGCCCTGGAGGGACGCTTCGAGGTGTTCACCATCGGTCGTGACACGGAGTGGCAGAAGGTCAAGGAGATCTACAAGCTGGGTCTGAAGCACGGCATGAAGCTGGCGGCGATCTCCGGCGTGAACGGCGTGTTCAGCGACGAGGACATCGCCAGGGTCGTGCAACTCGCCAGGGAGGCGCGCAAGACATGGAAGCCCGGTGGCAGCCGATCGGCGAAACGGGGCGCGAAGGCGGCAGCACGCAAGAAAACGGCCAGGAAGAAGGTGTCCGTCGCCCGAAAGCCCTCGGCCAGCAAGAAGGCATCGGGGAGGAAGACCTCACCGAAGAAGACGGCGGCAAAGAAATCCCGGGGAAAGACGTCCGCGGCCCGCAAGAAGAAGGCTGCCAGAACGTAGCACCGGATGCCGTCGCAGGCCCCGAGTCTTACGGACCAGGCACGCGACTGGGCCGCGTGTTCGTCACCGGGGCGGGGTTGCTCGAGGTCCTGGAAGACGGCGATCCTAGGCTCCTGGCCGGGATTAGGA
>JAHEFR010000025.1 GCA_024640085.1 Gammaproteobacteria bacterium
CGGAAGCGGCTGGGGATGACGGAGCCGGATCCCGCCGAAGTGGTCATCGTCGAGCCATGAGCCGCCCAGCCGTCAACAGGGATTTCGGTCGCCGTTTCATGAGGCGAATGGCAGCCATGGCCGTGTTGTTCGGGCTCTGCGGTGTGGCCATCCTCGCCCGCGCCGTACAGCTACAGTTGCTTGACCAGGAATTCCTCGCCCGCGAGGGCGATGCCCGTCATCTGCGGGTGGCTAGCATCGCCGCTCACAGGGGCATGATCACCGATCGCCACGGTGAGCCCCTTGCCGTCAGCACACCGGTGGACAGCCTGTGGGCGAACCCGGGCGAACTGGTCACTGCGACGGACCGACTGGGGGAACTGGCGGACGCCCTCGGCTGGGAGAGGGATCGCTTGCTCGAACTGGTAACCCGCAACTCGGGTCGCGAGTTCGTTTACCTGATTCGGCACATGCCGCCCCACCGGGCCTCCGAGGTGCTCGCACTGAATGTGCCGGGTGTCTATTCACAGCGGGAATACCGTCGCTATTACCCCGCCGGAGAGGTCGCTGGCCACGTGGTCGGATTCACGGACGTGGACGACCAGGGACAGGAGGGTCTGGAGCTGGCATACGACCCGTGGCTTGCGGGGATACCGGGCTCGAAACGGGTGCTCCGGGATCGCCTGGGCCGCACCATAGAAGATGTGGAGAGCATCCGCGCGCCGGCCCCGGGGCGCGATCTGCGGACCAGCCTGGATCTGCGGCTGCAGTATCTGGCCTACCGGGCGCTGAAGCGGGCCGTCGGCCAGAACAACGCCAAAGGTGGCGCCGTTGTCGTGCTGGACGTGGACACCGGGGAAGTGCTGGCGATGGCGAATCAGCCAGGATTCAATCCGAACGACCGCCGCCAGTACAAGGCCGCCCGATTCCGGAACCAGGCGGCGACGGACATCTTCGAACCTGGCTCGAGCATCAAGCCATTCATCATCGCCGCGGCCCTGGAGAGCGGCCGGTACCGGCCGGACAGCATTCTTGACACGTCGCCAGGCTATATCGTCGTCGGCGCCAAGACCATCGAGGACGAGCACAACCTCGGCAGGATCCCCATCACTACCGTGCTGACCAGGTCGAGCAATGTCGGTGCGTCCCGCATCGCGCTTTCACTGGAGCCTTCCCAGCTATGGTCTGTGCTGGACGCGTTCGGCATCGGTCATCTGACCACGAGCGGATTCCCCGGAGAGTCCGCCGGCCTGCTGACCCATCACGAGCACTGGCGGGAGATCGGGCAGGCCACCCTGGCCTACGGTTACGGGCTGTCCGTGACGCCGCTACAGCTTGCGGAGGCTTTTGCGACACTAGGGGCGGGCGGCCTCGGCCGCCCCGTCAGTCTGGTCGCCGTGGACGGCGCGCCTCAGGAGCCGACGCGGGCGATCTCCCGCACAACTGCCACGGCGGTGGTATCCATGATGGAGACCGTGGTGTCCCCGGAGGGCACGGCACGCAAGGCTGCCGTCCCCGGATACCGCATTGCCGGAAAGACGGGTACGGCCCGCAAGGCCGTCTCGGGAGGTTATTCCGACAAGCTCTATACGGCCGTGTTCGGTGGGATTGCACCGGCCTCCCGGCCGAAGCTGGCGGTGGTCGTCGTCATCCATGAACCCTCGGCCGGCGCCTATTATGCCGGCGACGTCGCCGCGCCGGCATTCGCCGAGATCGTTGGCGGTTCGCTGCGCATCCTCGGGATCCCGCCTGACCGGGTGCCGGCCTCCGCGAAGGAACCGCGGATCGTCCAGGCAATGAGAAAGCCATGATGGCCGCGCCCTCCCGTGAGCCCGCCATGACCCTCGGCAAACTGTTCGGCGAGCAGGCTCCGTCCCGCCACGCCCAACTTCCTGTCAGGGATCTGGCCCTCGACAGCCGTCACGTCACCCCGGGAGCGGTCTTCATCGCAGTGCCCGGTGAGAACCGGCACGGGCTGGATTTCCTGCGTCAGGCGGTCGAGGCGGGTGCCACGGCGGTTGCCTGGGAGGCCCCGGAGGGGATATCGGCGCCGGTGATCGCTCCGCCGGCCGTGTGTTTTCCCGTGCCCGGATTGCGATCGCAGTTGGGCGATTTGGCGGACCGGTTCTTCGTCGCGCCGTCGCAGCGCACCCGGGTAATGGGTTTCACCGGCACCAACGGCAAGACGACCTGTGCCCACCTCGTGGCTTCCGCTCTCGGGAACTCGGGCCGAAAGTCGGGCTACATGGGGACCATAGGCGTCGGGTTGCCAGGACGGCTGCAAAGCTCCGGCCTTACCACTGCCGACGTCGTCGAGACCCACCGACGGCTGGCCGCCCTGGCCGATCTGGGGGCGACCGCAGTGGCGATGGAGGTCTCGTCCCATGCGCTCAGTCAGGGGCGTATCGCAGGCGTCCGGTTCGAGGTGGCGGTATTCACAAACCTGAGCCGGGATCATCTCGATTATCACGGCGACATGGATTCGTACAGCGCGGCGAAAAGTCGTTTGTTCTCGACGCCCGGGCTGAAGTGGGCGATCGCGAACACCGACGATCCGTCCGGTTCCCTGATGCTCGCGGCAGCGAGCGCCGGGGTGGGGACGGTGGCGGTGGGCTGCCAGGCTGATGCGTCGGCAGACCGGCGGCTTGCCGTGCGGCGGTGCCAGGCCACCGCCGAGGGCCTGGTTGTCAGCTTCGACGGAGACTGGGGCAGCCTGGACCTGGAGTCCCGGCTCATCGGCCGCTTCAATGCGGAGAATCTTGCCCTGTCCCTCGCGACCCTGCTGGTACTCGACGTCCCGGCTGCGGAGGCGCTGGATGCCTTGTCCCGGGCGGATGCACCGCCCGGCAGGATGGAGGTGTTCCGAGCCGGGGCGACTGGACCCTTGGTGGTAGTGGATTACGCCCACACTCCGGATGCGCTCGCCAAGGCGATCGAGGCGGTACGAGCCCACTGTCGCGGCCGGCTGTTCGCCGTGTTCGGCTGTGGCGGGGACAGGGACCGGGGCAAGCGCGGCGAGATGGGTCGAATCGCAGAGACAGCTGCGGATGTGGTCATCCTCACCGACGACAACCCGCGTTCCGAGGACGGCGCGATCATCATCGACGACATCCTGGCCGGTATGGAGACGAGGCCCGATGTCATACGCGATCGCCGTGAGGCGATTGCCACGGCCTTCCGTCGGGCCGGCGGCCCCGGCGACGTGCTGCTGGTGGCGGGCAAGGGGCATGAGGACTACCAGATCGTGGACGGCGAGCGGCGACACTTCAGCGACCGCGAAGAGGCCGGTCGTCTGACGGGGGGCGGCACGTGATCACGGGCACCCTGGAACGAGCCGCCGCCGTGCTGCGCGGAGAGATGCTGGGCGAGGAGCGCTCGTTCATGGGCGTCAGCACCGATACGCGCATGCTGGAGGCCGGCCAGCTCTTCTTCGCGCTCGTCGGGCCCCGCTTCGACGGACATGATTTCCTCGCGGAAGCGGGAGACCGTGGCGCGGCCGGCGCCGTCGTATCCCACAAGGCGCCCTCCTTCATTCCCTGCGTGCGCGTCCCGGACACCCTCCGTGGCCTCGGCGAACTGGCGACGGACTGGCGGAGTGGTTTCGACCTGCCCGTCGTCGGCGTGACCGGGAGCGCCGGCAAGACCACGGTCAAGGAGATGGTTGCCGCCATCCTCGGCGAGGTCGGCCCGCTGTTGGTCACCAGGGGCAATCTCAACAACGAGATCGGCGTGCCACTGACCCTTTTCGGACTGGGCGATCGGCATCGCTTCGCCGTCGTCGAGATGGGGGCCAATCATGCCGGCGAGATTGCGCGTCTCGCCGCGATGGCCCGACCGAACATCGGTATCGTCACGCTGGCAGGAGCGGCCCATCTGGAGGGCTTCGGGAGCGTCGAGGGCGTCGCCCGGGCGAAGGGGGAGCTGTTCTCCGCCCTGCCCGAGGACGGCGTCGCCATCATCAATTCCGACGATTGCTATGCATCCCTGTGGCGGAAGATGGCGGACCCAAGGCGCGTGCTCGCTTTCGGTCTGGGTCCCGGCGCCGATTTCCACGCCAGGGATATCCGGATGCAGGTTGCTGACCGCGCCTGTGTGGAGTTCCGCCTGGTCAGCCCCGCCGGCGATATCGCCGTCTCCCTGCCCCTGGCGGGCCGTCACAACGTGATCAACGCGCTGGCGGCGGCGGCGGCGGCCAGCGCTGCCGGCGCGAACCTGGAGCAGATCCGGTCGGGTCTTTCCAGAACCCCCGGCGTCAAGGGCAGGATGCAGTTGGCCGACGGCCCGGGTGGCTGCCGGATCATCGACGACACCTATAACGCCAACCCGGGTTCGGTCCGGGCCGCCCTCGATTTCCTGATGGACATGGAGGGGCGGGCGTGGGCGGTACTCGGTGACATGGGGGAGCTCGGCCCCCAGGCGGAGCGGCTGCATGCGGATATCGGTAACTACGCTCGCTCCATCGGCGTGGAGCGGCTGTTCACGCTGGGGCCGCTGAGCCGGGAAACCGCGGCGAGCTTTGGTGCAGGCGCCAGATCTTTCGCCGACATAGACAGCCTGATCCGGGTCCTGCAGCCCGGACTCCACGGCGAAGTCAACATATTGGTCAAGGGGTCCCGCTCCATGGGGATGGAGCGGATTCTGGCAGCGCTTGCAGACGACGCGTCCGACCGGGCGGCGGAAGGAGCCCGCTAGATCATGCTGCTGTACGTCACGGAATTCCTGACGCGCTTCGAATCCGGCTTCAACGTCTTCGGATACCTGACCATGCGTGCCATTCTGGGCGCGCTGACCGCTCTGCTGATCTCCCTCCTCGTGGGTCCGTGGATGATCCGGCGTCTCAGCTTCCACCAGATCGGGCAGACCGTTCGGGATTACGGGCCGGAGAGTCATCTGCCCAAGGCCGGGACTCCCACGATGGGCGGTGCCCTGATCCTCGTGGCCATCGTGATCAGCACCCTGTTATGGGCAGATCCCTCGAGCCGGTTCGTCTGGATCGTGGTCCTGGTGACCCTCGCCTTCGGCACCATCGGGTTCGTGGACGATTACAGGAAGCTGGTCCTGCGGGACAGCCGGGGACTCGCCGCCCGCTGGAAGTACACCTGGCAGTCCGTTGCCGGGCTCGTTACTGCCGTCGTCCTGTACACCGGCGCCGGCGACTCCGCGGTCGAGACGTCCCTGCTGGTGCCCTTTTTCAAGGACGTTGTGATCCCTCTCGGCGCTTTCTATGTCGTGCTGACGTATTTCGTCATCGTCGGGTCAAGCAATGCCGTCAACCTGACCGACGGCCTGGACGGCCTTGCGATCATGCCGACGGTGCTGATCGGCGGTGCGCTCGGCATTTTCGCTTACGCCACCGGCAACGTGAAATTCGCGGATTACCTGGGCATCCCCTACATCGCCGGTACGGGAGAGATTCTCGTGTTCTGCGCCGCGATGGTGGGAGCGGGGCTCGGCTTCCTGTGGTTCAACACCTATCCCGCGCAGGTCTTCATGGGAGACGTGGGCGCTCTGGCGCTGGGGGCCGCCCTGGGGACCGTCGCGGTCATCGTCCGCCAGGAGATCGTGTTCTTCATGATGGCCGGGGTCTTCGTAGTCGAGACCGTCTCGGTGATCCTTCAGGTGGCGTCCTTCCGTCTGACCGGCAGGCGCATATTCCGCATGGCTCCGCTCCACCACCATTTCGAACTCAAGGGGTGGGCCGAGCCCAAGGTGATAGTCCGCTTCTGGATCATCACAGTGATCCTCGTCCTGTTCGGTCTGGCGACCCTGAAGATCCGATGATGGTGCACAGGATGACAACCGGATCGGGACATCAGGGCGGGGGCGTGGCCGACGCCGCCACGGCCCAGTGTGCCGTCGTCCTTGGACTCGGCGTCACAGGCCTGTCCTGTGCCCGCTATCTGACCGGTCTGGGTCGGCGGGTGCTGGTGGCCGACAGTCGTGAGAATCCCCCGGGGATTGAGGGTCTGAGGCTGGAGGCGCCGGAAGCGGATCTCGTCGTCGGTAGTCTGGATCTGGATCTGCCCGAGGACGCCGATCAGTTGATCGTGTCACCAGGGCTGCCCCTGGACCTTCCGGTGGTCCGGGAGGCCCGCCGCCGAGGCCTGGAAGTGGTCGGTGACGTCGAGCTTTTCGCGAGGGTCGCCGCTCACCCGCTGGCGGCCATCACCGGATCCAACGGGAAGAGCACCGTCACCACCATGGTGGCGGCAGTAGCAGCCCGGGCCGGGCGTCACATGCCCGCCGGCGGCAATCTCGGCACGCCTGCCCTGGCCCTGCTCGACATGCCGGCCGAGGCCTACCTGCTGGAACTCTCGAGTTTCCAGCTGGAACTCACGGAGTCCCTGCGACCGAAGGTCGCCGCGGTACTCAACATGTCGGTGGATCACATCGATCGTCACGGCAGCCTGGAGGCCTATTCCGCCGCCAAGGCCCGGATCCTCAACAATGCCGCCTGCGCGGTGCTCAATCGGCACGACCCGATCGTCATGGGCATGGCGTCCGGGACGGCGAGGGTTGTCACCTTTGGTGGCGATGCGCCGCCGGGCGAAGGCGACTACGGCGTACGGGAGTCCGCCGGCCGGAGGTGGCTGGCCCGTGGTCACGATCTGCTGATGCCCGTGGACGAGATCGGAGTCCCGGGCGCGCACAATGTCCTGAACGCGCTGGCAGCCATCGCCATCGGCGAGGAGATGGGCCTGACCGGCGAACCCGCCCTGACGGCGCTCAGGGCCTATCGGGGCCTGCCCCACCGGACGCAATTGATCGCAGATGTCGGCGGGGTCCGGTGGATCGATGATTCGAAAGCCACCAACGTGGGTGCGGCCATCGCCGCGATCGGTGGCATGGATGCGCCGGTCGTGCTCATCGCCGGAGGCGAGGGCAAGGGCGCTGACTTCGGGCCTCTGGCCGGGGTCGTGGAGCACCGGGCGAAAGCCGTCGTGCTACTGGGCCGGGATGCTTCCCTGTTGTCCCGGGCCATCGGCGACGCGGCGCCGTGGGAAATCGTAACGTCCATGGAGGCGGCGGTGGCTGCCGCCCGGAAGATCGCCCAGCCCGGAGACGTGGTCCTGCTATCGCCGGCCTGTGCCAGCTTTGACATGTTCGCCAACTACGCCGCCCGCGGAGAAGCATTCCGGCGAGCGGTGCTGGGTGATCGGCCGTGAGCGCCGGACGTACGTCGCGGCTTGTGCCGGCGGTACCGGTCAAGGAGATGGACAGGCTGCTGATGGTGGTCGTGGCGGTGCTGCTGTCCCTGGGATTGGTGATGGTCCTGTCGGCTTCTATCACAGCCGCCGACCGGGACATCGGTGAGCCTTTCTACTACCTGTTCCGGCAGACCGCTTACCTGGGGCTGGGATTGGCGGCGGGCGTCGCGTGCCTCCGGGTCCCCATGCAGTTCTGGGAGCGGTCCAGCCTGATACTTCTGATCATCGCCTTCCTGCTTCTGGTCGCCGTGCTTATCCCCGGCGTGGGCCGGGAGGTCAACGGGAGCACCCGCTGGCTGCCCATGGGGCCGGTCAATCTGCAGGTGTCGGAGCCCGCCCGTTTGCTGATACTGATGTTCGTTGCCGCCTACGTGGCGCGCCGCTCCGACGAACTCGCAACGACGGCAGCCGGCTTCTTCAAGCCGATGGGGGTGGTAGTTGCCGCCTGCGTGCTGCTGCTCCTGGAGCCCGACTTCGGGGCCGCCACCGTCCTCCTCGCCACCGCGATGGCGGTGCTGTTCGCCGGGGGGGTGCGCATCCGGTATTTCCTGATGCTGCTGATCCCGGCCGCCGTGTGCCTGGCGGGTCTGGTGCTGATGTCCCCCTACCGGCTGAGGCGGCTGACGGCCTTCCTAGACCCCTGGGCGGATCCCTACGATTCGGGGTTCCAGCTGACCCAGTCCCTGATCGCCATCGGCAGGGGAGAGATCGCCGGTGTCGGGCTCGGCGGAAGCGTGCAGAAGCTCTTCTATCTACCGGAGGCCCACACGGATTTCGTCTTCGCCGTGTTTGCAGAGGAGTTCGGTCTTGTCGGCGTGGTCGGGTTGATAGCCCTGTATGGCGTCCTCGTCTGGCGCGTACTGGCTGTGTCGTCGCGCTGCGCAAAGGCCGGTTCCCTGTTCTCCGCCTGCCTGATCTTTGGCCTGGGGGCATGGCTCGGCGCGCAGGCGATGGTCAATATCGGCGTCAACATGGGGCTGCTCCCCACCAAGGGCCTCACCCTCCCACTGATGAGCTTCGGCGGCAGTTCCCTGATCGTCTGCTGCGTGGCGATGGGGATCATCCTCCGGGCGGATCTGGAGAGCCGTCGTATCGCCAACCGGCCCAAGCCCCGGGCGCGGAGATTCCGCCAATGAGCGGCAGACCCGTGTTGGTGATGGCTGGCGGAACCGGCGGCCACGTGTTCCCGGGCCTGGCGGTCGCTACGGCCCTGGCCAGGTCCGGCGTACCGGTGGCCTGGCTCGGAACGCGGCGGGGCCTGGAAGCCAGGGTCGTCCCCGAGGCCGGCATCCCCATCAGCTTCGTTTCCGTCGGCGGTCTCAGGGGCAAGGGCTGGGGGACGCGCCTGCTGGGCCCGATCCGGATCGCCTGGGCGCTGGTGCAATCCCTGGGCATCATGCTGAGACTCCGGCCCCGGACTGTCGTGGGCCTGGGCGGTTTCGTCACCGGACCGGCCGGGGTAGCGGCCTGGCTGACGCGACGCCGCCTCGTCATCCACGAGCAGAATGCGGTAGCCGGATTGACCAACCGGCTTCTCTCGCGGATCGCAGCCCGGGTGCTTGAGGCGTTCCCCGACAGCTTCCCCACGGACGTGGAGGCAGAAACCGTGGGAAATCCGGTGCGCCCGGAGATCGCCGCGATCGAATCGCCCGATCAACGCCTTGCCGGCCGGCACGGCCGGCCGAGGTTGCTGGTCTTCGGGGGCAGCCAGGGCGCGATGCGCCTGAACCAGATCCTGCCTTCGGCTATCGCCCTGTTGCCACCCCAACTGCGCCCCGAGATCCTCCACCAGACCGGCGAGCGAACCCTGGAGATGGCGCGCGACGCCTACCGGGCTGCGGGTGTGGACGCGGAGGTCAGAACGTTCATAGACGACATGGCAGCGGCCTACGCCTGGGCCGACCTGGCGGTGTGCCGGGCAGGCGCGTTGACCGTCACGGAACTCGCGGCGGCCGGGCTCGGATCGATCCTCATCCCGTTTCCGTCCGCCGTGGACGATCACCAGACCCGCAACGCGGGCTACCTCGTGCGGCTCGGCGCCGCCAGATTGATCCCGGAGGAAGCCCTGACCCCGGAGATGCTCGCCGGTACCCTCCAGCCGATTCTCGCGGATGCCGCGCTACGCTGCCATATGGGGGCGGCGGCCCGCAGGGCGGCCCGTCCGGACGCTCTGGAACGGATCGTCACGATCTGCCTCGACGAAGGGGGGGGAGGCGACCATGACTGATCGCATGCGGCGCATCCACCGGATCCATTTCGTCGGCATCGGAGGCGTGGGCATGGCCGGCATCGCGGAGGTGCTGATCAACCTGGGATACCAGGTCCAGGGCACGGATGTCCGGGAGAGCCGGGCGACTCAGCGGCTGATGGGGCTGGGCGCGGAGGTACACATCGGCCACGACGCTGCCCTGGTCGAGGCGGCGGATGTCGTGGTGGTCTCCAGCGCCATTTCCGGGGAAAACGCAGAAGTCGTGCGGGCCCACGAGCTGCGGCGTCCCGTCGTCAAGCGAGCGGAGATGCTGGCAGAACTCATGAGGTTCCGCTACGGCATCGCCGTGGCCGGCACCCACGGGAAGACGACGACGACGAGTCTGGTGGCAAGCACCCTGGCCGAAGGGGGGCTCGACCCGACTTTCGTGATCGGCGGCCGACTGGCAAGCGCGGACAGCAACGCGCGGCTTGGCGCCGGGCGATACCTGGTGGCCGAGGCTGACGAGAGCGATGCGTCATTCATGCACCTTCAGCCTCTGATCGCGGTGGTCACGAATATCGACGCCGATCACATGGAGACCTACGGTGGCGACGTGGGCCGCCTCCAGGACGCGTTCGTAGAATTCCTCCACAACCTGCCCTTTTACGGCCTGGCCGTCGTGTGCATCGACGATCCGGGCGTACAGGCGGTCATGGACCGCATATCTCGGCCCATTTTGACCTATGGATTTTCGCCGGATGCCGATGTGCGAGGCAGCGACTTCGGTCAGCACGGGCGGCGCTGCCGGTTCGTCGTCAGTCGCGCCGGTGCTGACGACATCGAGGTGGGACTCAACCTCCCCGGGCGGCACAATGCCCTGAACGCTATGGCGGCCGTAGCTGTGGCCGGCGAGCTCGGTGTGGCGGAGGCGGCAGTCGGCGAGGCCCTGGACAAGTTCCAGGGCATTGACCGCAGGGCCCAGCTTCTCGGCGAGGTGTCGGCGGACGGCGGCAGCGTCCTGGTGGTCGACGACTACGGCCACCACCCGCGGGAACTGGCGGCCATCATCGAGGCGCTGCGCGCTAGCTGGCCCGACCGACGGCTGGTTATGGCGTTCCAGCCTCATCGCTACAGCCGCACCCGGGACCTGCTGGACGACTTCGCGGGAGTGCTGGCCGACGTGGATGCCCTGGTGCTAACCGAGGTCTATCCGGCCGGAGAGGCGCCGGTCGTCGGGGCGGACGGCCGGGCCCTGGCCCGGGCCATCCGATCGAGAGGGCAGGTCGAGCCCGTATTCCTCGAGGACGTGGACGATCTGCCCGATTTCCTCCCCGGTCTGCTCCGTGCAGGCGACCTGCTGGTGACCTGTGGAGCGGGCAGCATAGGCGCGGTGGCCTCGACGTTGCCCGAGCGCCTCGCGGGCCGGCTCCAGGGAGGCGAATCGTGATGCCGCAGGGTCACTCAGGCGCTGTCCGTGGCGAGCTCAGGGAAAAAGAGCCGATGTCGCGGCATACCTCCTGGCGGGTGGGAGGCCCGGCAGACCGGTATTTCGCGCCGTCCAGTGTCGAGGATCTCGCCACGTTCGTCTCCGGTCTTCCGGCCGACGAGCCGGTCCACTGGGTCGGCCTCGGCAGCAACCTGCTCGTCCGCGACGGGGGTGTGCGCGGTACGGTCATAAGCACGCACGGGGTTCTCTCCGGCCTGGAACGCCGCGCAGAAAGCATCGTCGTCGCCGAGGCGGGTGTCCCGTGCGCCAAGCTTGCCCGGCAATGCGTCCGCTGGGGTCTGGGTTCGGCGGAATTCTTTGCCGGCATCCCGGGGACCGTTGGCGGGGCCCTGGCCATGAATGCGGGCGCATTTGGCGGCGAGACTTGGTCGCACGTCTCGTCCGTCCAAACGATGGACCGGCTAGGCGCCCTGCATTGGCGAGCCAGGGACGAATACCAGGTGGGATACCGGAATGTTGCGGGCCCGACCGGTGAATGGTTCCTGGCCGCCGAATTTCATTTCGAGCAGGATGCCTCCGCCAGCACTGCCGACATCAAGGCCTTGCTTGCACGCCGCAAGGCGAGCCAACCGATCGGCCTGCCGAGCTGCGGATCCGTGTTCCGCAATCCTCCCGGAGACCACGCCGCCAGGCTGATCGAGACCGCCGGCCTGAAGGGACGGCGGATCGGCGGCGCACAGGTGTCGCCGAAACACGCCAACTTCATTATCAACACCGGCGGCGCAACCGCGTCGGACATCGAGCGGCTCATCGATCTGGTGCGTCACACCGTGGAAGAGATACACGGTGTACCGCTCCAGCCGGAAGTCCGGATCATCGGAGAGACGGCATGAGCCCTCCCGGCCGCAGGCTGATCACCGATCCCCGCAAGTTCGGCCGTGTGGTCGTCCTCATGGGCGGCACGTCCGCGGAGCGCGAAATCTCCCTGATGACAGGTGAGGCAGTGCTGGCGGCGCTTCACAGGCGCGATGTGGACGCCGAGGCCCTCGATCTGACCGGCGACATCCCGGCGAGCCTGGTGGACGGTTCGTTCGATCGAGTATGGCTCGCGCTCCACGGGCGGGGTGGCGAGGACGGCTGTGTCCAGGGTCTGCTGGAGGTGCTGCGGCTCCCCTACACGGGGAGCGGGGTCCTCGGTTCCGCCGTCAGCATGGACAAGCTCCGCAGCAAGCGACTGTTTTCTGCCTGGGGTCTCCAGACCCCCGACTTCCGGGTGATGTCCTCGGCCGGCGACGCCGCCGCGATCGTGGACGCGCTTGGCTTGCCTCTGATCGTCAAGCCGGCCGGCGAGGGCTCGAGTGTCGGGATGACCAAGGTCGAGGAGCCCGACGCTCTGACGCCGGCCTGGGAGGAGGCGGCCCGATACGACGTCTGTGTCCTGGTGGAGGAATGGGTGGCCGGTGGCGAGTACTCGGTACCCGTGCTGCAGGGTGAGGCCCTGCCGATCATCCGTATCGAGACGCCGCGAACTTTCTACGATTACGAGGCCAAGTATTTTTCCGACGACACCCGCTACTTCTGCCCGGCCGGCCTGGAAGAGGTCACGGAACACGAGTGCCGGCGGGCTGCCCTCGAGGCTTTCGCGGCGACAGGCGCAAGCGGCTGGGGCCGGGTGGATTTCCTGATGGGGGACGATAGCGTGCCCCGCTTCCTGGAAGTCAACACCGTGCCGGGGATGACGTCCCACAGTCTCGTTCCCATGGGTGCAAAGCAGGCCGGCATCGATTTCGAGGAACTGGTCTGGCGGGTGCTCGAGACGAGCTTCGTGCACAAGGGGGTGGGCCATGCCCCGTAACCGGGTCCGCGAATCCCGAAAGCGGTGGCGTATCGACGTGCCGGAGAAAGCCCTGCGCACGGCAGTGTCCGCGGCGGCAGTGATCCTCATTGGCGGTGGCGCCGTGTGGGCGCTGGCAGCCGCGCTCGATCGCCCCATCCGAGCGGTGACCCTGTCGGGCAATTTCGAGCGAGTCTCGCCACTCAAGGTAGAAGCGACGCTCGGTGACCTGCAGGGAGTTGGTTTCCTGTCAGCGGATCTCGATTCCCTCCAGGACCGCGTGGCAGACCTGCCGTGGGTGGAGGAGGCCCGGGTGCAGCGCCGCTGGCCCGGCGAACTTCTCATCGTGATCAGCGAACAGGTGCCCGCAGCCCGCTGGCGCGACTCCGGCCTGCTCAATGTCCGCGGTGAGCTCTTCCTGCCTGAGACCCGTCATGAGTATGCGGAACTGCCCGCCCTGTCCGGTCCCGATGGAAGCCAGGCGGCAGTGGCGCGGCGTTACCTGGACATGCGCGGCCCGCTGGCCGAGGCAGGGCAGTTACTGATGGGAGTCACCCTGGACGAGCGGGGGGCCTGGCGGCTGGAGCTGGGCAACGGGCTTCAGGTGCGGCTCGGCAGACAGGACACCGACGTCCGTTTCGACCGCTTCCTCAGCATCGTCTTGCCGATCCTCGCGTCCACGGAACAGGGGGCAGGTTACGTGGACATGCGATACACCCGCGGCTTCGCTATCGCCTGGGAACAGCCGGGCGGCCCCGATAACAACGACACAACAGGAAAGGACAAAGATGTCTAGGCGACCTGCAAAGAACCTCATCGTCGGGCTCGATATCGGCACCTCCAAGGTGGTGGCCATCGTCGGCGAAGTCCGCGACGACGGCGAGATCGAGGTCATCGGGATCGGCAGTCATCCCTCCCGCGGCCTGAAGAAGGGGGTGGTGGTCAACATCGAGTCTACGGTTGCTTCCATCCAGCGGGCCGTGGAGGAAGCTGAGTTGATGGCCGGCTGCGAGATTAACAGCGTCTACACGGGCATCGCTGGGAGCCACGTGCGCAGCCTCAACTCCCACGGCATCGTTGCGATCAGCGAGAAAGAGGTAAAGGCCGACGACGTCGATCGCGTCATCGATGCGGCCCGGGCGGTCGCCATTCCGGCGGACCAGAAGATCATCCACATTCTGCCGCAGGAATTCCTGATCGATCAGCAGGACGGAATCCGCGAGCCCATCGGCATGTCGGGCGTCCGGCTCGAGGCCAAGGTACACATGGTGATTGGCGCCGAGTCAGCCGCCCAGAACATTGTCAAGTGCGTCCAGCGTTGCGGCCTGCAGGTGGAGGACATCGTCCTCGAGCAACTGGCGTCGAGTTATTCCGTGCTGACTGAAGACGAAAAGGAACTCGGCGTATGTCTTGTCGATATTGGCGGCGGCACCACGGACATCGCCGTGTTCGGCGGTGGAGCGATCAGGCACACCTCCGTGATACCCATCGCCGGCGACCAGGTCACCAACGATATCGCCATCTCCATGCGGACACCGACCCAGTACGCGGAGGAGATCAAGGTGCGATACGCATGTGCCCTGTCACAGCTGGCCAACCCGGACGAGACCATCGAGGTGCCCAGCGTCGGGGATCGGCCGCCGAGACGTCTGGCGCGTCAGACGCTTGCCGAGATCGTCGAGCCCCGATACGAGGAGCTGTTCAGCCTCGTCCGGGACGAACTGGGACGCAGCGGATTTGAGGAGCTCGTGGCCGCCGGCGTCGTGATCACCGGCGGCAGCTCGAAGATGGAGGGGGCGGTGGAGCTGGCCGAGGAGGTGTTCCACCTGCCCGTCCGCCTGGGCGTGCCCCAGCACGTAAGCGGACTCGTGGACGTCGTCCGCAACCCGATCCATGCCACCGGTGTCGGGCTCTTGCTGTACGGACGGGAAGATCAGGCGAGGCGGGCGACGGAGACGCCCATGTCCGGAGGCCTCAGGGAGATCCTGGATCGCATGAAAGCGTGGTTCCAGGGGAATTTTTGAAATCGTGAGTGAAATCAACATTGCCAGAAGAGAGGGGAGAGCGACATGTTCGAACTAATGGATTCGTTCAGCCAGCACGCGGTGATAAAGGTCCTGGGCGTCGGCGGGGGCGGCGGTAATGCCGTTGCCCACATGCTGGCGTCAGGCATCGAGGGCGTGGACTTTATCTGCGCCAATACTGACTCGCAGGCGCTGAAGAAGACGTCCGTGAAGACGTCATTGCAGATCGGCTGCAATATCACCAAGGGCCTGGGCGCCGGGGCCAATCCCGAGGTCGGGAGACAGGCGGCGATGGAGGACCGAGATCGCATACAAGAGGTGATCGAGGGCACGGACATGCTCTTTATCACCGCCGGTATGGGCGGCGGTACGGGCACGGGTGCGGCACCAGTAGTCGCCCAGGTGGCGCGAGAGCTGGGAATACTGACGGTGGCCGTGGTCACCAAGCCCTTCGATATGGAGGGGCCGAAGCGACTGTCCATCGCTGATCAGGGCATCGGTGATCTGGCCAAGTACGTGGATTCGCTGATCACGATCCCCAATCAGAAGTTGTTGACCGTGCTCGGTCCTGAGACCACGCTCCTCGATGCGTTCAGCGCTGCCAATCAGGTACTGCAGGGCGCCGTCCAGGGCATCGCAGAGCTGATCACGCGTCCGGGGCTTATCAACGTCGACTTCGCCGACGTCAGGACGGTGATGTCCGAGATGGGCATGGCGATGATGGGGACGGGCGAGGCCTCGGGCGAGGATCGGGCCACGGCGGCCGCAGAGGCGGCGGTGTCCAGTCCGCTACTGGACGACATCGACCTCTCTGGCGCCCATGGCGTGCTTGTCAACGTCACCGCGGGCATGGACCTCTCGATCGGAGAGTTCGACACCGTGGGCATGATCGTGAAGGAGTTTGCCAGTGACGATGCAACCGTTGTTGTCGGCACAGTGATCGATCCCGAGCTGAACGGGCGTATGCGGGTCACTGTCGTGGCCACGGGGCTCGGACGGTCCGCGGCGATCAGGCAGCAGCCGGAAGTTCGCGTCGTCCGACCGGCTGCACGGACGGCAGCGCCGGACTGGGACAGGCTGGATCAGCCTGCCGTACGTCGGAAACGGGCCGTGGGCGATGACTTCTCTGCGAACCAGGGCGCCCAGGAAGAGCTCCTGGATATCCCGGCTTTCCTGAGGAGGCAGGCTGACTGAGGGATTGCTGCGATGCAACATTCCTGTTACGGTAAATGGCTTTCCGGACCCCGTGATGTCGCGGCGTTGAGTCCGTGGGTCCGATGGGCGACAATCCTGCGCGGGAGGGAAAAGGCCCGGTCGGATCATCCCGAAAACGACAATGCACCTGCTGCGTCTACGCGCCGTGAGCGACGCGTCAGGTTTCAAGGGAGCATCGGGGCCCACATCCATGGTTAGACAGCGCACCCTGAAGAACCCCATCCGCGCCACCGGAGTCGGGCTGCATACCGGTGACAAGGTTTTCATGACCTTGCGACCGGCACCGGCCAATTCGGGCATCGTGTTTCGGAGGACCGATCTGGACCCCGTGGTCACGGTTCAGGCAGACGCCGTCAAGGTCGGTGAGACCATGCTGGGGACCACGCTGGTCGAGCGGGGGGTCAAGGTGGCCACGGTCGAACACCTGTTGTCCGCGTTCGCCGGACTGGGGATCGACAACGCCTGCGTCGATCTCAGTGCATCCGAAGTACCGATTATGGATGGCAGCGCCGCACCCTTCGTGTTCCTGATCCAGTCCGCGGGCATCGAGGAACAATCGGTACCGAAGCGATTCATCCGCATCAGGCGGCCGGTCGAAGTCGCTGACGGCGATAAATGGGCTCGCTTCTACCCCTTCGACGGCTTCAAGGTGGACTTCGAGATCGAGTTCGATCACCCGGTCTTCAAGCGGCATCTCCGCC
This sequence comes from Gammaproteobacteria bacterium, assembly GCA_024640085.1. GTDB lineage: Bacteria > Pseudomonadota > Gammaproteobacteria > Steroidobacterales > XN24 > JAHEFR01. The sequence continues at coordinate 16,600 of JAHEFR010000025.1, forward strand.
ATGCCTCCATGGACTTCTCGTCCACCTCCTTCCTGCGGGAGGTTTCACGCGCGCGGACATTTGGATTCATGCGGGATCTCGAGACCCTGCGCGGCAGAAATCTGATCATGGGCGGCAGCCTGGACAACGCCATCGTGCTCGATGACTACCGGATCCTCAACGAAGACGGTCTCCGGTATGAGAATGAATTCGTCCGGCACAAGATCCTGGACGCGATCGGCGACCTTTACCTGCTCGGACACAGCCTGATCGGTGGTTTCAGCGGGTTCAAGTCAGGGCATGGCCTGAACAACAGGCTTCTCAGGGAACTGATCGCCATGACAGATGCCTGGGAGGAAGTTACCTTCACCGACATGGCCGATCTGCCAATCTCTTACGCGGCACCAGCCGCTGCCTGAGCGGGACTCAGATCGGTGGTCTTACCCGGACCGAGACCCGGCTGACTTCGATCTCCTGGGCCTCGGAGAGCACCTGCCTGATGGCCCGGGCCTCGAACCGGACCCCCGCCGTCCAGGCGGCGCCATCCACGATGACGACAAGCCTGTCGTCCCTCAGATTCGCGCCAACGATGTGTCTGGCGACCTCCGATGGGAGCGCCGACTGGACGCACCGCGCCAGTCGATCTGTCGCGGCCGCGCGCTCGACGATGCCCGAGAGCCCACCCCTGCCAGCGAGGAGGTCCTTTAATAGCTCGGGTTTTCCTGACGGCATGGGCGGAGTGTGATTTGAGCCCTTGAGTCGACGCGGCAAATTGGGCATATTGTGCCGCACTGATAAAGGCAAAGCCACCGAAAGGCGGCGACGCAAAGCCTCCGGTCTACGGGTCTACTACCTACGATAGCGGGGTTGCCAGACGTGAAAGAAGAGCGAAACAAATCTTTCCCTTCATTCCGGGAGGGGAGTTGGGGCAGCCGGCTGCGGCAAACAATCGCATTGGTATCCTGCGTATTGCGGGAGCCGCGCGTTCCCGCGGCCGACGCGGAATTGAAGTCATGAATCTGATCATCTACTCGCGCCGGCGAGGAGACGCCCGGCAGATCGGTCTGTTGCGGCCCGGGCCCGTGGCAGCGTTCGTTACCGGCTTGTCGCTGATATTTTCCGCCGGCTACCTGGTGGGCCAGTCTGGAGAGGGGCCCGAAGGGTCCGGCATGGTCGATGACTTGCGCGCGCAACTGGAGGCGCACCGTGAACAGGTGGTGTCCACAGAACGGCAGGCGCAGCAGGACGTCGATGCGCTGACCGCCCGGGTCGGCCAGCTCAACGCTCATGTCCTTCGTCTCGATGCCCTCGGTCGGCGACTGGTGACCATGGCGGGTCTGGACGACGGCGAATTCAATTTTGACGAACCGCCTGCCCGCGGCGGACCGGATTCCGAAGACACGGTGTTGACGCCGGAGACCGTGGAAGTGGGCGACATGCTTGACGATCTCGCCTTGCAGGTCGAGGACCGGTCTGACCAGCTTGCTGTACTGGAGCGGCTGCTCACCAGCCGACGGGTCAGCGAGGAGCAGCGGCCGCAGGGGAGGCCGATCTCCTCGGGTTGGCTGTCGTCCTATTTCGGCAAGCGAACGGATCCTTTCACGGGCAAGCAGAGTTTCCATGGCGGCATCGACTTCGCCGGCAACGAGGGCTCGGAAGTCCTGGCCGTCGCTTCGGGCGTCGTAACCTGGTCCGGCAAGCGGCACAGCTACGGGACGATGGTGGAGATCAGCCACGGCAGCGGACTGGTTACGCGCTATGCGCACAACAAGGCCAACCTGGTCGAGGTGGGCGAAACCGTCAAAAAAGGACAGGTCATCGCCAGGATGGGGCGCTCGGGGCGCGCCACCGGCCCCCATGTCCACTTTGAGGTGCTCAAGGACGATCGAAAGGTCAATCCCCTGAAGTACGTCCAGCGCTGAACTTCCCCCACTCGCACGGGTCGGAGGTTCCGTGTAGACCCCAATGGTCGTAAAATGTCCGGCTTTGCCGGGCACCGGCCGCGGAGTCTGTCTGACGCCGCCCCAGAACGATGCCGCGCGCGCCAGAAGGAGCGTAAGTGTCTATCCTAACAGGAATTTTCGGCAGCCGTAATGAGCGCCTGCTCAAGCAATGCGGCCGCTCGGTCACCAGGATCAATGCCCTCGAGGAAGATACAAAGGGCCTGACCGACGCACAACTCCTCGCGAAGACCGAAGAATTCCGCCAGCGCCTGGAGGGCGCCAACGACGTGGACGCAGTCCTGGACGCTCTGCTACCCGAGGCGTTCGCCTGCGTCAGGGAGGCGGCACGGCGAACTCTGGGGATGCGGCATTTCGATGTCCAGCACCTTGGCGGCATGACTCTCCACCTCGGCAAGATTGCCGAGATGCGGACCGGCGAAGGCAAGACCCTGGTCGCCACTCTCGCCGCCTACCTGAATGCACTGCCGGGCCATGGCGTGCACATCGTCACGGTCAATGACTACCTGGCCGGCCGAGACGCGGCCTGGATGCGCCCGGTTTACGAGGCCCTCGGGTTGACGGTGGGCGTGATCCGCGCCGGCCAGGATCCCGAGGAGAAGCGCAACGCCTACGCGGCGGATATCACCTACGGCACCAACAACGAGTTCGGGTTCGACTACTTGCGGGACAATCTCGCGTTCAGCCTGGAGAACCGGGTACAGCGCGGCCTGGCCTACGCCATCGTCGACGAGGTCGACTCGATCCTCATCGACGAAGCCCGCACGCCGCTGATCATCTCCGGCCCGTCCGAGGACAGCACCGACGTCTACCTGCGGGTGGACAAGCTGATCCCCAAGCTGACGGCGCAGAAGGAGAAGGACGGTCCCGGGGACTTCACGCCCGAGGAGAAGTCCAAGCAGGTGTTCCTCACCGAGGAGGGCCACGCGAAGGTCGAGGAACTGATGGCACGGGCCGGGTTGATCGGAGAGGGAGAGAGCCTCTACGACGCCAAGAACATCAACCTCATGCAGCATCTTTCGGCTGCGCTGCGCGCTCATGCCCTGTACCGGCGGGATGTCGAATACATCGTCAAGGACGGCGAAGTGGTCATCGTCGACGAGTTCACGGGGCGGACCATGCCGGGCCGCCGCTGGTCCGACGGTCTGCACCAGGCCATCGAGGCCAAGGAAGGGGTCCAGGTTCGCCAGGAGAACCAGACGCTGGCGTCCATCACCTTCCAGAACTATTTCCGAATGTACCGGAAGCTTGCCGGCATGACCGGCACCGCCGATACGGAAGCTTTCGAGTTCCAGCAGATCTACAACCTCGAGGTGGTGGTGATTCCGACTCACCAGCCCATGATCCGCGACGATGCGCCGGACCTCGTATACCTGACTCAGAACGACAAGTTCGGGGCCATCGTCGAGGACATGGAGGATTGCTGCAGCCGGGGGCAACCGGTGCTGGTGGGAACGACCTCTATCGAAACCTCCGAGCTGCTCTCCGGGATACTGAAGAAGAAAGGCCTGGCCCATGAGGTGCTGAATGCCAAGCAGCACGCGCGGGAGGCGGAGATCGTCGCTCAGGCAGGTAGCCCCGGCGCCATCACCATCGCTACCAACATGGCCGGTCGAGGCACCGACATCGTGCTCGGAGGGAGTCTCGAGGCGGTGCTGGCCCGGATGCCGGAGGACGACCAGGCAGCCCAGGAGCAGACGCGGGTGAAGTGGCGGGAGCAGCACGAGAAAGTCGTGGCCAGCGGCGGGCTCCACATCATCGGCACCGAACGGCACGAGTCCCGTCGTATCGACAATCAGCTCCGGGGCCGCTCTGGCCGCCAGGGCGATCCCGGTTCGAGCCGCTTCTATCTGTCTCTCGAGGACAACCTGATGCGTATTTTCGGGGAGCCGGAGAAGACCAAGGCGCTGCTCTCCAGGGTCGGCATGCGGGAGGGCGAGGCCATCGAGAGCCGGTTGCTCAGCCGTCAGATCGAGCGCGCCCAGCGCAAGGTCGAAGCGCACAACTTCGACATGCGGAAATCCCTGCTGGAGTACGACGACGTCGCCAACGATCAGCGCAGGGTAGTGTACGAGATGCGCACGGACCTGATGGAGGCTGAAGACGTCGCCGAGTGGATCGATGGCCTCAGGGCCGAAGTTCTCGACGCGGTTGTAGAGGAATACATCCCTCCCGAGAGCGTGGAGGAGCAGTGGGACGTCCCGGGACTGATGAAGACACTCGAGAGCGACTTTGCCGCTCCGCTCGAAATCGACGATTGGGTCGAGCAGGACCCGTCCCTGGACTGGGACGGTATCAAGCAGAGGGTGCTGAGCGAGGCCACCAGCCGTTACGAGGATAAGGTCGAGGCCATCGGCGAGCAGGTGATGAGGCACTTCGAGAAGGCGGTCATGCTGCAGCAACTGGATACCCAGTGGAAAGAGCATCTGGCCGCCATGGACTATCTCCGCCAGGGCATCCATCTGCGCGGCTACGCACAGAAGAACCCGAAGCAGGAATACAAACGGGAAGCCTTCCAGATGTTTGCCGAGATGCTGGACCGCGTTAAGCGGGACACGATCAGCATCCTCAGTCGCGTCCAGATCAGGACCGAAGAGGAGGTCGAGGCACTGGAGCGTCAGCGGCGGGCCTCCACCCGGATGAAGTTTCAGCATGCCGAGGCCGCCTCCGCCACCGCCGGCGGGACACAGGATGCAGCAGGCGCCCAGGCGCCACCCCCAGGTCCGGTCGCGGACCCGCAGACGCCGTTCGTTAGAGACGAGCGCAAGGTCGGGCGCAACGAGCCGTGCCCGTGCGGATCGGGGAAGAAATACAAGCATTGCCACGGCCGGCTGGCCTGAGGCCGGAATCCGGTTTGCGTCCCCACCGAACCCTGATCCACGTCGTCGCCGCTGTCGTCGAAGACGCATCGGGGAGGGTCCTGATCACCCGGCGGCCACCGGGTAAGTACCTCGAGGGTCGCTGGGAGTTTCCCGGCGGGAAGCGCATCGTGGGCGAGTCCCGGGAGGACGCTCTGGCGCGGGAACTGCGGGAGGAACTGGATCTTCAGGTCGATGCCGCCCGGCCCCTGATCCGCTATCGTCACGATTACCCGGATCTCAGCGTCGATCTCGACGTGTGGCGCGTCCAGTCCTGGACCGGCGAACCCCGGAGCATGGAGGGGCAGGCGATGGACTGGGCGTACCCTTCGGAGATGATGCAGCATGACCTGTTGCCCGCGGACAGGCCGGTCACGACCGCCCTGGGGCTCCCCGACCGTTGCCTGGTGACTGGCGCATTCGACGGGCAACCGGATTTTGATCGGCGCCTGGAGGTGGCCCTGGCGGGGGGCGTTCGCCTCGTGCAGCTAAGAATGCCCGGAGCCGATCCCGGCACCCTGGAGGCCCTCGCCCTCAGAGCGGCCCGGCTCTGCCGACGCTTCGGCAGCCGACTGCTGATCAACGGCGACCCGGCAACGGCCGCGAGGATCGCTGAGACAACCGGCGCCGACGGAGTGCAGATTCCATCGCGCCATATCGAGGGGCTCGTCCGCCGGCCGGTTTCCAGGGAGACGCTCTGCGGGATCTCATGCCACGATCGTCGCGAGCTGGAAGCGGCAGTGGAGGCCGATGCGGACTTCGCGGTACTGGGGTCGGTGCTTCCCACTGTCTCGCATCCGGGGTCGACCACCCTGGGCTGGAGCGGTTTCCAGGATCTGGTCGCCGATCTGCCCCTGCCGGTCTACGCCATCGGCGGCATGACGGAAGCCGCCCTTCCTGATGCGTGGCGCGCCGGGGCCCAGGGCATCGCGGCCATCACCGCGTTCTGGTGAAGCGCGGCGCCATGGCGGCCAGGAATTCCGCTGGCTACCGGGATGCCGACAGGACTTCCGGGCTGGCGGACCCGCCGGCGCTGGCTTCGGGGCGCAGAGCACGGTCAAGCGCCACGACGATGGCCGCGGCGATCAGTGCCACCAGTAGCCACTTCAGCAATCTCACGCTCATGACAGGAGCAGCCGGGCCTTTAGTTCAGGTCATTGCCGTCGGCGTCGTCGTCCGACTCAGGGGCCGGGGTATCCTCGCCCGGGATCGCTCGCTCCTCGGTGAACCAGGCGCCCAGGTCCAGGAGGCGGCAGCGCTCGCTGCAGAACGGTCGCCAGGGTGACAATTCAGCGGACCAGATGACCCGCTTGCCACAAGTCGGGCAGGGGACCCGGGTCGCGGCCATCGTTCTCGTCACCGGCTCAGCCGCAGGACAAGACGAAATTGACGTCCTCCGCCGTCTGCGCAGGACGCGACCCTATTCCTTCCCAGTGGAGGAACCTGATCGAAAAACGATGCTGGCTACCGCTGATTTCGGGATAGACATCGCAGGGTATGGACATCGATACGCGGAGCAACTGCGCCGGCGAGCCCCGCTCGGGGGTATGCTGGAACAACCCGTTGCGAGCGACCTGAGGTTGGCCTGCCGCACCCTCCCGGGTCAGCCACAGGACCTGTGCCACCGCGTCGCAAAGCGGCTTGATCCTCGAGAACCAGGTCTGGAAATCCTTGACCCGCTGCTCATAGGGCAGGCCGAGCCAGTGCTTGAAGTCCGGCAGGTCGAATTCGCAGGTCCCACCGGGAATGGCGCTGCGGTGCTTGATGGCGCTGAGGAATTCCGACTCCTTGAGCTCCTGCATGTAATGCGCGCCCGCCGTCGACAGTGAGCTCCGCAAGCGCGTCACCCGGTCCAGCAGAGCGTCGAGGCGGGCCTTGTCCACCCCGGGTCTCGACCTGAATGGGGCCAGCAGGGACATCTGGCGCTCCAGTTCCTTGAGGACATCGCTGCGCACGTCGCCACGGCCCAGGATGGTGAGTATCTCCAGCAGGCTGCCGATAGCAGCCCGACTGCTCCAGGTCGAGGCCTGAAGGGAGTGGTGGTTGGACTGCTGGGCGAGGAACTCGAGACGCAGGAATGTGCGCATGCGCTCAGCCAGGGGCTGCTCGTAGGTGACGGTGCCGGCCGCTTCGTCGACGCGCGGAGCGTTCGCGAGATTCGAATTCATCCCGGTATTGTCCATCAGCGATCCGATTACGGCAAACGCAGTCCGGGCGCAGAGAATTCACGTCGCCGGGCGAGGTCGCGGTAGAATCGGTCGAGTCGCGCTACCAGGGGCGGCAGCTCGGTCTCGCTCCCCTCGTTGGCGATTACGTCGTCGGCCGCCGACAGCCTCGTCTTCCTTTCCGCCTGGGCCGAGAGTATCTGCCTGGCGCTGTCCTCGTCCCCGCCGTCCCTGCGGATCAGTCGTGCGATCTGCTCGGCCTCGCTGCAGTCCACCACCAGGACCCGGTCGACCCTGTCAGTCAGGTCGGACTCCACGAGCAGCGGGATCACCAGAATCTGGTAGGGGCCACCCGAAGCTCTCGAGGACACGGAAAGTGCTTCCAGAATAAGGGGATGGAGGATGGACTCCAGGCGTCGCCGCAGGTCCGGGTCATGGAACACCCGCTGCCGAAGAATGGCCCGGTCGAGGCTGCCGTCCCCGGCGATCACTCCGTCGCCGAACGTTTCCCGGACCTGCTCCAGACCGGGCGTACCCGGCGCGACCACCTGACGCGCCAGGTCGTCGGTGTCGATCACGACGGCGCCGAGTTGGGCGAACAGGCTCGCCACCGCGGATTTGCCTGAGGCAATGCCCCCGGTAAGACCGACCAGCAGGGGCGAGTGTTCGGACATGCCTGACTCTCCGGACTAGCGCAGGCCGGATACGGTGAGGTAAGCGCCCATGATGTCGGAACCCCACATCATCGAGATCCATCCAGCGGCCGCCAGGAACGGGCCGAAGGGAATGGGCGTCTGCGAATCCCTTCCTCTCACCGCGAGCGCAGCGCCGCCAATGACCGCGCCCACTACCGCCGACATCACGATGGTGAGGGGCAGATACTGCCACCCAAGCCACGCCCCGATGGCGCCCAGAAGCTTGAAATCGCCGTATCCCATACCCTCTTTGCCGGTGGCGAGGCGGAAAATGTGATAGACCAGCCACAGGCTCAGATAGCCGGCGGCGGCCCCGGTGACGGCGTCAGCGATGTTGGCGAAAGCGGGGCCTGATTCACCTTGCACGCCGCCCAGGTTGACCAGCAGCCCCAGCCACAGAAGCGGCAGCGTAATCGCGTCCGGCAGCAATTTCTTGTCCAGGTCGATTCCGGACAGGGCCACCAGCGCCCAGGTGAACAGCAGTCCGAACACGCATGCCATGCTGGGGCCGAGCCGCCAAGCGACCATGGCGGACAGTATCCCGGTGCCGAGCTCGACCAGGGGGTACCGGACCGGGATCCCCGTACCGCAGGCGGAGCACTTGCCCCTTAGCAGCAGATAGCTGACCACGGGAATGTTCTCCGTCGCCGCAATCTGGTGCCCGCACGTCGGACATCGGGATCGCGGGACGATCAGATCAAATCGCTCCTGCGGTGAGGCATCCTCCCCGCCCAGCAGTTCCGCGCACTGGCCTCGCCAGTTCCGCTGAAGCATTTCGGGGAGCCGGTAGATCACCACGTTCAGGAAGCTGCCCACCAGCAGGCCGAGCACCAAGACCAGGCCGATGTAGACCGGCGCGCTGCCGGTCAATGACTGGAAGACATCCACGGGTCAGTGATCGGGCGCCGCGGGCCGCTCATCTGCTTCGGCCCAGCCTGCAGGCGATAGGCACAGGGACGTCAGATGACGGCGCCGAGCTTGAAGATCGGCAGGTACATGGCCACGACCAGGCCGCCGACGAGCACGCCCAGGATAGCCATGATGGCTGGCTCCAGCAGGCTGCTGAGGTTGTCCACCGCGGCGTCCACCTCGGACTCGTAGAAATCCGCGACCTTGGCGCACATGTCGTCCAGGGAGCCTGATTCCTCGCCGACTGCGACCATCTGCACCACCATGTTGGGGAACAACTCGGTGGCTTCCATGGCGCGCTGCAATCGCTGGCCCGTGGAAACTTCCTCGCGGATGTCCAGGACAGCCTCCTGGAAGACGATGTTGCCGGTGGCGCCGGCGACGGATTCGAGGGCCTCCACCAGCGGCACGCCCGCGGCGAACATGGTCGACAGGGTACGCGCGTAGCGGGCGATGGCGGCCTTCCTGAGGATTTCCCCGATCAGCGGAAGCTTCAGCATGGTGCGGTCGAGGAAATGAGCGAACTTCCGGGAGCGTTTCTTGAAATAGATCAATGCCGCAATGGCGGAGCCGCCGACGATAACGATGGCCCAGCCCTTGGTTCGCACGAACAGGGACAGGTCCACGACCATGCGAGTGAAAGCGGGCAGGTCCGCGCCAAAGCTCTCGAACAGACTCTCGAAAGTCGGGATGACGTAGATCAGCAGGATCGCAGTGACGATGATGGCCACGGCGACCACGGCGGTGGGATAGGTGAGGGCTTTCTTGATCTTCTTCTTGATCGCCTCGGTTTTCTCCTTGTACGTGGCGATCTTGTCCAGCAGGGTCTCCAGCGCGCCCGATTGCTCGCCGGCGTTGACCAGGTTGACGAACAGGTCGTCGAAGTAGACGGGGTGCTTGCCCAGTGATTCGGCGAGCGTGGCCCCCCCCTCGACATCCGCCTTGATGGCCATGATGAGCTTCTGCATGCTCTGGTTGTCGTGGCCCATGCCGACGATATCGAAGGCCTGGACCAGCGGGATACCCGCCGACATCATAGTCGCCAGCTGGCGGCTGAAGATGGCGATGTCCTGGGTCGTGATCTTCTGCTTCGTCTGAAACAGGTTCGATTTCTTGCGGATCCTGGTCGGTACCAGGCCCTGCCGCCGGAGGGAGGCCCTGACCGCGGCCTCGTTGGCGGCCATGGTCTTGCCCCGGATCCGGGTGCCGCGAAGGTCCTTCGCTTCCCAGGTGAACGGGTGTTGTTTCGCTGCTATGGTTTGTGCCATGCGTTTCTTGTCCTGAAGCTGAACGGCTCCCCGGGCGGGCGTCAGTCCACGGTGACCCGGTTCACTTCCTCGAGACTCGTGATTCCGTCCTTTACCTTCTGCAGGCCGGCCCGCCTGAGATCCCAGACGCCCTCGGACTCCGCTTGCTGGGCGATCTGCATCGCGTTACCGCCGTCCATGATGATCCTGCCGATGGTGTCGGTGACCTTCATCACCTGGTAAAGGCCGACGCGCCCCTTGTACCCATCGGTACACTGGCTGCAGCCGGTCGGCCCGTAAATCTTCAGGCCCTCCTCGATCTCGTCCTCGGTGAATCCTTCACGCAGCAGGGCCTCGTTGGGGATCTCCCGTGGCTGCTTGCAGTTGTTGCAAAGCCGGCGGGCCAGGCGCTGAGCGATGATGAGGTTCACGGTGGAGGCGATCGCGTAAGGCTTGACGCCCATATCGACGAGCCTGGTCAGGGTCTTGGGCGCATCGTTGGTGTGGACGGTGGAGAGGACGAGATGGCCTGTCTGGGCCGCCTTGATGGCAATCTCTGCGGTCTCGAGATCACGGATCTCGCCCACCATGATCACGTCCGGGTCCTGCCGGAGGAAAGCCCGCAGCGCGGAGGCGAAGGTCAGCCCCACTTTCGGATGCACATTGACCTGATTGATGCCCGGCATATTGATTTCCGCCGGGTCTTCCGCGGTGGAGATGTTCCGGTCCTCGGTATTGAGGATATTGAGCCCCGTATAAAGCGACACCGTCTTGCCGCTGCCTGTGGGGCCGGTGACCAGGATCATCCCATAGGGCTTCGACAGGGCGTAGAGGTAGAGTTCTTTCTGGAACTCTTCGTAACCCAGGGCATCAATCCCCAGTTTGGCGCTGCTGGAGTCCAGGATCCGGAGGACGATCTTCTCTCCGAACAGGGTGGGACAGGTGCTGACCCGGAAGTCGATAGCGCGGTTCTTGGACAGCTTCATCTTGATGCGGCCGTCCTGCGGGACGCGGCGCTCAGCGATGTCGAGACGCGACATGACCTTTATGCGCGCCGCTACCTTGCCCGACAGCGCCACCGGCGGTCTGGCCAGTTCCTTGAGCACGCCATCCATCCGGGTCCTGACCCGGAATGTGTGTTCGTAGGGTTCGAAATGGATATCCGAGGCGCCCTTCTTGATGGCATCGAGGAGGACCTTGTTGACGAAGCGGACTACCGGTGCGTCCTCGACGTCCGCGCGAGTGATGTCCTCGATTTCCTCGTCGTCGCCGGCACTGACGTCCAGGTTCTCCAGGTCGAAGTCGTCGTCGTCCAGGCTGGAGAACGTCGTGTCCACCGCTTCCAGCGCCTTGTCCAGGGCCGCCTGCAGCTTGTGGTCCTCCACCACGACGGCTTCCACTGCCATGCTGGTCTGGAACTTGATCTCGTCGACGGCGGGGAGGTTTGTAGGGTCGGACAGACCGACGAACAACCGCCGGCCCCGCCGGTACAGGGGCAGGACGCGGTGTTTCTCCAGCAGGCCCTGGTCTACGACCCGGACCACCTCGACGTCGATATCGAGAGAATCCAGATCCATGATCGGGACGCCGAACTCGTGACAAGCCGCCAGGGCGACGTCCTTGGCGTCCACCATCTGTTGGCCGACAAGGTACGAGACCAGCGTTGTCTTCAGCCTGGTTGCCTCGGCGGTGGCCGTGTGCAGGGCGTCCTCGGAGATCACGCCTTCCTGCACCAGGCGCCTGGGAAGCCCGCGCAATTTGATGTCTGTTGCCGTCGCCACCATGTTGTCGTCTTCAGTGTCCGTAGATGGAAGGAACCTGACGTTCGTTCTCTATCTTATTGAAAACTCCGGAAGAGTCGTACCCCGGGTTTAGCCTGCACCAACGCCGGAGTCTAACCCACATGGTCCAGGTTTCAAATGGATACAGTCCACATTTTTGATGAAAAAGGCGCCATCCCGGAGGATGGCGCCTGTCTGCGTGTTACAGCATCTTCGGCAGTGCGCCGGGCTCAGGCAAGGTGCCGTGCGCGCCCGACGCGTCTGCAGTCCTGATTACGGACGGCAGTTGGCGGGCCGATACTTGGATGCCAGGCTACCGCCTGTGCAGACCCAGGTCACGCCGCCGGCATTGTTCACTTCGCCGGTGAAGATGATGTTGTCATTGTTGTTGATACCGAGGGTGCCGCCATTCAGGACAACATCCAGGTTGCCGGCCGTGTTGTTGACCGAGGTGTAGGTCATTGACACGACGTACTTGGAGGCATAGTCGGTGGTGGTCGGAAGGAGACCGGCCTGGGTCTGGTTCGCCGGGAACTGGCCGAGGCTGTTCCAGGCGTCTGCCACGGAGGTCTTCGCCGCGCCGATCGTGTTCAGGCCCTCAGTGACCTTCGAACGCACGGTGTAGTCCTGGTAGGCCGGGATGGCGATAGCCGCCAAGATACCGATGATCGCGACCACGATCATCAGTTCGATCAGTGTAAAACCCTGCTGCTTCCTCATTTCTGTCTCTCCTGTGACTGCTGCGTCGTGGACGCGCTTGAATACGGCGACAATCCGCCTGTGGAGAGTAGGAAGCAAGCGTCGTGCCAATCTTGAATGAAGTTGACAAGTCGTTGTTTTATATCAACTAAAAATTTATGCGCTCTGCCCCGGGGCCCATGCGGGAAACCCCTATTCGCCTGCGGCGGGTCACTTAGTGACAAAAATTGTCACCGCCGGGCGGCAGGGCCAGGGTCTAGTCCAGGCCCAGTTTCTTGATCCGGTAGCGGAGCTGGCGGAAGCTGATGCCCAGCAGCCTGGCGGCCGCGGTCTTGTTGAATCGCGTCTGCTCCAGGGCCTGGACGATGGCATCGCGCTCCACGTCCTGAAGCTGGGTTTCCAGGGGCGCCTCGCCGGCCTCCACATTGACTGTGCCGGTGGATGGACGCGGTGTCTGGCCGCGTATTTCGATGTCCCCGGTCTCGATCCGCCCGCCTTCGGCCATCGCCATGGCTCGCTCGAGCACATTTTCGAGTTCGCGCACGTTTCCAGGATAAGAATGGTCCAGGAGGCCTTTCCGGGCCTCGTCGGACAATTCCGGCACGGGCGCCTCCATCTTGTGGGCGAGCCTCTCCAGGATATGGCGCGCGAGGACGAGGACGTCGTCACCGCGTTCTCGCAGGGGAGGGACCCGGAGATCGATCACATTGATCCGGTAATAGAGGTCCTCGCGAAAATCGCCCTCTGCGACCAGCGTGGCCAGGTCCCGATGGCTGGCGGACAGGAAGCGGACGTCCACGGGCATCTCCTTGGTCCCCCCCACCGGCCGCACCGCCCGCTCCTGGATCACCCTGAGCAGCTTGACCTGCATGTGCAGAGGCAGATCGCCGATTTCGTCGAGGAACAGGGTGCCGCCTTCCGCGCTCCGGATCAGGCCCTCCTTGTCCTCAACTGCTCCGGTAAAGCTGCCTTTCTTGTGGCCGAAGAACTCGCTCTCCATGAGTTCGGTGGGGATGGCGCCGCAGTTGACAGGAACAAACGGTCCCGACGCCCGCGGACCGGACTCGTGGATCAGTCTGGCGACGAGTTCCTTGCCTGTGCCCGACTCGCCGAAGATGTAGACCGGTGCCTGGCTACGAGCCACCTTGCCGATCATGTTCCGTACTCCGGTGATGGCTTCGGACTCCCCTACCAGGCGGCCGTCGTTGCCGGACGGGATGGCGGGTCTGTCCGGACGCTCGAGCCGCAGGGCGGTCTGGACGATCTTGCGGAGATCGTCTATCCGCACCGGCTTCGAGACGAAGTCGAAGGCCCCGAGTTTCAACGCCCTGACCGCCGCTTCTACGTTACCGTGGGCCGAGATGACCGCCACCGGCACGGCCGGCGCGTTGATCTGCATCCACTCGACCAGATCGAGCCCGTTTCCGTCCGGGAGCTTCATGTCGGTCAGGCAGAGGTCGAAGTGCTCGCCCGCGAGCTTTGCTTTTGCCTCTCCCAGGTCAGCAGCGGTATCCGGCTCCAGTTTCATGCGCTTGAGCGTCATCGACAACAGATCGCGGATGTCGGGCTCGTCGTCGATTACCAGGACTCGGGCTTGGGACATGGCTCAGCGCTCCCAGCGCAATGGGTCAGCGAAGATGATACGGAAAATACTGCCGCCGCCCTCCCGCGGCTCGTAGACCAGCGCGGCTCGATTGCACTCGCATAGCTCCCGGCAGATAAACAGGCCCAGACCGGTACCTGATTTCTCGGTGTCTTCTCCACGGAAGAAGGGCTCGAAAATCCGGTCCCTGGTCTCCTCCGGGATACCGGGTCCGCGATCCCTGATCTCCAGAAACGGCCGGTCGTTCGCCAGGCGTCGACCGGACACGAGTTCCACCGGGGAATGGTGGCTGGCCGGGTCGGCGTAGCGCAGGGCGTTCTCGCAGAGGTTCCAGACCACCTGGTGCAGGTGGCCCGGGTCCATCCGGACTTCGATAGTCGAGGAAGTGGCCAGGCCGACGAGCACCCCGTCGCCGAGCTGTCGTGTCGCCACGAACTCCGCCAGGAAGGCTTCCACCCAGCTGGCAAGCTCGATCCGCTCGGGTTGGGTCGTATCCCGCCGGGATAGCTGCAGGACGTTGTCGATGATGCTGCTGACCCGGCGCGCATGGTTTTCGATAATCCCGGTGAGCCGCCGTTCGTCCTGCCCCAGGGCCGGGCTTTCCGCCAGGAGCTGACCCGCGTGGCTCATGGCGCCTACCGGATTGCGGATCTCGTGGGCGATGCTCGCCGAGAGGCGGCCGAGGGCTGCCAGCTTGGACTGCTGGACCTTCTCCGCCAGCGCGGAGGCGTCTTCCAGGAAGATGAGCAGCGCGCCTTGCTCGTCCTTGCCGATAGGCGCGAAATACGGGTGGATCAGGGTGCTGCCGTCCGCGGAGACCAGGGATACCGGGGTCAGGTTGTCGTAGCCGGAACCGCTGCGCCACACCCGCACACAGTCCATCAGTCTCGGCGCCACTTCCCCGAGGGGGGTGCCGCGCCGCTCACGGTCCGTCCCCAGATACTTGGCGGCCGCCTCGTTCATCAATCTGATCCGGTCCTGCCCGTCTACCACCACGATACTCTCGCGGAGATTCTGGATGATGTAGTCGTTCAGTTGCGAGAGATTGGCGAGGTCGATCCCCCGTTGTCTGGCCAGAGCTTCACTCTCCTGGATCCTCCGGGTCAGGGGATGTGCCGCGTAGGACACGAACAGGAGGATGCCCCCGAGCACCCCGGCCGGGGTCGAGTCGGTGAGTGTGGCCGTACCCTGCAGCACGCTGAAATACTGTTCGCTCAGTACGCCGATGGCGGCCAGGGCCCCGAACAGCACCGCCCGGCGCCGGCTCCAGATCAGGGAGATAGCGCCCACACTCACGATAAGCAGGTTTCCCAGCCCGCTCTCCAGTCCGCCGCTGGCATGGGCCAGGCTGACGATGGCGACGATGTCCATCAGGATCTGGGCGAGACTCTGACTGGCGAGGGTCGGCCAGCGCTGGGTCACCGCAAAATCGTTCATGGCGCCGAACACGAAGTAGATCAGGGCCGTGGCGAAGAACAGGTCCGGATGGAGGGCGCCGATGATCCGCGGATCGTCGGTGACCAGGAACATCGCGAGCAGGAAGACCGCGACCAGGGTCCGGAAGATGTTCACCAGCCTCAGGACACGCCAGGCAAACTCCGGGGCCAGTGTGTCCTCGATGTGGGGCGGGGTCCGGGTCCCGGCTCTGCGCTCGGTGTGCGTCATGGATAAGGCGTGGCACTGCGACTGTCCATAGCATTCTAAGAGCACACTCCCCAACAGCAACTCATTTTTGCCTCTCCCGTGGCTTTGCGGGAAAATACGCGGCTTGTATCCCCGCCGCAGACCGGCACCGGGAAGGTGCGGATCAGCGGCTTCCGCTATACCTGATCGTCGGGTGGTTCATGAATCTGCACGAATACCAGTCAAAACAGATATTCGCCGATTACGGCATCGCCGTACCCCGGGGAATCCCGGTGGGCAGCCCGGCGGATGCAGGCAGGGCGGCGTCTGAACTCGGCGGCCAGGTCTGGGTGGTCAAGGCCCAGGTACACGCGGGTGGCCGGGGCAAGGGCGGCGGGGTAAAGCTCGTCAGGAGTCCCGCCGAGGCCGAGGCCGCCGCCGCGGCCATGCTCGGCACCCGCCTGGTGACCCACCAGACCGGTCCGGAGGGGCTACCGGTGAAAACCGTACTCGTAGAAACCGGATCGGATATCGCCCGGGAGCTTTATCTCAGCCTGGTGGTGGACCGGAGCAAGGAAAAGATCGTCTTTATGGCGTCGGCGGCCGGGGGTATGGACATCGAGGAGGTGGCGGCCACCCAGCCCGAGAAAATCTTCACCGTGGCTGTTCATCCGGCGGCCGGGCTGCAGCCTTACCAGGCGCGGCAACTGGGTTTCGGCCTCGGCCTGGACAAGCAGCAACTCAAGCAGTTCGGCGGGATCGTAGCGGCCCTGTACCGCTTGTTCACCGAGAAGGACGCGAGCCTGGTCGAGGTCAACCCGCTGATCGTGACAGGGGACGGCCATCTGGTGGCGCTGGACGCAAAGATCAACATCGAGGCCAATGCCCTGTTCCGCCAGCACGCGCTGCTGGAGTGGCGGGACCCCAGCCAGGAAGACGAGACGGAGAACGAGGCCAGCGCCCACGGGCTCAACTACGTGTCGCTGGACGGTGACATCGCCTGCATGGTGAACGGAGCCGGCCTGGCCATGGCCACCATGGACCTGATCAAGCTCCACGGAGGTGAGCCTGCCAATTTCCTGGACGTGGGAGGCGGAGCCACCGCCGATCGCGTCGCGGAGGCTTTCAAGCTCATCCTGTCAAACGAAAGTGTCAGGGCCATTATGGTGAACATATTCGGCGGAATCGTCCGCTGCGACCTGATCGCGGAAGGTATCATCCAGGCCGTGAAGGAAGTCGGGGTCAAGGTGCCGGTGGTAGTCCGGCTCGAAGGCACGAATGTGGACCGGGGGCGCGAACTCCTCGCGGACAGCGGTCTGGACATTATCGCGGCGAAGGACCTGACCGACGCCGCCCGAAAAGCCGTCGCCGCCTGAGCCGGAGCAGTTATCGATGAGCATCCTCGTCAACAAGAACACCAAGGTCATCTGCCAGGGATTCACCGGACAGCAGGGCAGCTTCCATTCCGAACAATGCATCGAATACGGCACCCGGGTTGTGGGCGGGGTCACCCCGGGCAGGGGCGGCGGAAGGCACCTGGATCGCCCGGTGTTCGATACCGTGGCCCAGGCGGTCGCCGAGACCGGCGCCGACACCAGCATGATCTACGTCCCCGCGGCCTTTGCCGCCGACGCCATCCTGGAAGCGGCGGACGCGGGGATACGGCTGATCGTCTGCATCACCGAGGGCATCCCGGTGCTTGACATGGTCCGCGTCAAGGCGGTGCTCAAGGAGAAGGACTGCCGCCTGATCGGCCCGAATTGCCCCGGGATCATCACGCCCGGCGAATGCAAGATCGGCATCATGCCCGGGTTCATCCACAAGCCGGGTCGGGTGGGGATCGTCTCCCGTTCCGGCACCCTCACCTACGAAGCCGTCTACCAGACCACCACCAACGGACTGGGCCAGTCCACCTGCGTGGGTATAGGTGGCGATCCGATCCGGGGGACAAATTTCATCGACTGCCTGGATCTCTTCCAGGAGGATGAGGCCACCGACGGGATTCTCATGGTCGGCGAGATCGGCGGTTCGGACGAGGAGGCGGCGGCCTGCTTCATCGCGGATCACGTCACCAAGCCGGTGGTGGCCTACATCGCCGGTGTGACTGCCCCTCCGGGGAAACGCATGGGACACGCGGGCGCGATCATCGCCGGCGGCAAGGGCACGGCGGAGGAGAAATTCCGGGCGCTGGAGGATGCCGGCGTGGGGACGGTCAGGTCTCCCGCGGAACTGGGCAATGCCATCCTGGAGCGGCTCGGCGGCTGATTGCGCCGCCCGGCAGCATCCGATGCCGCTAAGAATTGCCGTCGCGCAGATCGACCCCGTTGTCGGCGATGTGGGCGGCAACGTCACCCGGATCGTCGATTGCGCCGTCGTGGCCCGGGATGGGCATGGCGCAGATCTCGCAGTATTCCCCGAATTGTGTCTGTGCGGCTATCCGCCAGAGGACCTGCTCTTCCACGGCAACATGCGCCGTAGCGTAGACGCCGGCCTCCGGTCCCTGTGTGACCAGGTCAGCGGGATCAGCGTCCTGGTCGGTTATCCCGACTACGACGGGGACCGCATATATAACAGCGCCGCGCTGATCGAAGACGGTCGCGTGACGGCGACTTACCGCAAGCAACTGTTGCCCAATTACGGCGTATTCGACGAGCGCAGGTACTTCACGCCGGGAGAGGCGCCCTGCGTGGAGACTGTCGGCGGCATCGCATGCGGGGTGCTGATCTGCGAGGACATCTGGCGACCGGGGCCGGCGCAACAAGCGCTGGCGGCCGGGGCGGAGGCCCTGCTGGTAATCAACGGGTCGCCCTATGACACCGAGAGCCAGATCCGCCGGGAGCGGGCGATGGCAGACCGGGTCGGTGAATGCAGAGTGCCAATGGTCTACTGCAATATGGTGGGAGGGCAGGACGAGCTGGTGTTCGACGGCGGGTCCCTCTCCATGGACGCAGCCGGGCGAGTGCGTTCCCGAGCGCCGGCGTTCGAGGAGTGCGTCGAGGTCATCGACTTGGCCCGCGAGGACAACGGAATCGTGATCCGGGGCGGTTCGATGGCGCCGTTGCTTGAGACCGAAGAGAGCATCTATAAGGCGCTGGTCATCGGGGTCAGGGATTACGTGGACAAACACCGGTTCCCGGGGGTGGTGCTGGGGCTGTCCGGCGGTATCGACTCGGCGCTCACTCTTGCCGTGGCCGTGGATGCCCTGGGACCCGAACGGGTCAGGACCGTGATGATGCCGTCCCGATATACCGCCGACATCAGTCTGGAGGATGCCAAGGCCATGGCTGCGGGCCTGGGAGTCCCCTACGACGTCATCTCCATCGAGCCGATCTTCCAGTCGGTGCAGGAGGCGCTGTCTGGCGTATTTGCCGGTCTCCCGGAGGACGTTACCGAAGAGAACATCCAGTCTCGCTGCCGGGGCATCATCCTCATGGCGTTGTCCAACAAGCTCGGCCTGATGCTGCTGACCACGGGCAACAAGTCCGAGATGGCCGTGGGTTACGCGACACTCTATGGCGACATGGCCGGCGGATTCGCCCCGATCAAGGATTGCAGCAAGACCATGGTCTTCCGGCTGGCCCGCTATCGAAACAGCCTGACCCCCGTGATCCCGGAGCGCATGTTGACCCGTCCTCCCTCGGCGGAGCTGAGCCACGACCAGAAGGATACGGACTCGCTGCCCCCCTACGAGACCCTCGATCCGATCCTGCGCGCATTCATCGAGGAGGATTGCTCGGTGGACGAGATCGTGGCCCGGGGGTTCGAGCGGGCGACCGTCGGACGAGTGCTGGGCATGATCAAGCGGAACGAATACAAGCGGCGGCAGGCCCCGCCGGGGATACGGGTCAGCCGCCGGGCATTCGGCCGCGACTGGCGCTATCCGATCACTTCAGGTTTCGACGCAGGATGAATCGTTCCAGCAGTGTGCCCTCTACCTCGGTACCTCTCTCGCCGTACGCGATCGCCTGGTCCGGGTAATTCTCCTGCAGGACCCGCATCGTATCGTCGGCCAGCTGGGGTAGCTCGAGTTGTCGATAGGCGCTGACCATGATTTGCAGGGCCGGCACCACCGAGGGCGTCTGCTGAAAGTTCTCCACAACGTACTTGGCGCGGTTGGCGGCCGCGACAAAAGCGCCGCGGCGAACGTAGTAACTGGCCACGTGTATCTCGTATTGAGCCAGCTGATCGCGGAGGTACACCATCCTCTGGCGGGCGTCCTCGGCATAGACGCTGTCCGGATACTGGGTGGCGATGGTGGCGAAGGCCCGGTAGGAGTCTTCCACCTTGTTGGGAGGGCGCTTGGACAGTTCGACCCTGAAGAGTCTCTCCATCGGGCCCCGCTCCCGCGGGAAATAGACCAGCCCCTTTATGTAGTAGGCGTAATCCACCCTGGGATGGGTGGGATTCTCAAGGAGGAACTGATCGGCCGCCTCGATCGCGGCATCGGGCTCCTTGTTCTTGTAGTAGGCGTACATCAGGTCCAGCTGGGCCTGCTTGGCATACTCGGTAAACGGGTAGACCGCCTGCAGGTACTCGTACTGTCGGATAGCGGAGTTGTAATTGCCGTATCCGAGGGACTTGTTCCCCTTGTCAAAGATCTTCTTGGCATCGTCGTTGGGATTCACTTCGTTCCGGCTGGAGCTGCAGCCGGCCGCCACAGCCATCAACACGACCAGCAGTACCCGGATCGTCCCGTTCGACATTTTTCTCGGTGCGGCCAACAAGGTCCCCGACGACGCAGACAGAGGCTCGGAAAAGGCGCGGCATTATAACTTAAACTGTTCCTGCCCCATGCGACCGGGATGGCCCGGCTGAGGTTCCCTCCCATGGACGAACCCGACGAACTGA
>JAHEFR010000009.1 GCA_024640085.1 Gammaproteobacteria bacterium
ACGCGTTACTCACCCGTCCGCCACTCGCCGCCAGGGAGCAAGCTCCCCGCGCTGCCGTTCGACTTGCATGTGTTAGGCATGCCGCCAGCGTTCAATCTGAGCCAGGATCAAACTCTTCAGTTCAAAGTTTTGAGCTGTCAAGCGATCCAACTGTTACTCAATAAAGAGCTGACTGTTGGTAGCTCAACACAGATGTTGCGTCCGCAAGCATCGGTGCGAGCACCCACACAAATTACCTGATTCGATTGTTAAAGAGCGGGCCCGGGACATTCCCAGGCAGACCGACAAGTGTAACTTGCCTTCTTCCGCTGTCAACTCCCGGCGACCAAAAAAGTCGTCGGGTCGAGGGGCTTCCAGAAGGCGGGTCGTTGCCGGAGAGCGGCGCATTATAAGGCCTGCCCCGCCGGCGTCAACACATTTTCCCCGATCACCCGTCGGGCGGGCGGGAGCGGGGCTCCAGCAGCGGCGTGCGCTGCCACAATCTGCCCGAATTCCGCCGACCTACGGCCGGGTTCTGTCGCACCTGGCGCAGGGGCCCCGGCGACAATTTATCTCTCTTGCCAACATCTCTCCGCCAGATCCCGCGGGAGTGGCCTGACCCCGAGCCCAGAGGTAACGAACATGGATGGAGTCCCCGCCTTCCCTCGCACCATCGCCTCGGCGGCAATCCTGGGACTGTCACTGGCCATCGGCATGGCCCTGGCAGCGGAGACTGTGGCGCAGGCGTTGGAGCGCTACACGTCTTCCAGACGTGTGGTCACGGTCAAGGGACTGGCGGAACGAGAGGTTGACGCCGATCTGGCGATCTGGCCCGTGGTGTATTCGGTCTCCGGAGATTCGCTGTCGGAGGTCCAGGAGCGAGTTACCGACGCCGGCGAGCGGATCCGCCAGTTCTTCATTAGCAGGGGATTCGATGCCGCGGAAATGTCGGTCTCCATACCGAGGATCACTGACTTCCGCACCCAGATGCCCGGGCTTGCGAACCCGCCCGCCGAGCGATATGCGGCCGAGAGCACGGTTACGGTCAGAACGGGGCAGGTGTCAGCGCTCGAAACGGCCATGCAGCAGTCGGGGGACCTCGTGATTCAGGGAGTGGCGCTGGTGCGTAGTTACGATGCACAGCCCAGCTTTCTTTTCACATCGCTCAACGCGCTCAAGCCGCAGATGATCGCCGAGGCGACCCGCGACGCCCGCCACGCGGCACGGCAGTTTGCCAGCGATTCCGGGAGCCACGTGGGCGGCATCCGCACCGCCCGGCAAGGATATTTTTCTATCAGCGACCGGGACGCGTTCAGTCCGCAACGCAAGATTGTCCGGGTCGTGACGACGGTGGAATACTTCCTGGTGGATTGACCAGGAGCAATTTCCCGATCCCTCCCGCAGGATAAAATCGACTCTCGGGTTCGCCACAGGTTTGTTACATGTCAGATACCGCAAGCAAGGGCACGGGGAGCGACATCCTGGTCTGGGATCTGCCGACCCGGATCTTCCACTGGCTGCTTTTTGTCACTCTCGTCGGAAGCTGGGTCACCCATGAACTCGGCCTGGAATGGACCGAGATGCACATGTGGTTCGGCTACACGGCGCTGACCCTGGCCCTGTTCCGGATCATATGGGGATTCGTCGGGCCGGCTCACGCCCGGTTCTCTGATTTCCTCGCCGGCCCGCGGCAGGTCATCGCCTATGCAAGGGCCTGGCAGGAGGGCCCGCCACCGAAATACGCTGGGCACAACCCACTGGGGGGCTGGGCCATCGTCGCGATGCTGGCCGCCGTGCTGGTGCAGGGTACCAGCGGCATGTTCAACGCCGACGAGATCATGTATTCCGGCCCTTGGCACGGAGCGGTGTCAGAGTCCCTGGCGGACGCGGCGGAAGAAATCCACGAGATCAATTTCAATATCTTCCTCGCTCTGATCGGCCTGCACCTGGCGGCTGTCGCGAGCTACTGGATCCGCTGGCGGACCAACCTGGTGACGCCCATGCTCACCGGGCACAAGCCGGTCGGTGATGCGGACGCCGGCACAGCGATCGCGGGTAGCCGCATCGTCCTCGCCCTCGTCGCTCTCGGGATTGCGGCCGGGACCGTCTGGCTGGTCGTCTACATGGCACCGCCGCCCGACACGGAGATCTTCTTCTAACCCGGATGTCTCGGCCGCCTGCACCCGACATGCCGGCGGCGGCAAGAACCGGCCGTCAACCAGCCGGAGGGTTCACTCCGTCCGGGCGGGTCCCGGGATTCCCGTGAGGCCCCACCCAGGAGACTCAGTCCTCTTCGCGGAAGCGGTCGTGGCACGCCTTGCAAGCCTTGCCCAGTTCGACAAAGGCAGCCGTGGCCTCGGCGAAACCGCCGTTGGCCGCCGCGGTCTGGGCCTCCAGGGCCTTGTCCCTGGCGTCCCCCAACAGCTTCTCGAACTCGCCGAATTCTTCCCAGATTTTGTCCAGGGCCTCGGTGTCCAGTACCGCGTCGCGCGTGTCTGGCCTGAACGCGTCGGTGGCCATGCCGAGCATGGCGGCGATCCGTCCGGCCCGCTTCTGGAATTCATCAGAATCGTACGGAATTTGTGCCTTGGCCATGGCCGCCATGGGCGCCACGCTCCAGCCGGTGACGGTCATGACGGCCTCGCGGACCTCGTTGACCTTCTCCGCCTGCTCCTGGTCCATGGCCTGGACGAGGGGGGCGGCGAGGAACATTGCCAGGATAATCGCTCTGTGGATCATGATGTCTCCTTCCCTTTTTGATTGATTCGATTCGGGTTTTTGCGGGGTGCCGGTTCAGCCGACGGTGACGCGAGCAAAGCGGCGTTTCCCGACCTGGACCACGTATACGCCTGGCCCCAGTCCAGTACCCCGGTCCTCGACCCTTTCACCGTCGATTCTGACAGCGCCCTGAGATATGAGCCGGAAAGCCTCTGAGTTGCTTGCCGATAGCCCGGCGGACGTCAGCACTTCACCAACCATAACTGCGGAACCAGCGTCGCACTGTATGCGCGTCTCGGGGATGTCTGATGGCAGTTCCCCTTGCTGGAACCTGGAGATGAACTCGCACCGGGCGGCCTCCGCTGCGGACTCGTCGTGGAAACGAGCGACGATCTCGTGGGCCAGCTCGAACTTGACGTCCCGCGGGTTGCGCCCCTCTTCCACCTGACGTCTTAGCGCGGCGATCTCAGGCGCGACCCGGAAACTCAGCAGGTCAAAGTACCGCCACATGAGATCGTCGGAGATGGACATCAGCTTGCCGAACATCTCGCCGGCCGGGTCAGTGATCCCCACGTAATTTCCCAGCGACTTCGACATCTTCTGTACACCGTCCAGGCCCTCCAGAAGCGGCATGGTCAGCACGACCTGCGGCGGCTGGCCATAGGCCTGCTGCAGCTGCCGACCGACCAGCAGGTTGAACTTCTGATCCGTGCCTCCAAGTTCCACGTCGGCCTCCATTGCAACCGAATCATATCCCTGGACAAGCGGGTACAGAAACTCATGGATGGCGATGGGCTGGCCTCCAGCGTAGCGCTTGTTGAAATCGTCCCGCTCCAGCATTCGCGCCACGGTGTGTCTGGCGGCGAGCTGGATCAGACCGGCGGCATCCATGCCACTCATCCAGCTCGAGTTGAACATGACAATCGTCTTCGCGGGATCCAGGATTTTGAAGATCTGCTCCTCATAGGTCTTCGCATTTTCGATGACGTCATCCCTGCTCAACGGAGGCCGGGTGGCGTTCTTACCGGTCGGGTCACCGATCATCCCGGTGAAGTCGCCGATGAGGAATATGACCTCGTGGCCGAATTCCTGAAACTGGCGCATCTTGTTGATGAGGACCGTGTGTCCGATGTGGAGATCGGGCGCAGTGGGATCGAATCCGGCCTTCACCCGCAGCCGTTCGCCGGCCTCAAGGCGCTGAAGAAGCTCCGACTCCACCAGGATTTCATCGGTGCCTCTCTTAAGCTCCTCCATTTGCTCCTTCACGGAAGCCATTGGTTCTCCTGAAAATAAGACCGCCCACTCAGGGCGGCCTTTCGATTGACCGGCCGGATGTCTCCGGCTACCTTATGTGCAATTTTGCAGGGATTCCGCAGATGGGTCGAGTCAGGAGCCAGCTTAAACACGACTACAAGCCCCGCCGGCCGCTGCCGAACCGTCTGTCCGGGAGAGGTTGGGCAGTAGTCGGGCTTGTCGCGGCCGTCTTCGGGGTTGCCATGCTCCTCGCCCCCGGCCCGGAGTCGCAGCGCCTGGATAGCGGCTTGTCAGCAGCGGAAAATGCATCCGCCACCTCGATGATTACGATGCAGATTCCCCTGCCCGCGCAGTCGAACCCGATCGGCCCTCCACAGCCCGGAATCGATGCGCCGGCAGAGAAAGACGCGTCCGAGGCCGTCAGCCCGGGCGGGGAATTCCTGGCGCCGGCCAGCGACGGGAATCCATCCGAAATCGAGGCCGAGGAGGAGAAGATAGTCCCGGATGGGGAGCGCCTCGTGGTCGCCATCAAACCCGGTGACAACCTCGACCGGCTGTTCCGCCGGCATGGTCTCAGCGTCGCCGATCTCGCGCAGATGCTCCGGCTCAAGGAGGCTAGGAACGCGTTGAAAGTCATCAAGCCCGGAGACGAGATCGAGGTCACGCGCAGCGGGGATCGGGTGCTGTCGCTGAGCCGCAAGCTCAACGAGGAACTGACCCTCCGGATCGTCGGGGGCGCCGATGGTTATTCCGCCGAGTTCCTCGCCAATCCCGTCGAGCGGCGGCCCGCCCAGGCACACGCGACCATCCGGACTTCCCTGTTCGAGGCCGGCGCCGACGCCGGTCTTTCCGACGCCCTGATCATGAACCTGGCCGGAGTCTTCGCCTGGGACATAGACTTCGCCCTTGAGATTCGCCAGGGCGATAGCTTCTCTGTGGTGTACGAGGAGATCTGGCAAGACGAGCGCCGGCTTCGGGACGGCGAGGTGCTGGCGGCGCAATTCATCAATCAGGGCCGCGTCTACCGGGCCATCCGCTACCAGGATCCGGAAGGCCGGGTGGGCTATTTCACTCCCGAAGGGCTCAGCGTCAAGAAAGCCTTCCTGCGGGCGCCTGTCGATTTCAGCCGGGTGAGTTCTAACTTCAATCCCAACAGGCTGCACCCGATTCTCAAGACCAGGCGGCCACACAAGGGAGTGGATTACGCCGCGCCCAAGGGCACCGCCGTCAAAGCCGCCGGCGACGGCCGGGTGATCTTCCGTGGCCGCAACGGAGGTTACGGCAATTGCGTGATCATCCAGCACGGCGGTAACGTCACCACCCTGTACGGCCACCTGTCCGGCTTCGCAAAGTCAGCCCCCAAGGGTTCCCGGGTGTCCCAGGGCCAGGTGATCGGTTTTGTCGGATCGACCGGGCTGGCGACGGCTCCACACTTGCATTACGAGTATCGGCTGAACGGGGTGCACCGCAATCCCCGAACCGTGCCGTTACCCGAAGCCGCACCGGTGGCGGACAAGTATCGTAATCAGTTCCTCGAGGCGAGCCGCCCGCTGATCACGCGGTTGGATGCCATCAACCCGCCCCGCCTCGCCCGCGCGGATTGAGTCAACCGGCCACCCCGGGACCTGTGTCTGCCGGAGCCCATCGATGAGCGACCTCTATATCGGACTGATCTCGGGCACCTCGATGGACGCCATCGATGCGGCACTGGTGAAGATCGGAGGCGGGGAGTGCCGGGTGGTAGCAACCCACTCGCAACCGATCTCGCCCGAAGCGATGGCAGATCTCCGCCAGATAGTCGATCATCCGGATCACGTGACCCTCGAACGTCTCGGGCAGCTGGACGTCGCTCTGGGACGCGATTTCGCGGCAGCCGCGACCCAGCTCATGCAGTCCGGCGGTTTGGACCGGCGGG
Organism: Gammaproteobacteria bacterium; assembly: GCA_024640085.1. GTDB lineage: Bacteria > Pseudomonadota > Gammaproteobacteria > Steroidobacterales > XN24 > JAHEFR01. The sequence continues at coordinate 5,867 of JAHEFR010000009.1, forward strand.
ATGTCCGGGGCATCGGCAGCCACGGACAGACCCTGTTTCATGCCCCCCGCGGAACCCATCCGTTCACGATGCAGATCGCGGACGCCAATATCATCGCGGCCAGCACAGGCGTCACCACGGTGGCCGATTTCCGGCGTCGGGACGTTGCCCTGGGAGGCCAGGGGGCGCCACTAGTCCCCGCATTTCACGAGGCAGTGTTCGCGTCCGCCGATGAGCCCAGGGCCGCCTGCAATATCGGTGGCATCGCCAACCTGACCGTGATGGTGCCGGGACAGCCGCTGAGTGGCTTCGACACCGGACCCGGTAACACCCTGATGGATGCGTGGACTCGCCTGAAGCGCGGTCATCCCCATGATGACAACGGAGCATGGGCCGCGTCCGCGGAGCCCGACGCGGCGTTGCTGGCCGTGCTGCTGGACTACGACTATTTCCGGTCGCCGGCTCCCAAGAGCACCGGGGCAGAGGAATTCAATCTGGGTTGGATTGAAAGACGGCTGGACCGGATCCGAAAGCCACTATCTCCGGCCGAGGTCCAGTCCACGCTGTGCCAGTTGACCGCCGAGACCATCGCCAACGCCCTGACGGGTGCCTGTCCTCAATCCGGCGGCCTGTATCTCTGTGGGGGCGGAGCCCACAACCTGGCCCTGGTGGAGAGGATTCAGGCCCTGCTTCCGACGTGGCGAATCGAAATGACTGACGCCCTGGGGATTGGCGTCGACTGGGTCGAGGCCGCTGCATTTGCCTGGCTGGCTAGCCGCACCCTCGCGGGCCTCTCCGGAAACGACCCGGCAGTCACCGGAGCCAGATCAGCCACTGTCCTCGGCGGCATCTATCCCGCCTGACGAGACCCCCCTCCTATTTGACCCGTAGCCGGATGCCCGCGGGGCTCAGGCGCTCCATCTCCTGTCGCAGATCGGCGAGAGTCAGCGGATGTCGCTCCAGCCAGCCCGTCGGGAAAGTCATCGTCAGTCCGGCATTGCCAGCCTTCAGGGCGATGTCCGGCAGCGAGTTACGGGAACGACTCCGACACATCACGACGGCCAGGCGCAGGATCACCGTGAGGCGGAGAGCGCGGACCCGCCACTGGCTGGGAAGGGCTTCCACCAGCTCGGGGCGGAACTTGCGGCGATGATTCGCTACCAGCGTGGAAAGAAGGAGTTGCTCCCCGGCCGAGAATCCCGCCAGATCAGCGTTGCGTAAGAGATATGCGGCGTGCCAATGGTGTTTTGCGTGAGCGATATCCAGGCCGATCTCGTGCAATCGGGCAGCCCACCCCAGCAGCAGTCGCGCCAGATCTCCACCCAGCTCCCACTGGCTCAGCACCTTGGAGTGGAAATCCAGAGCCACACTTGCCACCCGCGCCGCATGACCGTCGTCGACGTGAAACCTTTCCTGCAGGGAGCGGACGCTGCGTTCGCGCACGTCCTCGTCGGTCATCCGACCGAGCATGTCGTAGAGCAACCCCTCTCTCAGCGCGCTGTCGACCGCCATCATGGACTCGATGCCCAGTGCGTCGAAGACTTCGATCAGGATCGCGAGGCCTCCGGGGTACACGGGCGCCCGTTGCTCGCCCAGGCCGGGCGGCCGATGCCGTGTCATGTCGCCGCACCCCAGGATGCTCGCCTCCAGTTCGCTCAGGCCGTCTCGGGAAATGATGCCGGAGGGGTTGTCCTCGCGCGTCAGCATCCGCGCCGTTGCGCGGATAGTGCCGGAGGTCCCGAAGGCCCGTCGCCAGCCTCCCCCACGGAAACGCCACGAGACCGGCTCCAGCTCCAGTCTGGCGTTCATCCTCGCCGCTTCGAAACGAGCCGGCTTGACCGTGGCTTTCGGGAAACAGATGGTGCTGAGGCTCACGCAACCCATGTAGAGGCTTTCGAGCCTCTCTGCGGTGAATCCGCGGCCCGCGATCAACTCGGTGCTGCCCCCGCCGATGTCCACGACCAGCCTGGGTTCGCTCTCGGCGGGCAGGTCGTGAGCGGCGCCCAGATAAACCAGCCGCGCCTCCTCCATTCCTGAGATCACATCGATCGGATGTCCGAGGGCCCCCTCGGCCCGGCCGAGGAATGAGTCCCGGTCTCGGGTCTTTCTCAGAGTATTCGTGCCGACGGCCCGGACGCTGTCGGCATGCAGATTCCTTAGGCGTTCGCGGAACCGGCCGAGGCAATCGAGCGCCCGCTGGATCGCGTCCTCGGAAAGCTGGCCCTTGTTGTCCAGACCGGCCCCGAGACGGACCATCTCCCGTATTCGGTCGATCAGCGAGAGGCGCCCGTGTTCCAGCCGGGCGACGACCATGTGAAAGCTGTTGGAACCCAGGTCGACGGCGGCGATGACCTGGCCGTCTTGCGGGGAAGTTGTCAGCCTAGACGGAGAAAGACGACCCGCAACCGCAGGTGGTGCTGGCGTTGGGGTTTCGGATAACAAACTGGGCTCCCTCGAGATCTTCCCGATAATCGATCTCGGCACCCATGAGGTACTGGATACTGAGGGGGTCCACAAGCAGTGTGACGCCACCGTTCTCGATACGGGTATCGCCGTCCTCGAACTTCTCGTCGAAGGTGAAGCCATACTGGAACCCGGAGCAACCACCGCCGGAGATAAACACCCTGAGGTTCAGGGCGGGGTTCTCCTCGTCCTTCAGCAGTTCTGCGACCTTGTGGGCGGCGGCGTCAGTGAACACCAGCGGCGCCGGCAAATCGGCAAGAGCGTTATCTGTACTGTCCATAGGATTCCGGTTTTTTCCTGGAACGGCCCCCGATATTAACCGGGATTCAGGCTTTCAGCGACCCGACCGGCCCGTCGCCGGCTACCAGGCCCGCATCCGCGGCCGGCGCCTCGGATGTCTCCGGCGCCCGGTGGATCAGTTTGCCGTTGACCTCCGCGCCAATCGCCATCTCGATGAGTTGGTAGACAACATTACCCACCACCCGGGCCGTCGGACCGAGTTCCACGCGCTCCGACGCCACGACGTCACCATTGACCGTCCCGCTCAGAACGACCTCGGGGACTTCGACGTTGCCCTCCACTACGCCGTCAGGACTCACGCTCAATACGGCATCTGCCCCCGCTCGGGCGACAATATTGCCCTCGACCTTGCCATCAAGATGGAGCCCCCCCTCGAAATCGATTTCGCCGACCACACGCGTCCCCGGGCCGATCAGGGTTCGGATCTCTCGCTGCTTGCTCTTGGGTTTTCGGAACATGCGCCCGTCTATGCCTCTTCGGTCTGCCAGGGGAATGTGAGGTCTACCGATTCCTGCCCCTTTCCGGCGGGATCCAGGCGAACCTCAAGCCGCTCGGGTCGAAAATCCGACGGTAACACCACATTGCCCTCGAGAATCTGAAAATACCGGAAAGCGAATCGCAGGTCTTGCCCTTCGCCCTCGGTCGCCTGGAGGGGCAGTCGCTGGTTCCCACCGGGCCCGGTCCCGACTACCGCCACCTGCAACGACCCCGAGATCCGCCGGTTCTGCCTGCCCACCTGCACCAGTACCAACCTGACCCGGTAATCGCCGTCTCCATCCCCGTGCTCGATCTGGACAGTCTGCACCTGGAGACCGTTTTGACTTTCCGACGGCGCCATGATTCCCCGGTAGAACGCGAGTTCCTCGTTCAGTTCGACGATCTGCGACTGCAGATCGTCTATCTCCCGGGAAACCCGTCCATAGGCCTCCGAATCCACCCGCCCGGCCGCCTTGATCAGCGAAATATCCCTGCGCAAGGTCTCGTTATCGGCCTGGAGGCGCATGATCTCCGTGGCCAGGGCTCGCCGGGCCCGATCGGCTTCGAACGCGTCGAACCCACCGGTCCGCCGGCCCCATTCGAAGACCCCCCAGATCGCAGTGATACCCAGAATGATGGCGGCCACCAACGCGATCCGCAACCGGCCGGGCGGCCGGGGACGGACGATTAGAGGCGATGCCATCGGCGTTGCGAGGGGACTACGGAAGACACGGGATAATCCCGGTCTTCACTTCCTGTTCCGCCGGCCCCGACGGCGGGGTTTCGGGCAATCAGGCGCCCCGTCCGGGAACACCAGGGCGCCCAGTTCCTGTAGCGCTTTGCGGTAGACGCGGCGTTTGAAATAGATAACCTCACGGACAGGATGCCAGTAATCGACCCACCGCCAGCGGTCGAACTCGGGATGACCGGTCCTGTCGAAACAGAGCCGGCTCTCCGGAGAAGTCAGCCGGAGCATAAACCAGCGCTGCTTCTGTCCTACGCAGACAGGGGTGCTGTTCCTGCGAATGTATCGCCTGGGCAGCCGATAGCGGAGCCAGCCGTCGGTGCAGCCCATGATTTCAACGTCGTCCATCACCAGTCCGATTTCTTCGTGCAGCTCCCTGAAAAGGGCATCCTCAGCGGATTCGCCCGGGCAGATGCCACCCTGAGGGAACTGCCATCCGTCGCGGCCGGCACGGCCACCCCAGAAGAGTCGACCGTCGCCGTTGGTCAGGATGATGCCGACGTTTGCGCGATATCCATCCTCGTCTATGAAGTCTGCCATGCGGCACTGATCCTTTCGATTGAACGGATTCTTCCACAAACTGCAGAGGCCCCACAACATCGGATTTCGGTACGCAACGGATGCGGGTCAGTGGCGCGCGCCAGCGGCAGTCAGACAGGACATGTCCGTACCGACGGACCGGGCGCGCCGTCAAACAGGCGGACGTTTCGGGTATAAGGAGCAAATGGGAACTGGCGAGCGCAAGGTCTTGGTGAGCCTGTCGGTGCTGGCCGCCATGGCGCTGGGGGCGCTGGCGTTGTCCCTCGTCGCCGGCAGCGTCAGGTTGGGGCCGGCCGACATTCTGGCGGGCCTGTCGGACCCGGACAGCGGTCTGGCCCACACGTTGATCATGGACCTGCGGCTGCCGAGAGCGCTGTCCGCGTTCGCTGTTGGCGGACTGCTGGCAGTGGCCGGTTCACTGATGCAGGTGCTGCTCCGCAACCCCTTGGCGGACCCTTACATTCTCGGCGTGTCGGGCGGTGCGGCGGTCTGCGCGCTGCTCGCGATGATGACGGGGCTCGGCGGCCTGTGGGTAGACGGCGGTGCTTTCGCGGGTGCGCTGGGGGCCACGCTTCTCGTTTTCGCGCTGGCCTCCGGGGGCCCCGGGAGCTGGAGCCCGGTGCGGCTATTGCTCACGGGGGTCGTCCTGGCCGCGGGATTCGCTGCGATCATCAGTCTCATGCTTGCCCTGGGTCCGGACTCGAGCCTCAGAGGGATGCTGTTCTGGCTCATGGGCGACCTGAGCTTTGCCGACGCGCCCGGCATGCGGATCGCGCTGCTGGGAACGGCCGTCATCGCCGGCGTCGCCCTGGCGCGACACCTGAATATCCTGGCCCGCGGAGACATCCAGGCCCGGGTGCTGGGGGTCGAGGTCCGCCCGTTGAGGATCGGCATCTACCTGGGCAGCTCGCTGCTGACGGCAGTGGCGGTCACGACCGCTGGCAGCATCGGCTTCGTCGGATTGGTAGTGCCTCACCTGATGCGCTCGGTGGTGGGACCGGACCACAGGGTGCTGATTCCCGCCGCGGCGTTGGGCGGCGGCACTCTCCTGGTCCTCGCGGATACCATGGCCCGGAGCCTCTTCGCACCCCGTCAACTGCCGGTCGGCGCCCTGACCGCCCTCGTCGGAGTGCCGTTGTTTCTCATGCTGGTCAGGCGTCAGCGTCCCGCCGCCTGAGGCGCGTGGTCATCACCCAGGCCACTCGCTGCCCGACGCATGACGGCGAGACGCTCCCGGGGACTGCGGATCTCATCCTCGGGATTTTCGGCCCGGGTCATCGGCGTCAGGCCCCGATTGCGTCACCGCCCCTCAGCGGAGGAACAGCCTGTACAGCAGATCTTGCAGCCACCCGCCGTGGGGCGCGTAGAGGACCTTGGCGGTGTTCAGCCGTGGCCGGCTCAGGACCGCCTTGTGATGGGAGAACGTCAGGAAGCCCTCCCGGGCATGATAGTGCCCCATCCCCGAATCGCCCACGCCCCCGAATGGCAGATCCTCGGCGATGAAATGGGTGATTGCGTCATTGATACAGACGCCGCCGGAATGGGTGCCGTCCAGCACCCGGCGGCATCGGGAGCTGTCAGTCTCGAACAGGTTGATGGCCAGCGGCTTTGGCCTTTCGTTGATGTACCGAATGGCCTCATCCAGCGTCTGGTAGCCGACAACAGGAAGAATCGGCCCGAATATCTCTTCCCGCATCATCGCCAGGTCGGGGTCGGCGTTCCTGACCAGGTAGACCGGCATCTTCCGCGACCCCGGCGACGGCCCTTCCAGCCCGCCCGGATTGACCTCGACGATCTCGGCGCCTCTCGCCCGGGCTTCATCCAGATAGCCCCGCAGCCGCTGGAAGCTGTCGTCACTGATGATGGAGGTGTAATCGTCGTTGCGATGGAGATCAGGATACATGCGCTCGAAAGCCCCCCGGAAAGCGCGGATGAAATCGTCGACGCGCGATTCAGGGCAGAGGACATAATCCGGCGCCACGCAGGTCTGTCCCGCGTTCAGGGCCTTGCCGAAGCAGATCCGCTCTGCCGCCATGGTGATGGACACGTCTTCGCCGATCAGGGTGGGGGACTTGCCGCCCAGTTCCAGGGTCACCGGCGTCAGATTGTCGGCGGCAGCCCGCATGACATGGCGGCCGACTTCCGTGGAACCGGTGAAGAGCAGGTGATCGAAAGGCAACCGTGAGAAAGCCCGGCTCGTCCCCACTTGACCCAGCACCACGCCCACCCGGTCCTCGTCGAACACAGAGGCCATCATTTCGCGGACGACTCTGCCGGCGTTGGGCGTCGCCTCGGACATCCTCAACATGACGCGATTACCGGCGGCCAGCGCACAGGTCATAGGACCGAGAGACAGGGCGAGGGGATAGTTGAATGGCACCATGACGCCGACGACGCCCTTGGGCTGGTAGTGGACACGACAGCTTGTCGTCGCCAGCAGCAGCCCGGCGCGCCGCCGGGAAGGCCGCATCCAGCGGCGCAGATGGCGGCGCGCATAACGGATGCCCTGGACGGCCGCGAGCAGTTCCGCATGGGTTTCGTGGCGGGATCGGCCGCAGAAATCTTCCGTCAGCGCATCCGCGAGCCGTTCCTTGAAAGAGACGATGGCCTGCCGCAGCTTGTCCAGGTCCTTGCGCCGCGCATCCAGTCCCGGCATCGGGTGCTGGGCGAAGCCCGCTTTCTGGCTCGCGAACATCGCCGTCATCAGCCGGATCTCGCGGTCTTCGGGCACCACGGTTGGCTCAGCCGCCATGTGAATTCTCCTGATTTCGCTTTTCTCCTCCCAATATAGCTTCCGCAGGCCGAGACGATCCACCGGTCACCTTCCGGCACCCGGGTGGTCTATTATCTGTCCGCGTAACAGGGAGATCTGCCAGAGGAGACAAGGGCATGAAATCCAGAGCTGCCGTGGCCTGGGAGGCGGGACGCCCGCTCGAGATTGAGTTCGTGGACGTGGAGGGCCCGCGCGCGGGCGAGGTAATGCTGCAGACCGTGGCCACGGGCGTCTGCCACACCGATGCCTTCACCCTGTCCGGGGCGGACCCGGAAGGCCTGTTCCCGACAATCCTCGGCCACGAAGGCGGGGCCGTGGTGGTAGAGGTCGGAGAGGGTGTCGACAGCGTCGAGCCAGGGGACCATGTGATCCCGCTCTACACGCCGGAGTGCGGTGCCTGCGAATTCTGCACCTCGGGCCTGACCAACCTCTGCCAGGCCATCCGAGTCACCCAGGGGCAGGGCTTGATGCCGGACGGGTCATCGCGATTCTCACTGAACGGAAAGCCGATCCACCACTACATGGGAACGTCGACCTTTTCAGAATATACCGTTCTGCCGGAGATCTCTGTTGCCCGCATCAACCCCGAGGCGCCACTGGACAAAGTCTGTCTGCTCGGTTGCGGCATCACCACCGGGATCGGCGCCGTGCTCAACACCGCCAAGGTCAGGCCGGGATCCAGCGTCGCGGTTTTTGGGCTCGGCGGCATCGGTCTGTCGGTGATCCAGGGCGCGGTGATGGCCCGGGCGGAACGTATCATCGGCGTCGACCTCAATCCGGAGAAATTCGACATGGCCAGGGCGCTGGGCGCCACGGATTGCGTCAATCCGGCCGACCACTCGGCCCCGATCCAGGAAGTCATCGTCGAGTTGACCGGGGGCGGCGTGGACTACTCCTTCGAATGTATCGGCAACGTCGACGTCATGCGCTCGGCGCTGGAGTGCTGTCACAAGGGCTGGGGCGAGTCCACCATCATCGGTGTGGCGGGCGCGGGTCAGGAGATCAGCACGCGGCCATTTCAGCTCGTGACGGGGCGCGTCTGGCGTGGCACCGCATTCGGGGGGGTCAAGGGTCGCAGTCAGCTCCCGGGCATGGTCGAGCAGTACCTGGCTGGCGAGATCAAGGTAGACGAGATGATCACCCATCACTTCCCGCTGGAGGAGATCAACACCGCCTTCGACGTGATGCACGAGGGGAAGAGCATCCGTTCCGTGATCCACTTCTGAAACTCCCATGAGCGAACTCGAGATCCGCGCAAAGCACCGCAATTTCGGCGGCGACGTCCTGTTCTGCGTTCATGACTCCAGAACCTGCGGCGGGCCCATGCGGTTCTCCGTATTCCTCCCTCCCGGAGAGGGGCCGTTCCCGGTGCTCCTGTGGTTGTCCGGGCTGACCTGCACGGAAGAGAATTTCATGGTCAAGGCAGGAGCCCAGAAGGGCGCCGCCGATCGTGGCATGGCCTTGCTGGTGCCCGACACCAGCCCAAGGGACACCGGAATCCCTGGAGAGGACGAGGACTGGGATCTGGGCAGCGGCGCGGGTTTCTATTTGGACGCCACCACTCCACCGTGGCAGGGCCGATACTCGATGGAAAGCTGGATCAATGACGAACTGCCGGACCTGCTATCGCACCATCTGCCGCTGGACTTCGATTCCTGCGGGGTGAGCGGGCATTCCATGGGTGGGCACGGTGCGCTGGTCTTCGCCCTGAGGCGCCCGGGCCGGTATCGCTCGGTGTCGGCATTTGCACCAATATGCGCCCCCAGCAGTTGCCCGTGGGGGGAAAAGACGTTCTCGGCCTACCTGGGTGAGGACCGGAACCTGTGGGCCGCCCACGACGCCTGCGAACTGATCCGCCGCGGGAAGGAGATCCCTGACCTGCTGGTCGACCAGGGTGCCGCGGACCCTTTCCTGGAAGAGCAGCTCCGTCCGGAATTGCTGGCCGACGCCTGCCGGGAGGCGGGTATCGCGATCACGCTCCGGCAACACCAGGGATACGATCACAGCTATTTCTTCGTCGCCAGTTTCATGGACGATCATCTGGACTGGCACGCCCGACGCCTGGGCACCTGAATCCCGAGCCGGACCGGCCCGATGTTATGATCGCCGACCGGATCGATTCCCCGGTGGGAGATCATCACTTCCATGACCGCAGTGGCTGTCGCCTCCAGCTCCAGGCTTTCCGCTGACGCGGGTGCCGCCGTTGCCGAGCAAGGCGGTAACGCGGTGGACGCCGCCGTCGCTGCCTGTCTTGTCTCCATGACCACAGAGCCAGGCGTTTGCGCCCTCGGGGCCGGCGGACACGTAACTGTCTGGGGGCCCGGCGAGCCACCGGTCACGGTTGACGGCTATGCAGCGGTGCCAGGCCTTGGCCTGCCGGACCCGCGAGCCGGCGACGCAGCGTGGGAGGTCGAGCTGACCTATGGCGGCGGGGTGAGCACGGTGGTGGGCTACGGATCAGTCGGCGTCCCCGGCGGCCTGGCGGCGATGGGGCGGGCCTCGGAGCGATACGGCAGGCTGCCCTGGAGAGAGACCGTCGAGCCCGCCCGGGAGATCGCGGCAAGGGGTTTCCCCCTGCCCTCTGCATGCCACCATTATCTTCAGACCTCGGCCGAGCTGGTCTACGGCTGGGACGCCAACAGCCGCGAGGCGTTTTTCGACTCCGACGGCCAGTTGATGCAGGCTGGACAGGTGATGCGGCTCCCTTACCTGGCAGATACCCTGGAACGGATCGCAACCCACGGAGTCGAGGATTTCTATACCGGGGACATCGGTCACGCCATCGCCGACTATATCCACGATAACGGCGGCGCCCTGAACCGCAAGGACATGGCCGAATACAGAGCCCTGGAACGCCCCAGCCTGGAAGTTCCCCTGGACGAATGGCACGTCGGCACCAACCCGGCGCCGGCCGTCGGCGGCGCGACCCTCGGCGCCATGCTTCTGCTGATGCGGAGCCTCCGCCATACCGGCTGGGACGCAGCCGCCGTGAAGCGACTGGTGGACGTCCAGCACGCCGTGACCCGGTTCCGTCACGACAGGCTCGACCATAGCGATGACATGGACCAGGATGTCCAGGATCTGTTGCGGATGGCGGCGGAGGACGTGCTGCCGGGGTCCTCGGGCTCGACCGTCCATACCTCGGTGGTGGACTCCGGGGGCCTTGGCTGCTCCATCACCATGTCCTCCGGATACGGCTCGGGCGCGGTGCCTCCCGGCACCGGCGTATGGCTGAACAACTGTCTTGGCGAACTCGAGCTCAACCGCGGTGGATTCGGACGCATGCCCCTCGGCGCCCGTCTCATATCCAACATGGCGCCTACGGTGGCGCGTAGCAACGACGGGCGCGTGCTGGCAACCGGATCTCCGGGAGCAGACAGGATCACGACAGCAATCCTGCAGGTGCTGGTCAACTACATGCACCTCGGGATGTCGCTGGAAGAGGCCGTCTCGCATCCCCGGGCCCACGTGGAGATCGGTTCGGAAGGCTACCGCGTGGCCTACGAAGCCGGACTGCCGATGACGGACGTGGAACTTCCGCTGCGCCGTTTCGATCAACTGTCGATGTTCTTCGGTGGCGCCGGGGCGGCGGAGTGGGACCCGCGAAGGGGCTTCACGGTCGCGGGAGACCCCAGGCGGAAAGCGGGCACTGCAATTGCCGGCCGTGTCTGACAAGGCTCACCGCGCCGTGAAACGGATCGCGTCGCTGGTGATCATCCCGGGACTGATCGTGCTGGTAATGGCCAGCTGCGCCGGCCAGGTACCTCGGCACGATGGCCCGGTGACAGATCACTTTGACGGCCGGCAGTTCCACGACCAGCCGCCGGTAGAAAAGAGCATGGCCGAGGTGCTCAAGTGGCAGTTCACCCGCCAGTCGGAGGGCCCGTGGCAAAGGGACATCGATCCTCCGCGGGTTGACGCTCCGCCCGCCCGCGTGCCCGGCGGGGCTCTGCAAGTCACTTTCGTCAATCATGCGACCGTCCTGATCCAGGGATCGGGGGTCAATCTGCTGACGGATCCCATCTGGTCCGAGCGGGCCAGCCCGTTCCAGAACGTCGGTCCGCGACGATATCGGCAACCCGGGCTGGCATTCCGGGATCTGCCGCCCATCGACGTGGTCCTGTTGAGCCACAACCATTTCGACCACATGGACTCGTCAACGATAGAGGACCTGGCCCGGGGCCACGATCCTCTGTTCGTCGCCCCACTGGGCAACTGTTTCTACCTGGAACAATTCGGGGCCGGGCGCTGCCGCGAGATGGACTGGTGGGACAGCTTCGTCTTCGACGATCGCGTGACCATCCACGCCGTCCCGGTACGGCACTGGTCGCGAAGGGGTCTGCTGGACACCAACCGAGCCCTCTGGGCAGGTTACTTTTTCCACATCGGCGGGCGCGACGTATTCTTTGCCGGCGACACGGGAATGGGTGACCACTTCAGCCAGGTCCGCGCCAGGCTCGGGGAGCCCGATCTGGCCCTGCTGCCCATCGGGGCATACCTGCCGCGCTGGTTCATGGGCGCGCAGCACATGGACCCGGGCGCAGCGGTCGAGGCGCACAGGTTGCTCGGGGCTACAGAGTCCATGGCCATCCATTTCGGCACTTTCAGGCTCGCCGACGACGGACAGGAGCAGCCGATCCAGGATCTCCGCGCCGCAGTGGAGCGCGAAGGGATGCCGTTGACGGCATTCTGGATCCCGGACAATGGCGATAGCCGTCGATGGCCGGTAGGGGAGCCGCCATGAGTCAATGGCATGAAGAGATCCTGCCCGACCGCCTTCCTGCGTCCCCGATGGAAATCGCCAGCGGCTGGATCCGCCAGGCCGTCAATGGGAGCACCCAACCCAACCCGGAAGCCATGGTGCTCGCCAGCGTCGACGCCCACGGGCGCCCCAGCGCCAGGGTCGTCCTGTGCAGGCAATTCGTCGAGGACCCCGGATATCTCGTCTTTTTTACCAATTACCAGTCGCGTAAGGGCCGCGAGCTGACGGGCCGGCCCGAGGCCGCTGCCGTATTCCACTGGGATCTGATGCGCAGGCAGATGCGCATTGAGGGAACCGTGGTGCGGTCCCCGGATCCGGAAAGCGACAACTACTTCGCTGGTCGTCCATGGCAAAGCCAGATCGGCGCCTGGGCCAGTCGCCAGAGCGAGCCCATCGCCAGCCGTTCAACCCTTCTGGAGCGCGTCGCGGAGACGGCCGCCCAATTTGGCAGGGGATCGGCCGGCGGAGATTCCGAGTCCGCCGACAGACCGGAGCACATCCCGCGACCGCCGTACTGGGGCGGCTTCCGGCTCTGGATCGCACGCGTCGAATTGTGGGTGGAGGGCGCCGGTCGCGTACACGATCGGGCCGAGTGGCGCCGGGAAATCGAGCGGACTACCGGCGATCAATTCCAGACCGGCCCCTGGACAGGCGGGCGTCTGCAGCCATAGGGCCTGTTAACGTTGACCCGATCGTCGCGCTGCTGCCGAAAATGGCTGTGGCCAGACGCGAGGAGAGAAGTTTGGTGACACCAGATGAACGACGAGTAACGCCTGGGCGGCCATCGGGCATGTATTAACAGGCCCTGAGACCCATGGACACGCTCGTCGCCCTTCCCTTTACCTGTCCCCACTGCTGGGAGACCGTGGAGACGTTCATCGCACCGTCCGAACTGCCGGTCGAGATGGTCGAGGACTGCAGTGTCTGCTGTCACCCGGTGCTGCTGCGGGTCACGCTCTCGCCCGACGGCGAGCCGGAGCTGGTCGCGGAGCCCGCCTCATGACGGGCGGCGGCTTGCGATGCACCGGAGTCCGCGTCGAGATTGCCGGACGGGTCCTGGTGGACGGCCTGGAGCTGAGTATCGACGCCGGCTCCCTGCTCGGCATTCTCGGTCGCAACGGGTCGGGCAAGACCACGACTCTCCATACTCTGGCCGGTCTCCGATCGGACGCCGTCCCGGGGGTCATCCTGGACGACAGGCCGATCGGCGCATGGCCGCGTCGCGAAGTCGCCCGCAGACTGGGCCTGGTGACCCAGCATCTGGACAACCCCTTCCCCACCAGCGTACTGGAGACTGTTGTCGCCGGCCGGCACCCGCATCTGGATTTCTGGCGCTGGGAGAGCGACGTCGACCGCAGGCTGGCCCGTGACGCCTTGGCCCAGGTGGGCCTGGAGGAGCTGGCCGACAGGGAGGTCGACAGCCTTTCAGGGGGAGAGCGGCGACGGCTCGCCATCGCCACCATGCTGTGCCAATCGCCGCGTACGTGTCTTCTCGACGAGCCGACCAATCACCTGGACCCGGCCCACGAGCAAGCGGTGATGGGGCTGTTAAAGACACTCGCCAGAGGTGGCCGCGGTGTTGCGGCCAGCCTCCATGACGTCAATGCCGCGAGCCGATATTGCGACCGGTGCCTGCTGCTGTTCGGGGACGGCGAGTGGTCGGCTGGACCCACAAATCAGGTACTGAACGAAGACTCCCTGCAGCGACTGTACGGCGTGCCCATGCGCGAAGCCCTGCTCGGCGGCGAGCGCGTCTTCTTTATCCCCTGAAGGCGGTCAGGTCGATGGTACCCCGCAGGTAGAGCCGGGCACTGCCGCCGATATCCACACGGCTCCCCCGGTAGCCGCAGCGGACGCGACCGCCACGGGCGGAGAGTTGCATTGCCGACAGCTCGTGCCGTTGCAGGCGGCCGGCCCAGAACGGCGCCAGGGTGCAGTAGGCCGAGCCGGTCACGGGATCCTCGGGGACGCCGGCCGCGGGCGCGAAGAAACGGCATACAAAGTCGGTGCGCGATCCGGCTGCCGTCACGATGACGCCGGTCTTTCCCAGGGCGGCGACACGGCCCGGATCTGGGGTCACCTGCCTGACCGCTTCTTCACTGGCGAGTTCGGCCAGGTGGTAGTCGGCAACCCAGGCGGAGACCACTTCGGCACCCAGGGCGTCGCCCAAGGCGTCCCGTGAATCAGCCGGTTGCGGCGGACGGGCGGGGAAATCCAGCACGACCTCGTCTCCATCAATGCGCGCACCGAGCACCCCACTGCGGCTCGCGAAGCTCACTGTCCCTGCGCCTGGCTCGAGTAGATTGTGGATGACCCAGGCGCTCGCGAGCGTCGCGTGGCCACAGATATCAACCTCCGTGACCGGAGTCAGCCAGCGAATCGACCAGTCGCGGCCGGTCCGCAAGATAAAGGCCGTCTCCGAGAGATTGTTCTCCGCGGCGATGGCCTGCATGAGGCTGGTCTCGGGCCACTCCTCCGCCACACACACGGCGGCGGGATTGCCTTCGAACAATCGATCTGCAAACGCGTCCACCCAGAAGAAAGGCAGCTTCAAAGCGCGTCTTCCAGGATCGGGTGAAGCGCTCCGTTGGTGGCGAGCACGCTGGTGGTGCCCAGGCTGACGGGCTGGCCCTGCAGATCGGTGAACCGCCCCCCGGCCTCTTCCACGATCAGCGACAGGGCCGCGATATCCAGGATGTTGACGTCCGATTCCACTACCGCGTCTATACGACCCGAAGCCAGCAGGTGATAGTGATAGAAATCACCGTAACCGCGGATGCGATCGACCCGCGCCACCACTTCTCCCCAGCGGGACCAGCGATCGCTCCGCGCCAGGGTGGCGAGATTGCCGCTGGACAAGGCGGCCCGATCGAGAGTTGAGACGTCGCTGACGTGTGCCGGCTGACCGTCCAGCCAGGCGCCCCCGCCCAGCGAGGCCCAGGCCAGCTCACCGAAGGCCGGCGCGCTCGAGACGCCCGCCACGATCCGGCGCCGATGCATCAGCGCGATCTGGGTCGAGAAGAACGGGTACTGGCGGATAAAACTCTTGGTACCGTCGATGGGGTCGACCAGCCAGAGAAATTCGGACTCGTTGTCACTGCGGCCGGTCTCTTCCCCGTAGAAGCCATGGTCCGGAAATCCGGCCTGGAGGATGGACCTGATGGCCTGCTCCGCCTCGACATCGGCACGGGTGACCGGGCTCTGGTCCGCCTTCCGGACCACGTCGAGCTGGGTCCGGTAATAGTGCCTGATGATCTCTGCTGCCGCCGAAGCAGCCTCCTTTGCGGCGTCAAGATACGCTTGAGCGTCCACCGTGCTGTCTCCCTGCTGAGGCCCGTCGATTCTAACCGTTGCCGATCGGCGGCATGCAGCTTGACACGCGCGCCGGCCGACACCTAGAGTGCAGGTGACCGCATGGTGCTCCTCTCGCGGCGCGAGAGGACGACGGGAAGCCGGTGTTCCAAATGGAAATTCCGGCGCTGCCCCCGCAACGGTGATCGAGTAAAGGTCCCACCGCCGGTCCGCCTTCGCAAGGCGGCCGGAACCACTGCGCCCTGGCGCGGGAAGGTGGTGAGACCGAGGCCCCGCCTCGCTCGTCAGCCCGGAGACCGGCCCTGCGGCACCGGCGCCGGATCTGCGGAGGGCGGACCGCCAGTCTCAGGACTGCTCTCACCCCTTCTCTCCACCGGCTGTATTTTGGCTTCCACGAGTGCGGGCGTGCGCTTGTGGGGAGGAAACGCATGCGGACTAGCTCCTTCCCGACCCTGTGGCTGCTGGCCATCGGGTCTGCTCCTGTCATAGCCGCCGCCGCTGAAACGACGTTGCCCCCTGTGGTGATCACCGCCACCCGGACCAGCGTTAGCGAGGAGCGGGTCATTGCACCGATCGCTGTCATCGATCGCGAGGAACTGGATCGCAGCCTGGCGCCGGACGTGGCGGACCTGCTGCGCTTCCAGGGCGGCATCGAGGTCGCCCGAAACGGCGGCCCGGGTCAGGTCACGTCGGTCTTCATCAGAGGGGCGGAAAGCGACCACACCCTGGTCCTCATCGACGGCGTGCGACTCAATTCAGGGACCTCCGGACTCGCTGCTATCCAGAACGTCTCTCCCGACCTGATCGAACGGATCGAGATCGTCAAGGGACCGCGGTCCTCGCTCTATGGCAGTGAAGCGGTGGGCGGAGTCATCAACATCATCACCCGCGGCGCGGAGGATACCGCCGGTGTGCGCGCTGAAGCCGGCGGTGGCAGGTACGGGACACGATTCGCTTCCGGGGGCGCCAGCATCAACGGGGACCGGTTCTCGGGCGGCGTCAACCTGTCATGGTACGACACGGACGGCTTCCCGACCCTGAAGGCAAGCGACGATGACGCCGGATATGACAATCTGGCATTCGACGGCTGGTCCAGGGCGGATCTGGGCGCGGTCACCGTAGATCTGGGCCACTGGCAGGCAAACGGAACGACCCAGTACGCCGATTTCTTTTTGGCACCGGTCGAGCAGCACTTCACCAACCAGATTTCCCGCCTGAGCCTCACCGCGCAACCGGCGCCCGCCTGGGACAGCACTCTCTCGCTGAATCGGAACGTGGACGAGATCGACCAGGGACAAGGGGCCTTCGATCCGTCGGACTACACCAAGACCGACCGGTATACGGCCGACTGGCAAAACACTATCTCCGGGCCAGGGGAGCTGCAGGTGGTGACCGGATTGTACGCATCCCGGGAGAAGACATCGGGCCTGATCTTCGGCAGCCAGCTGGAGGACAGTCCCGGGGCCGGTAACGTCAGCATCGACGTCAATGCCGGCTACCTGGAGACCTCGTTCGGCCGAGGCCCCCAGCAGGCACTGGTCGCCGCCAGGTACAGCGACCACGAGATATACGGAAGTCAGACCAGTTGGAACGCCGAGTACGGCCTGGACCTCACCGGCTCGCTACGTCTCACCGCTGGCGCGGGCAAGGCCTTCAAGGCTCCCACCAGCCTCGACCTGTATGGCTATGGCGGCAATCCTGACCTGGACCCCGAAATCTCCCATGAGTGGGACGTGGCGTTAACCCAGCAGATCGGCGATCGGCATCAGCTCAGGGCAGGTGCCTTTCGAAACCAGATCGACGACCTGATCGAATTCATCTTTAGTGATCCGGACAGTTTCCTGGGCGACAACCAGAACGTAGACAAGGCCGAAATCGAGGGCCTCGAATTCAGCTACCGCTACCGTGGAGATGACTGGCGGATGAGGACCGACGTCACGCTCCAGGACCCCCGTAACAAGGCCACCGGGGAGAAACTGCTCCGCCGGGCCGACCGTATCCTCACCATGTCGGTCGTACGGCAGATCGGAGATCACGACGTGGGGCTGGACATCCTCGCCACCGATGCAAGACAGGATTTCGGGGGCGTCCGATTGGCGGGATACGTGCTCGCGAACCTGACCTCCCGGGTGAGGCTCGGGGATCATTGGCAAATTAAGGCGAGGATCGAGAACGTGCTGGACCAGGACTACGAACTCGCCGACGGGTATCGTTCCGCGGGACGCGGTTTTTACGCCTCGCTGGCCTATAGTCATTAGGACCGCCGGAGGGCCAGATGGGCAATCGACTGACCAAAATCTACACGCGTACAGGGGATGACGGCACAACCGGGCTGGGGGATGGCACCCGGGTACCAAAGGATCATCCCCGGGTGGAGGCTTATGGCAGCGTGGATGAGCTCAACAGCGCCGTAGGCCAGATCCTGGCGTGCGAAGGACTGCCGGAGACACTGGGAGATTGCCTGACAGGCATTCAGCACGACCTGTTCGACCTCGGTGGCGAACTTTGCATTCCAGGCCATTCCATGGTGACCGATGCCTACGTCGAGAGACTCGAGCAGGCTCTGGACTCGGTAAATTCAGAACTGCCGCCGTTGAAGGACTTTATCCTCCCCGGTGGCGGACGGGCCGCGGCAGCAACTCATCTGGCTCGGGCCATCTGCCGGCGGGCGGAACGGCGGGTATGGACCCTGGCCACCACGGAAGAGATCAGGCCGGAGCTCCCACGTTACCTGAATCGCCTGTCCGATCTGCTGTTCGTTATCGCGCGCGTGCTGGCCCGCCGCGAATCCGGCCAGGAAGTGCTCTGGCGGCACGACCGCGGTTAGTCGGGTTCGCGGGCATCCTCGAGCAGGGCGCAGATCTCCCGGGCGCCCTGGAGCAACCGCAGGCTCTGTCGAGATATGGTATCTGCGTCGATCTGGTAGAGCTGGTCCCGGCGGACCGCGGCCATCCCTTCGTATCGCCGCCACCTCGCCAGGACATCGTCATCGCCGACGGCGGGCGCGAGGATGACCTGCGGATCGGCGGCGACGACGGCCTCCTCGGTCACCACTGGCGCCAGTTGCTCCAAGTCACCGAAGACGTTTGTCCCACCACACAGTGAAACGACCGTATCTATGAGCTGGCCTTTCCCGACCGTGTAAAGCGGACGTGGCGCAATCTGGACGAACACCCTCACCGGACTGGCTTGGTGATAGTCCCGCTCAAGCGCGTCGAACCCGGAGCGGAACTCCGCCGCAAGCGGCGCGGCGGTCTCGGCGGTGCCGGCAAGCTCTGCGATCCTTTCCAGCGCCTCGGCGACGTCCTCCGGATTCCCCGTCTCGATCATCTCGACCCGGTATCCGTCACTGCGTAACTGGTCAACGGTGCCCTCGGGAGTCCCCCCCGCCCAGGCCAGGATCAGGTCCGGACGCATGCTTGCCAATCGCTCCCGGTCGATCCGGAACGCATCACCCACCCTCGGCACCCCGCGCGCTTCCGGAGGGTAGTCGCTGTACTCCACGGCGCCCACCAGCCACTCGCCGGCGCCTGCATAGAAGGCCAGCTCCGTCAGATGGGGTGACAGGGAAACGATGCGGCGCGCCGGCACGCCGGTATCCGCCCACGCCACGGCCGCCAGCAACAGCAGCAGCAGTGCGCGCAACCGCGCCCCGATCATATGGGGACGACGGCGATAGTCAGGATCGAGATGGCAGTGATCCAGATCAGCAGCGTGCGCTTGACCAGCCGCATGGCCTCACTCACGGGCTGGAGCAAGCTGTCGGCATCGAACCGCTCGCGAATGGCTCCCCGGCCGGCGTAAGCGACGATTTCGTCGTTGACGTGGAAGAATTTGTCGGAACACGTCTCGTAGTACTTCTTCCAGTCCGAGACCGCGTCCTCGAAACTTCCGGCCATCGCGTATCCGAGGGCCAGCAGCCGAGCCGGAAGCCACGCCAGTACGCCAAATATGGACTGGCTGATGGCCAGATAAGCAGGCTCGTCCGATCCGGCCGCCCGGGCCCGCCCCGCCTCGAAGACAGCGCGGCGACGCATCAGGTCCGATACGCGGAACAACCAGGCGCCGCTGGGGCCCAGCACCATAAACCAGAAGATGACGCCGAAAATACGACTATTGGCACGCACCAGGACCGCCTCTTCGACGGCCAGCACCCGGCGACCCGGCGCCGAGGGTACGTCGCTTTCGGTCAGCGACTTCTCCAGATGCCCGATCGCCTCCTGGTCACCGCGGGACACCGCCTCGGCGTAGGCATCGACTTCACTGCCAAGATCACGTGGACCGAGACAGAAAGCGAGGACCGGCGCCGCGAAGGCAATGTAGAGCAGGCCGTGGATCACATCGCGGAAAGCCAGGGCCAGGGCGAGCACGGGAAGTACGGAAAGGACGATCGCCGCCGCCCCCAAAAGATGCCCGGCCACCGGTGGCAGGCGCTGCATCGCCCTGAAGGCGATATCGAAGCAGGGATCGAGCCAGCGCAATTCACGCAGGTGCAGAGCGCGCGTTGCAACCCGCTCGATGATCAATCCCAGAAGGAGAGCGATCAGGTTCATCCGTATCCGACGCGGCGCAGCAAGTCCCTGATTATACCCGGTGAACGTCGCCCAGCATCGCGCCCAGGCGATCCCAGTCGAATCCCGGTCCGGGGTCCGTCTTGCGGCCCGGGGAAACGTGGCTGTGCCCCGCCAGGCGGGCTGGGCTCAGGCGCGGATAGGCCAGGCAAAGAGCCTCGACGACGTCCACCAGGGCCTCGTACTGGACGGCCTCGTAATCGCCCTCGTCCGTTCCCTCTAGCTCGATGCCTATCGAGAAGTCGTTGCAGCAATCGCGGCCCTCGTAACAGGAAGCACCCGCGTGCCAGGCACGGCGGTGGAAGGGGACGAACTGCTCGACGCCACCGTCCCGACGGATCAGGAGGTGCGCGGAGACACGCAGATCCGCGATGGTGGCGAAATAGGGGTGGGCGGAAGGATCGAGACGATTGGTGAACAATTCGCCGATGTGGGGGCCACCGAACCGGCCCGGCGGCAGGCTGATCGAATGGACGACGATCAGGTCCGGCTCCGCACCCTCGGGACGGTCGTCCTGGTTGGGCGAGGGTATCTGGACGGCGACATCCAAAAGGCCGGTCTCAGTGTCGACTCGCATGGTCTCCCCGGGGCACGCGCGGCGGTGTCTGGGGGCATCATGCCCCCTGTGGCGACGCCGCGCAAAACTTGCGTTGGGACGGCGCCGTTACCATCATCGGTCCATGCAATACCAACTCCCCCCTCTCGAAAGCATGATCCGGCAACTGGTCGCTATCCCGTCGGTCAGCAGCGTCCAGCCAGACCTGGACAACAGCAATACGGCGGTCTGCGAGCAGATCGCGGAATGGGCCGAAGCGCTCGGATTCGCCACCGAGGTGATTCCCGTCCCCGGGCAGGCGGGCAAGTGCAACGTGATCGCCAGGCTGGGCGCGGGCGACGGCGGCCTGGTCCTTTCCGGTCATACGGATACGGTGCCCTGGGACGAAGGACGCTGGTCCCAGGACCCCTTCGACGCCCGCATCCGTGACGGCCGGATTTATGGCCTGGGCACAGCAGACATGAAATCCTTCCTGGCGGTTGCCCTGTACGCGGCCTCCCGATTCCGCGCCGGTGCGATGCGGGCGCCCCTGACTCTGTTAGGGACCGCGGACGAGGAGAGCACCATGAGCGGCGCCCGGGCCCTGGCGCAGACGGAAGGCACACTCGGGCGATTCGCGATTATCGGGGAGCCCACGGACCTGAGACCGATCAATGCCCACAAGGGCATCATCATGGAAGGCATCCGTGTCACCGGCCGGAGCGGCCACTCCAGCAACCCGGCACTGGGGCGGAACGCCCTGGAGGGCATGATGGAGGTTGCGGACGCCCTGACCCGGTTGCGCGCCGAGTTCGCCGGAGCCTACCCCGCTCCCGGGTTCGAAGTCCCGGAACCGACCATCAACCTCGGCTACATCCGCGGCGGCGACAACGCCAACCGGATCTGCGGACAGTGCGAGATGCACATCGACGTCAGGCTCAATCCGGGGATGACGGTCGCATCGACACGGTCGGCTATCCGTCGGATCGTCACGGAAAGTCTGGACGGCAGCGGACTGGAGGTCGAGTTCCAGGCACTGTTCGAGGGCGTCGACCCACTGGCTTCCGCCGGCCACGAGCACCTCGTCGGCGCTTGCGAGGCAGCGACCGGCCACAAGCGCGGCGCGGTGTGTTTCGGGACCGAGGGCCCCTTCTTCCAGGCCCTCGGCATGGAGACGGTTATCATGGGCCCGGGCAGCATCGATCAGGCACACCAGCCCGACGAATACCTGGACCTGGATAGCGCGCTACGGGGCGTGGACCTTGTCGGCGGCCTGATCCATCGCTTCTGCGTGGAGTCGGCGGGGGACGACGACGCGTGAGCCTGAATCGGGACCTGATAGAACGGGACCTCCGGGTCCTCTGGCATCCGTGCAGCCAGATGAAGGACTACGAGTGGCTTCCCCTGATCCCAATCCGCCGGGGAGACGGCGTGTGGCTGGAGGACTTCGAGGGCCGGCGTTATCTGGACGCCGTCAGTTCCTGGTGGGTCAACCTGTTCGGACATGGCAATCCGCGCATCGGTGACGCCATACGGGGTCAACTCGAGGAACTCGAGCACGTCATACTCGCCGGGTTCACTCACGAGCCCGTCGTGCGGCTCTCCGAAATGCTGGTGAAAGCCACGCCGCCGGGGCTCGATCGGTGTTTCTTCGCGGACAACGGGTCTTCCGCGGTGGAGGTGGCGCTCAAGATGAGCTTCCATTACTGGCGCAACGTCGGCCGCAACGACAAGACCCGCTTCGTCACCCTGTCCAACAGCTACCACGGCGAGACACTGGGCGCGCTGGCCGTGGGCGATGTGGCGCTGTACAAGGAGACCTACGGCCCCCTGCTCATGGAACCTGTCACCGTGCCTTCCCCGGATTGTTTTCACCGGGCCCCGGGGGAGAGCTGGGAATCCCACAGCCGTAAGACCTTCGAGGCCATGGAATCCTGCCTGGCTGAACACGCCGAGACTGTGTGCGCGGTGATCGTAGAGCCCCTGGTCCAGTGCGCGGGGAACATGCGCATGTATGACCCGGTGTACCTGGAGCTGCTCAAGGACGCCTGCCAGCGCCACGACATCCATCTCATCGCCGATGAAATCGCCGTGGGATTCGGCCGCACCGGCACACTGTTTGCCTGCGAGCAGGCCGGGATTTCCCCGGACTTCATGTGCCTCTCCAAGGGCCTGACCGGCGGTTTCCTGCCGTTATCGGTGGTGGTCACCAGCGAGGCCATCTACCAGGCCTTCTACGACGATTACGCGAGTCTCAAGGCGTTCCTACACTCCCACAGCTACACCGGCAACCCCCTCGGCTGCGCCGCCGCCATCGCTACGCTGGGGATCTTCCGGGACGAAGATGTGCTCGGCCGGAACCGGGCGCTCTCGCAACACATGGCCGGATCCATCGCCGATCTCGTTGATCATCCCCACGTTGGAGAGATCCGGCAACACGGCATGATCCTCGCCATCGAGATGGTCAAAGACAAGGCGAGGCGGGTGCCGTTCGCCTGGCAGGAACGGCGGGGACTGGCCGTCTACCGGCATGGGCTGTCGAATGGTGTACTCCTTCGGCCCCTTGGCAACGTCGTCTATTTCATGCCCCCCTACGTCATCCGGGAGGACGAGATCGACCTGATGGCGAGCGTGGCCAGGGCCGGCATTGAGTTGGCGACCTCCAGCTGAGCCCGCCCGGACAGGAGCGCCCGTTGTCCAGGATACCGAGAATTTTCGTAGACCAGGACCTGGACGAGGACCTGGACGTGCGCCTGGACGGGCAGGCCCTTAAGCACCTCGTCAGGGTGCTGCGGCTGCAACCAGGGGCGCCGGTTCGGGTCTTCGACGGCCGCAGTCACGAGTATGCCGCGAACCTGGTTTCCGGCGACACCGGGTTCTTCCTCCGGCTCGCGGAACCGGTTCCTCCGCTGTCCGAGCCCCCGCTGCCCATCTGCCTCGTCCAGGGGATCAGTCGTGGTGAAAGGATGGATCTGGTCATCCAGAAGGCCACGGAATTGGGGGTGACCGAGATCAGGCCGGTGATGACACAACGCAGCGTGGTGAGGCTCGACCAGCGGCGGCGCCAGCACCGACTCGATCACTGGCGGGGGATCGCTGTGGCCGCGTGCGAGCAGTGCGGTCGGGCGAGGCTGCCGATCGTCCATGCGCCGACGGATCTCGAGCCCGCGCTGGACGCTCTCCCGGCGGAAACCACCCGGTTGGTGCTGGACCCGGAAGGCGGCGCTCCGTCTCCCGGGTCCGCCCCCCGCGATGGAGGTCTGGTCCTGCTGGTCGGCCCCGAGGGCGGGCTCAACGGCAAGGAGAGGCAGCAGATTCTGGCGCGGGGATTCGCACCCCTTGCCCTGGGCCCGAGGATCATGCGCACCGAGACCGCAGCGATAGCGGCCGTGATCGTCGCTCAGACCCTTTGGGGGGATTTCAGCGCCAGTCCCTGATCGCGTCGGAGAGCGTCTCTTCCAGGCCGCCGAGATCCGGCACGAGAGGGTATTCGTTGACCATTCGGATACGACACAGTATCGGCGCCTCGGGCGCCCATTCCCGGGCAGCGTCGGGGCCCACGACCTCTCGGTTGATCCTCACCAGTTGCGGCAGCCCCTGGCTGAGCAGAGCGAAGAATGCTCCGGCCATCTGCTGGCTGCCATGGAATATCACGGCCCTGGTCCGGCTCGATATCTCCGGTGTCTCGCGGCCGCACATGGCCTCGAAGGAAACCAGCGGGACCTCTCTGCCCTTCCATCCCACACTGCCGATCAGCCAGTCCGGACCATGCTCGGTGAGGCGTAACTGGCCAAGGCCGGAGACCTCCGCCACGCAAACCCTGGGTACGATCAACCGGGCGTCGGCGATCGGGATCAACAGGCTGTAGAGTTCCTCGGCGGCGTCAGTCATTGTGACTCCGTGACGACCCGTCGCCGGTGAGTGCCTCGATGGCCGCAAGCAGCTGACTCTCCTGATACGGCTTGCCCAGGTAGTCGTCCACCCCCGTCTCCATCGCACGCGCGCGATGTTTCTTGCCCACGCGTGAAGTGATCATGACTATGGGGATATTCTTCAGCCGCGGATCGTTACGGACGTGCGTCGCCACTTCGTATCCATCCATCCGGGGCATTTCGATGTCCAGCAGCATGATGTCCGGGTGATGGTCCTGCAGCAGGGCAACGGCATCCACGCCGTCCTTGGCGGTCATCACTCGCATACCGTTGCGCTCGAGCAAACGCTCGGTCACCCGACGGACGGTAATCGAGTCGTCCACCACCAGGACGAACGTCCTGTGGTCCCGCGCCTCGGGCCCCTCCGAGGGGGCGGCGGCCACCTCTTCCTCGGGCCGGGCGCGGATCAGGGCCGAGGTGTCCAGGATGACGACGATGCTGCCGTCCCCGAGGATGGTCGCGCCCGAGATACCCGTGATGCCTGTCAGTTGCGGACCCAGGGTCTTCACCACGATCTCTTTGGAGCCCAGCAATTCGTCCGTCAACAGGGCCGTGGAGCGCTCCCCGGCCCTGACCAGGATGACCGGTACATTTGCCTGGCCCTCTGGCAGGGGCAGGGCCTGGCCATCCACCAGGGTCGCCAGGTGGCGGAATCGATACTCGCGGTCGCCGTAGCGATAGGGTTGTGGATCGTCCCCCAGGTGCCTGGCGACTTCTGATGCGGGCAACCTGACCACGCCCTCCACGGTAGGCAGAGGCAGCGCGAACGTCTCGACGCCGCATCTGACCAGCAGCGCCTGTGTGATCGCGCGGGTGTATGGCAGGCGAATCAGGAAGCGCGTGCCCTCGTGCTCGCGGCTCGTGATCTGCAGGGAACCGCCGAAGTCGCGGACCGCCGTGGCCACGACGTCCATGCCCACGCCGCGTCCCGCCACCTGGGTCAGCTGGGCCGCGGTGCTGAAACCGGGTTTGAGGATCAGTTCGGCGGCCGCATCGTCCGAGAGCGCCTGGCCCGGCTGGATCAGGTTCTGCAATTCCGCCCGACGGCGGATCGCCCCAAGATCCAGGCCCCCGCCGTCATCGGCGACCTCGATAATGATCTCGGCCCCCTCCCGTCGGATCGCGATGTCAATGCGACCGGTCGTGGGCTTGCCGCGATGTTCACGCACGTCCGGGGGCTCGATGCCGTGGATCACCGCGTTCCGCAGGAGGTGCTCGAATGCCGGGATGACACGCTCCATCACCTGTCGGTCGAGTTCGCTTGTGCCGCCCCGGATGTTCAGCTCGGCCTCCTTGCCCGACTCGCGCGCCGCCTGCCGGACGATCCGGTTCAGCCGCTGGGCGTGCCGGCTGAACGGCACCATCCGGGTGCGCATGAGCCCGTCCTGCAGCTCCGAGATCACCCGGGACTGCTGGATGAGCAGCGTTTCGGCATCCCGCGTCAGCTCCCCGAGCAGTTGCTGCAGGCTGGCGACGTCGCTGGACGTCTCCGCCAATGCCCGGGACAGTTGCTGGATCATCGAGTACCGGTCCATCTCGAGGGGGTCGAAGTCGTCCCGACGCGGGAACCGGTCATGATGGCGATGGAGGATCTGGGCCTCGGTCTCCATTTCGAGCTTGCGGAGTTGATCGCGCAAACGCACGACCGTCTGGTTGAGTTCCTCCAGATTGAAATCGATCGACCCGATCTGTTGTTCCAGCCGGGCCCGGAAGATACTCACCTCGCCTGCATTGTTGAGCAGGGTCTCGAGAAGGTCCGCGTCCACGCGGGCGATCTCCGGCCGCGAGATGGCCGGGTGCGAGACCCGAATCTGCTCCGCCTCTTCGGCTTCGGCCGGCGCCTGTTCGGTGCCGGCGATCGCCACC
Source organism: Gammaproteobacteria bacterium (assembly GCA_024640085.1). GTDB lineage: Bacteria > Pseudomonadota > Gammaproteobacteria > Steroidobacterales > XN24 > JAHEFR01. The sequence goes on from JAHEFR010000009.1 coordinate 32,122, forward strand.
TCCGGCTCTGAGACAGTGTCCGGAGCCTGGACAGGAATCTCTTCCCCTGGCGGCACCTGCTCGCCGGCGGGCTCGGCTTCCACTGCCTCCGCCGCTGCCACGGGCTCCTGGGTGACCTCCGGCGGAACAGGCGGCCAGGGGACAGCGTAAACCTGGGCTGCGGCGGCGGGCGGTGGCAGAAACTCCAGCGGCGAGAGCGGCGGTGCCTCGATCCCCGGGGGCAGTTCCTCGGGCAACTCCCCGGGCGTCTCGGTCGGCTCGGCCGATTGCCAGGGCAGCGCCCAGAGCGGCGGCGACGACGCCGGGGGCGGCACGAATGCCGCCGGCAACGGGGCGCGCCTGGGTATCTCGGGCTCGGCCTCCTCGGGAAGCTCGAACTCCGGCTCGGCCTCCTCGGGAAGCTCTAGCTCCGGCTCGGCTTCCTCGGGAAGCTCTAGCTCCGGCTCGGCTTCCTCGGGAAGCTCTAGCTCCGGCTCGGCTTCCTCGGGGAGCTCTAACTCCGGCTCGGCCTCCTCGGGAAGTTCGAACTCCGGCTCGGCCTCCTTGGGAAGCTCTAACTCCGGCTCGGCTTCCTCGGGAAGCTCTAGCTCCGGCTCGGCTTCCTCGGGAAGCTCTAGCTCCGGCTCGGCTTCCTCGGGAAGCTCTAGCTCCGGCTCGGCTTCCTCGGGGAGCTCTAACTCCGGCTCGGCCTCCTCGGGAAGTTCGAACTCCGGCTCGGCCTCCTCGGGAAGCTCTAACTCCGGCTCGGCTTCCTCGGGGAGCTCTAACTCCGGCTCGGCCTCCTCGGGGAGCTCTAACTCCGGCTCGGCCTCCTCGGGGAGCTCTAACTCTCGCTCAGCCGCCGCAGGAGCTTCGAGCTCTGGTTCCGCTGCCTCGGGAGCTTGCGCCTCTTCAGCCTCCGCGGATGGGGGAGCGGGGACCTCTTCGGGCCGCCCGACGAGCACAGCGTCGAGCTGCTCCATCACGCCCGCGGGAGACGGCGGCAGCCGTCCTCCGTCTACGATTTCTCGCATCCCGTGCAATTCATCGAGGCATCGCTGCAGCAGACCCGCGGTCTCTTCGGTGGACTCCAGGCGACCTTCCGCCAGCCCGCTGACCACTGACTCCATGCCATGGCTCAGATCTCCCATGACCATGACACCGGCGAGTCTCGCTCCGCCCTTCAGCGTGTGGAGATGGCGTTGCAGTTCGTCGAGCGGTGCCCGGTTCGAGGCATCTTCTTGCCAGGCGGCAAGAGCCGCGTCCGCACCGTCCAGCAGTTCGGCCGCCTCATCGCAGAAGATCGCGGCGATCTCCGGATCCAGCCGCGGCTCCTGCGCCGGCACCGCCACGGCTTCCCCTGCGGTCTCGCTCACGGACTCCACATCCTCCGCTTCGGCGCGCAGGACATGTTCCGCGTATTCCTGCTTCAGGGCTTCGGCCAGCCCATCGTCTCCATCGGCTGGTATCCGGCCCTCACGGATCTCATCAATGATCACTGCCAGGCGGTCGGCGGCCCGGCGACAGAGGTCCAGGGCTGTAGCGTTAAGACCGGCGCGGTCCTCGTGCAGCCGGCGCACCAGCTGATTGAGCGGCGCTGCGATAGCCACGGCCGGAGCCACCCCGGCCATGTTCGCGCTCCCGCTCAGGGTATGGCAGGCACGGTGAAACTCCTCTGTGACCTCGTGAGGCGATGACTGGCCGGTCCTCGACGCCAGATAGGCCCGCAGAATCCCGAGGTGCCCCGAAGCTTCCTTTGTGAAGATTTCCCGGAGCACGGGATCCATCTCGCCGCTCGGCGGTTCTGGCTCCACCGGCGCCTGGCCCGCCAGGGTGCGGACCATCATCTCCTCGGCCCCGGGCCTGCTTTCCGCAAAGGCGTTGGCCTGATCGATGTATGACTGGACGTCGACCATCGGCGCCTTGCCGGATTCCAGCTGCTCCACGAGGGAGGGCACCACTTCCACGGCACTGCCGACGAACGAAACAATGGAGTCGCTGGTCTCGACGGTTCCTGCTATCAGGCGATTGAGCAGATTCTCGATCGCCCAGGCGAACTCGCCGATCAATTCCGCGCCCACCATCCTGCCACTGCCCTTGAGGGTGTGGAACTGCCTGCGGATGTCCGACAGCGCCTCCTCGTCCCGTTCCGACGCCCATCCAGGAAATCGGGACCCAAGCGACTCGGCCAGCTCTCCCGCCTCGTCGATGAACAGCTCCAGGAGCTCCGGGTCGATACGCCCGGCCTCCGGACCGACCCGCGGTGCGGGCATCGGTGTCGGAGCATGGGGAGGCGGTGCCGGCCGGGGCATGATCCGCGTCCTGTCGTCCTCGACGGGCACCTCTTCCTCCGGTGAGGCACCGGCCCGTTTCAAGGCCTCCAGCGACACCGTCTCCGCTCCGCTACCACCCCATGGCGGCGAAATGATCGGCTCTCGCGGCATGGCGTCCAGGGCCGCAAGGGACGTCTCGGCGTTGTCCAGCATGTACATGGGGTCGCTGCGGCCGCCCTGGATGGTCTCCATGTAGTATTCAAGGCTGACGATCGCGTCCGCCAATCGGTCCAGGGCCTCCTGGCTGGGGACAGCGTCTCCGATGGCCAGCCAGCGCCGGATGTTGCTGCCGATCTTCTCGACCGCCGATACAGCGCGACTCCTGTCCAGCATCAGCAGACCGGCGGTGACGCCCTTCAGAAGGTAAGGAACTTCGTCGAGGACCTGGGGCTCCAGAGGTGCTTCCAGCGCCTGGACGATGGCTTCCTTGATGCGTTCCAGGTTGGCAGTGCATTCGCGAAGCACCGCGGTAGTAACTGCCTCGAAGTCCCTGCGAGCCTCGATGTCGGCCAGATCTTCGACCTCCTCGGCGGCTGCCCTGTCCTCGACCACCAGCCCGACCAGCTGGTCGTCGAGATTGGACTCTACCTCGATGAGCGTCCCTGCGATGTCGAGGAGTCCCTCCTCCTCCGGCTCCACCGCGCCCTCCGCTATCCCGCGGAGCCTTCGCTCCTGGGCCTGCACCGCTTCCTTGAGGGCTGGAACGCCGAGGACTCCGAGGGTGTCACCGATCTTCTTCAACAGATCGAGCTGGGAGGACAATTCCTCCATCCGTGTCATCCCGGTCCGCACAAAAATGTCCAGCACATCCTTGACCCGGGTCAGGTCGTCCCGGATCGCAGCTCCGACCGTCTGCATGAGCTTGATACTGGGCGCAGAGAGGCTGTCCCTGGCGTCCTCCAGTTTCTCCTCCGCCGGCATGAGATCCGCCAGGCTGAAGGTCTTCCGAATCTCCGAGACGCGTTTGCCGCGTGAGGTGGTCCGGGCGACGTAGAACAGCATGCTATTGATCAGTTCGAAAGGCGGATCCGCTTCCAGGACCCGCTCGCCCTCGTCAACCAGGCGCCGGATCTGGAGATCCACCTGACCCAGCAAGCGCTTGACCGATGCACTGCTCTCGAGCCCCCCCTGACGCAGTGCCTCGATGACTCCGGACGCTACCCACCACAACTGGAAGCTCCGGTCCTCCGTGGCGGCGGACTCCAGCGTCTCCATGACGTCCGCCATGGCGGCAAGGCTGCTGTCCGGGCTGTCTCCGCGGATCCATCCAAGCAGGGCGGACTGATAACGGGCGCGCAGGCGCCGCGCCATCTGTCGGAGGCTCTCCGCACCTTCCGGGCGCACCCGGTCGCTGATCGACAGGAGTCCCCTGTCTGCGGGCAGGTTAAGCAGTAGCAGGGTGTTCTCGGAGAGCAGGGGCTGTCCCCGGGCCGCCCGCAGGTCGTTCAGCAGCGGCAGCAGGACCAGAGGGATGTCCGCACCACCGCTGATGACCCTCTCCATATAGGCCGGCAGCTGCACCATGGCCCGGGTGAGGGCGTCCAGGCCTTCCGACCGTCGGCGGGCATCGGTCGGATCCTTTAGCAGGGACCGGGCAACTCGCTCCATCTCGTCCGCGAGCAGCGCGCCGCCTTCGACCTCGGTAAGCTTCAGGGCGCCGTGCGCCTGGTGGAGCCGCTCCGCGCACCGGGCCAGCGAGTTGCTGTTCTCCGGCCGCTCGATGAAGTCCTCCAGAGCCTGCCGACCCTCCTGCAGCGTCGTGGCAAGCTCTTCGTTTACCCAGGCGAGGGTCTGTGAAACCGCTTCGGTCATTCTTTAGTGTCGAAGCATCCGGTATTGACGTTGGTCATGTCAGGCGTCGGCCGCCTTGGCTCTGGGCGACTCCCTGAAAGACTCCGGGAACTCGTGCTCCTTCCGCCTGCCGTCCGCTTCCGGCAACCGGAATCCTGCCACAGAGTTGCGCAGCTGCGCCGCAAGATCCGCCAGTTTGCCGATGGATTCGGAAGTGGCGCCGGTCGCCTCGGCCGTCTGGGAGCTCACTTCCCTGAGCACACCCATGTTCCGAGTGATGTCCGCGGCGGCCACCGCCTGTTCGCGCGCGGTGCCCGAAATGTTCTGGACCAGGTTGGCGATCTGGTTGGAGACGCTCTCGATCTCGTCCAGCGCCGCGCCCGCATTCTCCGCCAACAGCGCTCCGCCCACGACGTCCGTCGTGCTGCGTTCCATGGAGACCACCGCCTCGTTTGTGTCCGACTGGATCGTCTTGACCAGGACCTCTATCTGACGAGTAGCGTTGGTCGAGCGCTCGGCCAGCCGCTGAACCTCGTCGGCCACAACGGCGAATCCGCGTCCCGCCTCGCCAGCCATCGACGCCTGGATGGAGGCGTTGAGGGCAAGGATGTTCGTCTGCTCGGCAATATCGTTGATGAGCTCGACGATGTTGCCGATCTCCTGGGAACTCTCCCCCAGACGCTTGATCCTCTTCGATGTGTCCTGGATCGTCTCGCGGATGGTGTTCATACCCTCGATCGTACGCCGGACCGCTTCACCGCCCTTGTGGGCGACGTCCACGGAGTGCCTCGCCACGTCGGCTGAGCGCTCGGCGTCTCCCGAGACGGCCTCAACCGAGGCCGCCATCCTGGCGACCGACTCCGTGGCATCCGCCACCTGCTTCGACTGGGTCTCGCTAGCCTGGGCCAGGTGCCCGGAAGTCGCCTGGGTCTGGCGGGCGGCGCCGTCGATCTTGATGGCGGTGTCGTTGATCGTTGTCACCAGGTCCTTCAGGGCTTCGATGGCGTAATTGATGGAATCGGCGATGGCGCCGGTGATGTCCTCGGTCACGGTGGCCTGCACAGTCAGATCGCCGTCGGCAAGGCTGCCGAGCTCGTCGAGCAACCGAAGGATGGCAGCCTGATTGCGTTCGTTCTGGCGCGCCTGTCTCTCCGCTGCCCGGCGTGTGTCCTCGCCGGAGAACCCCATGGCCGCAGTCAGCAGGGCCAATATCAGGGCTACTCCTAGCAGCCCCAGGCCAAGCCGCGGATCGGTGAACTTCACTGGCCCGATGGCCAGCCCACCGGCTGCGGCGGGTGGCATCGTCTCCAGCTGGCCTGTCACGAGCAGGGCCGCCGCGCCGGTGTCGAGGGCGGCCCGATGGGCCTCGGCGGTCCTGACGGAAGCCGCCACGGCCGCGATCACGGCGTCGCTCATCCTTCGATAAGCGCTCACCAGATCGTTCACGGCATCGGCGTTCTCCGCTCCGCTGATCGGCTGCAGTCCGAGAGTCCCGTCGTCTCCCGCCAGACCAAGCACTGTCCGACCCAAAAGCATCTCGTCGTCCCCGGCCAGTCGGGACAACACGTCCGGGTCACCGAGCCCGGCGGCGATGGCCCGGACCGTCACGGCGACCCGGGCGGCAATAACGGCCGCTTGCTCAGCGGCCCGCCGGCTGGGTTCGGGCACGGTCCCCGAAAGATCGGCCAGGCGACCGGTGATCAGCCCGGCGGCCTCGTCGGCATCGGCGCTCGCCGCCCACGCTGCCGCGAGATACTGGGCGTTGTCCGTGACTCGCCCGGCGGCCTCGAGGAGGTCGGGCAACGCCTGCGGTCGCGAGCCCTCCGCGGACTGACTCGCGGATCGCACCGCGGCCGTCGCCCGTTCCAGTCGAGCCATGCCGTCTGGCTCGTCGTCCACCGCGACCCTGGTCGCGCTCGCCACCTTCATGACGGCCGCCCCGAGTTCGTCCTTACCGCGCTCGATGCGAGCCACCCGATCGACGCTCTGGAAAGCGTAATACAGGCTCGCCGTCGCCAGCACGATGAGCACCACGGTCAGCGTCCCCATCATGGGAAGCCACCTGACTCCGGATCTGTTTTCGTCCATTCTTTACCTACCCGAATACCGGCGCCGGCCGACGTTAGGCCGGCAATTCACCCGCCCTCAGGAACTGGGGGCTCTCTACGAGCCCTGCCAGATCGAAGACAGGCAGTGTGTCCGAATCCTGGCGAAACGCTCCGCGGAGGTAGCGCTCGCATCTCAATATCGTGTCAGGCGCGCTGCTGTCACGCTGCTCGCCGGGGAAACGCCTGAAGCCCATGACCTCGTCGACGACCAGCCCCGCCGGAACGTCGCGGTGGTTGACAACGATAATCCGTGTTTCCCTGTCGGGACGGGTAACCGCGCCCCCCAGGAACGCTTTCAGGTCGATAATCGGCAATAGCTGACCCCTGACGTTCGACAGGCCCGAAATCCACTCCTTCGCCCCCGGGATGCGGGTGATCTGCTCCGGATACACCAGCACCTCGCGGGCCTCCTCGCGGGCCGCGACGAATACCTGCTGCTCCAGACGGAAGGCGAGCCCGACCCATTCGTGTTCCTGGTGACCGAGGCTGTCTGCCGCAGCCCTCCGACCTCGATGCTCCATCTCCCTGAGCAAGTCGAATGGGCTGTCAATCAGCTCCCTTAGCGCCGACCCTCCGGTCATCTAAGCATCCCTCCGGCCGCGATCCTTCGAAATCATCCCTCGAGGACGGACCTGATCTTCTCCACCAATTGCGACTCCGACACCGGCTTGACCAGGTAATCGGCCGCGCCCTGTCGCATGCCCCAGATGCGGTCGGTCTGATCACCCTTGGTGGTCACCATCAGCACCGGGATGCGAGCAGTGTCCGGGTCCCTGGATAGCTCCCGGGTAGCCTGATAGCCGTTCATGCCAGGCATGACGATATCCATCAGGACCAGGTCCGGCTTCAACTCCCGAGCCTTGCTCACCGCCTCGCTTCCGTCCTCGGCCGCCTCCGTCTCGTACCCGTGTCTTTCCAGGTACTGACGTAACAGGTGGATTTCGGTCGGCGAGTCGTCGACGATCAGAACGAGAGACATGGTCCCAATCCTCCCAGAAAGCGCGTCGCGCGCATGTCAGGCTCCCAACTGTCCACGGATGGCGTTGATAAGCTCGTCCTTCGTAAATGGCTTTGTCAGGTACTGCTCAGACCCGACGATGCGGCCTCTTGCACGGTCGAACAGGCCGTCCTTGCTGGACAACATGATCACCGGCGTGGTGCGGAAGACCTTGTTGTGCTTGATCAGGGCGCATGTCTGGTAACCGTCCAGACGAGGCATCATGATATCGACGAAGATCACGTCCGGATGATGGTCCGCGATCTTGGACAAGGCATCGAAACCGTCCACCGCGGTGAACACTTCACAGCCCTCCCGGGACAGCAGTGTCTCGGCGGTGCGCCTGATGGTCTTGCTGTCGTCGATCACCAGCACCTTCAGGCCACGAAGATCCCTCGGATTGACCCTCTCCACAATGTTCTCCTCGGCATCGACGATCCAGCTCGTCGAGCCGGTCAAAGGCGACGACCTGGCGGCGGCGCTCGCCGCCAGGCATCTCGGTTCCTTGGACAGGCCTTTTAACATATTGAAGCGACCCTCGCCATGAAAGCGAGACCCCGGAGGACAGGCTGGGACGGGAGCCCCTTGCTGCTATATTACGGTTCGCCCGGGATCTCGGCCCGGGTTGGAGAATCCGTGCAGGAGGTGTATCCCGGATGAGCCACAAGCCACGGCGTCTCGGCGTCGTCATGGACCCCATAGGCGATATCAAGCCCGCGAAGGACAGTACCCTTGCCATGCTCCTGGAGGCCCAGGCCCGGGGCTGGGAAATCCGGTACATGGAGCAGGCGGACCTCTGGGTCAAGGACGGGCACCTGCAGGCCAGGACCCGGGGCCTCAGGGTTCGGGATGCAGCGGACCAATGGTCCGAACTCGACGAGCCCCGGTCCGAGCCGCTGGGGTCCCTCGATGTCATCCTGATGAGGAAGGACCCTCCTTTCGACATGGAGTACATCTACACGACCTATCTACTGGAGCGAGCCGAGGAGGCAGGATGCCTGGTGGTCAACCGCACGGGCAGTCTCCGGGACGTGAGTGAGAAGGCATACACCATGTGGTTCGCGGACTGCTGCCCACCCACGCTCATCACCCGGTCCATGGGAGAGATGAGAGCCTTCCTTGCAGATCACGGCTCCATCGTCGTCAAGCCTCTCGATGGTATGGGCGGACGTTCCATATTCGTGGTCCGCGCCGGCGACCCCAACAGCAACGTTATCTTCGAGACGATCACCGGGTCCGGCTCGCATTTCGCCATGGCCCAGAAGTACATCCCCGAGATCACGGAAGGTGGCGACAAGCGGATCCTGATCATTGATGGCGAACCTTATCCTCATGCCCTCGCGCGCATCCCGGCGCCCGGTGACAATCGTGGCAACCTGGCGGTAGGCGCACGGGCCGAAGGCCGGGACCTGACGGAGAGGGATCGCTGGATCTGCGGCAGGGTCGGTCCTGTCCTGAAAGAGAAAGGCATCATCTTCGCGGGCCTGGATGTCATCGGGGATTACCTCACTGAGATCAACGTAACCAGCCCTACTGGCATCCGGGAGTTGCAGAAATTCTACGGCGATAACATCGCCGGCCTCATGTTCGACGCCATCGAGGCTCGGCTGTGAGGGTTGGGGCCGATTCCCGCCGATGCCTGGCGCTGTGCGCCGCCGCTTTCCTTTTTCTCCTTACCTCAGCCTGCGACCGTGACCAGACCGAGAGTCGCTACCGATTCACGGCAATGGGAACGCTGGTGGAGATCACGATTTTCGATTTCCCGAGCGCGGCGGCGGATGCGGCCGCCGTCCAGGTCGAGTCGCTGTTCCTGGATCTGCAACAGCGATGGGATCCCTGGGCCGACGGCGCCCTGGGGCAGGTTAACGAAGTCGTCTCCAGCGGCGGAACCGGCATCCCGGACGACGATCTCGCCGACCTCTTGAGCCGGGCGAGCCGGATCTCTCGTGATTCCGGGGGCGCATTCGACCCTGCAGTGGGCGCGCTCGTCAGACTCTGGGGTTTTTACGATGCCGAAGCGATGCCCGACCGGCCACCGTCGCCCGGGGCCATCCAGGAGACACTCGACCGGAACCTGCCGCTGACCCGGCTCTGGGACGAGGACGCCCGCGTCCTGACGGGACACGAGGGAACGACCATCGATCTCGGTGCATTCGCCAAGGGGGAGGCGGTAGACCGGGCCATCGCTCTGCTCGAAGGACTCGGCGTGAGCGACGCCATCGTCAACGCGGGCGGTGATCTGCGCGCCATCGGTCGCCACGGAGACCGGCCGTGGAGGATCGGTGTCAGGGAACCTCGCGACGCCGGCGTGCTGGCGGCCATCGAGGTCACCGGGGACGAGAGCGTCTTCACCTCGGGAGATTACGAGCGCTACTTCGAATTCGAGGGGCGGCGGTATCACCATGTACTGGACCCCAGGACTGGCTACCCGACACTGGGGCTGAGTTCGGTCACCGTGATAGGCCATGACGCAGCCAGCACCGACGCAGCCAGCACCGCACTCATGGTCGCCGGCCCGCAGCACTGGCCGACCGTGGCTTCAGCCCTGGACCTGCGGCAAGTGATGGTGGTCGAGAACGACGGCTCCATCCAGATGTCCAGAGACATGCGGCCACGGGTCAAGCTGCTGCGGGACAAGCCACCGGAAGTAATGATACGGGACATCCCGTGAGGCTGGTCCGCCCGGGAGACATGGTTGTGTTCGTCCTGGCTGCCGGGCTCGTCGGCGCATCCTACGCCTATTTCTGGGGTCCTCGCGCCGAGGGAGACACAGCAGTCATCAGCGTGGGGCACCGGCCGGTGGCGGAGATCTCGCTACTTGAGGATGCGACGGTGCCTGTGGAAGGGCTGATCGGGGATAGTGTGCTGCAGGTGGAAGGAGGCAGGATCCGATTCATCGACTCCCCGTGCCCCGGCCGTTATTGCATACACATGGGCTGGATCGACCGGACCGGCGAGGTCGCCGCATGCCTGCCCAATGGCGTCGTGGTCGAGATCAGGGGTGGTCATCGGGAGTTCGATGCGATAAACCTGTAGATCGATGACAGTCAGCGCACCAGACGCCGCCAGCAGTCCGGACAGGGAAGATCACCTGGTCGCCGGCTTCGCTGCTCTCGCCATCGCCATTCATATCCTCGAAGCGGCCTTCCCCAGTCCCATGCCCGGCGTCAAGCCGGGGCTGGCCAACGTCGTGACCGTCGTCGTCTATCTCCGTTACGGGATTCGGACCGCGGCCTGGGTCGCCATGCTGAGAGTGCTCGTGGGCAGCATGCTCATCGGTACTTTCCTCAGCCCGACCTTCCTGATGAGCGCCACCGGCGCGTGCGCATCCCTGGTCGTCCTCGGCATCGTCGGCAGTCTGGGGCGATACCTCGTCGGCGCGGTCGGATTGAGCCTCGCGGCAGCTTTTGCCCACATGGCCGCCCAGATCACCGTGGCATACCTGGTATTCATCCCCCATCCGGCAATTTTGAGCCTCACGCCGATCCTGATGACAGCGGCGCTGATTTTCGGATCCGTCAGCGGACTGATCGCAGCCAGCGTCGATGGCCTGCTGCGATCAGGCGACGGCAGAGGCAAATGAGAATCGAGCCGGTCGGACCCTCGCACAGGCTGGCCTACGCCATCGGCCTGGCCGCAGTCGCTCACGCCGTGATCATCCTCGGGGTGAGCTTCGGACACCCCGATGTGCCGACCGCGCCTGCCATGCCGGCCCTCGAGGTCGTGCTTTCGACCGCGGGCCTTGAGACCGAACCGGATGAAGAATCGGAGTACTTCGGAACCGAGAACAGGGCTGGCGGCGGCAACACCTCCGAGCAGGTCAGGGCCCGGCTGCCGGAACCCGATATCAGCCCCAGCGAAGGCGAGGACATCGCCGGTGCGGACCCGCGGCAGCCGTCTCCCATGTCCGGGTCAGAGGACAGGGACATCGTTGCGACCAGGGAGAACCTCGATCAACAGGTCCTGCAGGATCTGTTGCCGGAACAGCCGAGCGTCGCGTCGGCCTCCCGCCGGACCCTCACTCTGGCGCCGGTCGCAACCAGCCGCAACCCCAGGGAACGTTTCCTGTCCGTGAATACACGACAGACCCTTTTTGCCGACTACCTGTCGGACTGGAAGTCGAAGGTGGAGCGGGTCGGGACCCTGAATTTTCCAGACGAGGCCAGGCGACTGAGGCAGGAAGGAGGCCCCGTGCTGGAAGTGGCCCTGAACTCGGACGGCTCGGTCGCTGAGATCCTGATCCGCCAATCTTCCGGCGACAAGAGCCTGGATCAGGCGGCGGTCCGGATTCTCAGGCTCGCCTCGCCCTTCGACGCGTTTCCGCGTGAACTCCGGGAACGCTTCGAGATCCTCCGGTTCGCATATGAGTGGCGGTTCCTGGATCGGTAAGCCACTGTATTCCGGAATAGCTGGATGGCGGCACCGCCTGCCCCGGCGCCGCGGGCTTATACTACGGCCATGGACAGCGAGTATCTGACCAACCAGTTCCTGATCGCCATGCCAAACATGGGCGATCCGAATTTCGACCACACGGTGACCTACGTCTGCGAGCACAACAGAGACGGCGCCCTGGGACTTGTCATCAACCGGCCGACTGGCATGCATCTTGGAGACATCCTGTCCCAGATGGAGCTGGAGCCGGTGGACGCTGAGACGTCCGGCATCACAGTGCTCCACGGCGGGCCGGTCCAGCCTGAGCGGGGTTTCGTCATCCACGAACCGGGCGGCGACTGGGGCTCGACGCTACCCGTATCCGAATGGGCACAGGTCACCACATCCAGGGACGTGCTCGAGGCCATGGCAGCCGGTACGGGCCCGCGGAGGGCGATGGTCGCCCTGGGATACGCCGGTTGGGGAGCCGGGCAACTGGAGGGAGAAATGGCGGCCAACGCCTGGCTCACGGTCCCCGCCTCCCGGGAGATAGTTTTCCAGATCCCATTCGAGGATCGCTGGCGCGCCGCGGCGGCGCTGATCGGCATCGACATCGACCAGATCAGCGGCGACGTGGGGCACGCCTGACGCCAGCTGTTTCCTGGTGAGCGGACGCTACCTGGCACTGGGCTTCGACTTCGGACTCTCCAGAATTGGCGTGGCCGTGGGGTCCCAGGGGACCGGGTCAGCCACTCCGCTGGGGTCCGTGGACTGCCGCGATGGTCGCCCGGAATGGCCCGCCATCATGAATTACGTAACCGAGTGGCGGCCGGACCTGCTGGTGGTCGGGCTGCCATATAATAGCGACGGATCCGAAAGCGACCTGACTCGAGCGGCCCGGCGATTCGGGAATCGGCTGGCGGGCCGATCCGGACTCCCCGTCGAATTCGTGGATGAACATCTGTCCTCGAACGAAGCGGCAAGCCGCCTGGTCGAGGCGCGTCGCCGGGGAGAACGGGGGCGTATTCGGAGGCAGGACGTGGACCCGCTGGCCGCCTCCATCATCCTGCAGACATGGCTGGACGGCATCGGCGACTAGGGACGACTCGAAGGATGATGGACCAATTCGATGCGCAGGGCAGACTGCGCCACCTGATCACGCTCGAGGGCCTGACCAGGAATCAGATGCTCTCCCTCCTGGATCGGGCAGAGACGTTTCTCAGAGGACCCGGAGAGTTGCCCGCTGCCAGTCTGGCGTTACAGGGCCGCAGTGTTGCGAATCTCTTTTTCGAACCCAGCACGCGGACAAGAGCGTCTTTTGAGCTGGCCGCCAAGCGCCTGGGGGCCCACGTACTCAGCCTGGATATCAGCACCTCCTCACGGGCAAAGGGCGAAAGCCTGCTCGATACGATCTATACGCTCGAAGCGATGCAGTGTGACATCTTCGTGGTCCGCGACGCCCAGTCCGGGGTGCCGGACTACATCGCGGAGCATGTCGAGGACCACGTGCACGTCCTGAATGCGGGGGAATCCCACGTCAGCCACCCGACCCAGGGGCTCCTGGACGTCATGACCATGCGACGGCACAAGGGAGACACCGCGGGTCTGGTGGTCACCATAGTCGGCGACATCCGCCACTCCAGGGTGGCGCGCTCCGCGGCCCAGGCTTTGGGGACACTTGGGGTCGGCGAACTCCGACTGGTCGCGCCCGCCAGCCTGCTACCGATGCCCGACGAGTTCCCGGGCGCGACCATCATGTCGGACGCAGACGAGGGCGTCGCCGACGCGGACGTGATCATGGCGTTGCGCATCCAGAAGGAGCGCATGGCCGAAACCGACGTTCCAAACAGGGAAGAGTATTTCCATCGCTTCGGTCTCGACGCCAGGCGGCTGGCGCGGGCCAGGGCGGACGCCATTGTCATGCATCCCGGACCGATGAATCGCAGCGTCGAGATCGCGCCCGACGTGGCCGACGGGCAGCAATCGGTGATCCGGGAACAGGTTACGAACGGTGTGGCCGTGCGCATGGCGGTCATGGAGGCCGTTAGCGCGAGCCCGGCCGAGGACCCCAGGTTATTGACGGAGTAAAGCGACGCCGATGACTCACCCCGAACACAGGGGCAGCATCTTCCTGGAGGAGGCTGAGGTCCTGAGCCAGTCGTGTCACCCCGACGGCCAGTTTGTCCTCCGCGCCCGCGCGCCGCGTTGCGCCCGGGCCGCGCGACCCGGGAGTTTCGCCCACATCACCTGCGATCCCGCGATCCCGATGCGACGCCCCTTGTCGATCATGCGCGCCGATGCCGCCGCGGGCACGGTGGAATTCCTCTACAAGATCGTTGGCCACGGCCTCGCTCGGCTGGCGACGCGCAAACCCGGGGACAACGTCAGTATCCTTGGGCCTATCGGCACGCCGTTTGGGCCGGATCCGGCCAGACCCAGGGCCCTGCTCGTCGGCGGAGGCGTCGGTATTCCCCCGATGATCTTCCTGGCGGAGTCCATGGCCGCAACCCCGGGCGCCGGATGGGAGCCGCTGGTGTTGATGGGCTCGGAGGTCCCCTTCCCTTTCGATCTGGTGGCCGCGGGCACCCACGGACATCTTCCGGCCTCGGCTTCAGCAGCCCTGGCGGATCTCGAATCGATCGGCGTGGCCAGCCGCCTGGCGAGCGCCGCTGGCCTGCCCGGCTGCTTCCCTGGATTCGTCACCGGGCTGGCGGAGGGCTGGTTATCGGCGCTGTCGCCCGGGGAACGCGCCCTGACCTCCATGTTCGCCTGCGGCCCCACGGCCATGCTGGCTGAAGTCGCGCGGGTGGCTGCGGCGTTCGGGATTCCCTGCCAGGTTTCCCTGGAGGAATACATGGCCTGCGCGGTGGGGGGGTGCGCAGGGTGCACCGTACCGGTCAGGACTCCTGCCGGCGTGGCAATGAAGCGGGTCTGCGTGGACGGACCGGTCTTCGACGCCGAAGCGGTGTTCCCGCCCCCGGCCTGAATCGCGTCGCGATCCCGGGGCCCCGGGGACTTGCGCCGGGGCTAGCCGAAGTTGATCTTGGCCTCCAGGTCGGTGGCCGAGTCCGCGTTGGCCAGGGCGGTCTCCAGGTCGATCTTGCCGTCCCGGTATAGCTGGTGCAGCGAGTCGTCGAAACTCTGCATCCCGGCTTCCATGCTCTCGCGCAACGCTTCCTTCACACCGGTGATGTCTCCCTTCATGGTCAGATCGGCCACGTGGGGCGTATTAAGCAGCACCTCTACCGCCGGCACGCGCTTCCTGTCCCTGCCTATGACCAGTCGCTGGGCAACGATGGCGTTCAGGTAGTGGGACAGGTCCATGAAGATCTGCCGGTGCTGGGACTGGGGAAACATGTTGATGATCCGGTCCAGGGTCTCGGACGAGTTATTGGCGTGGAGGGTGGCGATACACAGGTGGCCAGTGCCCGCGAGGGTGATGGCCGCCTGCATGGTCTCCCGATCCCGGATCTCGCCGATCACCACGACGTCCGGGGCCTCGCGCATCGCGCTTTTGAGAGCCCGCGCGTAGGACCTGGTATCCAGCCCGAGTTCGCGCTGGTTGACCATGGACTGCTTGTTCGGATGGAGGAACTCGATGGGTTCCTCGATGGTGACGATATGGTTAGAGGTGTTCTCGTTGCGATGATTGATCATCGCGGCGATGGTGGTGGACTTGCCGGAGCCCGTCGCGCCCACCATCAGCACCATGCCGCGTTTGTCCATGGAGAGCTTGGTCAGGATCTCCGGGACGTGGATCCCGTCCAGCCGCGGAACGTCGAGCGTGACAAAACGAAGGACCATGGCCAGGTTGCCGCGCTGGTAGAAGACATTGGCCCGATACCGGCCCAGCCCGGGCCTGGAGATGGCGAAATCGATCTCCAGCTCTTTGTTCAGCAGGGCGATCTGGTCTTCCGTCATGACGCCATGGGCGGCGCCGTGGACCTGATCGACGGTCAATTCTTCCTTGCCCAGGGGCATGATCTGCCCCTCGATCTTGATCTTGATGGGCGATTTCGGAGTAAAGAACAGATCAGACGCATTCTTCTCCGTCATCAACTTGAGGAGGGGAGTGATATCCATCGTAAACCTGCGTCCCTATTTTGCGGACGGGTAGCTTATTTCCCGTTCCATGTCCTTCTCTGACTTGTAATAGGAGTCGTCGTCCTCGCTAACCAGCTCGAACTCCGAATCTACTTCCTTGGCGCCCCGCTTGCTCTCGAGCTTGATCCTGAGCCGGACCTCGTTCATGGAGTCGGAGTTTCGCAGTGCCTCCTCGTAGGAGATGACGCCCTCTTCGTAGAGATCGTACAGAGACTGGTCGAAAGTGCGCATGCCCAGCCGAGTCGACTTGGCCATGACTTCCTTGATCTGGGCTACCTCGCCCTTGAAGATCAGGTCGGCGATCAACGGCGAGTTGAGCATGACCTCCATGGCGGCGATCCGGCCACTTCCGCTCTCCCGCGGCAGCAACCGCTGGGAGACGAAGGCTTTCATGTTCAGTGACAGATCCATCAACAGCTGATCGCGCTTCTCTTCCGGGAAGAAATTGATGATCCGGTCCAGGGCCTGGTTGGCGCTGTTGGCGTGCAGGGTAGCCAGGCACAGGTGACCGGTCTCCGCGAACTGGATCCCGTACTCCATGGTGTCCCGGTCCCGTATCTCACCGATCAGGATGACGTCCGGCGCCTGTCGCAGGGTGTTCTTCAGCGCCACATGCCAACCATCCGTGTCGACGCCGATTTCCCGCTGGGTGACGACGCAGCCCCGGTGCTCGTGCACGTATTCGATGGGATCCTCGATGGTGATGATGTGGCCGTGTGAGTTGGCATTGCGGTGACCGACCATGGCCGCCAGAGAGGTCGACTTACCGGTGCCCGTGCCACCCACGAGAATAACCAGGCCACGCTTGGTCATGACGATGTCTTTAAGGATCGGCGGTAGATCGAGTTCCTCCAGCGTGGGGATCTCGGTATTGATGGTGCGGCAGACGCAGCCGACGTTGCCCTGCTGAACGAAGGCGCTTACGCGGAATCGGCCGATATTCGGCGGCGCGATCGCGAAATTGCACTCCTTGGTGGCATCGAAAGCCTTGGTCTGGCGGTCGTTCATGATCGCCCGCACCAGGGTGTTGCTCTGCTGCGCGCTGAGCGGCTGTTCAGTCACCGGCTTGATCTCGCCGTCGACCTTGATCGCGGGCGGGAAACCCGTGGTGATGAACAGGTCCGATCCGTCCGCCTTCTTGAGGCGACGGAGCAAGTCCTGCATGAGTCGAATGCCCTGGTCTCTGTCCATATCGTTTCAGATCCCGTGTTCGGTCACCTGGCCGCCCGATTGACACGCACCCGACCGTCGGCGCGCGTCGATGTCCGATGTCGACGGGGGGCCCTAAAACGCCTCCTTGTTTTGCGCCTTGTAGCGCGCCTCTTCGCGGCTGACGAGGCCTTTCGCGAGGAGGTCCTGGAGGCACTGATCCAGTGTCTGCATGCCGACGCCGTGCCCGGTCTGGATAGCCGAGTACATCTGCGCGATCTTCCCTTCACGGATGAGATTCCGGATCGCCGCCGTGCCGATCATGATCTCGTGGGCGGCGATTCGCCCGCCGCCGTTCTTCTTCAGCAACGCCTGGGATATCACGGCGCGCAGTGATTCCGACAACATGGATCGCACCATGTCCTTCTCGCCCGCGGGGAAGACGTCGACGATTCGGTCAATGGTCTTGGCCGCGGAACTGGTGTGGAGCGTGGCGAAGACCAGATGGCCGGTCTCCGCAGCCGTCAGCGCAAGGCGGATGGTCTCGAGGTCACGCATCTCGCCAACGAGGATGACGTCCGGGTCTTCTCGCAAGGCCGAGCGTAGAGCCTCGTTGAATCCCAGCGTGTCCCGGTGGACCTCTCGCTGGTTGATCAGGCAGCGCCGGCTCTCGTGGACGAATTCGATCGGGTCCTCGATTGTGAGGATGTGATCCGGCCGGTTGTCATTGACGTAATCGATCATCGCAGCCAGGGTGGTGGACTTGCCCGATCCCGTCGGGCCGGTGACCAGCACGATGCCGCGAGGGTACATCGATATGTCCTTGAAAATCTTCGGAGCGGCAAGATCTTCAAGGGTCTGGATGATGGACGGGATGGTCCGGAACACCGCGCCCGCGCCGCGGGCCTGATTGAAAGCATTGACCCGGAATCGGGCCAGGTCGGGGATTTCGAACGAGAAGTCCGTTTCGAAGAACTCCTCGTAGGCCTTCCGCTGCTTGTCGTTCATGATGTCGTAGATCATGCTGTGCACTTCCTTGTGCGACATTTCAGGCATATTGATCCGTTTTATGTCCCCGTCAACACGGATCATCGGCGGTACGCCGGAGGACAGGTGCAGGTCCGAGGCCTTGTTCTTCACCGCGAACGTCAGCAGTTGGTCGATCTCGACAGCCATGAGGGCTCCTTCAGGTTATGCTGTCCGGCACCGCGGAACATTACGTTATGTAAACATACGGCAGGCAGAGTATAGCGAAGGCCGGCGGCCCAAAACATGACGCATTTCTCACAAAGGCTCGCCCAGGTTCAGGAAAGGATTTCGGCGGCCTGTCAACGATTTGGAAGAAATCATGAAGAAATCACTTTGCTTGCAGTCAGCAAGCAACACCCGGCCGCTGCGGTCAGGGAGGCAGCCGGCTGCGGGCTGCGGTCCTTCGGCGAAAATTTCATTCAGGAAGCGGTGGAGAAGACCAGGGCGCTAGAAGACCTCCAGCTGGAATGGCATTTCATCGGCCATCTGCAGTCGAACAAGACACGGCTGGCAGCCACCTGTTTCCAGTGGGTCCAGTCCGTGGACCGGCAAAGGATCGCGCGGCGACTGGACGCTCATCGCCCACATCACGCGCCACCGCTGAACGTCTGCATCCAGGTGTCTCTGGAGGACGAGCCCGGCAAGGGAGGGGTCCGGGAGGACGACGTCCGCCCCCTGGCGGAAGCGATTTCCGGCCTGCCCCGACTCCGCCTCAGGGGCTTGATGAGTATTCCGCCGCCGACTCCGGATCTGGAGGCCCAGCGAGCCTATTTTGGACGGCTGCGACGCCTGAGGGACGATCTCTCCCGGGACGGCCTGGCGTTGGACACGCTTTCGATGGGTATGTCGGACGACCTCGAGGCGGCGGTGGCGGAGGGTTCGACCATGCTGAGGATCGGGACTGCACTGTTCGGACCACGCACACGGACTGGTTAGGGCGGCGATCGGAAGATATCCTTCCCGGCTTCTGACATCGGGGGACGACGGGACGATGGAACAAGACGTGAGACTCGCCTTCGTCGGCGGCGGCAACATGGCCGCCAGTCTGGTCGGGGGACTCATCTCTGATGGCCTTGGCGCCGGCCGCATCCGGGTTGCCGACCCGGACCCGTCCCGGCGCGCCTGGCTGGGCGAAAAATACGGCGTCGAGGCCGTGGCCGACAACATGGCTGCAGTGACCGGGGCCGATGTGGTCGTTCTTGCCGTCAAGCCCCAGGCGGCTCATGTCGCCCTGAAGGCCCTGGCGCCGGCCGACGACGACGTTCTCTACCTTTCCGTGATCGCGGGTATCCGGGAGGTGGACCTGCGCCGGTGGCTCGCCACCCGCGGGCCGATCGTCCGCGCCATGCCGAACACGCCCGCCCTGCTCGGGTGTGGCGTGACCGCCCTGTTTGCCAGCGGGTCGGTGAAGGAAGACCGGAGAGAGCTGGCGGAGGGCATCATGAGGGCTGCCGGGGCGGTGGTATGGGTGCCTGAGGAGTCATTGCTGGATCCGGTGACTGCCTTGTCCGGGAGTGGCCCGGCGTATTTCTTTCTTCTCATGGAGGTCATGAACCGGACCGGCGTAGAGATGGGACTGATGCCGGAAACCGCGAGACTGCTGACCCTTGAGACTGCGCTGGGAGCAGCACGGATGGCGCTCGAGTCGGACGCCGACGTGGCCGAGCTGCGCGCCCGTGTGACGTCCCCCGGGGGGACCACCGCCGCCGCAATGTCGGTACTCGAATCCAGTGGCGCTCCGGATGCGATCCGGAAGGCGGTCAAGACCGCCAGGGAAAGAGCCAGTGAACTGGCGGAAGAATATGGCGGCATCTAGCACACAGCTCTTTCTGTGGGAAACGGCCAGACGGCAGGCGACCGAAGGGGAGCACTGCAAGACACAAGAGGGATCGGGAGACCGGCGCCCTGATATCGTCCCCGGTATGTCACGGTTCCGGCGATTGGCCGCTCGCGTGGGTTGCCGGAGCAATATCCGGGCATGTGTCAACAGGCCCTAGACGGGGAATATCATGAGTGCGCCGCTGATCTTTATCGCAAAGACCCTGACCGAGCTTTACATCCTCTGCTTCCTGCTGCGCTTTGTACTGCAGGTGACCCGCGCGGATTTCCACAACCCCCTGTCCCAGTTCATCGTTCGCATAACCAACCCCGTGCTCATCCCCCTGCGTCGTATTGTCCCGGGCTTCCGGGGTCTCGATATGTCCTCAGTCGTCGTGATCGCGCTGCTGGAGATCATGGTCACTGCCATGCTCTTTTCCCTGAAGACGGGGGTAAGCCCGACGGCGATCGCGATCCTCTACTACGCCGTACTCCGCACCGTCGTGACCATACTGCGGATGTATGTGTTTTCGATCCTGATCTACGCCCTGATGAGCTTCGTCAATCCGGGCACCTACAATCCCCTGACCAGCGTGCTGGCGAGCATTTGCGAACCCCTGCTCCGCCCCGTCAGGCGGATCATTCCGCCGATCGGTGGTCTCGACCTGTCCCCATTGTTCGTGATCATCGGATTGCAGGCGCTGATCATGGCGGTGCCGTTGCCGGGAGTGTTGCATTGAGCGGGGATGGCCCGTGTCGCTGGCGCGGCGTGACCCTCGTCTGCAACCTCCGCATACAGCCGCGGGGCGGGCGAGACCGGTTCGCCGGCCGCGTTGGTGAACGCCTCAAGATCCGGGTCGGTTGTTCTCCCATAGACGGCGCCGCCAACGAAGCGCTGCTGCGATTCCTCTCCGACCAGTGCGGGGTCGCCAGATCGGCCGTACGCCTCGTCGCCGGAGAGAGGAGCCGGAACAAGACTGTGGAGATCGAATCGCCAGGCAAATTACCGTCAGAAATGCGCGAATGTATGGATAATTGAAGGTGCGTTTACGCTATAGTTACGCTGTATATCCCGACCTCCCGCCAGAATGACAAGGCTTTGCCCCATGAAGTTGACCGGTTTGCGACTCGCGCTCATGGTGATTTTCGCGATGACGGTCGCGGCCTGCGGCCAGGGCCAGAGCGGCAGCGAAGGCGCCGAACCGGCAACCGAGATGACGCGCCGCAGCTTCTCCGATTTCGGCGACTTCGTCGTCCACTACAATGCCCAGGCCACCGAAATGCTTCCGCCGGATGTCGCGCGGGCCTACGGGATCCAGCGCAGCGAGAATCGCGCCCTGGTAACCGTCAGCGTGCTCAGGAAAGAGGAAGGCACGATTGGTCAGTCGGTCGCTGCGGCTATCACGATCGAAGCCAGTAACCTGACCGGTCAGCTCAAGTCCGTCCAGACTCGGGAAATCGAGGAATCGGGCGCTATCTACTATATCGGCGAGATCGGGGTCGCCAACCGGGAGACCCTGATCTTCGACATTTCGGTCCGGCCAGAGGGAGAATCGAAATCGTTCAGGATCAAGTTCCGCCAGCAGTTCTATACGAGCTGATGAGTGAGGAGATGTAAGAAACGAATCCGGACCGTCGCTCGATCGGTCCAGGGCCCGCGAGGGCAAACCCAATGAATTGTGGTATTTTCGAGCACCGTCACCCAACCATCGTTTTCGACTAACCGAGGGGATACACATGGCTGCCAAGAAGAAGGCATCGACCAAGGCCGCGCCGAAGCCGCCCACCAAAAGCGAGATCATCGGCTCAATTGCAGACAAGACCGGATTGACGCGCAAGGACGTCAGCGCCGTATTCGACAATCTGAACGCGATCATCAAGAGGAATGTCGGCCGCCGGGGGCCGGGGGAATTCACCGTTCCCGGCTTGCTGAAAATCCGCGTGGTCAAGAAACCCGCCACCAAGGCGCGCAAGGGAGTCAATCCCTTCACTGGCGAGGAGATGATCTTCAAAGCCAAACCGGCCCGCAAGGCAGTGAAGCTGACGGCCCTGAAGGGCCTGAAAGACATGCTCTGAGATCGGCCGACGACGGCAACGAAGCGCCCGGCCCTCGCCGGGCGTTTTCGTTATGCGCCCTTCTCGGCGAGCAGTCGGTCCATGAGAGTCACGTATTCTGCTCTGGGGACGTAGATGAGGTCGGCGATCTTGCCGAGGAGGTGTCGCTCGTACTTGTCGATCTCCCCGTCCGCCAGCGCGATTCTTATCAGCATCTCCAGGACGAGGAGTTTCTGACCGGGATCAAAGGACTCATGGATCTCTCGGGTGAATTCCTGTAATGACACGGCCTCATCGGCCCGCTGCCCCCCCAGCCCCAGGAGGTCTTCCGCCTGGCTCTTCTCGAGGAAGAAATGCGACTCGAGAAGCTGCCGGATGACCTGCCGCTCCTCGGGCGCCTCCGTGAAGTCCGCGCGTGCCATTTCTACAAGCAACGCCGCCACCGCGACGCGGACGCCGGTCTGCCGGGCCTCTTCGGGCGCCTCCCCCGTGTCTTCCAGCGCCGATCGCAGGAACTCGCGAAGTTTTCCGATCATGTATCCTCGCAAGCGGGCGCCCGGGAACGCAGGAAACCTTCCACTGCTTCCCGCAACCGGCTCAATCGGCCGTGGAAGAAATGGTCCGTATCCGCCATCAGCTCCAGCTGAGGCTCCGGCAGGATGCCGGATGCCCAGGCCGCCACCTGTCTGCTGTCCACCAGTTCGTCTCTTTCTCCCTGCACGATAAGCCAAGGGCAGGACGGCCGCGACAGACTCGATACATCGAACCGATGAATGGGCGGCGCCACGGTCATCAGGCAGGCGGGCCCGGCCCGGGCGGCGCCTCTCAGGGCGACGATCGCTCCGAAGGAGAATCCGCCTAGCCAGAGTTCGGCCGCCGGCCAGCGTTCCCGCGCCCAGCCGACGACCGCCAGCACATCCTCGATCTCGCCCTCCCCTTCGTCGTACCCGCCCTGGCTGGCGCCCACGCCACGGAAGTTGAACCTGACCGCCGGGCGATTCAGCCGGTTCACCGCACGGCAGAGTGTGTGAACCACCTTGTTATTCATGGTGCCATGATAGAGCGGGTGCGGATGGCAGATCACCGCCACGGCATCCGTATGGGCCTCGTCCCCTTGCTCCACAGTCGCCTCGAGACGGCCCGCCGGGCCGTCGATCAGCGCATCACGAGACTCCACCCGTTTCACCCGGGCAGGGCTTCGGCGGGACGGTCCGTCCCGGGGACCACCTTGACCTCTTCTGGCCGCGGCGGAGAATATCCGATCAGGACGTCCCCTACCTCAGGCTCGGTCGTCTGGCCTGGCGAAAGAAATTGTGCGCGCGAATCGGCCCGGACGCGCGCGATCTGGATGGCCCGTGAATCGGCGTCCCCGAGATAGTCACTGTAGCTGTAGGAATCTGTCAGCCGCGTCCGCGTGAATACCCAGCCATCCACGTGCCAACGCCAGAGACTCTCGTATTCCACTTCTTCCCCGAATGCGATCTTGCCCTTGAGCCCCAGCGCCACCCCCTTGGGATCATCATCTTCGCCCGGCCCCATAGAGAGCTGGAATACCCTGTCCCTGCCGATATCCGGCGCCAGCGCCGTGCATACCAGGGCGTTGTAGGCGTCATTGTCCGTCGCCGCGAGGACGGCCCCGACGTGCCCGAGTTCCACGGATTCATCTGCGAACTCGGACAGGATCTCCCCGTAGAAAACCTTGAGGCCGGCCAGTCTGGCGGCCCGCAGCTTGTGCCAGGAGTTGTCCGCGATGAGCACTTTGACCCCGATCTCCTGCAATACCCGACCCAGTTCCACGCTCCAGGGCGAGGCGCCGACGATCAGGACGCTGTCTCTGGTCGGGCTCGCCAGCCCCAGGCGGCGCCCCAGCCAGCCGATAGAGAGCCCATGGGCAACCACGGTAGCGAAAATCACCCCGAAGACGAGCGGCAACAGAGCCTCGGCACCGGGGAAATCATGCTGGGCGAGGGCCGGCCCCATGACACCAGCGGTCGCCGCCGCCACGATCCCCCGTGGCGCGATCCAGGACAGCAGCAACCTCTCCCGCAATTCCATCCCCGCGCCGATGGTCGCCGCCATGATTGCAACCGGTCGGACCAAAAACATGATTGCCGCTATGAGTGCGACATTCGACCAATTCACCGCACGCACCACGTCCGGGTCCATAGTGGCGGTTAGCACCACGAATACCACGGATACCAGCATGACGGTGATGTACTCTTTGAAACGTTTCATGTCCTGCAGCCCCGGCAGGTCCATGTTTCCGACCACGATGCCCATCACGGTCACCGCCAGCAGGCCCGCCTCCTCCTGGACCAGATTCGACAGGACATAGGCAACGAGGACCAGGGTCAGCATCACCGGGGACTTCAGATACTCTGGCACCATCCCCTGCTGGAAGGCCTTTCCGGTGAGCCAGCCCACCAGTCCTCCCAGACCCACCGCCACGGCGATGGCTGACGCCAGACCCTCGATCACCGGGAACCAACCCAGTCCCTCACCGGCAAAAATGAAGAACTGGAAAGTGAGGACCGCCAGCAGGGCGCCTATGGGATCGTTGACGATGCCTTCCCATTTCAGATAGGAAGAAATTCGCCGGTTCAGGCCGGCTTGCCTGAGCAACGGCATAATCACCGTCGGTCCCGTCACGACCATGATGGCACCGAACACCAGGGCCACCGGCCAACTGAGGCCGGTGATCGAGTGGGCCGCGAAGCTGCCGAGCAACCACGAGAACGGCACGCCAAGATAGACCAGCCGCCGGACCCCTCGGGCAGCCACCCGTAACTCGCTCGTCTGCAGGCTGAGTCCGCCCTCGAACAGTATCACCGCGACACAGAGGGCGACCACCATCTCGACGGTGTGGGAGACTTCCCCGCCGCGGGGGACGAGGCCCAACACCGGCCCGATCAGCAACCCGCCTGCCGCCAGCAGGATAATCGCGGGCAGGCGGATGCGCCAGGCAAGCCACTGGGCGCCCACGCCCACAGCGAGAATCATCACGATCAGGAGTACGGTGCCTTCCATCGACGGTCTCAGATCAGGGGACGCCTGCTACCGTAGCGACCGGTCCGGGGCGACGCAACCGACGCGTGAAAGCGCCCCGGACATTGGCCTAGAATGACACCATTGGCCGACAGCCGCGCCGCGAACGGAGAACTGCGTGAGCAACCCGATTATCGAACTGGAAGACAGGTACTGCGCCCATAACTATCATCCCCTGCCGGTGGTGCTGGTCAAGGGAGACGGGCCCTATGTCTGGGACGACGGAGGCCAGCGCTACCTGGACATGATGAGCGCCTATTCTGCCGTCAGTCACGGACACGCCCACCCTCGCCTGGTCCGTAGAC
Source organism: Gammaproteobacteria bacterium (assembly GCA_024640085.1). Lineage (GTDB taxonomy): Bacteria > Pseudomonadota > Gammaproteobacteria > Steroidobacterales > XN24 > JAHEFR01. The sequence goes on from JAHEFR010000009.1 coordinate 57,206, forward strand.
TGACCGAGCAGGCGGCGACCCTCAACATCGTCTCCCGCGCATTTCACACGGACAAGCTGGGTCCATTCCTGGAAATGGCATGCGAGATCTCGGGCATGGACGCGGCTCTGCCTATGAACACCGGCGCCGAGGCGGTGGAGACCGCCATGAAGGCTGCACGGAAATGGGCTTACACGGTAAAAGGAGTCCCCGAGGACAGGGCGGAGATCATCGCCTGTCAGGGCAACTTCCACGGCCGTACCATCGCCATCATCGGCATGTCTTCGGAAGCACAATACCGAGATGGTTTCGGCCCCTTCCCAGGCGGCCTTGGTCTTATACCCTACGGGGACACGGCCGCCCTCGAGAAAGCCATAACGCCTCATACGGCCGCCCTCATCGTGGAACCGATCCAGGGTGAGGGCGGCATCGTCATCCCGCCGGCCGGGTATCTCGCGCGCTGTGCAGAGATCTGTCGGGCGCACGATGTCCTGCTGATATGCGACGAGGTTCAGACAGGGCTCGGCCGGACAGGGAGGATGTTCGCCTTCGAGCATGACAACGTCCGTCCCGACGGTCTTATCCTCGGTAAGGCGCTTGGCGGCGGAATTCTGCCCGTATCCATGTTCCTCGGCCGGCGAGAGGTCATGGACGTATTCAAACCGGGAGATCACGGCAGTACATTCGGCGGCAACCCCCTGGCCGCCGCGATCGGCCTGGAGGCCCTCAAGATACTCGTCGAGGAGGACCTGCCGGCCAGGAGCGCCGACAACGGGGCCTGGCTACTGGATCGCCTGCGTTCCATCGACAGTCCGCTGGTCCGGGAAATCCGCGGCCGAGGGTTATTTATCGGCATCGACATCGATCCGGAAAGGGCCACCGCGCGGGAGGTGTGCGAGCGCCTGATGACAAAGGGGCTGCTGAGCAAGGAGACCCACGAGACCGTCGTCCGGCTTGCGCCGCCCCTGGCTGTGGACAGGGAAACGCTGGCCTGGGCGGCCGACCAAATCGAGGAAGTGCTTGGGGAGATGAGCGCTGTCGGGAAACCATCGTCGACCGCGGCCTGACAGGAAGATCGAACAGATAGAACTTTAAATCGGGGCGATAGAGGATGGCGGACGGATTCCGGACCACTTCGCTTTCGGGGTCGCGGACGTGATCGAGGCGATCCCGGGCCATGTCCTGACCGAGGCGCGGGTCACCGGCGTCTCGCGTTGAATCGCGACGTGGCTGTCTGACCCGGTCGTCTACGGCTCACCGGATTCCAGCGTAAAGTCGACCATCTCGGTACGGCGTCCGGGTGCCCCGGGATCGTATTCGCGGGACTTTGCGATCTCGAGGGCCTGTGCCTCGAACATCCCCGGTGGCACGGACCGGATCACCTCCGCGTCCACGACCTGCCCCTGGTCGTCTACGAGGACCTCCACCTGCACGAATCCCGATTCCCTGTGGAGCGGGACCTCGAGGGGCGGAATCGCTTCGAGGGGCGGCAGGCTGGGCCTCTCGTTACCGGTGGTCTCCCCCAGGGCCTCTGCCAGATCGAGTCGCTCGCTGGGCGTCAGTAGCCTCAGATCCACCGCGTGATGACCGGCGGGTCGGTCGAAGATGCCGAACGACCAGAGGCTGGCGACAAGCAGGATCGCTACGACCACGCTGGCGCCGGCCACAAAGCCAGCAAAGCGGAGCAGTCTGCGCCATCCGGATCGCATCAGCCCGAGGGGTCTCGTTGCCGCCGCGCGCGAACCGGCCCACCACTCCTGCCAGCCCCCGCTGTGCGTTGCCAGTCCAGGCCACTCCGGCACATCGGCTATTCGATCTCCAGGAGTTCCACGTCGAAGACGAGCGTCGCACCTGGCGGGATGACATTTCCTGCGCCACGATCGCCGTAGGCCATGTCCGGGGGGATTACCAGCCTGCGCTTGCCACCAACCTTCATCCCGGCGACCCCCTGGTCCCATCCGCGGATCACTCGACCTGCGCCCAGCGGGAAGCTGAACGGATCTCCCCGATCAACCGAGCTGTCAAACTTCTCGCCCTTCATCTCCTCGGCGTCGGCGTCGTAAAGCCACCCGGTGTAATGCACCACCACCACTTGCCCTGCCTCGGCCATTTCACCGGTCCCCTCGACGATATCCATGACCTGCAGCGACTCGACGCCGTCGGCCAGCAGGGGTGGCGCAAGCAGAAGCGCGGCCAGAAAACTCGCGAACAATCGCATCGATGTCATCTCCTCTTTTTGGGGTTGCCCCCGACCCCGGGGTGCCCGGGAACATCCATCCGCCGGCGGGACCCGGCGTCAGTCTTCGGCAGACTCAGAATCGAGGTCCAGGGCTGCCGAGTTGATACAGTACCTCAATCCCGTTGGTTTCGGCCCGTCGGGGAAGACGTGCCCCAGGTGCGCGTCGCAGTTGAAGCATCGGACTTCCTCCCGGATCATGCCGTGGCTAACGTCCCGGCGAACCTGAACCCGATCCTCCGCCAGCGGCAACCAGAAACTCGGCCAGCCGGAGCCGGAATCGTACTTGTGGTCGGAGCTGAAAAGTTCGATGCCGCAGCACACGCACCGGTAGACGCCATCCAGTTTGCAGTCCACGTAGGCACCGGAGAACGGTCTCTCGGTCCCTCCCCTCTGGGTGATCCGATGCTGCTCGTCTGTCAAATTCCGGCGCCGGTCGTCATCGGCCGGGGGTTTCCTGTGCTTCATTGAGCCACCTCTCTTGTGGGCTGAAAATGCTAATCCGCCCGGTGGCGCCCGTCCACCGCCTTGGAAGACGGATGGCGCTGGCCAATGCGATATTCTGGGGGAACACGGGCAATGGAGTCCGCAACGGGCACCCGGCAAATGGATAAGGGACGTCGGGGTGAGTCAGAGCCCGGCACCCACTGGGGCACCCGGAAACGGGCCCGGAAAGGAGGGTGCCGCCGGCGCTAGAAGTCGGAGGAGCGGCCGCCGCGAGCGAGGCCGACCAGATAAGGATCGAAGCAGGAGACTTCGTCCTCACGCCGGTTAACGCCGTCCCAGTCGTATGCGTCCAGCTCAACTGAAGGACTCGCGCCCGCGCTGACGGAGCGGCGTTGTCGAGCCAGATCTCCGAGATAGGGATCGCTGGATCCGGTGACCCTGGAGTCGCCGTCCGGCGCCGTGCGCGTACGTCTATCCATAACCGGAATCCTCATCAATCCTGCCTGGGACGATAGCCTCCACCCGCCGCCGAGACCGTGCCCCAGTTCACAGATTCCGGAGCCGGATACGGAGTCGATCGGTGGGAATCCGTCAGACTGGCAGGAGCAGGGCCAGAAGCGTCACAGAGACAAGCCCCCCCTGGAGAGCCAGGCGGCGACAGTTGGCTCGTGCACCGTGCACAGCCAACCCGACGACTTCGTCGACCTCGTCCAGTAGCTGGATCAGTCTTTCCACGGGAGTCTCCGGTCCAAGGGCCTGCTGACCCTATCGGCCTGCCAGGCGCCCGGACGACATCGTCCACAGGTCCTGGTCTAGGTCGGAGCTTATCGGGCAGCGGGAGCCCGCTGCCGTGAACTGGGTCTCAGTTCGTGGTGCTGGCCTGGAGCCGGAGTCGGCGAGTCACAGAAACCGTGCGTCCTCCACGGTGATGCGCATGAATTCCTCGGCCGCGTCGGTACCGTAACCCCACGCCGCAATCACCCGGGACGGTATCGTGTAGTCGCCGAATCTTGCCTCTTGCTCGACGCGGATACCGAAAGGCATCAGACCGAAGCTCCTTGCCTCGCCGCCCTGGTGTCTCATCATGCTGACATCGACCAGGGCCCCGCTCTCGGCGACAGTGAGATTCAGGCTGGAGACCGCCGCCAGCCCAGGCAGACGGACTGTCGCCCGGTGCTCGTCACCCGGCTCCCAGGTCGCGCCCCGGGCCGGACAGAGGCAGGCAGGGAGCCAGATCGATTCGATGACCAGTCTGCCAACCGCCGATCTTGCGAACTCACCCCCGCGGATTCGCACCAGAGGCAGGATTCCGGAGAGGAAGAAATCGGAACCGGCATCGCCGTCGCAGAGGTACTCCGATCCCTCCGTATAAATCCGCCCGACGCCCTCGATCCGTGCCTGCCAGAGCAGACCGCGTTCCGGGCAGATCCGTTCCATGGCCTCGAACTTGAACCAGTCGCCGTCCGGACGGACGCGGATTTCTCCAATCAGGTGAAGGTCCACGGTCTTGGCCAGCGCCGCGCCTTCTGTGATGGCGTGCCGGAGATATCGGGCAGCCGGGGGGGGTATCAGGACAGTCTCCCGGGAGCTGAACCGATCGCCGGATACGTCGGGCAAAGCCAGCCGATTGAACACCTGGCGGTGGCGAGCGATGACGCGGGCTCGCCCCTGCCTCAGCCAAACATAGGTCGAGAGCAGAATGACCGCGACGACCAGCAGGACCCAGAGCATCTCCATCCAGCCTGTTACCGTAACCGCGACCGCGTCTGATGCGGCCGGACGCCCGGATTATACTGGCGGATGCGGGCGCCCCGGGCGGTCGGTCTCAGGAGTCCGATGTTTCCTGCTGGTGGGGCAGCGCGAGGTAGAAGCCTGAATTGGCGCCGGCTCTCTTGTGCTCCAGGCTTGAAGCCGCGATCGAGCGCGCCTTGCTCACCCATGTCCAGCGGTCCCTGGCCTGACCGGTGTCAAGCCTGTGACCGTCCGTCGTTCTTTCGCGATTCGCCTGCATCCCGTTTCTCTCCCCGCATCCCCCACAGATTGAAAGAGAGTTATGTGGTCAGTTGTCCTGCTCCCAGTCCGCCCTGACCCTGGCCGTCCAGGCCTGGTATCCACTCCATGTGTAAATCGATTCGGGCCCTTGCCTTCTGCTGACGTCTCGTTCCAACCGGCCGAGCCAACCACGGTAGGTTTCCCAACCTACTGCGGGGGAGGACAGGCGTTTCCGGGATTCGGATCGGCCCGATCCATTCCCGGCGGGCGGCTCGGATCCCTTCCCTCGCGACCGGCGGTCTCTTGGCATGACGTCCTCCAGTCGGCTGACTGACGTGCCCGCACACTAGCCGCATGTGCTGGAAGGGACCGTGAAGCGTTTCACAGTGTCGAGGCCCGCCCCATCGGGAGCCGTGGATGTGTGAACGGGTTAACGCTTTCCTCATGTCTGGCCGTGGATGTCGGCCTCCCGGCCTACGGCTGTCTCATGCCACCACGCGGTAACAAGGAACGTAATGAGCGCCGGGCAGCCGCATCCGGCGCTGCGCCACGAAGGCTCTCAGCAGTCCGTCCAGCGCATCCATGATCACGGGTTCTCCGTGGATCTCGTACGGTCCATATTTTTCCACCGCCCGCACCCCCTGATCCTTGACGTTGCCCGTCACGATGCCTGAGAAAGCCTGCCGGAGGTTCGCAGCGAGCACATGAGATTCCAGGTCACCCCGCAGCTCCAGCAACGACATGGCCTCGTGACTCACCGGAAAGGGCTTCTGGAACAGAGGATCGATCAACAGTCGCCAGTTGAAGTAATAGGCATCACCAGTCTTGCGGCGATCCAGGCGGACTCGGGCCACGCCCTCGTAGACCTGCCTTGCCACGCGCTCGGGATCGCCGGTGATGATCCGGTAGCGATCGGCGGCCTCGTCCCCGATAGTGGCTCGCACAAACGTGTCCAGGGTTTCGAAATATTCCCGGGAGGACGACGGGCCGGTGAGCACCAGCGGCATCGGCATCCTGGCATTGGCCGGGTTGAGCAGTATGCCCAGCAGGAAAAGAAGCTCTTCCGCTGTCCCTACGCCACCGGGAAAGATGATGAATGCATGAGCTATCCGGGCGAAGGCTTCCAGCCGCTTTTCGATGTCCGGCATGATCACCAGCTCGTTGACGATCGGATTTGGCGCCTCCGCGGCAATGATGCCTGGCTCGGAGATGCCGACATAGCGCCCGTCCGTGATCCGCTGCTTGCCGTGACCGACAGCGGCGCCCTTCATCGGGCCTTTCATGGCGCCCGGCCCGCAGCCGGTGCAGACATCCAGACCACGAAGCCCCAGCTCGTATCCCACGTCCTTCGAGTAGTCGTACTCCTCGCGACTGATGGCGTGGCCTCCCCAGCAGACGACCAGATTCGGGTCCACGCGCGGGCGCATGACCCCGGCGTTCCGGAGTATGTAAAAGACGGCGTTAGTAATTCCCGCCGTGCTGTCCGTGTCCAGGTGCCCCTGGATCTCAGTGCTGACATAGACCACGTCCCGGAGCACCGAGAACAGATGCTCGCGGATACCGCGTATCAGTTCGCCGTCTACGAAGGCCGAGGCCGGTGCGTTATGAAGCTTGAGCTTGAGCCCCCGCTCCTGTTGTAACAGCTCCACCTCGAAGTCCTCGAAAGCGTCGTACACCTGTCGCGCGCTGTCGGTGTCTCCGCCGCAGTTGAGGACGGCCACGGCGCATCTCCGGAAGATCTCGTGCATGCCTCCATGGCCAGCATCCTTCAGCTTGCCGACTTCCAGCTGGGACAGCATGTCCAGACTACCGACGGGGGAGACGATGATGTCTTCGGTCAGTTTCTTCATCGGTGTGTTTCCTCGCCGAGTGTTCCACGGCCCACGACACCTTCGAGTCGCTCGGCCACTTCGAGGAGCAATGCCTCCGCCCCCGGTGACGAAGCCAGCATCACCCCGGGCACCAGCCCGGTCGCCGGGTCCCGGCTGTTCCAGGCGGGCACGCTCACTGCCGGCAGGTCCAGATAGTTGCACAGGGTCAGCGGCGTGAAGACACCATTGATACCAGGTTTGAATGACAGGCGGTTCATGCGCCCGTGGCGGGGCGCCAGAGTCCCCAGCGTAGGCAACAGCAGGATACCGTCCGAGCCGAGGATCTTCCGCACCCTGGCCCGTGCGGTCTCGAATCGATCCACAGCCCGCACGGCGGCCCCCCGGCGTCGGAAGCGTGTCAGACGGCCAACCACGATGAGGCGAAAGAGGCCGTCGTAGATGTCCGACCTGCCCCGCCACCGCGCGATCGTTTCGCGCCCCAGGGGGAAGCGCGCCGTATCCGATCCGCCAAGCAATCCCTCCAGCACCGGCAGCAGTTCCCAGCCGAGGTAGCGGATCATGTCGCGATACCATCGGCCCACATCACCGAGATGAGAGGACTCGCCACGCATGCCCGCCTCGAGCAGACCCTGCCGCCCCTGGGCGACAGCTGCCGGTATCGACTCGTGTCGGAAAGCCATAGGAAATCCGACGGGATCGACAAGACGCACGCCCGCCAGGTCGCCGCGGACCGCCAGATTGCTGCCGGAAAGTACCTGATACATCAGGCGTGCGTCCCGGACACTCCTGACGATGGGCCCCGCGGACAGCCAGCTGTCGGTGAAATATCCGGCAAGCTGCGGCCAGCTCCCGGCCTTGCTGACAGACCCCGATGCGGGCTTGAATCCGACCAGGCCGCAGAAACTGGCAGGTATCCGTATGGACCCGAGAATGTCTGAACCAAGGCCCGCAGCGCTCCCTCCGCTGGCTACAAGAGCCGCCTCGCCGCCGGACGAGCCGCCGCAAGTCCTTTCCGTATCTATCGGGTTCCGGGTCCGGCCGTAACGCGGGTTTTCCGTCTCGCCGGCCATCGCGAATTCCGGGACATTGCTCCGGGCGACGATGATCGCGCCAGCCTCCCGCAGGCGTCTTACCGCCTCCGCATCCTCGTGGCAGACCACCGGTGGCATCCGCAGCGACCCGGCGGTGACGGTGTGCCCGGCGAGCCCGAAGGTCTCCTTTACCGACACCGGTAGCCCGGACAGCGGTCCCGGTCGGGGATTCCGCGCCTGGACCATGGCCTCATCGCGAAACACGCGCGTCGCGGCATTGAGATCTTTCTGTGCGCCCTCGAGCCTGTCCAGATGCTCCTCCACCACCTTCTCTGCCGTGACCTGCCCGGCCCGGATGGCGCTCACCAGCGCCACGGCATCCGGCCGGTCCACGACAAACTGCTCAGGCACCGGGTTCGGGTACCGCGTGGGGCGTGCGTCCGAGGCGATTTATCCAGCAATTGAAAGCCACGACGACGCGCGGCCGGTCGCCCAGATAGGGGTAGATCTCATGGCGGAGGTAGGACGGGAAGATCACCAGTTGACCCCGCCGGTGCCTCCAGTCACAGGTCCCGACCGCGAAGGGCATCCTCAGATCCCGATTGCCCGCGTCGGAGTACATGTCGATATGCGTACGGGGATCGTGGAAACGGACCAGGCCGCTGTCAGGCCGGTCCGGCTGGGAGTCCCCGGGATGAATACAGAAGATTCCCGACCAGGACGCGTTGGGATGGTTGTGCTGGCCCTGAAAGCCATGCTTGCGCGTGACATGAAACCAGGCGTGATAGTCGAAACGCAGCGACGCCATCTCCGCATCGCCGTAACGGTTGAGATCCTGCACCAGGCTCGCCAGCCGCTCGTGACACCAGCCGGCCAGACGGCGGACAGGCTCTTCTGGCCACCGGAACAGATCGAAACGGCTTTCGAACAGGTCGCCGTGCATGGTGTCGATGTACTTCTGGTGCCGGAACTTTTGTCCTTCGCCCTCCCGCGCCAGAAACAGGGTCTCCAGTTCGTCGCAGAGTGACTCGTGCTCCGGCATGACCGCGTGTGCGATGGGGACAGAGAAGAATGCAGCGATATCCAGGTTTGGCCCGGTCATGTCTGGTGGGATCACGGCAGGATGGTGATGGGCGTGTCGTCCGCGACAGACAGCCAGATATCCATCATCGCCTGATTGCTGACGGCGATGCAGCCGTCGGTCCAGTCCTCGTCGAGATAATCGGTGCGAGTGGGAGGGCTGTCGTTGGGCAACCCGTGAATCATTATCATGCTGCCCGGATCCCGTCCGGCGGCCCGGGCCCGGCGCCTGTCATGGTCGTTGGGATACGAGATGTGAATGGACATGTAGAAATCGCTGGCCGGATTTCGCCAGTCCAGCACGTAATCTCCTTCCGGCGTGCGCAGATCCCCCTCTTCCTGCTTGTGGCCGTCGGGCCTGCCCCCAAGAGAGATCGGGTAGCTGCGCAGCACCTGGCCGTCACGAACCAGATCCAGCCGCCGTTCACTCTTCACGACCACGACCCGGTCAGCTTGCCACTGGGAATGATCGGACGGGGCGTAATCCGCGCGCGCGGAGGTCACGGCAATCAGAATCGCCAGAGCGGCGACGGCGGGTGCCAGCGTCTTGTGGAGGTGGATAATCATCTCTCCCCGCGACCGTCAGGGCGCCGGGCTGTCCTCGGCCCGGGTGAGACAGAAGGCCATGGTGACGCGCAGGTCCGGGGTGTTTCGCGTCGGCGCACGTCCCCAATGGTCGAAACGCGCGTCGAAAAAAACGAGTCTCCCCGGTCTCGGGACCACTGCGTACACGATATCCGTCCTGGCCTTGTTGTAGAAAACGGTCTCCCCACCCCAGTCCACATGCCATTTCGGGTTGAGATATGCCAGCACCGTGTACCAGCCCTCCTCGGGACGCGGACAATCGGTGTGGATTGCGTTTTCCAGCCCATAGGTCTGGCCGTTGACGAAGATGTCCCGGATGGTGAATCGGAACGGCTTCAGGCCTGTCTCCAGGCGGGACCATACCTGTTGGACCAGATCGGGCGTGTCCTCGACACGATGGGGATCGTCCGTGCCATGCCGTTCCTCGCTGAGGATCGTCGCTCCCCAGAAGGGGTTGGTGCTGTACTTGGCATCAGCCACGTCGCCGTAACGCCATCCCAGGGACTGGGACGCCACGACCCATTCGAACAATTCCTCCACGAGGGGCTGATCGATGGCGCCATCGACCACGTGGATAACCTTGTTCTCGATTCTGAGCATGCTACGAACATCCGCCTCCGGTTCGACGCTGCATTTTATTACACATTCCGACCCGGACCGGACAGGCGCGCCGCCCAGAGATTGCCGGCCCCGATCACTGCCGACGGCATCGCGACGAGATTGAGGCCCGGGATCACGGTCATGGTCATCACGCCCGCCCCGAACCCGAGGGCCAGCCAACGATCTCCTCTGAGCAGCCGTCGCTGTTCGGAGAGGCGGACGCCCATGTTACTCAGGGGGTAATCGCAGTACTCCACCGCCAGCAGCCAGCTGCCATACGCCGCCCACACCACCGGCGCCATCACGTTGATCACAGGAAGCAGCGCAATCAGCACCACCGGGATCGCCAGCAGGAGGAAGTACCCGAGCTTGGCCAGCTCGGCGAGCGGCGCCCGGATCAGCTCGGCACCGAGCGACAGGTCGGGGATGGACACATCCGGTCGTGCCGCACGCTGCACTCTCTCTGCCAGCAGCCCGTTGAAAGGGGAGCCGATCAGGTTGGCGATCATCGTGAATGTCGACCAGATCACGATCAGCAGGGCGGCGGCGGCCAGCGGCCACAGCAGCCACGCCATCCAGTCGAGCCAGTCCGGCAACCAGTCGTCCACCATCTGTTGCGTCCTTCCGAGGAAGCCGAACAGCCACCAGGTGCCGGCCGCGAAGACCGCTGTGTTCAGCAACAGCGGAATGAATACAAATGCCCTGAGGCCGGGTTGCAACAAATGCCCCAGGCCGCTCAGTCCGAACCTGAATCCCTCTGCGAAGTCCCTGATCATGTTCCCCGACCGACTCAATTCAGCTGACTCGGAACGCGCGGCTCCGAAACCATCCGACGACCAGGCGGCGGCCATCCGGAGCCACAATGATAGAAAACCCGCGACCCCGCTGGTACCTCCGCCAGCCCGTATCGATCCGCCGACCTCCCGTGGCGGCCTGTCCGCCGGAGGCCATGGTGGTCATTCCTCAACCAGGACACCAGGCCCTTGCTCGAATATCAAGCCTACCGGTACCGTCGTATCCAGACTGGCCAGGTCTCGCCTGAGTATGGGATCGATACCTCCCATGGACTCGATCAGCCGTCCCGCAGCCTCGTAGTCGCCGTTGCCCATAATCGTCAGGAGTTGTGCCGCCAGGGTCGCCAGAGCGTCGCGAAAGGCGACCGGATACACCCTGTAGCGACCCGTTTGCTCATCCCGGGCGATTGCATCGAAAGCTTTCAGATAGTTGAACTGCACAGCTCGCGCGATGGCCCGCGGGTTGCCACTGCCAAGCCGGATGTCTCGCAGCAGGGTGGCTGCGTACGTAACGAGATGCTCCATCTCACCGAGAGCATCCACCTCTCCGTGATCCTGCAACCAACCCTGGATGAATACGCCAAGAGCGTCTGCCAGTCCGCCGTCGATGACCTGGAACTGCTCCCGGAGGGCCGCGCGAACCGTCTCGCCCGACAGGGTAACGTCTGGCCCTAGACTGCGCGCCAACTCGGCCAGGAGTAAGTTGTCGAAGAACGCGTCGAAGCCAACATTGCTCCGTTGATCGTCGGCGATCATGCCCCGGGCGGTAGGTAGCACGATCCTCTCGAATTGGGCATGCATGACATTCCGGAGATAGATGCGCCGGATCCCGACTGATCGCCGGAGGTCGGGATCGTCAGGCATTTCGATCATGCTGGCCTTCGGTCCGGCATTGGCCGCGCCGGCCAGGAACACCGCGTCGAAGGCTCCGGGGAGCGACTCTGCTGCGAATGGAGTCGATCGGGCCAGCGGACCCGCTGGCAGATCCTTCCGGATCTGCGGCAGCAGGCCCGCGATACGGCTCAGCCGATAGCTGAATCCCCTGTTGCGGACAAGGACCCACGCTGCGTACGCAGACTTGTACCCGAACAACTGGTCCTCGTAATGATCGACCGGCCCGATGATCAGGTCGACACTGTTGTGCTGCAGCCCGGCCCAGGCCCGGTCGCTCGGTGCGTAGTCATCGGTAATCAATGCCCGCGCCCTCAACGTCAGGTAGCGCCTGAAATCCGGCTCGTCGCACAAGCCGGCGGCCTGAGCCATCTGGCGCGCCGCGCGTTCCAGGGGCTCCCGATAGGCATCTCGATAGGGGATGGCTAGCAGGCCACCGTCCGGGTGACGCCGGATTACGGTACGGGCCAATTGCTTGCCGACCAGTTCCGCTGTCTCGAACTCCTCTCGCGTGATATCCGTTGGATAAAACCCGGCTCCAGGCGGCTTGGCGCCGAACCCCGTGATGAACGGGCGATTACCCGCAAACCGGTCCCAGGGACCGTAATTGAGCTGGGCCAGTCGGCGCTGCTCAGACCCCTCGATCCGCCCCAGGAGATCATCCCGGTCGCCATAGCTCTGCGCCCAGAAAAGATCGTCCATTTCGGCTGCGGCGGCAACGAGATGTCTCACCATAAGCCTTTGCCTGGGTGTCAGGAATGCGAGGCTCGGGTCCAGCCTGAATTCCGCCAGCGCCCCGAGGCGGACCACCGTGGGCGAGATCGTCTCCTCAACCCCGCCGCTCGGCGGCGGTTGGCTGGGCGCCTCGGTTGGGGCGTTGACGCAGGCCGACAGGACAGTGACAAGCACTGCGGCTCCGACGGGCCCGGGTTGCCTGATCCATACGCTCATCTACACGATCGGCGGGACTCTCGTGGGGGCCGCAGCAGGGCGGCCGAACCGTCGGGGGCCACAGACGCAGTTCTCACTGCCCGTCCTCGCTTCCTGCTCCGTCCTGACCCACTCCCTCGACCAGCTCGGCCAAAACGAGGCGCCCACCGGGCAGGTAGAACCAATCCAGGTCCCCAAAGACCTCCAGGTCGGTCGGCAAGGTGTCCGCCTCGAGCATGAACAGTGGCGTCGCCTCGTCCAGGTACAGCAGGTAGGAGCGGCCGGGCGACAGCGGGAGCGAGCAGGAGACCCAGTATCCGGGGATCACCAGGCGCGCAGGCAAGGCGGACTTCCACCCCTGGTAGAGCTCGAAAACATAATCCGGTTGGTCGGTTTCCGACCCTGCAGGTGTTTCCAGGAGGAAGTCCAGCCGGCCCACGTAGCGTGCGATCGCGATGGTCGTCGCATCCCTCGTCAGATACTCCCTGGCGAGGTCGTCGTATTCATGACCTTCGAGGATGGGCGGGCGGGGCGGCTGGGGATTGCATGCCTCGGCCGGAGCGGACAAGGTGATGATCATGGTCAGCGCCAGGACTGAGATACGCCACACCGGGGGGTCAGTCCTTGTTGTCCGGCTCGCCCCCAGGGCCTTTCCGCCGGCCGCTGCGTTTCAGGCGGACAAGGCGGCTATCCGAGCCCGCATCCGGGCTCTCGCCGTCGAGGATCTCGCGGACGATCTCCTCGTCCAGCACCTCGGTCGGTGTGTCATCTTTCTCCTTTTTCTCCTTCATCTCGCGTTCCTCCGTGCGATTCTCGAACGGCCGATCCCGTCACCGGCTGGACTGGGACCACCGGCCGTTACGGCCATTGAAATTCAGGATTCGCCGATCGGTCACGGCGAAGGCAGAAAAATCCTCTGCCTCGAGACGCTCTACCGTTTCGCCGGCACGTAGTTCCAACGCCACCCAGCCGGCCGTATACACGCTATAGGCGATCAGCCGCTGGTTCGTCTGCAGCACCACGACTGCATTGGCCTCCTCCTGTCGCGCGACGACCTCCCGGGCATTCAACCGCAACTCGTCCGAACGCCCGAACAGCACATTGGAAGCCACCACCGTGTCCCCCTCCCTGACAACGTAAAGCAATCGCGCCGGCGCCTCGTCCGCAGCGGAGGCCACGGAGAGAAGTGACACCGGAACGCCGCCGGGGCACAGGCAGAACAGGGCGGCAAGGACAGCGACGGCAACTCGCAAGGGATGATCGCACATGGGCCGAATATTACCGGAGCCGGTCGCCACGGGTCGCAAAAAAAAACCGCCGGCCGGGGCCGGCGGGACCAGAGGAGGGTCTGCAGGTAATCAGTTCAGCCGCACTTGGAATCGCCGCAATTCAGGCAGGTCATACAACCATCCAGCAGAACGACTGCCGTGTGATTGCATTTCGCGCACAACTGGGCACCCTCGGGGAATGTGGAATCCGCGAAAGCGTCCGTCTGCTTCCTTTCCGCTTCGAACTGGGCGCGTTTCTCCTCGATGAGTTTCTTGCGGTGGTCATCGAGGCCGGGCTTCTTGATCAGACCAATGTCGATCAGATGCTTCTCGACCACATCACCGATTTCTGCCACCAGCGACGGCATGAACTTGCCGCCAGGCTTCCAGTAGCCACCCCGCGGGTCGAATACAGCCTTGAGTTCCTCGACAAGGAAGGTGACGTCGCCGCCCTTGCGGAAAACAGCCGACATCAGCCGCGTCAGCGCGACGATCCACTGGTGGTGATCGAGATTCTTGCAATTGATGAAGATCTCGAACGGCCGGCGGCTTTCGTGTTCCGTTCCCAGATTCAGGATGATGTCGTTGATCGTCACGTACATGGCGTGCTCCTCGATCGGGGGCTTGACCTTGTACGTTGTGCCGCGCAGGAGTTCGGGACGTTCGAGCTTCTCGTGCATCCGCACGACGTTGCTTTCGGGCACGGCCTCGGGCCGGGCCTTCTTGTCGTCGGGTTGTGCGACGGAATAACTAACGATCTTCTTCGCGATCTTCACAGGAACCATCTTCTTTCTCCGTGGCCGGGCGCTTGGCCAGCACCCGGTGCGTGCATTCGCGGCAAATCAAAACTTGCCGTAGTAACCTTCTTTCAGGGCGTCGTAGAGATTGGCGGCGGTATGGGTCTCACCCTCGTACTCGATCTCCTCGTCGCCCTTCACTTCGATCTCGCTACCGTCGTCAAGAGTGAAGACGTACGTGGTGTTCTTGAGATCTTTTTCCTTGACCAGCACACCCTGGAAGGCCTCGGGGTTGAACCGGAAAGTGGTGCAGCCCTTCAATCCCCTGTCGTAGGCGTACATGTAGATGTCCTTGAAATCCTCATAGGGGTAGTCGGTCGGCACATTGGCAGTCTTTGAGATAGAGGAATCGACCCACTTCTGAGCGGCAGCCTGGATGTCCACATGCTGGGCGGGACTGACGTTGTCCGCCGTGATGAAGTAATCGGGCAACCGGTTCTCACTGTCCTCTCCATCCGGCATGGCCTCAGGATTGACCAGGGCGCGGTAGGCCAGCAGTTCGAACGAGAACACGCCCACCTTCTCCTTGGTCTTGCGCCCTTCGCGGATCACGTTGCGGAAGTAGTGATGGGCGAAACTCGGCTCGATGCCGTTGCTGGCGTTATTGGCCAGGGACAGGGAGATGGTCCCTGTGGGCGCAATGGAGCTGTGGTGAGTGAACCTGGCTCCGGTTTCCGCGAGATCCCCGACCAGTTCGGGCGCTTCCTCGGCCAGCCGCTGCATGTACCGGCTGTACCTGGCGTGCAGCACCCGCCCGGGGACCTTGTCGCCGGCCCGCAGGCCGTCGCGACGCATCTCGGGGCGCTTGCGAAGCATCTCTTCGGTGATCGTGAACTCCTCGATCATGATCGGGGCGGGGCCCTTCTCCCTGGCAAGTTCGAGGGCCGTCTCCCAGCCCGCGACCGCCAGTTCCCGCGCAACCCTTTCGGCGAATTCCACGGATCTCTTGGAACCGTACTTCATGCCCAGCAGGGTCAGAGTGGAGCCGAGACCGAGGAACCCCATGCCGTGACGGCGCTTGCGGAAGATCTCCTCCTGTTGCTTCGGCAGGGGCAGCCCGTTGATCTCGACCACGTTGTCGAGCATCCGCGTGAAGACCTTGACGACCTTATGGAAGAGATCCCAGTCGAACCTGGCCTTGTCACCAAACGGATCAATGACGAAGCGGGTCAGATTAACCGAGCCGAGCAGGCAGGAGCCGTAGGGCGGCAGGGGCTGCTCACCGCACGGATTGGTTGCGCGAATATTTTCGCAGAACCAATTATTGTTCATCTCGTTGACGCGGTCGATCAGGACGAATCCAGGCTCGGCGAAATCGTAGGTCGAGGACATGATCACGTCCCAGACCCGGCGGGCCGGTACGGTCTTGTACACCTTGCAGGCGACCTTGCCCTCGTCGTTGACCACATAGCTGTTGCGGGCGGGCCATTCCCGCCACACCACCTGATCCTCGTCCTCAAGGTCAAGGCCCTCGACCTCGACCTCGCGCTCATCCGCGGGGAACGCCAGCTTCCAGGGCCTGTCGTCCTTGACTGCCTGGATGAACTCGTCGGTAACGAGCAGCGACAGGTTGAACTGCCGTAGACGGCCGGCCTCGCGCTTCGCCCTGATGAATTCAAGGGCATCGGGGTGGCCGACGTCGAAGGTGCCCATCTGCGCTCCGCGTCGGCCGCCGGCAGAGGACACCGTGAAACACATCTTGTCGTAGATATCCATGAACGACAGCGGCCCGGAGGTGTATGCGCCGGCGCCGGAAACATATGCGCCGCGAGGCCTCAGGGTCGAGAACTCGTAGCCGATGCCGCAGCCCGCCTTGAGGGTCAACCCCGCCTCGTGAACCTTGCCGAGAATGTCGTCCATCGAGTCGCCGACTGTGCCGGAAACTGTGCAGTTGATGGTGGACGTAGCCGGCTTGTAGGCCAGGGCCCCGGCGTTGGACATGATCCGCCCTGCCGGAATGGCGCCGTTGCGCAACGCCCAGACGAAGCGCTCGAACCACTCCTCGCGCTTCTCCTGGGCTTCGACTTCCGCGAGGGCTTTCGCCACGCGCTGATAGGTCTCGTCCATCGTCTGGTCGATAACGGTCCCATCCTTGGCCACCAGCCGGTACTTCTTCTCCCAGATATCCACGGAAGCCGACTGGAACGGTATGTCCGCGACTGAAGTGGCCGACACCATCTCCCGAAGCACGCTCTTCATTACTTGGTAATCCCCCAAACTCTTCTTTTTGTATAGACGAGTTGCTGTTCTTTCGGGCAAATAATCCCTTCCCTGAGCACCTGGCCCAGGGGAAATCCTCCTTTGGTGACACCGATCGCCCTAAAATCGGCAAACACAAGATGTTGTGAGGACAACCGTTAGGTTATGACTCGCTCCCCCAACTGTCAAGACCAATTCGAAATTATTTGTGTCAATTTATACTCATAAAAAACATATAGTTACATAAACAATATAGAAATGTTATAGGTTTTTTCTCTCATTCCCGGCGATTTCCTTGAGATGATGCATCACAAGATATTGTGGCCCTATTATTGCAGGGTGCCGACGCCGCAGGCGGGGTCCCGGCCCGCCATGCCAACCCCTCGGGGCCTCGCCCGGAGCCCTTGAAATGTCCCCAGACGACCCTATTTAGTTTCCACGATCCAATTGCCATTTTTTCATGGATCTCCGGATCCGGGAGGAACCAAATGTTAGTCAGATACGATCCCTGGTCTCTTGTGAACCGCCTCCAGGGCGACATTGACAGGCTGACCGGACTCACCTCGAGATACGAGGACGATGCCACGTCGGGCGCCACCACCGAGTGGACGCCGGCAGTGGACATCAAGGAAGAGAACGACCGATTCCTGATCGAAGCCGACGTCCCGGGCGTGAAGCCGGAAGACATCGAGATCACCATGGAGGAAGGAGTGCTCACTCTCCGGGGCAGCCGTGAGGGCGAAACCCGGGAAGAAACGAACGGCTATCGGCGGGTCGAGCGCGTCACCGGGCGCTTCTATCGCCGATTCACGCTGCCGGACACCGCCGACGCGGAGGCCATCAAGGCCACCTCGAACAACGGCGTCCTCCAGCTGAGTATCCCGAAGCTGCCCAAGGTCCAGCCCCGGCGAATCAACGTCGAGGTCAATTAACGGCGGTCTGCGACCCTTACGGGCACCGGCGCATCCTTTGGTAGTGGCGGGCGGGCTATTCCGCCCGCCTTTACCTGCGCAACCACTTGTCCCGGCCACCCGCGGCAGGCGGAGGCCGGGACGAACGTCAAAAGGTATCTGATATATGACTAATTCAATCAGGCTCGCTTTGGGCGCCTGTCTAATCGGAACGATGCTGGCCACCGTGCCGCTGCAAGCAGCGATGCCGTCACAGGTCGATGGGGAGGATATGCCCACCCTCGCTCCGATGATCGAACGAGTCGCCCCGGCGGTAGTGAACATCGCCACCAGCGGCAGTGTCGAGGTCCAGCAGTACCGGAATCCGTTCATGGATGACCCGTTCTTCCGCCGGTTCTTCGAGATGGAGCCCGACCGACCCCGCACCCAGCGGACCCAGAGCGCCGGCTCGGGCGTCGTCATCGACGCCAAGAAAGGCTACATCGTCACCAACGCCCATGTGATCGAGAACGCCGACGAAATTACCGTCACGCTCCAGGATGACCGCACCTACTCCGCCGAAGTTATTGGCACGGACCCGGCCTCCGACATCGCGGTCATCAAGATCGAAGCCCCGCGCCTCACCCAGATCGATCTGGCAGATTCAGACGCCTCGCGAGTCGGGGACTTCGTCGTCGCCATCGGCAATCCGTTCGGCCTGGGACACACGGTCACCTCGGGCATCGTCAGCGCGCTAGGCCGCTCGGGTCTCAATCGGGACAACTACGAGGACTTCATCCAGACCGACGCATCCATCAATCCGGGCAACTCGGGTGGTGCCCTTGTGAACCTCAATGGCCAGCTTATCGGTGTCAATTCGGCGATCCTCACCCGCAGCGGCGGCAATATCGGCATCGGATTCGCCATTCCGTCGAACATGGTCCGGGCCGTGATGTCGCAACTGCTGGAGTACGGCGAGGTCCGCCGTGGGCTACTCGGCGTGAACATCTACACGGTCACCCCCGACATCGCCGAGGCCTACGGCGTGGAAGAGATCCAGGGCGCGTTGATCTCCCAGGTGGTCTCGGGCTCTGCGGCCGACAAGGCGGGCCTGAAGGCCGGCGATATCGTGACCCGGGTCAACAAGGAAAACATCAAGAGCGCCGGGGAACTGCGCAATGCCATCGGTCTGCTGCGGATCGGTGACGAAGTGGACATCGAGTACGTGCGCGACGGTGAGAAGATGAAGACGACCGCCACCCTGGGTGAGCAGGCGACCGAAGAACAGATTTCCGCATCCGATATCCACTCGGGCCTCGAGGGTGCGGAACTGGTGGACGCCGATCCGGGCAACCCGGAACGCGGGGGCATGGCCGGCGTATTCGTCGTCTCGGTGCAGCCGGGGAGCCCGGCCCATCAGCGCCAGATTCGTGCCGGGGACGTTATCGTCGCGGTCAATCGCACGCGGGTGGACTCCGTCGCCGAATTCCGTCAGGTAGCGGAAGGAAGCGCCTCCCTGCTGCTCAGCATCCGACGAGGTAACACGACGCTCCTGCTGCCGATCCGGTGATACCCGCCCTGGCAGGGCAGGACGACATCCTCGCGGCGGGCCGGTCTTCCGGCCCGCCGCTTTTCCTGGGGCTGTTAACAGGCTCTAGCCCACCAGCATTTTCCACCCCACCGCGACCAGCAGCACCGCAAAGGCCTGCCTGAGCCTGGCGACAGGCAGGGTATGGGCAAGCCAGGCTCCGACGGGCGCGAGAACCATGCTGGCGATGGAGATCCCCAGAACAGCGGGCCAGTAGATATAGCCGGTGGACCCGCCGGGCCCAGGCTCGTCCCAGCCGGCGTAAGCGAATCCGAGGGCGCCGGCCAGGGCCACGGGCAAGGTGCATGCCGCGGCAGTACCGACGGCGCGACGTAACGGAGTGCCCGTCCACACAAGAAACGGCACTGCCATGACACCGCCACCGATACCCGCGAGGGCAGACACCGCACCGATAACCACGCCGGCTAGAAGTGTGATGGGGCGGGAAGGCAGCTTCCTGCCCTCCGGGGCACTGTAGCCCAGCATGAAGTAAGCCGCGATGGCGATGAGAAACCCCCCGAAGGTCGCCTGCAGGGTCCTGTTGGCCATGGCGTCGGCGATCAGGGCGCCGAGCAAGCCACCGGCAACAATCCCGGGGACCAGTCTCAGGAAGGCGCCCCAGGCGACGGAGCCGCGGGCGTGGTGGGCCCGGGCAGAGGACACGGCTGTGAAGACGATGACCGCCAGCGAAGACCCGATAGCGTAATGCATGCGACTATCGCCAGGTATGCCGAGGTCGAAGACCGAGAACACCAGGGTAAGGGTCGGCACGATGACGAGTCCGCCGCCGACCCCGAACAATCCGGCCAGCAGGCCGGAGACGATGCCGATCGCCGGGAAGAGAAGCAGCGGCCAGAGATCGGTCATGGGCGCGTCCGTCTGTTCATCCTGCGGCGCGGGTTTCGGACAACCCCCATTGCAAGCAAATCTCCCGGCCTCATAATCAGTCGTCGGGTCTCGACAAACCCGTAAGCTAGCAGATCACATCAAACCTTGTTGCCACGACTTTCTCTCCTGCTGATTCTGTTGTTGCCGGTCTTCGGCGGCCTGGCCGCCTCACCGGAACAAGACCAGCGCCTGCTCGACCAGCGCGCTGCATTCAGACAAGCGCTGGCCAGGGCCGAACTGGGCGACTGGAGCGGAGTCCGTCCTCACCTTGACCTGCTCCGGGACTATCCCTTGCGACCCGACCTCGGTGCCGCATGGCTGCGGAGCACCCTCGGGAGCGGCACCGATGCTGAGGTCGAGGAATTCCTGGTCGAGTATCCCGATTACAGCTTCAGTGGCGATCTCCGCTACCGATGGGCCCGGTCACTGGCAAAGCGAAGGGCCTGGTCACGGTACCTCGATCTTTATGAAACCAGCTTCGCCGGTACGGGGGACACCGAACTCCAGTGTCTGGCGTTGACCGCACGGCTACGCACCGGGACGTCCCGGGACGTCCCGACACCGGGCATGGATCTGTGGATGACGGCCTACAGCCAGCCGGAGGAATGCGACCCGGTTTTCGAATATCTGTCCGAGGCGGGATTCCTTACCGACGAAGCCCGACGCCAGCGAATCAGGCTTGCGCTGGAGGCGGGCCAGGTCCGGCTTGCCCGCTACCTGGCTCGGCCCCTGACCGACGCGGACCGGGCCACGATCGACCGCTGGGCCAAGATGCGCACTGATCCGGCTGGACGGCTGTCCGACCCCGCCAGATTCCGGAACCTGCCGGACGCCGGGGACCTGGTCACCTACGGGTTCCGGCGGCTGGCGCGGATCGATCCACCGCGGGCCCGGGAATTGTGGCCCCTCTATGGAGATCTCGGGATCTCTCCGGAGGTGGCTCTTGGCATTCAACGCGATATCGCCCTGGCGTACGCCCGCCGCTTCATCCCTGGCGCAAGAGAGCTGATCACCGACCAGGCGACCGTTGACGACGACCCGATCGTGGCCCAGTGGCGAGTGCGGCTGGCCCTGCGGGACCTTGACTGGGAAACAACACTGACCGCCCTGGACGACCTGCCCCAGGATGAACGAAGCCGGACCATATGGACCTACTGGCGGGCTCGCGCCACCGACGGCACCGGGGACATCGAAGCCGCTCTGCCGCTTTTCGCGACGCTGGCGGGCAGTCGCGACTACTACGGGTTCTTGTCCGCGGACCGCCTCGGGGTCCCTTACCAGCTTGGTCACCGCCCCACCCCGCCGGACGAGGAGATGATCGAGTCCTTGGCCGCCCGTCCAGACGTCATCCGGGCCCGGGAGCTGTTCATGACCGGTCTTTACGGACGGGGACGGGCGGAGTGGCAACTCCTGCTCGAACGACTGACTCCCGCACAGCGGGCGCAGGCGTCCATCCTGGCCCATCGCTGGGGCTGGCACTCCCAGGCAATAATCACCGCTTCCGCTAACGGATTGAGGGACGACCTGGAACTCCGGTTTCCTACACCCTGGAAGGAGTCTTTCGAAACCCTGAGCATCAGGGCCTCGCTCGACCCCTCCTTCGCGTACGGCATAGCCCGCAGCGAGAGCCTGTTCATGTCGGACGTGGCATCGCGGGCAGGGGCCATCGGCCTGATGCAACTGATGCCGGCTACCGGCAAGCAAACCGCGCGCCTTGCAGGGATCCGATACCGCGGCACTGCGACACTCACGGATCCGGAATCCAACATCGTTCTGGGCACCACTTACCTGGGACGGATGCTCGAGCGGTTCGGCGGTAACATGGTGCTGGCAACAGCGGCGTACAACGCAGGGCCCCATCGGGTCTCGGCCTGGCTGCCGAAGGATCGGCAACTGCCGGCGGATGTCTGGGTGGACACGGTGCCGTTCCGGGAGACCCGCCGGTATGTCCGTCGGGTCCTCGAAAGCGACACGGTTTTCGGCTGGCGGGTCGACGGCGAACTCCGGTCACTTTCCCTGCGGATGCCACCTGTCCGACCCGATGCCGAGAAGCGCGGGGGTTGACTCCGCTTCGTCTATAATCGCCCCGCCCGAAACCCGGGGTCCGATCCGGCGAGTCACCGATGACTACGCAGTCACCACCAAGGAAAATCTGCCTGTTGGGCGGCACCGGATTCATCGGTCGCCACGCGGCCGCCCGGCTCGTGGCGCGCGGGCACGACGTCACCGTTCTGACCCGGGCCCGGCATCGTAATCGCGGGCTGCTGGTGCTGCCGACACTCCGCCTGGTCGACGGCGATCCCTTCGATCCAGGCACGCTGGCCGCGGCCATGCTGGGGGCGGATGCTGTCGTCAATCTCGTCGGCGTGATCAACGAGACCCGCCGTGGCGGCGGGTTCCGGCATGTTCACGTGGAACTGGTGGAACACGCGATTTCCGCGGCCCTCGAGGTCGGCGTGTCCAGGTTCATCCAGGTCAGCGCTCTCAAGGCCAGGCGTGACGGACCGAGTGCATACCTTCGTACAAAGGGCGACGCCGAGCGGAAAGTCCAGGATTCCTCGTTAGCGTGGACGATCCTGCAACCATCGGTCGTCTTCGGTCCGGAGGATGACTTCAGCATTCGCCTGGCTCGCCTTCTACGTCTGGTGCCGGCGCTGCCGCTGACAAGGCCCAACGTTAGGATCGCGCCGGTCTTCGTGGGCGACGTGGCCGAGGCTGTCGTTCGCGTAATCGAGACACCCGGGGCCATCGGCAACAGCTACCAGCTATGCGGGCCTCGGGTGTACTCGCTGCGTGAACTTGTGACACTGATCGGGCGGGTCGCCGGGACGCCCAGACCAGTCCTGGGGCTACCGGAGACCATGGCCAAACTGCTGGCGCATCTGATGGAATTCATACCCGGGAAACCCTTTTCCCGAGACAACTATCTGACCCTGTCAGTCCACAATATCTGCGACAGCGATGCACCCGGCCTCAGGGCCCTGGGCATCTCGCCGACGGGACTCGAGACCGGGCTGCGCCGCTACATGGGGTCCGGCGACGACGGCTGAGGGGTCGTCGGGACACTGTCGTCAGCCACCGCCAGAAGGCGCGCCATTTCCAGGGAACGCTCCTCGGCAGGCAACCCGCCGAGTTCCTCGCACTGCGCGAAAAAGGCCGCCATCTCCCGGTCGGACCGCCGGTACAGGGCGAGAAAGGCCGGCACCAGTCTGGAATAGGTGCTTACCGGGACCAGCCGTGCGTTGTTCAGGTCCCCGTCGAACCAGGCGTCAAATCCGGGATAGCCATGCCAGGATGCACGCAACACGGCATATCGGTTGCGCAAATCATCGAACGCCTGCTGCTTGGCCACGCGCATTACGGCTTCGGGACCGCCGCTGGAATAGATCCCGGCCAGTTCCTCGCGGGTCTGGGCCAGCAACAGATCGAATGCTGCCTGCCGTTGACGCCGTCGCTCGTATCCGGCCGCCGCTTCCCGGGTGCCATAAGCCGCCAGCCACCGCTCCACGCCGATCGCCTCTACTGCGCTGGCGAACGCCTCGTTGAATTCGGAATCGTCCTTGACGTAAAGCCGCTGATGGGCGAGTTCATGGAAGATAATCGCCACGACCGCAGTGTCATCCTGTCGCAGCATGGTACTCAGCACCGGATCGTCGAAACGTCCCAGTGTCGAGTAAGCGGTCGCCCCACCGACAAATACGTCCCAGCCCTGATCGGCGAGGCGGGACGCGTAGCGCTGTGCGGCTTCGTCGTGGAAATATCCCCGGTAGACCACGCAGCCGGCGACCGGGAAGCACCAACGACGGGGCTCCACTGAAAACTCGGGAGCGGCGAAGACGTTCCAGACGACGTATGGACGGTCCAGCGCCACATAGGTGCGATAACTGTCGTTGTCGGGCAACGATAGATCGGTGATCGCGAACTCGCGGGCGCGGTTTACGAGCCGCAGTTTCGCCGCGACTTCCGGGGGCGTATCGGGGTCGCTCAGGACATCCGGGATTGGCCGCCGGTCCGACATGAGATCCATGTGCCCCTGGACGGCCTGGAAGTAGAAACCGCCGCAGCCCGGGACGACCAGCAGGGCGAGCATTGTCAACGCGATGGTGAACCGCATGGCGGGGCTACATTACACGCTAGAATCTGGCCATGAAAATCTATCTCGTCGGCGGCGCCGTCCGGGACGATCTGCTCGATCGGACCGTGAGCGAGCGGGACTGGGTGGTGGTGGGCACGACGCCCGAGGCCATGGAGGCAAGGGGATTCACGCCAGTGGGCCGGGATTTTCCGGTATTCCTGCATCCCGAGACTCGCGAGGAGTATGCGCTGGCGAGGACCGAAAGGAAGACGGGCCGGGGGTATCGGGGTTTTGTCGTGCATGCCGCTCCGGATGTGACCCTGGAGCAGGATCTCGCTCGCCGGGACCTTACGGTAAACGCGATGGCAAGGGACGAGCGCGGCAATCTCATCGATCCCCACGGGGGCGTGAGGGACCTGGAGCAGCGGGTCCTTAGACACGTATCCCCCGCTTTCGCCGAGGATCCGCTAAGAGTACTGCGGGTCGCCCGGTTCGCCGCCGCGCTGGCCGACGAGGGATTCCGGGTGGCCGACGAGACCATGGAACTGATGAAGGCCATGGTCGGCTCCGGAGAGATCGACGCCCTGGTGCCGGAGCGTGTCTGGAAGGAAACGCGCCGGGCGCTGGGGACGGACCGGCCCGACGTGTTCGTCGAGACCCTGCGCGCCTGCGGCGCGCTGGGGCGGATCCTTCCCGAGGTCGACAGGCTGTTCGGCGTCCCGCAGCCTGCCCGCTGGCATCCGGAAGTGGACACGGGCGTCCATATCCTCCTGGTCATGCGCGAGGTTGCGGTCCTGACGGAGTGCCCCCGTGTCCGCTTCGCGGCGCTGGTCCATGACCTCGGAAAGGGCCTGACGCCGGCGGCGGTGCTCCCCGGTCATCGGGGGCACGAGGAGAGGGGCGCCAGGCTCGTGATGGAGATGGCTGCGAGGCTCAAGATACCCAATGATTTCCGGGATCTCGGCGTCCTCGCGGCTCGCTACCACGGTCTTTGTCACCGGGCGCTGGAGTTGCGCCCGGGTACCGTGCTCCAGTTGCTGGAGCGGCTGGACGCCTTCCGGCGGCCGGACCGGTTCCGGGAGTTCCTCGTCGCCTGCCAGGCGGACATGTGGGGCCGGCAAGGCTACTCTGGGGCGCCCTATCCCCAGGCGGAATGGCTGCAGGCGGCGATGGACGCGGCGCAGGCAGTGCCCACGCCCGCCGGGGACGGAATCTC
Source organism: Gammaproteobacteria bacterium (assembly GCA_024640085.1). Classification (GTDB taxonomy): domain Bacteria; phylum Pseudomonadota; class Gammaproteobacteria; order Steroidobacterales; family XN24; genus JAHEFR01. The sequence goes on from JAHEFR010000009.1 coordinate 82,524, forward strand.
GGGCGAGGAGATCGGCCGGCAGCTCCGCGATCAACGCCTCAAGGCCGTAACGGCACTACTTAGGGACAGGAGAGGATCGGGCGAGGATCAGCCCAGGTAGAGAACGATCACCGCGGCGAGCAGGATCCGGTATATGGCGAAAGGCAGCATGCCGAATCGGCCGAGGAACGAGAGGAACCACCGTATCGTCACATAGGCCACGATGGCCGAGACGGCCGCACCGAGGCCCAGCGCCGTCCAGTCGGCAGGCTCTGGGCTCTTCAGCAGGTGGACTGTCTCCAGCGTCGCGGCGGCAAGGATCACGGGCACTGCAAGAAGAAACGAGAAACGTGCCGAGGCCTCACGGGTGAGACCGAGCAGGAGCCCCGCCGTCATCGTGACGCCGGACCGGGAAGTGCCGGGGATCAGCGCCAGCACCTGGATGAGTCCGATGATCAACACGTCGGCCCATGTCAGCGAGAACTCGTCCCGCTTGCGGTTGCCACGGACATCGGCGAGCCACAGGAGCACTCCGAAACCAGCGGTGGTGGCGGCGACAAGCATGGGCGAGCGCAGATAGGCTTCCACGGGGCCGGCGACGAAGAACCCTGCGATCGCCACCGGCACGGTGCCCCAGATGACGGCCCAGGCCATCCTGGAGTCAGCGCTGCCGGGACCACCCGCCACGGACTGGAACCAGGCGATGGTCATGGCGGTCAGTTCCGACCGGAAGTACACCACGACCGCGGCCAGCGTACCCAGGTGTACCGCTACGTCGAAGGCCAGACCCTGGTCCTCCCAGGCCAGGAAGTAGGGCGCGAGGACGAGGTGCCCGGAACTCGAGATGGGCAGGAATTCGGTGAATCCCTGGATGATGGCGAGAACTGCGGCGTGTAGCAGGTCCATGGCAGGCTACAGGGAGCCGGAAAGATCCCGCCGGGTCAAGCCCGACAGTTCACCGTGCCAGTCGCGGCTCAGGGCCATGACCTTGAACCGCTCGCCCATCTCTCCCGGCAGGGTCAGTTTCCTCATCTGGGCGGCGATCTCCACGCCTTCTCGCGGCGTCCTGCCCGCCAGTCCGGCGACCTCCCCCAGACCGGAGCCCAGAAGGAAATGGGCCTGGGTGGTGAATCCTTCCAGGATCATGCCCGCCGACGTTGCTGCCTCGGCCACGGAAGTGAAGTCCACCCAGGCCGTGATGTCCTGCAGGCCAGGGTAGAAGAAAGGATCCGAGTGGGCCCGATGCCGGTAGTGACACATCATCGTCCCGGCGCTGCGTTGCGGATGATAAAGCTGTCGCCTCGGCAGCCCGTAGTCGACGAACAGGGCGACTCCCGCCTCGAGTCCGCTGGCCACGGTGGAAACGAAGGCAGGCAGCCGCGGGCACCATTCCGATTCGTACCCCCGAGGGAGCGGCTGTCCCAGGGCGCGGTCGATGAGCCTGACGTGGCGGATCAGGGCTTCGTCTTCTGCCAGAGGGACCGAGCGAAATCCTTCCCGCCCGCAGGCCACGCCGAGATAAACGGGACCGTCCGGATACATCCGGAATCTTTCGAAAGGAAGCGCGTCCAGCACTTCGTTGGCCAGGATCACTCCACGGAACCGGGCGGGGATATCGTCGACCCAATGTATCGTCTCGGCGAGTTCCGGCACCCGCCCGGACACCAGCGCCCGTTGCCGATCCCGCAGATCCGCGCTGATCTCCAGCATCAGGTACTTCCGCGGCAGCCGGTTCATGGAGGCCAGGCTGGCAAGGATCTCCGCGGCCATAACCCCGGAGCCGCCTCCGATTTCGAGGATCTCTCCCCCGTCGACGGACGCCAGGATCTCGGTACAGGCCCGGGCCAGGCATCGCGGGAACAGGGGCGAAACCTCTGGCGCCGTGACGAAATCGCCCGGCGGCCCGAACTTCCGGGCCCCGGCGCTGTAATAGCCCAGACCGGGAGCATAGAGGGCCATGTCCATGAAATCCGAGAAGCGGATGGCGCCGCCGGCACGACCGATGGCCTCCTCCATATGGGCCGCGAGACGACGGCTGAGGTCGAGGGCCTCCGGCGCCGGCACGGGCATGCCCAGGGCATCCAGTTCTTCCGTCATATCGAACAGGCGCTATCCTTTGGAGCAATTCGGGCGGGAGCGGGAATGCTAATGGCAGGGCAAAGACACGGCCAGTCTCTTCTGGACAGGGTGGTCCTCGTGACCGGCGGCGCCCGCCGCATCGGGGCGGCGATCGTGCAGGGCGTACATGCTGCCGGGGCCAAGGTCATCATTCATTACCAGGCCTCGGAGTCCGAGGCCGTGTCTCTTGCGCAGGACCTGGAGCGACAGCGCGCCGGATCCGCCGCCGTCGCCCGCGCTGACCTGCTGGACCCGGCAGCGGCCGGCGCCCTGATGGATCAGGCAGACAAGCGTTTCGGCGGCCTGGACGTCCTGATCAACAATGCCTCGACTTTCTATCCGACACCGCTGGGGTCGATCAAAGAGGAACACTGGATCGACCTGATAGGGACCAACCTGAAAGCGCCCCTGTTCCTCGCCCAGGCGGCGGCGCCGTCGCTTCGACGCCGTCATGGTGCCATCGTCAACATGGTGGACATACACGCGCGGCGGCCACTGCGGAACCACCCGGTGTACAGCGCCGCCAAGGCGGGGTTGTCGGCGCTCACTCTGTCGCTGGCCAGGGACCTGGCGCCCGAGGTACGCGTGAATGCCGTCGCCCCCGGCGCCATCCTCTGGCCAGAGACCGGCGAGGATCCCGAATCCCGGGAAAAGATCCTGCGCCAGACCTGCCTGGGTCGCGCAGGGGATCCTGTCGATGTCGTCCAGTGCGTGCTGTACCTGCTGACCGCTCAATACGTCACCGGCCAGATTATCGCGGTAGATGGGGGTCGCAGCATCGGCTGGTAGTGCCGGTGTCATTGCCGGGGGCCATCCCCGGTATCCGTGGCGCCGACAATCTTCCAATCCAGGGGCTGGCCGTTAGCGTTAACGGGCTCTAATGGGCGTCGAGTAGCATCCAGCGAGTCGCTGGCGCGCGCTCGGGCTTCCGGGACGGGGCCGCCGGCCTGGCAGCTGCGACCTGGGGATTGCTGCAGGTGCCGTTCTCCAGATACCGGATCGCCTCCGCCAGGGATGCTTCTGCGGGATCTCCGAACACGGCTCCCAGATCGTCCTCGGCCTCGCAGTCCGGCGTGAAACCGTCGAAGAAGTCCGTGTTGCCCACGGCATTGACTGTGCGGAAAGACACGGGGCGAAGAACCCTTTGACAGAACAGGAACCCGAGTTGGCCGACGGGTTTTCCGAATGTCCGATCCCCAATCAGGACCACGTCGACGAACGGCTCCAGGCCATTAATTGCCATCTCGCTGGCCGATGCCGTCGCCGGGGTCGTGATGAACACCACGCGCTGCAGATCCAGGGCATTGGCCGTGTCGCGGAACAGGCGCGTTTCATTGAGGAAAGACTTGTCCGCGTTGTATTCGAGCGTATAGAGCACCTGGCCCTGGGTGACGGCGCCGCCGACCAGGTTGGCGAGGACCTCCACGATGGAGAGCAGTCCGCCGGAGTTGTACCTGAGATCGACCACGAGTTCGGAAATGCCGGCCGACCTGAAGGTGGCGAAGGCCTGGTTCAGGGCGGGATCCGCCGGTTCGACGAAAGCGCGAAAATTCAGGTACCCGACCTGCCCGACCGACGTGTCGATTACCGTGGCGGACGAAACGGGCGGGATGGTGACGACGGCCTTGGTGAAGACAGCATTGAACTCGTTGCCGTCCACGTCGCGCCAACCGAGCTCGACCGTCACACCGACTTCGGGCGGACCTAGCGACGCAGTGAATCCCTCGTTGGCGAGGACTTCCGCGATCGGGCGCCCGTCTACCGACAGGATGCTGTCCCCCCGCTTCAGCCCGCCGGTATCCGCGGGGCTGCCCTCGTAAACGTCCTGCAGCCTGACCTCACCGACGGACTGCCGGGACTGGAATCCGAGTCCGGCGTACTGCCCGTCGCCGAAAAACGCATCTTCCTCGGCCTGGGTGGTCAGGTAGCTAAAGATGTCCTCCGGTACCCTGAGCGCATTCAGGAATGCGGCAGGGGTCGCAGAGTCGGCCGGATCGGCTATCGGCATCCGGTCGTTCCACAAGTAGTATTCCTGCATCACCTGGAGGATGTACTGGTTCTGCTCAAGGATCGTACAACCGGAAGGCGGTTGGGTGAGCCCGCCCCCCGACCCGCCACCACACGCGGCGACCGCCAGACCAAGGACGATAGAGAGGGCCGCGCCCCGCAGCGATTTGCGAATGCTCATAGGAATCAAGTGACCAGCGGCAGGTCCACAGGTTCCAGGGGGTGCTGCTCTACATCGAACTCGCTCCAGAGCTGGCCGAAACTGCGGCCCTCTAGCGGATGCAGCATGTCTCCCGCCAGGTCGGCCAGCGGACCAAGCACGAATGTGTACCTCGTGATCTCGTCTCTGGGTATCTGGTGCCTCCCGTCCCGGGTAACCTGATCACCGTACAGCAGCAGATCCAGGTCCAGGGTGCGGGGTCCGAACTTCTCGCTCCCCGGCTCACGGCCATGATCGGCTTCTATTCGGCCAAGCCGGTCTTCCAGAGCCTCCACCGGAAGGTCGGTATCGAATGCCGCCACCATATTGAGGAAATCGTCGCCGTCGAATCCCACCGGGCGATTCCGGTAGACGCGGGATAATCGAAGTACGCCGAAGCATCCGGCCAGTTCGACCAGCGCCGCCCGCAGATGCCGCTCTGGCTCCACATTGCTGCCGATGGCGACGTACACCTCAGTCAAGGAAGTCATCCCCGGTTCTCTCGATGATCACACCCACATCCTTGGCGCCCCGGATCGCGCCAGGCTTGTGCAGAGTCACCTTGACCCACGGGACCTCGAATTCCGTCACCACTAGCCTTGCGATCTCGTCGGCCAGGGTCTCGACCAGGCCGAAGTCCGATGATTCGACGAAACCGATGAGGCGCTTGGCGACGGCCTTGTAGTCCAGAGTCTGCTCGATGGAATCACCGGCGGCCGCCTTGCGGACATCCGCCGCCATCTCCAGATCGACGCTGATAGTCTGCCGGATCCTGCGCTCCCAGTCGAAGATACCGATGATCGTCTCGACCCGGAGATCGTGAAGGAAAATGATGTCCATCAAAGGGTGCGCCTACCGAGTGCCGACAAGCCGGGCGGGGGGCCCAGAGTCTCGAGATTCCACCTCGCGCGGGCCTGGATGGCAAGTGGAGAGTGCTCTCCGGCGCGCAGCCGGAGCATACCAGCATAGGCGATCATGGCGCCATTATCGGTGCAGAATTCCGGCCGGGGATAGAACACCTCCCAGCCATCCTCCCCGGCGACACGATTCATATGTTCGCGCAGGGAAACGTTGGCACCGACCCCGCCCGCGATGACCAGGCTGCGCGCCCTGGTCGCGCGCATGGCCCGTCGGCACTTCGATACCAGGGTCTCCACGACCGCGGCCTGAAACTCCGCGGCCAGGTCTTCCCTCGCCATCGGCGGATCCCCGCCCTCCGCCGCCAGGCGAACGGCTGTCTTGAGCCCGCTGAAACTGAAATCCAGACCCGGCTTGCCAATCATCGGCCTGGGCAGACTGCAGCGCCCCGGGGTCCCTCGGGAAGCCAGCTCGGCTAACGCCGGCCCTCCCGGGTAGGGGAGATCGAGGAGCTTTGCCGTCTTGTCGAAAGCTTCGCCGGCAGCGTCATCCAGGGTTTCCCCCAGTACCGTGTAACGCCCGAGATCCTCCACGCGCACCAGCATCGTGTGCCCCCCCGAAACCAGGAGAGCGATAAAGGGCATGCTCGGCCGGCGGGATTCCAGCATCGGGGCGAGCAGATGACCCTCCATGTGATGGATCCCTACGCACGGTCGTCCCCAGGCGAAAGCGAGGCTCCTGGCGACCGCACCACCCACCAGCAAGGCGCCGATAAGCCCGGGGCCAGCGGTGTACGCGACGCCGTCGATGGATCCGGGCTCGCTCCCGGACCGGCCCATAACCTCCCGGATCAGCGGGACCAGCTTACGGACATGGTCGCGGGAGGCTAGCTCGGGCACGACCCCACCGAACTCGGCATGGAGCCGGACCTGGCTGTAGACCACATGGCCCATCAGCCCCTGTTTCTCGTCATAGACGGCTACACCCGTCTCGTCGCAGGAGGTTTCGATCCCCAGAACTCGCATTGGTCGCCTCGCGGCCCCGAAAACTTTGCAATTCTACCCTTGCGCCGCTAAAATTCGTGGTCCTTTCGCCGCCTGCTGGGCGGCGTTTGTCTGCATGACTGGATGGTGATTTTTCAAATGCCCAGCGTCCGTGTACGTGAAAACGAATATTTCGACGCCGCCCTGCGGCGCTTCAAACGTGCCTGCGAGAAGGCCGGTATCCTGACCGAACTGCGTCGCCGCGAGTTCTACGAGAAGCCCACTCAGGAGCGCAAGCGCAAGAAGGCCGCGGCGGTGAAGCGCCACGCCAAGCGTCACCAGCGCGACCAGGCCCGTCGCCGCAGACTCTACTGATCTCCGGGCCCGCCTCCCCGACCCACCCGTGCCACTCAAGGCCCGCCTCACCGACGACATGAAGCAGGCCATGAGAGCCGGCGAAAAGCTGCGTCTCTCTGTAATCCGGATGGCGCTGGCCGCAATCAAACAGCGCGAAGTCGACGATCGCATCGAACTCGACGATGCCCAGATCCTGGGCGTGCTGGAAAAGATGATCAAGCAGCGGCGCGAGTCGGCCACGATGTACCGCGATGGCGACCGGAAGGACCTCGCGGACAAGGAAGAGGCCGAGGTGAGCCTTTTGTCGACCTACCTCCCCGAGCCACTCAGCGAACACGAGATCGACACGCTCATAGCGGAAGCCATCCAGTCCACCGGAGCCCAGAGCATCCGGGACATGGGCAAGGTGATGGCCAAGGTGAAGGCGGCCGCCCAGGGACGAGTCGATATGGGCGAGATCGGCGCCCGCGTCAAGGCCCGCCTGGCATCGTCCTGAGGACGGCTTCCCGAGTCCGGCGCCCCTCTCCGGCGGGCGCCCAGAGCGGCCCCCTGAAGACTGGCGGACCCTCACTGCTCCCCCTTGATCTTGCGCCCCGGTCAGCTATCTATTATGAAAGCCTGATAGCGAGGGACCGGACCCCAGTCACCGCCTGTCGTCGACCGACGCCTGCCACAGCGGCGCGCGGAGAGTGAGCGTGCCCCAACGACGGCGCGCCCGGATCCTGATGTTGGCAGTCTGGACCGAATCGGGGGGTCATTGATACCGCTGTCTCATGAGCAGGATTCCGCAACATTTCATCGATGACCTGATGTCCCGGGTGGACATCATCGAGGTCGTTGGCACCAGGGTGCCGCTCAAGAAAGCGGGGCGGGAGTACAAGGCCTGCTGCCCTTTTCACGACGAAAAGACACCGTCGTTCACCGTCAGTCCGACCAAGCAGTTCTACCATTGTTTCGGTTGCGGGGCCCACGGCACCGCCCTCGGCTTCATGATGGATCACGACCATCTGGGCTTCGTCGAGGCGGTAGAGGAACTGGCGCGTCAGGTTGGCGTCGAGGTGCCGAAAGAGGCCGGAGGGCAGGACAGGCGTCCTGACGACGATCTCTATGGACTGATGGAGAAGACTGCCGCCTTTTACCGCGATGAACTCAAGACCAGCGAGGAGGCGATCGCGTATCTGAAAAGCCGTGGGCTCGACGGAGAAACCGCGGGTCGGTTCGGTATCGGCTATGCGCCTCGGCAGTGGGACAGCCTGATCAAGCACGTCGGTTCGACGGAATCTTTCCTGCGCCGGCTGGCCGACTGCGGTCTGATCATCGAACGGGAACAGGGCGGCTGGTACGACCGGTTCCGTGACCGCATCATGTTCCCCATCCGCGACGCCCGGGGCCGCGTGATTGCATTCGGTGGCCGTGTCCTGGGCACCGGCGAACCCAAGTACCTCAACTCGCCGGAGACGCGGCTGTTCCACAAGGGCCGTGAACTCTACGGGCTTTTCGAGGCCCGCCAAGCCCTGAGAGACATTCCGCGGCTCCTGGTCGTGGAAGGTTACATGGATGTGGTCGGCCTCTCCCAGGCCGGAATCCGGTGGTCGGTCGCCACCCTGGGGACGGCCACGACAGCCGATCATCTGCACCGCCTTTTCCGACTCACCGAAACGGTCGTGTTCTGTTTCGATGGCGATCGGGCCGGACGGCAGGCGGCCTGGCGGGCCCTCGAGAATGCGCTGCCGGGGCTTTCCGAGGGCCGCCAGATCCGGTTCCTGTTCCTGCCGGAGGGCGAGGACCCGGATTCACTGGTCCGCAAGGAGGGGGCGGATAGGTTCCAGGACCGCGTCGACGGTGCCTTGCCACTGTCGGACTACCTGCTGGAGCATCTCCAGTCCCAGGTGGACATGAGCGCCCTTGACGGCCGGGCCCGGCTGGCCGAACTGGCGCGGCCACTGCTTGCCCGCATCCCCGACGGTATCTACAAGGATCTCCTCGTCGGCAGGCTGGCAAAGCTTGTCGGCGTGGATCCGGATCGGCTGACGGGCATCGTGGCCGGGGATCGGCCCCCGGACCGGGGGTTCCGTCCTGCGGCACGAGGCGCGCCCCGGCCGGGTAACGCCCGATCCAGCCTGATCCGCCAGGCCATCGCCCTGGTGCTGCAGCATCCAAGCAGCGCCTCGGCTGCCACGATCCCCGCCAATCTGGCCGAGGTGACGCTCAAGGGCCTCCCGCTGTTGTGCGAACTCCTTGAAATCTGCCGGGAGACCCCCGATATCGGTACCGCAGGCCTGATCGAACGCTGGAGGGACAAGCCTGAATATTCCCACCTGCTCGCCCTGGTCGCCAACGAACTGCTGATCTCCGAGGAGACCGCAGGCGTGGTTCTCGGCGACACCCTGCGCCAGATCGTCGTTCGGGAGGGGCCCGAGCGTCGCGTGGAGGCCCTGCTCACCAAGGCCCGGTCCGGGGGCCTGGATGCAGCGGAAAAGGAGGAGCTCCGGGACCTGCTGTCCAGCCGGGTGTCCCCGACCGGGACGGGGAGCCAAGATGGGTAACTTTCTGGATTCCTCATTGTCTGATTGCTATACTGGTGTGTTCGTCTGACTCGCATTCGAGGGAAGATGCGTGACCGATAAACAACTGGCCGTATCCGATGACAAGCAGTCGCAGCTGAAGCTGCTGATAGCCCGTGGAAAAGAGCAGGGTTACCTCACATACGGCGAGGTGAATGACCATCTGCCCAACGATATCGTCGATCCGGAGCAGATCGAGGATATCGTCAATATGATCAATGACATGGGCATCACGGTGTACGAGAAGGCGCCGGATGCAGAGGAACTCCTGCTCAGTGACAACGCCGTCTCGAATGACGACGATGATACGGAAGAGGCCGCTGCCGCCCTGGCGACGGTAGACAGCGAGTTCGGCAGAACCACGGATCCCGTCCGCATGTACATGCGTGAGATGGGGACCGTGGAACTGCTCACCCGGGAAGGCGAGATCCGCATCGCCAAGCGCATCGAAGAGGGCCTGGCGCAGGTGCGTCACGCGCTCTCCCGCTTCCCGACCACCGTCGACATCCTGCTGGAAAGCTACGCATCCGCCGTGGCCGGCGAGAGCCGCATGCTCGACCTGGTCTCAGGTTTCGTCGATCCGGACGACGATGGCAGCGTGGTCCCACCAGGCAGCCGCAAGGATGACGAGGAAGAGAAGAAGGGGCCGGATGGACCGGACCTGGAGGAACTCGCGGCCCGCATGAAAAAGCTGGCGCGGTTTCACAAACAGGCCGTGGCAGCCATGGACAAGCGCGGCAGCCAGGAGTCCGCAGCGATCAAGGCCAGGGACAAGGTCACCGAGGAATTCATGCTGCTCAAGCTGGCGCCCAAGCTGTTCGATGACCTGGTCAGAAATCTGCGGGCCACCATCCAGAGCATTCGCACCCAAGAGCGGCAGGTGATGCAGATCTGCGTGCGTACCGCCGGTATGCCCCGCAAGGATTTCATCGGCAGCTTCCCGCAGAACGAGACCGATCTCTCCTGGCTGGACAAGCATATTCGCGCCAAGCGCAAGCATTCGTCCCAACTGGCCAAGCTGCGTCCCGACATCGAGCGGTGCCAGCGCAAGTTGATCGCCATGGAAGAGGAGAACCACCTCGGAATCGCTGAGATCAAGGAGATTAGCCGGCAGATGTCCATTGGCGAAGCCAAGGCACGTCGCGCCAAGAAGGAGATGGTGGAGGCGAATCTCCGGCTGGTCATCTCCATCGCCAAGAAATACACCAACCGCGGCCTGCAGTTCCTTGACCTGATCCAGGAAGGGAACATCGGGCTGATGAAAGCGGTGGACAAGTTCGAGTACCGCCGCGGCTACAAGTTCTCCACCTATGCGACCTGGTGGATCCGGCAGGCCATCACCCGGTCCATCGCCGACCAGGCGCGAACCATCCGGATCCCGGTCCACATGATCGAGACCATCAACAAGCTCAACCGCATCTCCCGGCAGATGCTGCAGGAGATGGGTCGGGAGCCCACGCCTGAAGAACTGGCGGAGCGCATGGAGATGCCGGAGGACAAGGTCCGCAAGGTCCTCAAGATCGCCAAGGAACCGATCTCCATGGAGACACCCATCGGCGACGACGAGGATTCGCACCTCGGCGATTTCATCGAGGACGGTTCGGTGGCTTCACCTATCGATTCCGCCACCGGCGAAAGCCTCAGGGAAACGACCCACTCGGTGCTGGCCGGACTCACCCCACGGGAAGCCAAGGTGCTGCGGATGCGCTTCGGTATCGATATGAACACGGACCACACTCTTGAAGAGGTGGGCAAGCAGTTCGATGTGACCCGTGAGCGGATCCGGCAGATCGAGGCCAAAGCGCTCAGGAAACTCCGTCATCCCAGCCGGTCCGAGCAGCTCAGGAGCTTCCTTCTCGAAGACTGATCGAGGCGTGGCTTGAACGAGCCATCGAAAAAGGCGCCTTCCGGCGCCTTTTTCTTTGACCAGTCACAGCTCAGGCGGTCATTCTTTCGGGGGCGAAATACGACCGGGAGCACTCGAGACCCGCCACCAGCCGACGCAGATCTTCCAGATGCCGGGTGGGAGGCTCGCGGCCGATCCTGATCAGTTCTATCAGGGCGAGAGCACGCTGACTCCGTTCGAGGAAAGCTTCTTTCTGTAGCGTGGCTTCACGGGATTCCCCCGCGTCGCGAGCCGTTGCCAGCGCCGCCCGGTCGACCCCATCACACAAGAGCAGAACGCGCCGGGCGAGGAAACGCCATTCGGCGTTGATCTTCTTTCCCTCGTCATCCTCGTAGCAGATCGTATCAGCGTTCATTTAGACCGGCCTCTGACCACAACGACATCAAACCATAGATCATTTGACATAATTGTCCAGCCCCAAGGCGATATTGACGCCGCATCGGTACATTCATCCGGGCACATAGCGCCGATACACCGGGTTCCAGATCGCGGCGTCGAGTCGCGCCTGAATGGTGTCCTCGTCGAGTTCGGCCCCGATGCCGTCCTCCGAGGCCGATCGCATGACGGCTGCCGCCACGACGCGTGACACCTCCCGTAGACGGCCGATTTCCGGGTACAGCATCCCCTGGTCGAGTTCCTGCTGGCTGACCTGTCCGGCCAGCGATTCAGAGGCTGCGGTGATCATGGCGTCGCTGACGTACTCCGCCCGGCTGAGCAGGCTGCCCAGCCCCAGCCCCGGAAAGATGAAAACGTTGTTGCCCTGACCGATCCGGAACCGCTTGCCCTTGTAGTCCACGTCGGCGAAGGGACTGCCGGTGGCTACGAGGGCGGATCCGCCGGACCAGCGCAGCACCTCTTCCGGCCTGGCCTCCGAATAGTCGGTGGGGTTGGAAAACGGCATGACGATCGGCGCATCACAATTCTCGGCCATGGCCTCGATGACGGCCCGGTTGAAGGCGCCCGGGCGTCCTGAGGTGCCGATCAGCACCGTCGGCCGGTACGCCTTCACCACGCTGAGGAGATCCCGCCCGCCGGGGCCGCCGAGACCCCGCTCCCTCGCCAGATCCGCCGGCCAGGCCAGATCCCGCTTGTACACGTCCGTAACATCCGCATCCTCGACCAGCAGGCCGCGGCTGTCCAGGGCCGCCACGGCGTAGCGATCCCCCCCTTGCGCCTCGACGGCCGAACGGATCTGCCGAGTGATCCCCAGCCCGGCGGCGCCGGCCCCGTGGACCACGAAGCGGTGCCCGGCCAATTGGCCTCCCAGTTTCCTGACGGCCGCCATGATCCCGGACAGCGCCACCGCGCCGGTTCCCTGGATGTCGTCATTGAACGACAGCAGTCGCTTACGATAGCGGTCCATGATGATGTAGGCGCGATCCTTGCGGAAATCCTCCCACTGCAACAGGGCCCGGGGGAATACCTCCTTGACTGCCTCCGCGAACTCGTCGATGAAGTCGTAGTAATCCGAACCGGACAAGCGCCGGTGCCTCCACCCGAGATACAGCGGATCCTCCAGGAGAGTGGCATTGTCGGTACCGACGTCCAGACTGATGGGCAACGTGACTCCCGGATGGATCCCGGCCGCGGCACAGTACAGAGACAACTTGCCGATGGAGATCGCCATGCCGCCGGCACCCTGGTCACCGATGCCGAGGATCGACTGGTTGTCGGTCGCGACGATCAGGCGGATGTCCCCGCCATTGGTTGCCGTCCGCAATACCTCGCGGAATCTCCCACGCTGATCCGGGGTCAGCCAGATGCCCCGGCCACGCCGGAAAACGTGGCTGAACTCACGGGTGGCGCGCCCTACCGTAGGCGTATAGACGATGGGCATCAGATTGGGAAGGTCGTCGATCAGAACGCGGTAGAACAGCGTTTCGTTCCGGTCGTGCAACTCGGCCAGTTCCACGTATCTGTTCATCGGTTGCTTGAAATGCGACAGCCCTTCGACAATGCGATTGAACTGGTTTTCCATGGTGTTGACGCCCACCGGCAGGAGGCCCTCGAGACCGAGCGCCTGGCGCTCCTCGGTGGTGAAGGCCGAGCCCTTGTTGAGCAAGGGGTCCCGGATCAGGTCGTATCCCCGCTTGCTCACCGGTTGCGGCTCGTCGGCCGCCGGGGTGCTCCAGGTATGTTCGTCCATCTTTCTGTCTCCCACTGGGTCTGGAAAATCATCGTTGCGGGAGCTCGTCAGTACGCCCCCGCGGGTTTCAGCCAAGCTCCATCGACTTGATCACCAACATCTTTTCGATCTGCATGTCCGCGATGGAGTGGGGGATGCCGCCCACGCCAAGCCCGGACTCCCGCAGTCCCGCGAAGGGCATGCCGTCGACGCGGAAGGCGGTGTGATCGTTGATCATGACCGCGGATGCGTCGACCCTGCGAAACACGCGCAACGCCAGATCCAGGTCCCGGGTGAATACCGCTGCCTGGAACGAATAAGACAGGGCATTGGCCCGGGCGACCGCATCGTCCAGCTCATCAAAGGGGTACACGCAGATCACCGGTCCGAAAATCTCCTGACGGCTCACCCGCACATGATCGGGCGGATCGAACAGCACCGTGCACGCATAGCAACTCTGGCCGATGGGCGTGCCCCCGTTCAGGACCTCCGCGCCCGCGTCGCGAGCCTCGCTGACCCACTCATGGACCCGCGATACCTCCGCCCTTCGAATGAGCGGACCAACCTCGGTGCCGGCGTCGGCCGGGTCGCCGACTTTCAGGGTCCCGGCGGCGGCGGCGAGCCTCGCGGCGAACTCATGCGCAACAGAAGTATGAACGTAGACGCGCTGCACCGAAACGCACACCTGACCGGCATGGTAGAACCCGCCCTTCGCGACCGCGGGCACCGCCAGGTCCAGGTCCGCGTCCGCCGCCACGAACAGGGGCGCCGCGCCACCGTGCTCGAGCGCACAGCGGGTGCCCGGAGCCAGCCGCGAGCGCAGCATCCAGCCGACCCGTGCGCTGCCGATGAAAGTGAAAAACGCAACCCGGGGATCGGTTACCAGGCGCTCTGCCGTGGCCAGATCTTTCGCGATCAGCACCTGGCACCAGACAGCGGGCAGTCCAGCCTCCCGGAGGATTTCAACCAGGCGGATGCAGGACAGGGGCGTGTCCTCCGCCGGCTTGACGATCACCGGGCAACCCGCGGCCACCGCCGCGGCCACCTGATGGACGATGAGGTTCAGGGGGTGATTGAAGGCGCTGATCGCCACGACGACGCCGACCGGTTCGCGGAGGGTGAATGCTGCGCGCCCCGCTCCGGCTGCCGTCCCGCCCATGGGAATGACCTGTCCATGCTCCGTCCGGATGGTCTCGATGCAGAGTCGGATGCCGTCGATGGCGCGGGCGACCTCCACCCGGGAGTCCAGCAGCGGCTTGCCCCCCTCGCGGGCGGCCTGAAGGGCAAGACCCTCCTGCTCCCCCTCCATGATCCGGGCGGCCCGTTCCAGCACTCCGACCCGCTCGTGGACCGGCAGCCAGCCATCCCGATTCAGATAGGTGGCGTGGGCCACGCCGAGGGCCGCTTCGACGTGGCCGGCGTCGCCGACCTCCAGCTCCGCCAGGAGCTCCCCGTCGTAGGGCGCATGGACATGCACGGTACCCACCGGCGGCGGCGCATTCTCGATCATCAGGGTACGGACACGGCTCATTCCATTTTTCCAGGGGTCACAGGGGTTGGGTAATCCTTCCCAGGCGTTCGGTGAGCAGCGGATTCTCCCGGTAATCGATGGGCACGACCACCAGGCTGGGGCCGTCCTCGGCCATGGCCGCCCGCAACGTGGCCTCCAGGTCCCGGCTGTCCGCCACGCGATGACCACTCCAGCCGAAGGCCGCGGCCAGTTTCAGCCAGTCCGGATTGCCGAATGCAAGGTCAGTGTGTCGCTTGAACTCGGTGTCCTGCTTCCAGGCGATCAGCCCGTATCCGCCGTCCTCCCAGACCATGACCACGAACCGGCTGTCCAGCCTTCGGGCGGTCTCCATCTCCTGGACATTCATCAGGAACCCGCCGTCGCCGGCGATGGCCAGGATGTTCCTGTCCGGATGAACGAGGCTGGCCGCGACGGCCCCGGGGAGGGCGAACCCCATGGAGCAGAATCCGTTGGGGATCAGGCAGGTATTCGGCTCGTGACAATGATAATGGCGGGCTATCCACATCTTGTGGGCGCCCACGTCGGAGATCAGGATGTCCGACGGTCCCATAACCTTCCGGGCATCCCACAGCGCCTTCTGGGGACGGATGAGTCCGCGGGTGTCGTCATCGGCGCAGGCGGCGATCTCCTCGCCCATCAGGCGGCGCATCCTCCGCTGGTGCGACAGGTCCAGGTCCAGGGAACCGTCCTCCTCCAGCCGCTGGTTGATCATCCACAGAGCATGGGACAGATCTCCGATCAACTCGACCTCGGGGACGTAGTGCTGGTCAATCTCCGCCGGTAGAAAATCGGCGTGGATGATCTTCTTGTCGCCGGCGGGATTCCACAGGTGCGGGTGGTATTCCACCATGTCGAATCCCAGCGTGATGACGAGGTCAGCTTCGTCGATCGCCAGGGCGGGAAGATCTTTAGCGCCTAGGCCGATGGTGTAGAGACAGTAATCCTCGTCCATATCGACGACGCCCTTGGCCATGAAGGTGCTGATAACGCCGATGCCGGTTCGCTCGCACAGTCTCCTCAACTGCTTACTGGCCTGCTTGCGGATGCAGCCGTTGCCCGCCAGGATCACCGGCCGCCGAGACGCCCTGATCATCTCGAAAGCCCGGTCCGCCACCTTGTCGTCCGGAACGTAACGCCGATAACGCCTCGGCTTCAGGGGCAGAGCGTCCGAGCTCTGCTTGGCGATATCCTCGGGAAGCTCGATATGGATGGCGCCAGGCTTCTCCGTCCTCGACAGCCTCACGGCCTTCCTGACGATCTCGGGGATGGTGTCCGGGTGACGGATGCTGGTGGCCCACTTCGTGACCGGCTCGAACATGGCCACCACGTCCATGATCTGGTGGGACTCCTTGTGCAGCCGCCGGGTCGATCCCTGACCGGTCAATACCAGCATCGGGGCCCGGTCCATATTGGCGTCCGCCACGCCGGTGATGAGGTTGGTTGCGCCGGGCCCCAGGGTGCCGAGACAGCCGGCGGGGTTCCCGGTCAGTCGGCCATACACTTCCGCCATGAAAGCCGCGCCTTGCTCGTGCCGGGTCAGAACAAAGCGGATGCTCCCGGACTGTTCCAGGGACATCATGAAGTCGGCGTTCTCCTCCCCGGGCACGCCGAAGATGTATTCGATTCCCTCTTCCTCGAGGCAGCGAACCAGAAGATCGGAAGCCTTCATCAAGTGGCTCCTAGGAGGACGCATTACGGCACGACTCATCAGTATAGCGCCGCGTGCGTCGCCACTTGATGACCTGTCTCATACGG
Source organism: Gammaproteobacteria bacterium (assembly GCA_024640085.1). Lineage (GTDB taxonomy): Bacteria > Pseudomonadota > Gammaproteobacteria > Steroidobacterales > XN24 > JAHEFR01. The sequence goes on from JAHEFR010000009.1 coordinate 98,906, forward strand.
CATGGGCCCGCAAGCTGCAGGGCAGCCTGGATGAGGCGCCGCGCCGGGGCACCCAGCGGCAGTCCCCGGCAGGAAACGCCTCCCGGATTCAGTCGCGGGATTCGTCCGGATCCCGGAACAGATCGTCCAGGGCGTCCCCCGGATCCCTCTCGGCACCTTCGTCTTCTGCCGCAGCGTCGGCACTGTCTCCGAACAATTCGGATAGTGCCGTCACCGGCCCCCGAGGACCTTCCTCTCCGGTGAACGCATCCGGCCTGGGTTCAAAGAACTCGCAGAAATTGGCGCGCGTCTTGTCCTTGACCTCCTCGGTCATGGGCTCGAGGCAGGACTGCGCCACCCTGGTGTCGTAGAACCGGCACATGCGGCACACGTGGAGCTCCGCCCGGCATGCCAGGCATTCCGAATACTTCGATAGGGGCTGGGGGACTTCGTCTAACCCAGCACCGCACTTCCAGCAGACCAGGGACAGTTTCGCCACTCGGCAATCTCCTCCGCCGGATGCACCATGAATCCGGATACCGCAGCCCCGGAACCGGCCCGGAAGACGGACGGACCCGTCCCGACCAGGGTTCGGATTGCGGTATATTACGCCCCCTTCCCCCGAGGGGCCCGTAGCTCAATTGGTTAGAGCAGGGGACTCATAATCCCTTGGTTCCAGGTTCGAGTCCTGGCGGGCCCACCAATATTTTCAATCACTTAGGGAAGTCATGGCGATAGACCAGGGGATTGGAATCCCTTGGTGTCGCCCTATCGAGCAGCATTTCCCGGCTTGTTCCAAGGGTCTAGTCCGCGGCACCTGACGATTCCCCGGTAACCAAGTGGGTAGAGCGGGTGACTGTTAATCACTTGGTCGCTGGTTCGAGTCCGCCCCGGGGAGCCAAATTCCAGAAGCCCTAGATGGGCTTACGAGAGGTCGCCTGATGGCGGCCTTTTTTGTTCTGGGGCACTGCATCTATTTGTGACAAATCGCTAGGAATTCCCGTGGAATATACGATTACGATTTGAAAAACCCCACGGAAGGCCCCAAATGCGGAGTTACGGAAGAAAAGATAGCTCCCTGATCGCTGAGACAGATTCTTTAGCGAAGTGGATCATTCCGATTGTGGGAGCCACCACGCTAGTCGTCGCGGCTCTATTCTTGTTAACGCAGACACTCGACAGTTCCGCACCTCTAGATCCTTCTGGCGGCGGCCAGATGCTTGGGGCTCCACCGCTGGCCCCCAGCGAACTAAATAAAACTACGACAAG
>JAHEFR010000026.1:0-2017 GCA_024640085.1 Gammaproteobacteria bacterium
CTTTCACGCTATCCACACGAGTTCTCCGGTGGGCAGCGACAGAGGATCGGCATCGCCAGGGCCCTGGCCCTCAACCCAGAATTCATCGTCGCGGACGAGCCGGTATCGGCCCTCGATGTCTCGGTCCAGTCCCAGGTCCTCAATCTCATCGCGCGGCTGCAGCGGGAACACGGGATTTCGTTCCTGTTCATCTCCCACGACCTGGCCGTGATCCAGCACGTGAGCGACGACGTTGGCGTGATGTACCTCGGCCAGCTCGTCGAATTCGCATCGGCCCGGGATCTCTACCACAACCCCCGCCATCCCTATACGCGGGCGCTCATGTCCGCGATTCCGATCCCGGATCCAAAACAGAAATCCAGGCGCATCATCCTCGGTGGGGACGTGCCGTCGCCGATGAATCCCCCCGGGGGCTGTCCGTTCCATACCCGCTGCCCCGAAGTCATGCCGGTCTGCAGGGAGAAGGTGCCGGCGCGGATCAACGTCGGTACGGAGCAGCAGCCGCATATGGTCAGTTGCCACCTCTTTACCCAGGAGGCGCCCCAGGGTGGCGAAGGCGCTTCCTAGGCCGGGGTCAGCTGCGGGCTTGACCGGACTGGGTTTTTGGGCCGGGATACGGCCAGGAGCCCCGAATCTGTTACAATACGCCGTTGCGGCAAAGGATTGACGGGGACTCCGTGCCCGGCAAGGGCGCCACGGTCTCCTGAACGATATGAAAGCCACGCGGAGCGTGTCCAGAGATTTTGGGACGCGGCACGCGCCGGGACGATGACCCGGTACCCGCTCAGGCAGGTTCGTATTCACCCGATTTCGCTCGCAAGCGTGCGCCTGATGTGCGGCGTTCGGGATTTGTCGCCGGTGGCCGGCCGGCAAAGGCGGTCAGATAAGGATTTGCCCGATGGGCAAACGCTCGGTGGGAGTTTTGTGTGTTGGACATCCCGCCGGAGCAGTTTCGACCGACACACTGTTTGGAACGAGTGAAAGTATGAATATTTATGTTGGAAATCTGGCTTATAGCGTGACCGAGGATGATCTGCGGACCGCTTTTTCCCAGTTTGGTGAAGTGACGAGCTGCAGCGTGATCACGGACAAGTTCAGCGGCCAGTCCAAGGGTTTCGGGTTCGTCGAAATGGCGGACAACTCCGAGGCCGATGCGGCCATCAAGGCCCTTAATGACACGGCGCTCAACGGCCGTAACATCAAGGTCAACCAGGCGCGTCCCCGCGCCGAGCGTCCTGCCCGCGGCGGGTCGCGCTGGTAAGAGACGGAATACGTTTTGCCGGGCTCCGCATGGAGCCCGGCAAACTCCCTGTTCGAACTGTCGATCCCGCCCCGGGATCGTTCCTGTTCATGACTAGTGACGGGCAGAATTCATGGCACAGACGGCAAAGCAGACCGCGACCAAGATTCCCGAGAACGGTCCTTTCGAGATGGCTTCCCTGAAGAAGGCCGAGGCGCCTGACGGGGCCGGCGGCAAGAACTGGTACAAGTACGTGATCAACCAGGGCGTCAACCAGATCGTCGGTTATCGGCAGGGTAGCCACCAGGCGGTCAAGGAAGCCGTCGAGGACATCGTCGTCAACCTCAATCAGCGCCGCAGCGGCAAGCCCGGACGGGTCCATCTTACCCGCCCGTCGAGACGCAAGAAGTAACGACGGGATCGGCGGACGAGGGGGCCTGCGTCCGGAGTCTTTATTCTCGCGATGCCTGGCCCGGCATCCGGTCGGGATGGCCACCGATCACTCGGGCGTCCACCCTCCGCCCAGGGCGGTGTAGAGCTGAACGATCGACGAGAAGTAGAGCTGCAGGCTCGCTGACTGGGCCAGCTCGGAATCGAATCTCGCCCGTTCCGAGTCCAGCACCTCGAGATAATCCACCACACCCCCGTCGTACCGCGCGCGGGACAGCCGCGCCGCGTTCCGGGCGGCCACGACCCGGCGGGTCTGGGCTTCGTAATCGTCCCTGTAGGTCCTGATGGAGACGAGGGCGTCCTCGACTTCCCGGAAGGCCTGCTGCA
>JAHEFR010000026.1:2117-36751 GCA_024640085.1 Gammaproteobacteria bacterium
GGCCCGGGCCGCTTCGGTAGCGCGGCTGAGCTCGCCCCAGAGATCCGCCTGGAACGACAGGTTGCCGAACACGGAGAACAGGTTGTCGGTGTCCGCCCCCGGGACCAGGTCCCGGCTCGGCTTCCCGCGGCCGGCAAATGCCGAGGCATCGACGAACGGGAACTGGTTTGCCCTGACCGCCGTCACCCCCTGGCGGGCCACCTCGATGCGGGCCGCGGCGACCCCCAGGTCCTTGTTCTCCTCCAGCGCTGTACGGATCAGGTACTGGAGTTGTTCGTCCTTGAACAGTTGCCACCACTCCAGATTGGCGATGGATTCCCCCGCCGGTGCCCCGGCGAACTCCTGTGGCACATCCAGCTCCGGCCTCTCGTAGTCAGGCGTCAGGGAGCAGGCCGAAAGCGCCACCACGACGACAACCGCAAGGCATGTCCTGATCATCTCAGGCGCCCTCCGCCGGCGGAGCAACCGGCGCCTGAGTCTGCTTCGCCTCGCTCCGGGCCACGTAACGCTCGATGATGATGTAAAGCGCCGGCACCACGAGCACGCCGATCACCGTGGCGACCAGCATGCCGCTGAACACGGTCATGCCCATGACCTTACGGGCCTCGGCGCCCGCGCCGCTGGCCACCAGCAGGGGCAAGACGCCCAGGATGAAGGAGAACGCGGTCATCAGGATTGGCCGGAAACGCAGTTTCGCCGCGCTCATGGCTGCATCGAAGACGCTTTTGCCCTTGAGAGACTCCTCTTTGGCGAATTCCACGATCAGGATAGCGTTCTTGGCCGCCATGCCGATCAGCATCACCAGCCCGATCTGGGCGAAGACGTTGTTGACGTAGCTCTCGTTGAAAAGCCGGGCCAGGTAAAGCCCCCCTACGGCGCCGAAGATGGCGATGGGCGTTCCGAGCAGGACCGACAGCGGCAGGGACCAGCTCTCATACTGGGCCGCCAGTATCAGGTAGACGAACACCAGTGCCATGAGAAACACCACGGCGCCGCTGCCCTCGGCCGCCTTCTCCTGATAGGACATGTTGTACCAGGCGTAGGACATGTCTGAAGGCAGCGTCTCTTCCGCCACCTCCTCCAGGGCTGCCAGCGCCTGCGATGAGCTATAACCGGGCGCAGGCTGGCCGGTCACCTCGGCGCTACGGAAAAGATTGAAGCGGTTGGTGAATTCCGGGCCGACCGTCCGGCTGGCCTCGACCAGTGTCGAGAGCGGAACCATCTCGCCGTCCGCGTTGCGGACGTAGAACATGCGTATCCTTTCCAGATCCGCCCGATACTCGGGTTCGGCTTGCACGTAGACCTTGAACAGCCGGCCGAAGCGGTTGAAATCGTTCACGTAAGCGCCGCCCAGGAAGGCGCCGATAGACGTGTTGATATCGTCCAGTTTTACACCGAGCTTGAGCGCCTTGGGTTGGTCGATGTCCAGGAAGATCTGGGGGACATCGGACCGGTAAAGCGTGAAGGCCGTGGCGATTTCCGGCCGTTGGTTGGCGGCCTGAAGAAACCGGGCGGCCTGCTCACTGAGATAGGAGGGGTCGTTGCCGCCACGGTCCTGGAGCATGATGTTGAAACCCGAGCCGGTGCCCAGTCCGGGGATTGCCGGCGGCCCAAAGGCGAAAGCCAGCCCGCCTTTGAGCTGTTGCGCGAACGCTGCATTGAGTCGATGGACGATGGCGGCGGCGTGGTCTTGTGCGTCCGGCCGTTCCTCCCAGTCCTTGAGCTGCACGAATATGAATCCCGTATTGCTCTGGAGGGTGGCGGTCAACAGATTGTAACCAGAGACGCCCGTCACGCTTTCCACGGCGTCGAGGTCCCCGATGATGGTTTCGGCCTGTTTCATCAGGGCGTCGGTGCGTTCCAGAGACGCTGCGTCGGGCAGGATCGCGGCCGCCAGAATATATCCCTGGTCCTCCTCCGGCACGAACCCGGCTGGCAGCACCTTGAAGATGAATAGGAGACCGACTACGAACGCGGCCAACAAGATTCCGGCCCGGACCACCTTTGTAGTGAAGAAACGCGCGATGACCAGGAACTTCTCGGTGGTAACCTCGAAGCCCTTGTTGAACCGATCGAAGAATCTCCCCAGCAGGCTCTTTTCCTCGCTCGGCGGTCGCAGCAGCATGGCCGCCAGTGCAGGACTCAGGGTCAGCGCGTTGATGGACGAGATAGCGACCGAGATGGCGATGGTAATGGCGAACTGCTGGTATAGCCGGCCCGTGATACCTGCCATGGTCGCCACGGGGACGAACACCGCGATCAGCGACAGCGAGGTGGCGACGATGGGCCCGGAGACCTCACGCATGGCTTCGAGTGTGGCCTCCTTCGGCGCCATGCCACGCTCGATCTTGTAGGCGACGGCCTCGACGACCACGATGGCGTCGTCCACCACGATGCCGATGGCCAGCACCAGCCCCAGCAGGGACAGGGTATTGATGGAGAAGCCCAGTAGAGGAAACACGGCGAAGGTGCCGATCAAGGACACCGGCACTGCCAGGGACGGTATCAGGGTGGACCTGAAATTCTGCAGGAAGATATAGACGACCAGCAGCACCAGTGCCACCGCCTGGAACAGAGTGATGACGATCTCCCGGATCCCGGCGGTGATGGGCTTGGTGGTGTCCAGCGAAATGACGTATTCGAGGTCTTCGGGGAACCGCGATTTCAACTGCTCCATCGTGGCGATGACATTCTGGGCCACTTCCAGGCCATTGGCGTCCGGCAGCTGGTAGATGGCGAGGACGGCCGCCGCCGCCAGGTCCAGACGCATGTTCATGGTGTAGTTCTGGGTGCCGAGTTCGATCCGGGCGACATCCTTCAGCAGCACCTGGGAGCCATCAGGGTTGGACTTCACCACGACATTGCCGAATTGCTCGGCGGTCTCCAGGCGCCCGCGGGTCTGTACGGTGTAAGTGAGCTGGGTACCCTGCGGCGCGGGCTGGCCACCGATCTGACCCGCTGGCACCAGCACGTTCTGTTGTTGCAGGGCACTGGTGATATCCGGGATGGTGAGATTGAGTTTGGCGAGCTGGTCGGGTTTGATCCAGACCCGCATGGCGTATTCGGAAAGGCTACCGCCCAGAACCTCCGCTGACCCGACTCCCCGGATCCGGGCCAGCTGGTCGAGCACGTTGATGGTGCCGTAGTTGCTGAGGAACTCCTTTCCGTAGGTGCCATTCGGCGAAACCAGAGTTACCAGCAGCAACGGGAAGGACAACTTTTTCTTGACCGGCACGCCCAGCCGCTTGACCTGCTCGGGAAGGCTGGCGCTGGCTTCGGAGACCCGGTTCTGGGTCAGCACGTTCGCCATGTCCAGGTTCGTGCCGACCTCGAAGGAGACGTCCAGGGACATGCGGCCGTCGCTGGAGTTGACCGACCGCATGTAGATCATGTCCTCGACGCCATTGACCTTCTGCTCGATCGGCGTCGCGACCGACTGCTCCACGTTCACCGCGTTGGCGCCGGTATACGTAGCATTGACGTTGACCAGCGGTGGCGTGATATCGGGATACTGGGCGATCGGCAGCCGGCCCATGGCGACCAGTCCCACGATCATGATGATGATTGCGAGCACCATGGCCACGATGGGGCGCCGGACGAAGAATGCAGCCATGCTTCAGCTCCCCGTTGTCACGGGGTCCGTGACCGGTGCGCCCTTATTGTCCAGATCCACCGGCTTCGGCACGATCTTCATTCCGTCCTTCAGGCGCTGCACGCCCTCGAAGACGACACGCTCGCCGGGATTGAGGCCGGACTCCACAACCTGGAGCTGATCCACCTTGTAGCCCGGTTCTATGGGCCTGAGTTCCACAGTGCTATCGTCAGTGACGACGAAGACGCTGAACAGGCCCTGCTGCTCCTGGATGCACCGCTGTGGGACGAGCAGTGCGTCCAGACGAGTATCGACCACCCCACGGATCCTGGCGAACTGGCCGGCCACGACGATGTTGCCCGGATTCGGGAAGTCAGCCTCCATTCTGAAGGTACCCGTGGTGGGATTGACAGCTGCGTCGTAGGCCACGATGTGCCCGGTCTCCTCGTGCACCGTGCCGTCGGCGAGGATCAGTTCCAGCGGCGGTGCGTTCTCACGGGCGGCCTTCAGCGCCTCGAGATCGCTCGCGTCGGCCTTGAGGGCGACGAACTGCCTGGCGAAGCGCAGGTACTGACGCTCGTCGATGGCGAACCGCACCCGGATCGGATCGGCCTGGGAGACGTAATTCAGGATCACCGGATTCGGCTGCCGGCCTACGAACTCGCCGACCTTGGCCGCGGAGATTCCGATCCGGCCGTCGATGGGGGCATGGATCTTTGTGTAACCGAGCTCGATCTCGGCTTGTTCTACCCGGGCTCTGGCCGCCTGCACGGCGCCGATGGCTGCCTCGTACTCGGCCACGGCGCCATCCAGGTCCTGCTGGCTGACAGCTTTCATTTCTGCCAGGGGCCGTATACGGTCCAGGTCGGATTTGGCCTTGGCCAGCATCGTCGTGGCCTCGGCCAGATAGCCGTTCGCCTCCACCACGGCGGCCTCGAAGGGCTGGGGATCGATGCTGTAGAGTAGCTGGCCCTTTTTGACCGGCCATCCTTCCTGGAAGGACATCCCCTCGAGGAAGCCCTCGACCCGGGCACGGATCGGGATGTCCACCGAGCCCATGGTCTCACCGACCATATCCAGCGCGATCGGCTGATCCCGCTGAATGGGCGTGATGACCGGAATCTCCGGCGGGGGTGCCGGAGGCGGCTCGGAACTGCCGCAACCCGCGACGGTTGCGGCTGCGAGCAGAATCAGGAGGATCGGCGTGGGCCGCCGCAGGACTGTCGTTCCGTGCATGGATCATCCCCGGCGCACGGCGGACACGGGGTCGTGCCGTTCACCACTTTTTCTTTGTGACGTTTCAGCGACCTGCCAGGCTCGGCCACCGACGTAGACCCGGCGCTACCGGATCAACCGATATTCTAACGGAAAATACGGCGCGACTCCGGGCTGGAGTTGCCGCGCGCTGGCGCGAATCGGGCGCATGACCTGGCCGAGAGCATCAGGCGGTTTCGAGGCGGGCGGCGCAGAACTTGAATTCCGGGATCTTGCCAATGGGGTCGAGGGCAGGGTTGGTGAGCACGTTGGCTGCAGCTTCGGCATAACAGAAGGGGATGAACAGCATGCCCTCCGGCACCGACGGGTCGGCGCGGGTCGCCAATTCGATGGCGCCTCGACGCGTGACGACCCGGACCCTGGACCCCGTCGCGACGCCCAATCGAGCCAGATCCTGTGACGAGAGGCAGACCACGGCTTCGGGCTCGATACGGTCGAGGACCTCCGATCTCCGGGTCATGACGCCGGTGTGCCAGTGCTCGAGCTGACGACCGGTGGTGAGGACGTAGGGGAAATCGCGATCGGGCTCCTCGTCCGGGGAAACAAGGTCCACCGGGACCAGCCTCGCCCGTCCGCCTTCCCGGGGGAACCGGTCCCCGAACACGATGTCGTCCCCGGGGAGATCGGGGCCCTGGCAGGGGTAGGTGACTGCGCTCTCGGCCTCCACCCGGTCCCAGCTGATGTTGGCCAGGGAAGGCATCAACGCTGACATTTCGGCGAAGACATTCCGGGGGTGCTCATACTGCCACTCGAGGCCCAGCCGCCGGCCCACTTCGCCGATAATCCAGAGGTCCTGGCGCGCCTCCCCCGGCAGCGCGAGGGCCGGACGTCCCATCTGTATCTGGCGGTTGGTGTTGGTGACCGTCCCGGTCTTCTCCGGCCAGGCCGAAGCCGGCAGAACCACGTCGGCGTGCCAGGCGGTCTCGGTGAGGAAGATGTCCTGGACCACCAGGTGCCGCAGCTTTGCCAGTGCGGCCCGGGCATGGGTGACGTCCGGGTCCGACATGGCCGGGTTCTCGCCCATGATGTACATGCCGCGCACCTGGCCGCCGTGGATGGCTGTCATGATCTCGACCACGGTCAGCCCCCGATCCGGGTCCAGGGGCACGCCCCAGGCATCCTCGAAACGGGCGCGGACGTCCGGGGAATCCACAGGACCGTAGTCCGGGTACATCATCGGGATCAGGCCGGCGTCTGAAGCGCCCTGGACGTTGTTCTGGCCGCGCAGGGGATGCAGGCCGGTCCCGGGTCTGCCCACGTGGCCGGTGAGCGTAGCCAGAGCGATGAGGCAACGGGCGTTGTCCGTGCCGTGAGTGTGCTGGGAGATCCCCATGCCCCAGAAGATGATGGCCCGTTCGGCGCCGGCATAGGTCCTGGCGACCCTCCGCAGGGTCTCGGCGTCGATTCCGCAGACCGGCGCCATCGCCTCCGGCGTGAACCCGGCGATCCTGCTCTGCAGACTCTCGAACCCCTCGGTGCGCCGGGCCATGTAATCGGCGTCGAACAACTCCTCGGTCACGATCACGTTGAGCATGGCGTTCAGCATGGCCACGTCGGTGCCCGGGTTGAACTGCAGCATATGGGTGGCGTGCCGCTTCAGGGCGGTGCCCCGGGGATCCATCACGATCAGGGTCTTGCCCTGCTTCGCCGCCTGCTTGAAATAGGTCGCAGCAACAGGGTGGTTTTCCGTGGGGTTCGCGCCGATGACCACGATCACATCGGCCTCTCGGGCGGCGGTAAACGGTGCGGTCACCGCCCCCGATCCGATGCCCTCCAGCAACGCGGCGACGGAAGACGCGTGGCACAGCCGCGTGCAGTGATCCACGTTGTTGCTCCCGAAACCTGTCCGGACGAGCTTCTGGAACAGATAGGCCTCTTCGTTGGATCCCTTCGCGGATCCGAATCCGGCCAGCGCTTTCCCTCCTGCCTGGTCGCGGATCCGGCGCAGGCCGGCGGCAGCGGCGTCCAGCGCTTCCTCCCATGAGGCTTCCCGGAAGTGACTCGAGGGGTCGGCGGGGTCGACCTGGGTATCCGCGGACTTGGGCGCGTCCTGTCGCCGGATCAAGGGATGCTTCAATCTGTGCGGATGGGCCACGTAGTCCAGGCCGAACCGGCCCTTCACACAGAGGCGGTAGGCATTCGACGGCCCATCCCGCCCGTTCACGGCGATGATGCGATCCCCTTCGATCCGGTAGGTGAGCTGGCAGCCAACGCCGCAGTAGGGACAGACGCTGTGGACTTCCCGGAGGTCCCTCGCGGTGCTTCGCCCGGCCGTGTCCACCAGGGTGGCTTCCACCAGCGCGCCGGTGGGGCAGGCCTGCACGCATTCCCCACAGGCCACGCAGGTACTGGCGCCCATGGGGTCTCCCTGGTCGAACACGATGTTGGAGTGGCGCCCTCGATGGGCCATGCCGATCACGTCGTTGACCTGGACCTCGCGGCAGGCGCGCACACACAGGTTGCAGTGGATACAGGCGTCGAGAAACACCCGCATCGCCGGATGACTGGCATCCGGTGGAGGGGATTCCCCGGCAGGCAGGCGGCTCCCGGTCAGGCCCAGGCGGTCTGCCCAGCGCCAGAACCGGGAATCCGGGTCGTGGGCCACCGCCCGGTCCGGCTGGTCTGCCAGCAACATCTCGAACACCATGGCCCGGGCCTGTTCCACCCGGTCATTGGCCGTATGAACCTTCATCCCTGGCGCCGGCCTGCGGATGCAGGAGGCCGCGAGGGTGCGTTCCCCTTCGATCTCCACCATGCAGACGCGGCAGTTGCCGTCCGGCCGGTAACCCGGTCCGGGGTGGTGGCAGAGGTGCGGGATCTCCGTGCCCTCCCGGCGGGCCACCTCCCACAGGGTTTCGTCCGGCTTGGCTTCCACCGGCCGCCCGTCGAGGAAGAACGTCACCGGGGCGTCCCGACTCATTCGAGTTCCTCCGGGAAGTAGCGCAGCAGCGAAACCAGTGGGTTCGCGGCGGCCTGGCCCAGGCCGCAGATCGACGCGTCCGCCATGGTATTAGCGAGTTCCCTCATCAGGTCCGCGTCCCAGGAGGGCCGTTCCATGAGCTTGACCGCCTTCTCGGTGCCGACCCGGCAGGGCGTGCACTGGCCGCAACTCTCGTCTTCGAAAAAGCGCATGAGGTTGAGCGCGACGCGGCGCAGATCATCCCGGTGGCCGAGAACGATCACCGCGTGGGAGCCCACGAAGCTGCCGTAAGGTTCCAGCGAACCGAAATCCAGGGGCAGGTCGGCCATGGTTGCCGGGAGAATGCCGCCGGAGGCGCCGCCCGGCAGGTAGGCTCTGAAGTCGTGTCCCGGTGCCATGCCCCCGCAATGATCCTCGATCAACTCGCGCGCAGTGATACCGGCCGGCGCCAGCTTGACACCGGGTTCCCGGACGCGTCCCGATACGGAATAGCTGCGCAAACCTTGGGCGCCGTTCCGCCCGTGACCCGAGAACCAGTCGGCGCCCTTGTCCAGGATGTCGCGCACCCAGTACAGGGTCTCGACGTTGTTGACCAGGGTGGGACGCCCGAATATGCCGCACTCGGCCACGTAGGGCGGGCGGTTCCTGGGTAGCCCCCGCTTGCCCTCGATGGACTCGATCATGGCGGACTCTTCGCCGCATATGTAGGCGCCGGCGCCGCGCCGAATCTCGATGCGGACATGGTCGGCGAGGCCCGTGCCGGCCAGAGCGGAAATCTCCCGGTGGAGGATCTCCCTCACGGCGGGATATTCGTCACGCAGATACACGTACGCCGTCTCCACCTCGACAGCCCAGGCGGCGATGAGCATGCCTTCCAGTACGTTGTGAGGATCGTTCTCCAGGTGATGGCGATCCTTGAATGTGCCCGGTTCGCCCTCGTCGGCATTGACCGCCAGCGCCCGTGGGCCAGGCTGGGCGCGGACGATCTCCCACTTCCTCCCGGGCGGAAAACCGGCGCCGCCCAGGCCACGCAGCCCGGATTCGGCGAGCGTGGCGATCACCGACTCGACGGTGCGGCGACCGTCGAGACACTGCTGCAGCACCTGGTAACCACCGTTGGCCCGGTAGGTTTCGAAACTCACGAAATCCGGTATCTCGGGCCTAATCTGCCGCTCGGTGACTGCCTCGGCCACGGCCATGACAGTCGCGTGATCCACGTGTCGGGCACCTACCGCCGCCGCGGGGGCGCAGTGGCAGCGACCCATGCACGGCGCTGTAACGACGCGGCTGTCATCTCCCAGGGTCCGCCGCAGGCCGTCGAGCAATTGCCGGGCGCCGGCAAGCTCACAGCTGAGCCCGTCGCAGACCCGGACCGTGACCTCCGGTGGCGGCGGATTCTCGCCGCCGATCACGTCGAAGTGGGCATAGAAAGTGGCGACTTCGTAGATTTCCGTCTGCGAAAGTCTCATCCGCTCGCCCAGTGCGCTGATGTGAGCGGCGGAGATGTGGCCGAAGGCGTCCTGGATGTTGTGCAGATATTCGATCAGGAGGTCGCGCCGCAGCGGGCCATCGCCAAGGAGACTGGACATCGCCCGAATCGCGGCAGCATCGTGCTGACGTCCCTTCGGACCACGAGGCGCACCATCCCTGCCACGGCCGGGGTGCCTGAAACGTACGACGTGGACCTCTGGTCTAGGCATGGGAATTCCGTCGGAGCACAGGCTCATCCTAACGCCTCGACCCGTATCACAGAAGCGTCTCCGAGGCCGGACCGCCGACCGACGGCAATGGACGTGCTGGCCGGCGTCCGCCGCTCAGCCGCCGGCGATAGCGGGGATGATAGCGACGGATCCGCCTTGAGAGAGTCGTGTCTCCAGTCCGTCCAGATCGCGGATGTTGTCCTCGTCCACGAAGACATTGACCAGCGGGCGGACCTCCCCTTCCGGGGAGAGGACGCGATTGAGGAAACCGGGATGCCGGTCTCCGACGGCGGTCAGGGCAGCGGAAACGCTGTCCGCCTCCACGGTCAGCTCATCTGCGCCGCCGACGAATTCCCGCAGTGCCGGAGGGATCCAGACGGTAACGTTGCCGCTGCAGCTTGTCATGGGCCTAGTTAAGACGCCGTCCAGCGACCATGTCAACGGCGGATGACCGCAACCAGCGGGTCTGACGCGTCTCTCATCCGGGCGAGGACCACCCGGTCAAACCTGGACGAGGCGTCGAGGATCGCGTCTGCCGCCTGACGGGCAAGGTCGAGCCGGAGGTCGTCGTCCACCATGTTGATGACGGGAATCGCGCGGGCGTCGCCGACGCCGGCCAGCAGGCCTTCCCTGTGTGTCAGCAGTCGGGCCATGTGCAGCGGCGAGAACGGCGATCCGATGCCCGCCCCGGTCACCTCCGCCACCCGCTCGGCGCGATGTGCTATGCGGTCGCCGAGTGGTTCACCGAGGGCGCGGGCGGAAACGATCAACAGGACGGTGTCCGGTCGCGGCGGCAATACGGGTTCCCCGGGCTTTGGTACCTTGAGCCACCTCATGCGGGCCCCGTCGGCCTTGACCAGGGTCAGATCGAACCCCCGGGAGTCGTGAAAGCGACGGATCAGCGACGGGTCCACTCCTGCATTGCGTCCGGCCTTCCGCCCCACACAGGCATAGGCTACGAGACGGGTGTCGCCGAGGGCCTCGAGGCGCGCCTCCAGGGCCTCCGCCCGATCGACGACCTCCGTGGCCTCCAGGGACTCCGGAAAAAAGGGGTTGTGTACGGTGGCGGTGACGGCGACCCGGCCGGGATGAACACGCGCCAGGGTATAGAGAAGAGTCTTCTTGCCACCCGCGCCGATTGCGCAGACGATCCCGGAGTGGGCTTCCAGCGCGTCGATAAGTCCGGTAGTCATCCCGGGGTCACGGATACGGCCTTGACGGACAGGATTCGGGGCAGAAAGCCGGCGATCAGGCACCACTCGGCGCCCTTGCCGGGGCATGCGAACAGGTGACCGCCCGAGGTGCCGAAGTAGAGCCCGCACGGGTTCATCTGATCGGTATCCATGGCTTCCCGCAGGACAGTCACGTAGACGTGCGCTTGGGGCAGCCCCTCGCTGACCGACTCCCAGGTGGCGCCGGCATCGGCGCTGCGGAAGACCCTGAGGCGCCCATCCACCGGCGTCCTCAGGTGGGAGCTCGACTCGGGGATCTGATAGACCACGTCGGGGTCTTCCGGGTCCGTCACGATGGCATAGCCGAAGTCGCTGGGCAACCCTTCGGTGATCTCCGTCCAGCCAAGCCCGCCGTCGTCACTGCGGTAGGTGCCGTTGTAGCACTGCCGGTAGAGCCTGGATGGGCGTCGCGGATGCATGACTACCCGGTGGACGTTGTGCCCGGTCTCGGGATTGCGGGTGGGGAGATTTTCGGCCCTGACGCCCGCATTGGCCGGTGTCCACGTCTCGCCCCGGTCCGTGGTCCGGTAAACGCCGCCCGCCGAGACGGCCGCGCACATCCGGTCCGGATCCCGCGGGTCGATGAGCACCGAGTGCACGGCGAAGATGCCCCTGGACGGCTCCCAGGTGCGGTTCGTCGGGTGGTCGTTCAATGCGGTAACGGGATTCCAGGTGGCGGCTTCGTCGTCGGAGAAGAACAGGCCCGCCGGGTCGATGCCGGCGTAGATCCGACCACCGTCCGGCGTGTGGGTCAGGTACCAGATGGCCTTCAGCCCTTCCCCATAGCGCCCGTCCCGGTGACCGGGAACGTTGTCGAGGGGCGACCAGTTCGCGCCGCCGTCCCGGCTGACGTACACGTGGGCGCCCCATACGGAATGCCTGACCGCCGCATACACCGTTTCCGGTGCGACGGGACTGGTACAGGTGTGGATGACCTCATAGCCCTCGATATGGGGACCGTCCATTGACCAGTTCTCCCGGGTGCCGTCGCCGTGAAGACGAAAGAGCCCCTTCTTGGTGCCCACGAACAGGCGGACGGCTGTTCTCGGTTCGGTCACGGGGCAGCTCAGGCTTCCAGGAGCCGTGGCATCAGTTCAACAAGGTTGCAGGGCCGGGTGCGGTAATCCAGTTGCGCCGAGATGATCTCGTCCCACGCCGTGGCGCAGGCGCCAGAGGAGCCTGGGACGCAGAAGACGTAAGTGCCGTTCGCCACGCCCGCCAGGGCGCGGGACTGGATGGTGGACGTAGCGATCTGGTCGAAGGAGACGGACCGGAAGACCTCGCCAAAACCTTCGATCACCTTGTCCAGCAGGGGCGCGACGGCCTCCGGCGTCCCGTCGCGGCCGGTGACGCCGGTGCCACCGGTGCTGATGACTACCTGGATCTCTTCCTCTGCGATCCAGTGCGACACCATCGCGCGGATCCGGTAGACGTCGTCGGGCACGATGGCCTTGTCGGCGCAGCGATGGCCCGCCGCTGTGAGGCGATCCACCAGCAGCTTGCCCGACTTGTCCGTCTGCTCCGTCCGTGAATCGGAGACCGTGAGGACCGCGATGTCCAGCGGTACGAACTGGCGATCCTTGATGCCGTGGCCATGAGCCATTTCAGGTCACTCCTCTGAGCAAAAAGCAGGGTCCGAGCCGCCGGCCCGGACACATCCGCAAGCCATGCCCATCCTCGGAGGACGGTTGCTTGCTGGCGGAGAAAAATTCAGAACCAGACCAGCGCACTGAAGGGCTGCACGTCGACTTCGTCGCCGGGCGAGATCGATTCGGCGTCCATGGGCAGGACGATGAAACAGTTCGCCTCGGCCATGGAGCGAAGCACTCCGGCGCCCTGATGGCCGGTGGTCTCCACCGAGTAGCGGCCGCTGGCGTCCCGTGTCAGAACGCCGCGCTGGAACTCCATCCGGCCGGGTTTCTTTTTCAGCCGGGAGCCGCATACGGCTCTTACCAGCACATCCGGGTCCGGGGCCATGATCCCCTTGAGCCTGAGCAGCACCGGCCGGACGAGCTGATAGAACGTCGCCATCACCGACACCGGGTTGCCTGGCAGGCCGAAGAACAACGCGTCGCCGATCCTGCCGAACGCGAGGGGTCTCCCCGGCTTGATGGCCACCTTCCAGAATCCCACCGTGCCGAGCTTTCCCAGGGTCTCGGTCACGAAATCAGCCTCGCCCACCGAGACGCCCCCGGAGGTGATGATCGCATCGGCCTCGCCCGCGGCGCTGGCGAAAGCCCGCTCGATCTGAACGGGGTCGTCCGGGATCACTCCCATATCCGTCATCTCCACGCCCAGCCTCGCCAGCATCCCGTGAAGGGTGTAGCGATTGCTGTCATAGATCTGGCCGGCCTCGAGGGTCTCGCCCACGCTGCGGAGTTCGTCGCCGGTGGAGAAGAACGCGACACGGGGCCGGCGGCGCACCGTGACTCGCGCTACCCCGATAGACGCCAGCAGGCCCAGGTGCGCGGGCTGCAGGACCGCGCCGGAACCCAGGGCCACATCGCCGGCGCGGACGTCCTCCCCCGCGCGGCGGATGTGCTGGCCTTGCCGGTGACCCGGACCGATCCGGACCCTCTCGCCCTCTGCCGAAACGTGTTCCTGGATGACGATGGTGTCTGCACCGACCGGGACGGGCGCACCGGTCATGATCCGGGCGCACTCCCCGGGCTCGACGGTCTCGGACAAGGGCCTGCCGGCCCACGCAGTCCCGACGAGCCTGAGTTCGGCCGACCCGTCGGTCGGCAGGTCGGCGGCGCGTACGGCATAGCCGTCCATGGCCGAATTGGTGTGGGAAGGGACGTCGACGGTCGACCTGACGTCCTCCGAGAGGATCCTGCCCAGGGCCGGCCTCAAGGCCAGGGTCTCTTCGCCTGTGACAGGCTGCACTTCCGCCAGCATTCGGGCAATGGCCTCCTCCAGGCGGAGCACGGGTTCGCCGTGCGGGTCCGCGCTGCACGGGTCGACGAGTTGCTGGGGTATCTCCCTCATCTATGGTCCTCGGACATTCCAGGCTCTTCGCCGGCCGCGGCCAGCAGGGCCTCGATTTCGGCCCGTTGTCGCGGGTCGTTGACGTTGACGAAACTTCCGGCCGCGTCGCTGAAATCCACTGTAACGAGCCGGTGCATTTCGTACCAGCGGTCGATTTTACGCCCGCCTTCGCCCAGGTAGCGTTCAAGGCTCTCCGACAATTCGGTGTGGATCAGGGCGAACACCGGCTGCAGGCGCTCCCCGTCATGGGCGACCGCCAACTCGGCGTCAGCCTTTCGGGAGGCCTGCCACAAGCGATCGGCCAGGCAGTGGGGCAGCAGGGGGGTGTCACAGGGGCTGGTGAGGATAAAGGGGGTCCGGGCCGCCCGCAGGGTGGCGCAGATGCCGGCCAGCGGACCGAGGAAGTCGCCGCTGGCGTCCGGGACGACCGGATAGCCGAGTTTCCTGTAGGCGTCGAGACTCCTGTTGGCGTTGATCACCAGGCCGGATACCTGGGGCCGCAGACGGGCGATCACGTGTTCGATCATGGGGCGGCCCGCGACCTCGACCAGGCCCTTGTCGACCCCGCCCATGCGTCGGGCCTGCCCGCCGGCCAGCACCACTCCGGTAATGTCGTCCTGGAAAGGGATCACGATGGTCTAAAGATACCGCGCTCTGCCGTGCGCCGGGAGCACGATGCGCGAAGCATCGCTCAGGGCACCGCGTCCGGGAAGAAGGCCGGCTGGCCGTCGATGCGGTAGGCGGCGATTCGCTGCTGGCCCTGTTCCGACATCAGCCAGTCGATGAACGCCTGTCCCTCCCTTGCCTTGACGTGGGGGAACCTGTCGGGGCTCACCAGGATAACTCCGTACGGATTGAACAATCTCGGGTCGCCTTCCACCAGGAGCTGAAGATCGCCCTTATTGCCAAACTTGATCCAGGTGCCTCGATCGGTGAGCGCATAGGCGCCCATGGCGCTTGCGGTATTGAGTGTCGCGCCCATTCCGGAGCCGGTCTCGCGATACCAGCTCCCACTCGCGCCCGTCGGGTCGATGTCGGCGGCCGCCCACAGGCTAATCTCCTTCTTGTGGGTACCGCTGTCGTCTGCGCGAGAGGCGAAGGGCTGGTCCGCGTTCGCGATGGCGGCCAGCGCGGCGGCGGCATCTTCCATGCCCCGGATGCCAGCTGGATCGGTCGCCGGACCGACGATGACGAAGTCGTTGTGCATCACGGGGTATCGCTTTACGCCATACCCCTCGTCGACGAACCGTTCTTCGGACTCGCGATGGTGTACGAACAGTACGTCGGCATCCCCGTTCATAGCGATGCGGATCGCCTGGCCGGTTCCGACGGCCACGACCCTGACTTCGATCCCCGTCTTCTCGGTAAACGCTGGGAGCAGGTATCCGAAGAGCCCCGAGTTCTCGGTGGAGGTGGTCGAGGCGACGGTGATGTAGGCGCCCTCGTCCGCCCGGACGCCGGACAAGCCGGGAAGCAGGGTGAGTCCGAGGACCAGGATCGGGGCGGCCACAAACAAGGTTCTGTTCACGTCAATGACTCCACGTCGATTCGATAGGGTTGGTCGAAAGGGTCAGTCGATCAGGTCGCCCTGGATAAACCGGGCCGCGGCAGGGTGAGCGGGGCCGGCGAAGAAGCTGCTGGCGGGGCTGTGTTCCAGCAGATGTCCCCGGTGGAGGAACAGTACGTCATCGGCCAGGCGTCGGGCCTGGCCGATGTCGTGGGTGGTCATGATCACCCGGGCGCCGCCAGCGGCCACCTCCCGCACCAGGTCCTCCACCGCCCGGGTTGCGGCGGGGTCCAGGCTCGAACTGGGCTCGTCGAGCAACAGCACTTCCGGTTCCATGACCCAGGCCCGGGCGATGGACAGACGCTGCTGCTCACCACCGGAGAGCATACGGGCGGGGCGGTCGGCCAGCCGTGCGAGACCCGCCCGTTCCAGGGCGGCCCGCACCCTGGCGCCGCGCTCTCCGGCGCGGACGCCCTTGATTGCGAGGACGTGCTCGATATTGGCCCGCACGCTGCGTCGGAGCAGCACCGGCCGCTGGAAGACCATGCCCTGCCGCGACGCAGCTGCGGCCGGTGACAATCCGCCCCAGGTGATTTGGCCGGCCGTCGGCCGCAGCAGGCCGTGGCACAGACGCAGCAGCACGCTCTTACCGGCCCCGTTCGGCCCGAGGATGACTGTCCGGAAACCGTCGTCCAGCCTGAAGCTGACCCCGTCCAGGATCAGGCGGCGGTCTCCGCCCGTGAAGCAGAGCCCGTCTGTGACCAGCGGCAGCAGCGGGCAGGCGCCGGCAGGTTCCAGAGAGCCCTCGACCTCAGCCATGGCGGCTTTCTGCTGCTTCGCCGACAGCCATGGCCAGCCCGTTTATCGTGGTAGCCACGATGATCAGAATCAGGCCCAGACCCAGCGCCAGCGCCAGGTTCCCCTTGCTGGTCTCCAGCGCGATGGTCGTCGTCATCACGCGGGTGACATTCTGGATGTTGCCACCGACGATCAACACTGCGCCGACCTCGGCGATGGCCCGCCCGAAGCCGGCGAGCACCGCGGTCAGGAGGCGGAATCGGCCATCACGGATAAGGGTGCCTATCGATCGCAGGGGGCCTGCACCCACCGAGCGCAGGTACTCATCGTACTCCTCGTGGAGGTCGGTGATGGTCTGCCTTGTCAGCGCGGCGATGATCGGCATGACGAGGATGCATTGAGCGACGATCATGGCCGTCGGCGTGAACAGGAGGCCGAACGAGCCGAGAGGGCCGGCGCGTGACAGGAGCAGATACACCACCAGGCCCACGACCACGGGCGGCAGGCCCATGGCCGCATTCAGCAGGATTACCACCGCCCTGCGGCCCGGGAACCTAAGCAGGGCTACGGCAGCGCCAAGAGGCAAGGCGATAACAGTCGCGGCCAGCACGGCAGCGAGGCTGATCTGAAGCGACAGGGTAACGATCCGAACCAGTTCGGGATCGAGACCTACGATCAACTCGAAAGCCGTTCGGAACGCGTTGACGAAATCGGTCATGTCCGCCTGGTCATCGGAGGGTCCTGTTGTCTGCCGGGGGCGGCCGTATCGTGCGGGAACTTTTCCCTTATCCACGCCTTGCGGTCGTCCGCCCTGTCAGGGGGGCTGCAAGACAGATGCCATCTGGTCACTGGTGGAACGCTGCCTCGCCCGATTCCAGTGATTCTCGCATATCGACGTAGTGTGCGGAAAAATTGGGACAACTGGAGACCAGGTCCGAGTAAGGTTGCGTCATTTTGACGCACATCGTAATCTGAGCGGGTCGATTTTGCCGGGCTGACAGGACGTGACGGTCCGTCGTCGGTCAAAGCCTGCCGGAGGGAAGGAACTATGACGCCCCGGTCCAACCTCGGACAAAACCCGTTGAGGGGGATGTCCGCCCTGGTGGTGGACAGCAATGCACGGCGCCGGGGCCAGATCGTGGTCGAACTTGGCCGCCATCTGGGACTGGTGGAGGGCGCCAACGGCATCAGGAAGGCGGAGAGTCTGCTGTCCCGATGCAAGTTCGATTGCGTTGTGCTCGATCTGGGGGCCCGGGACGGCGCCGCTGCTTCCTGGCTGGCCGGACTGCGCCAGTCAGGTCGCGATGTCCCTGTCGTCGTCTGTTGCGACGCCGGGGATGCCAGGAAGGCCATAGGACTGTTGAGATTCGGTGTCGCCGAGATCCTCCTGCGGCCGTTCGAGCCTGCCTCGCTGGCAGCAGTGATCCAGAGAGCTCGTGGTAACGGCGGGTCGGTCGCCGTTCCGGCCGTGCCCCGGGGAGCGCGGGTCGGCAGCGAGGTCGATGCCATCCTGGTCGGCGAAAGCGAATCCATGCAGGAAGTCCGGCGGCTGGTCGAGCACATCGCACCGCTGCCCGCGACGGTCCTGGTGCAGGGAGAGACCGGTACGGGGAAGGAGCTCGTCGCGCGGCTCCTCCATTACCGGAGCAGTCGACGGGGCGCATTCGTGCCGCTCAATTGCGGCGCTGTCGCCCCGGAACTGCTGGAAAGCGAGTTGTTCGGTCACGTCAAAGGGGCGTTCACCAGCGCACACCAGGTCCGTGACGGGCTGTTCGTTGCCGCCCGGGGGGGCACGCTTTTCCTCGATGAGATCAGCGAAATGCCCCTGGGTCTGGAGGTCAAGCTGCTGCGGGCGCTGGAGGAGAGCGCGATACGGCCGGTCGGATCGGACAGGGAGATCAAGGTCGACGTCCGCATCGTGGCTTCCACCCAGCACGACCTGAGGGAACGGGTGGCTGAAGGCAGGTTCAGGGAGGATCTCTATTACCGCCTGAATGTGATCCATTTCGCTCTGCCGCCCCTCAGAGACCGCACCGACGATATCCATGCGTTGGCGACCTTCTTCATGGAGTCGCTGGCCGGAGAACTTGGGATGGCGCCGATCACGTTCCGTCCGGAGCAGATCGAGAGGATGAAAGCCTTCGGCTGGCCGGGAAACGTCCGGGAACTCAGGAATTTCGTCGAGCGTACCCTGATGATGGGTGAGTTCTCGTCCCAGGGGCTGGCGGAGCCTGATTCCGACCCGTCCCGCAGCCGGATCGGTTACCCTCCGGACTGGACTCTCGAGGACGTCAAGCGGCACCACATGGCCCTGGTCCTGGAGCATTGCGACGGCAACCGCTCGGAGGCGGCCCGCCGCCTGGAAATCTCCCGCAAGACCCTGGAAAGAAAACTGGGACCGCGGCGCGGCATCGCGGGCGGCAGGTCGACCGGGAAGAGGCGGCGATAATCAGTGAAAAGGCACGACAGACCGGAGGAAGACACCATGGCAACGATCGACGAAGAACGGCTCAACCTGGAGATCCGGAAGTTCCTGAAGAACGTCGGCATCACCTCGCAACGGGAAATCGAGCGGGCAGTACGCGAGGCGGCGGAGGCAGGGCGGCTGCCTGCCGGTGGCGTGAATGCCCGGATAACCCTCGAGATTCCCGAACTCAATGTCACCCACGTGATCGACCATCACCTGTCAGTTGGCTGAATCGGGCAGCAGAATCAGGAAGGCCACACCAGGTTTCCGCATTCAGTCATGTCGTAGCCGCCCAGCATCCGGGCCAGGCTTTGGGCGTCGCCGCCGCGCAGGTGGTCCAGCATTTTCTGAAACAGGGTCCTGAAGAAGACCCCGCGGTGCATGGTCAGGTCGAAAGCCTCCCAGCCGATGGGCAGGAATTCGAGCCCGAACTCCGTGGCCGCCGAGCGGACGCCGGTCGCAACGTCAGCCTGGCCCATGGCCACCAGCGACGCCGCGTCCCGTTCCGAATAGGCGCGCCCGGTGATCCGCCGGGCCGCCGGATTTACACCGTGCTGAGTGATGATCTCCTGGAGGAAGCGCTGGGAACCGGCCCCTTCCTGCCTGACGGCCCATCGGGTTTCGGGTGTGAACAGCGCCTCGATCCGACTTCCCGGTGGCCAGGAATCCGGCGCGAGGATGAGTCCCTGCTCCCGCCTGAAAAGGCGCACCAGGACCCAGTCGTGATGCTGAGCGAACTGTTTGATCAATGCCGGGTGCCGTTTTGCGCTCTCCTCGACCGGGCCCCAGTGGATCCCACACATGTCGGCACGACGCCGCGCCAGCAGCGACAGCCCGAGCTGGGTTCCTGTGGGCGTGTAACTGATCAGGGCGCGGGCATGTATCTGGTTCGCGATCTGCATGACCGCCCGGTAGAGGAGGGGATCGTCGCTGCCGGCGATGAGCATGCGGTCGGTCAGGAGACCCCCGTGAGACGACTCCAGCACCCACTGATCGACCAGGTCGCGGGGGAACAGCCATTTCCCCGTCACTTTGCTGGCCGGGATTTTGCCCTCTCTCACCAGGGAGTAGATCTTCTTGTCATTGACCTGCAGGTAGGCGGCGACCTGCTTGACGCTCATGAATCGCGGGGTGCCATGCTCGCGATCATCTCCGTCCGGCGTTCCGGGATCGGACGGAGACATTCCTGATTTCGTCATGAAGGCAGCCCTCCGGGGGTCATGGCAAGGTTCGCCATCCATACGCTCAAGCAAGAATCATTCCGGCGACCGCCTCCCGCACGGTCCCTGGGAGCACCGGCCCTGGTTTTCCGGATGTACCGGGTCGGTGAGCGGGGCCGATGGTGCAAAATGTCCCGGTTGGTTTCGCCCGGGACGACTTGAGCCGAGGGGTGCCGCGGGCGACGGCGGATTCTGCCAATGACGGCTGCGAGGGTTACTATTGGCAACCCGTCCCGCAGGCGGGCCGGGGTCCGGTAAGGAGGAAGCTGGGTGGAATCATGCCCGCACAGGTGAGAATTCCTGTCGCCGTCGTCATGGAACGTCGGGAGGTCGTCCAGGGGCCGTGGCGCGTGAAAGACTGGATCGCCGTCGCCACGTTGCCCGGCGAACACCTGGCCAGGCAGGGCGCCAGGAAGGTGCCCATGCGCACGGGCGGCGACGAGGAGCAGTTTCTCTGGTCCGGTATCCTGTTGAATCTTTTCCGGGACAGCGCCGAGAGTTACTGGTACAACCTCACCGGGGAAAACGCCTCCCTGTACGTGGTCTGCCACGAAAGCCCGGATGGAGAATTGGAACCTGTTCTTGTCACGGCGGATCACGATGAGGCCGTGGCAGGCCAGGAGGTGGACTGCCGGGTGTTCTCGACCCCGATCCCGCCGGACATTTATCAGGTGATCGAGCGCTTCGTGGTTGAATACTACGTGCCGGAGGCGCCCAGGAAGCGCAAGCGCAAGCGCTGGTCGAAGGAAGAGGAGCGATAGACACTCATGTCCGATCAGAAGGACAGACACGCAAACACTGCCGAAGAGAAAGACGAAAATTTCCTGTCGCGGTGGTCGAGACGAAAACGGGAAGGCGGCGAAGAGGAAGCGGCCGGCCCGCCGGCTGCCGTGGAACCGGCCGAGACCCGGGAGGATGAATCGGTCGGCGACGAGCCCAGGGTCCTGACCGACGACGACATGCCGTCACTCGATGAGATCGGGGAGCATTCGGATTACAGTGGGTTCCTGTCGCCAGGGGTCAGCGAAGGCCTGCGGCGGGCGGCGCTACGGAAGCTGTTCAGCAGCGCCAAGTTCAACGTTTGCGACGGACTGGACGATTACGCCGAAGACTATACGAAATTTCTGCCCCTCGGGGACGTCATCACTGCGGACATGCGCCATCACATGCAACGGATGCTGGACAAACTCGCCGACGAAGAGGAAGCGGGGGAGGTCGAGGCTCCTGCCGCGCTCGCTCAGCGGGATCGGCCCGAGGGCGACCGGAGCGACGACACCGTGGATACGGACGCAGGGACCGGCGAAGCCAGCCAGGAGGATGACGATGACATCGGCCGGGCCTGAGCTTCCGCAAAACGACGCCAATGGGCGGGCCCGCGCCGCGGCGTTTTCCGCCCACGGGCAGGCGGAGGTGATACCCACTTCCATCGTGACCTATGTATCCGGCGGGCGAGTGTTGGTCGTCGGAGAGCGGGACGCAGCCCTGTCGGCCGCGCGTCGACTGAACGATTCACTCCAATGCGCATTGATGTTCCCGGGAGACGAACCGCCGAAGCTGGACACGATCGAGGGCATGGCCGTGATCTCCGGTGGTCAGCCCGAGATAGAGGGCAGCCTTGGTGCGTTTACCCTGAAGGTTGAAGCAGGCGCCGGCCAGGAGAATAACGCCGACGAAGATGCCATCGGCCAGTCCAGATCCTTCGACCTGATCCTGGACCTGTCGGCGACGCCGTTGATCGATTACGAGATTCCTCCGCCCGGCTATTACGCTCCCGCGGGGGATACTGGAGCCCTGGAGAGGGCCCTGGCCGAACTGCCCGACATGACCGGGGAGTTCGAGAAGCCCAAGTATTTCAATTACGACCCCAACATCTGCGCCCACGGCAACAGCAGGCTGAAAGGCTGCACGCGGTGTATCGACGCCTGTCCCACGGTGGCCATCGTCTCCATCGGCGACAAGGTCCAGGTCAACCCCCACTTGTGTCAGGGAGGGGGAAGCTGCGTCGCCGCCTGCCCGAGCGGGGCGATGACGTATGCCTTCCCCACCGTTGCGGATCTCCTTGGTCGTGTGCAGGGAGTGCTTGCCGGGTATGCGGAGGCGGGCGGTACCGACCCCTTTTTGTTGTTCCACGATCCGCATTCCCGATCGCGCGTCTACGGCGACCTCGCCCAGCGCATGCCGGAGAGTGTGTTACCGGTCGAAATCGAGGAGATCGGATCCGTCGGAATGGACGCCTGGCTCGCCGCTCTCGCGTACGGTGCCAACGCCGTTATCCTCGCGGTCACGGATTTCACGCCGAACAGGGTGATCAAGGAGATCGGAAGTCAGGTCAAGTTCGCCTCTGCCATCCTGGAAGGCATGGGACTTCCCGAGGGCCACATCCGGACCTTAAATGTCTCGCCGGAGGATACCGGTTTCGGGGACCTGCCTGCCGCACCGATCAGTCGGCCGGCCCGCTTCACCGCGCCGAATGAAAAGCGGATGATCCTGCGACTGGCCATCGACCATCTGTACCAGCAGGCGCCGTCCTCGCGGAGGTCAGCCGAATTGCCGGCCGGCGCGCCGTTCGGAGAAGTCAGGGTCGACAAGAAAGCCTGCACCCTGTGCATGGGCTGCGTGTCTGTCTGCCCCACGGCCGCCCTGAGCGCCGGCGGAGACCTCCCCCAGCTCAAGTTCGTCGAATGGAACTGCGTCCAGTGCGGATTGTGCGAAAAAGCCTGTCCGGAGGATGCCATCCGGCCTCACGCCAGAATGCTCTACGACGGCGAGGCGCGGCAGCGGACTCGGATCCTCCATGAAGAGCAGCCCTTCTGCTGCATCTCCTGTGGCAAGCCGTTCGCCACCAAATCCATGCTGGACGTGATGACGACCAAGCTCGAAGGCCACTGGATGTTCCAGTCGGAGGAGGCCATGCGCCGCCTGCAGATGTGCGATCACTGCCGAGTCAAGGACATGTTCACGTCCAGCCACGGGGCGGGCGAAGGCCCGGGCCGGTCTTGAATGTGGACGCAGCCGCAAAAATGTTGCGACATATTGTCGCTATCCAGGCCTCTTCTCACGCCTTAGCTTGGTATTTAGGCCCCTTGAGGTTCGTGTGATTGTCTATGGACGGGCTAGAGAATAGGTGCTAAAACCTCTAGAAAATAACAAGAGGCTAGGATGACGCACGCGCCAGTATCGGAGGTGGATACGAGCACGAACGTGGCAATGGTCGGTTGTGATGCCGAAGCCGTGCTGCGCGCCGGTACCTACAGTCTTCTCTCGAAGCTGTTGGCGGCTCCCCCTGACCGGGAAACACTCGACCTCCTTACCTGTATCGACAGATCGCCGGAAGGCGCCGGCAGTCTGCTGGGCGCAGCATGGCAGATGCTCGCTATGGCGGCGGATCGCGCCGACCCGACCGCGCTGGATGACGAATACCACGCCCTGTTTGTCGGCCTCGGTCGTGGGGAACTCGTCCCTTATGGTTCCTGGTACATGACTGGCTTCCTGATGGAGCAGCCTCTGGCTCAGCTCCGTTCCGATCTCAAGCGCCTGGGCTTCGAACGCCAGGAGGGCGTGAGCGAGTCCGAGGATCACGCTGCCGGTCTCTGTGATGTCATGGCGATGCTGAATTCGGAAGGCGAGGTGGCGGCCTACGATCTCCAGTGGGATTTCATGGACCGGCACATGCTGGCGTGGATGCCGCGGTTTTTCCGCGACCTGCAAAAGGCTGAAAAGGCGAGCTTCTACCGCGCCGTCGGCCAGTTGGGCGAGCAATTTCTGGAGGTAGAGAAAGAGTTCCTGCTGGCGTCCGTGCCCCGGTCCGGGCGGGCGTCGCGGGAGGACATGGTTTGAGGCTTTTATCGAGGGGATTCGCACTTCGCGAACACAAACTCGGAGAGGAGAGCGCAATGAGCACAAGATCGCGCAGTGAGACGAAGGGTCGTCGAGCATTTCTTAAGCAGCTGGCGGCCGTCGGAGGCGCTACCGCAACCGTCGCGGTTGCCGGCAGAGCGGTGGCCGCCCCTGGGATAGAGCCGGCCGAGGTGGCGAAGCCCGAAGCCAAGGGCTACCGGCTGACACCACACGTCGCGACCTACTACGACAAGGCCCGATTCTGAAAAAACTTTCAGGGACCGGGCCTCGCGGCGTCGTGTCCTGACTCGAGGAGACTCAGCCATGAAGCTGACCAAGAAGAGAGAACTGAACCCGAATGAATCCGGCGGCCTGAACGGCGTACTGGGAAAGGCGGTCGATCGCCGTACCTTCCTCCGCCGCGCCGGGCTGGCGATTGGTGGCGGCGCGGTCGCCGCCACGCTGCCGCCGAGCATGATCCAGAAGGCGAGCGCCACCGTCACCGTGGGCGCCGACATGACCGACGCGCCGGTCGACACGAAGCTCTCTGTCTGTACCCACTGTTCCGTCGGGTGCGGCGTCCGCGCCGAGGTGCAGAACGGTGTATGGACCGGACAGGAGCCCGATTTCACTTCGCCGTTCAACATGGGCGGGCACTGCGCCAAGGGCGCATCCGTGCGGGAGCACGGCCACGGCGAGCGCCGGCTCCGCTATCCCATGAAGCTGGTGGGCGGCAAGTGGAAGAAGATTACCTGGGCAGAGGCGATCGACGAGATCGGCGACAAGATTCTCGAGATCCGCGAGAGCTCCGGTCCGGACTCGGTGTACTGGCTGGGATCAGCCAAGTACAGCAACGAACAGGCCTACCTGTTCCGTAAGTTCGCCGCCCTCTGGGGCACAAACAATGTCGACCACCAGGCTCGCATCTGCCACTCTACTACGGTGGCGGGCGTCGCGAACACCTGGGGCTACGGCGCCATGACCAACTCCTACAACGACATGCACAACTGCAAGGCCATGTTCTTCATCGGCAGCAACGCCGCTGAAGCGCATCCGGTGGCCATGCAGCACATCCTGCGCGGCAAGGAGAACGGCGCCAAGATGGTTGTGGTGGATCCGCGTTTCACCCGGACTGCGGCCCATGCGGATCATTTCGTTCGCATCCGGCCCGGGACCGACGTGCCGCTGATCTGGGGAGTGACCTGGCACATTTTCAACAATGGCTGGGAAGACAAGGAATACATCAACCAGCGCGTCTACGGCATGGACGAAATCCGAGCCGAGGTGGCCAAGTGGACGCCAGACGTGGTCGAGGATGTCACGGGGGCGCCGGAGTCCGTGGTCAAGGAAGCGGCCCGGCTCATGGCAGAAAACCGGCCGAGCACCATCGTCTGGTGCATGGGCGGTACCCAGCACACCATCGGCAACAACAACACCCGGGCGTACTGCATCATGCAGCTGGCCCTGGGCAACATCGGCAAGTCCGGCGGCGGCGCCAACATCTTCCGCGGCCACGACAACGTGCAGGGCGCTACGGACATGTGTGTCCTTTCCCATTCGCTGCCGGGTTACTACGGCCTGTCCGACGGTTCCTGGAAGCACTGGTCGCGTGTCTGGGGGCTGGACTACGAGTGGGTCAAGTCCCGGTTCGACACCACCTACGTGGACATGAAGCCCCAGGGCACGACTGAGGAGGGCGATCTGCCCGTACCGTTTGCCAACCCGATGAACTCAGCCGGTATCCCGGTGTCACGCTGGATCGACGGCGTGCTCGAGGACCCGCGAAACATCGACCAGAGGGATGCTCTCAAGGCGATGATCTTCTGGGGGCATGCGCCCAACAGCCAGACCCGTGGCCCGGAGATGAAGAAGGCCATGGAGACCCTGGAGCTGCTGGTGGTGATCGATCCCTACCCGACCCACACCGCGGTCCTGCCGGACCGGCTGGACGGCATGTACCTGCTGCCGGCGGCGACGCAGTTCGAGACCTACGGGTCGGTGACGGCATCCAACCGCTCACTGCAGTGGCGTGAGAAGATCATCGACCCGTTGTTCGAGTCGAAGCCGGACCACACCATCATGTACCTGTTGGCCCAGAAGCTCGGTTTCGCCGACGAACTGACCAAGAACATCGAGGTCGTCGAGGACGAGCCGTTGGTCGAGGATATCCTGCGGGAGATCAATTCGGGCACCTGGACCATCGGTTACACCGGCCAGAGCCCGGAACGCCTGAAACTCCAGCTCGCGAACAAGCACACGTTCAACGTGACCACGCTGAAAGCCGAGGGCGGCCCCTGCGACGGCGAGTACTACGGTCTGCCGTGGCCATGCTGGGGCACTCCCGAGATGGCGCACCCGGGCACGCCGAACCTGTACGATCCGAGCAAGCCGGTGGCGGAAGGCGGTCTATGCTTCCGCGCCCGGTTCGGTGTCGAGCACAACGGCAAGAACCTGTTGGCCGAGGGGTCTTACCCGGTCGGCTCGGAGATCAAGGACGGGTATCCCGAGTTCACCGCCGCAATGCTCCAGCAGCTCGGCTGGTGGGACGACCTTACCGCCGAGGAGAAGGTGGCGGCCGAGGGCAAGAACTGGAAGACCGACCTCTCCGGCGGTATCCAGCGAGTGGCGATCAAGCATGGTTGTGCGCCTTTTGGCAACGCCAAGGCTCGCGCTATCGTCTGGACCTTCCCTGATCCGGTGCCGATCCATCGTGAACCGCTGTACACCTCGAGATACGACCTGGTGGCGAAGTATCCCACCTACGAAGATCGGAGGAGTCATTACCGGCTGCCGACGCGTTATGCGTCGATCCAGGCGACCAACTACTCCACCGATTACCCGCTCATCTACACGAGCGGTCGACTCACGGAGTACGAGGGTGGCGGCGAGGAGACCCGATCGAATGCGTGGCTGGCGGAGCTCCAACAGGACATGTTCGCCGAGATCAATCCAGCCGACGCCAACGACGCGGGTGTCACGGATGGCCAGTGGATCTGGCTGGAGAGCCCGGAGGGAGCAAAGATCAAGGTCAAGGCCATGGTGACGCCGCGGGTGGCTCGCGGGGTGGTGTTCGCTCCGTTCCACTTCGGTGGCTGGTACGAAGGCGTGGACCTGCTCGACAAGTATCCGGAAGGGGCGGCGCCCTATGTCCGGGGCGAGGCCGCCAATACGGCCTTCACCTACGGATATGACTCGGTAACCCAAATGCAGGAATCCAAGTGTTCTCTCTGCAGAATTAGCGCGGCCTAGGAGGGCATCAAGTCATGGCGAGAATGAAATTCCTATGTGATGCCGAGCGCTGCATCGAGTGCAATGGTTGCGTAACGGCTTGCAAGAACGAGAACGAGGTGCCCTGGGGTATCAATCGCCGCAGGGTGGTGACCCTGGACGACGGCCTCCCGGGTGAGAAGTCCATTTCCGTGGCATGCATGCACTGCACCGACGCGCCCTGCGCGGCGGTATGCCCCGTGGATTGCTTCTACACCACGGAAGACGGAGTCGTCCTGCACGACAAGGACCTCTGTATCGGTTGCGGTTACTGTTTCTATGCCTGCCCGTTCGGGGCGCCGCAATATCCGCAGAAGGAGGCCTTCGGTGTCCGCGGCAAGATGGACAAGTGCACCTTCTGCGGTGGCGGTCCGGAACCGGATAACTCGGCCATCGAGAAGAAGATGTATGGTGCAAACCGTCTGGCCCAGGGCAAGCTGCCATTGTGTGCAGAGATGTGCGCCACCAAGGCTCTCCTTGCCGGGGACGGCGACATGGTGGCCGACATCTACCGCGAGCGCGTTCTGAAGCGTGGCGGACGGCCGAATAGCTGGGGCTGGGAGACGGCCTACAGGAAGAACGTCTGACGGCGGGATCGCGGCGCCGGATTCGTTCGGCGCCGCTGTTTCCGGCTGACAAGGGAGAACGTCAATGCGCGTCAGGACGATAGCGACGGTCATGCTGGCCGCGCTCCTGCTTTCGGGGTGCTACGAGACCACCGACGTGGTCATTCACGAGCCTGGGATCTACAAGGGAGCCAAGGATCCCTTGCTGGCCGTCGACGGCACTGCGGGGTTCGAGGAGAAGCTCAGCGAACGGTTCATGGAGGGCCAGGCACCCCGCTGACCGGGGTGACTGACGCGCAGAGTCATTATGTACGGGACGCCGTGATGAATATTGAATCGCGGCGCCATGGAGGAACGAGGCTATGACCGAGCGAAGAAAAGGGACAGCGGCGAAGCCGGGTTCCAGGCGACGCCGACGGCTGATAGTTTGGAGCTTGGTGCTGGTTCTGGCCAGCGCGATGGCGCTGCCGCTGGTGGGGTACCTGGCCGTGGACCAGGCGCAGGCCCAGGAACAGTCCCGGAACGCCAATGACGACAAGGTGGTCAATCCCCGGGCGGAGTACTGGCGCGAAGTCCGGGACGGCATCGCAGGCTATACGACGGCGGAAGGCCCGGAAGCCGGGATCCTGATCCAGAACGGCGGGCAAAACTGGCGCCAGATTCGCAACGGACCGGTCGCCACCTACGGCGCCTGGGCGATACTCGCCCTGTTCGTGGTCCTGGCCGTTTATCACCTGTTCACAGGGGGATACAAGATGCCCGACAGGACCGGCCGGAAGATTCCGCGCTGGCCGGGCATCGACCGCTTCATCCACTGGTACACGGCGGTCCTGTTCATCCTCCTGGCGATCACGGGCTTGAGCATCCTGTGGGGTAGGGCGGTTCTGATCCCGGTGATGGGCAAAGAGGGCTTCGCGGCCTGGTTGGCAATAGCCAAGCCGATCCATGACTATACGGCGCTGTTCTTCGCCGCCGGCCTGGTGGTGATGATCGCGAAGTGGATGCATCACAATATCCCCAAGGGCTACGACATCCAGTGGCTTCTCAAGGGCGGCGGGTATCTCGGTGGCGGACATCCTCCCGCCGGGTTCTCCAATGCCGGCGAAAAGGCCTGGTACTGGACCTTGGTATTCTTCGGTGGGGCGATGGTGGTGTCCGGCTTCTATCTCCTGTTCCCGAACCTGGGGACCGAGCGGCCGGGCATGCAACTGGCCAACGTGGTGCACGATGTCAGCGCGCTGGTCTGCTGCGTGTTCGCCCTGATGCACATCTACCTGGGTACCATCGGCAGCGAGGGCGCCCTGGAGGCCATGGTGAGCGGAGAGGTGGACGAGCAATACGCCAAGAACCATCATCCCTTGTGGTATGACGAAGTGATGAAAGGCAAAGGCGGCTACTCCGGCGGCGGGGCCGTGTCGCCTGCGCCGGCATCGCCCGAGAAATAAACCAACGTCAAGCTAACTGAAACCGAGCAACTGAACGGGGGCGCTTCGGCGCCCCCGAATCTTGTCAACGCCATGCCCCTTGGATTGCCAGGTCGCCCGTTCCCGGTTCTCGTCTTCCTCTGCCTGAGCATATCGCCGGGTCCGGCCCTGTCCGCGCAAGAGGCCGACCCCTGGCTGTCAGCCCTGCAGGGCCGCGACCTCGAAGCCCTGGAGGTGCTGACCCGCAGCGCCACCGATCCGGACCAGGCCCTCGCGGATGGCAAGACTGCATTGATGCTGGCGGCCCAGGCCGACGACGAGCGCCTGGCCGAACTCTTGCTGGACGCCGGCGCCAACGTGGACGCTCGGAACTCCAACGGCGGTACTGCGCTGATGTATGCGGCCATCGGTGGCTCCCTGCAGACCGGGAGGCTGCTGCTAGCTAACCGTGCGGACGTCAACGCACAGGCGCGATTCGGATGGACGGCCCTGATGGTCGCGTCAGTCAAGGGCCAGACTGAGTTCTGCCGCCTGCTGCTGGACACGGGTGCCGATGCCAACGCTCGGGACACCTATGGCTGGACGCCGCTGATGCGCGCCGCATCTCGAGACCGCCAGGGCGTGGTAGCCGTGCTGCTGGAGGATCCCCGTACGGACGCGGACGCCGCCCAGGGCGCCGGAGCAACCGCTCTGCATATCGCGGCCGGGCTGGGCCTGGGTCGTGTCGTCGACATCCTCATCGACGCTGGGGCGGACCCGATGATCCTCGATGACGAAGGCCGCACGGCCCGGCAGGTAGCCGCCATGCAGGGCTATGGGCCGATCGCGGAACGCCTGGAGCGGGCCGAGACCCCCGCGGCTCAGCAGGTCCGCTGATTGCGGGTGTATTCCGCCAGCGGCTGGACCGTGGAGGTGCCCGTCACGACTTTCCGGTATCTCCTCGTGCCGTAGGTCAGCGCAAGCTGGAACGAGAATCCGTCCAGGAACCGTTGGAACATGTCGCCCCCGTAGGTCCCGCAGGCTGACAACGAGCCGTCTTTCTCGCAGCTCAGATCTACTGCCGCCAGCGGCTGCGGCGCAGGCCCGCCCAGCACGCGTCCCCCTTGCGCCGGGTCGTACACGCTGCCCTCCGAGCAACAGTAGATCACCCCGCCCCGGTTCGTGGACTCGTGGTCGAGGTCGGTGAACCGGACCGTTTCATGCCGGTAGTTGATAAAGCTGACATCCCGGGTCGGATAGCTCATCCGGTGGGCGCAGATGGCAGAGAACGCAACGATTGACTGGTTCGGGCCGACGCCCCCTTTCCACCGGTATCGCCGGCCATCCTCAGTCTCGAGTTCCGGTCCCGCCGCAGCCTCCCGGCCAAGGTTGATGAGGAAGCTGGGCGTCGAAACGTATGGGTAGGGGAAAACGTAGGTGGCGCCGACCTCCAGTTGATCCGCACGCAATGTCCGGCCCAGCGGGTCAACCAGTTCGACCTTCTGCGCATGCTGGAGGGGACTCGGCGGGTCCGCCAGAAGCTTGGGATCCGCCGCTACCGCCGCGCCGGCGCCGACGCACATCCGCACGAAGGCCCTGCGGCTAAAAGGTTTTTTGTCCGTCATGGATATTCCGACTTCTCATCACTCCCGAACCGGCACCCCTATGGTTTAAAGGCAAGCCGGCGCCCTGTCAACGCCTGGAGCGGCCGGCATCGGGAGATCAAGCGGTGTCGCGGGGCGTCTGGCCGGCAGTCTTGCGCCGACGGCGCAATTCCATGGGATGTTCGACCTTGCGGAGCTTGTCGAGGAAATGCATGAGGCTCAGGAAGGGATAACGCAGGACCATCCGCGGTCCGGCGTACCTCATCACGATCCGGGCCTGCTCTCGCTGCATCGGCTTGTAGCAATGCACCGGGCACTTGGCGCAGGTTGGCTTCTCCTGGCCATAGGGACATTTCAGGAGCCGCTGTTCCGCATAGGCGAGGAATTGCACGCACTCGTCGCAGGCTTGGTCGGCGGGCCCGCCGTGGTGATCCCCGCAAAAGATGGCCACCATCCGCTCAAGCGTACGGTATTCGCGGGCCAGTCTGGATCTCAGTTTTGCCATGGGCCCAGCATACCTCTGGTGGCCGCCTCGCCCACTGATTTCCGTCAATTCCCCGGGGCAGGAAACGTGAACTGGCTCACGGACCGCGCCGCTCACCGCTGCCTAGACTGGCATGGAACAAATTATGTCAAAGAGTAGGTCATGAGGCCGGTCTCTTTTGGAGGAGTCAAATGATCTCCCGCATGACAACCATCGTGTTTGCCGCTCTGCTGGCCGGGGGCTGTGCCACTATGAGCAAGGACGAATGTCTGGTCAGCGACTGGCAGGCCGTCGGCTTCGAGGATGGCGCGAGGGGCTACACCGCGGACCGGATAGGACAGCACCGCAAGGCCTGCGCAGACCATGGGATCGCTCTGGACCTGGCTGCCTACCGACGGGGTCGCGACGAGGGCCTGCAGCACTTCTGCACGCCCCAGAACGGGTTCAATCTGGGCTCCTCCGGGGGCTCCTACGCAGGCGTCTGCCCCGAATCCCTGGCAGCGGACTTCTCGACGGCCTATGCCGAGGGCCGCAGGCTGCATGACCTCCGCAGTCGGGTCAGCGGCGCTGACTACCAGATCGCGGCACTGGAGCGGCAGGTGGACGAACTGGAACGCCAGATCGACGCCAATGAACAGACCATCATCGCCAGCGGGACCGCCAATATCGAGAGAGCCCGCCTGTTGCTGGAAACGAAGGACCTGGTGGACCAGAGAGAGGACCTGGAAGACCGGATAGATGGCCTAGAGCATGATCGCGCCGCCTATCAGAAGGACCTGGACGACTATCGCGAAGCGGTGGCCTACAACGATCGCTGATCCGGTTGGCGACCCTTCAGAGTTTCAGCGTCAGGACCACCAGTTCCGGATCGTCCCGGGACACCTCCTGCTTGAACCCAAGTCGCTCTGCGAGAACCAGCATGTTGCGGTTCTCGCGCAGGACGATCCCGTCCATGGTCTCGAGGCGGCGGTCCCGGGCAACGTCTATAAGACTCTGGAGCAGACGCGTGGCGATACCGCGGCGCTGCCATTCGTCGCCGACGACAATGGCAAATTCACAGCCGCGGCCATCCGGATAGGTCACATACCTGGCGACGCCTATCTGCCTGTCGCCTTCCTCCGCGTGGACAATGGCGACCAGGGCCATCTCCCGGTCATAGTCGATCTGGGTGAAGCGCGACAGCATCTGGGGCGTGATCTCGTTGACCACGTACATGAATCTCAGGTAGCGGGACCGCTCTGACAGACCGTTGACGAACTCCCTTTCCATGACGGCGTCCTCGGGTCTGATCGGTCGTATGGTCCAGCGCAGCCCGTCGGCCATCTCCAGGTCCTGCACCAGCGTGCTCGGATAGGGGTGGATGGCCATGTGGGAATATTCACGCGCCCCGGACGGGACCCGCCGGACCCGTATCCTCGCGTCCACCGCCATCGCACCCTTCTCGTCGACAATCAGGGGATTGATGTCCATCTCGGTCAGGGCCGGAAGCTCGCAGACCATCTCGGACACTCTCAGGATTACATCCTCCAGCGCCTTCATGCTGGCAGCCGGCTTGCCGCGGAACGGGGCCAGGTAACCGGCCGCTCGACTCCGGGCGATCATCCGTTTCACCAGGTAGCGGTTCAGCGGCGGCAGGGCAATGGACCGGTCGCGGATCACCTCGACCATGGTGCCGCCCAGGCCGACACTGATCACCGGACCGAAAACGGGATCGTTGAGCACGCCCACCATCAGCTCGCGCCCGGCCGGCGGTTTCCACATGGGCTCCAGCATAACGCCGTCGATATGCGCATCGGGCCTTGCCACCCGCACAGACTCGTGCATCGATCGCCACGCCTCGCGTACGTCGTGGCCGCTGTTCAGTCCAAGGCATACGCCGTTCACGTCGGTCTTGTGGGTGATGTCCCGGGACCGGACTTTCATGGCTACCGGAAAGCCGATCTCCTGGGCGATGGCGATCGCGTCAGTGAGTTCCCTGGCCGGCGTGCTCGGCAAGATCGGGATATCGAAAGCGGCGAGGACGGCCTTCGACTCGACTGCGTCCAGCATCTCGCGCTTGTCCGACAGGGCGGCGTCGACAATCATCTGGACATTCTCAAGGTCTGGTCGTTGCTGCCGGCTAAGGGGCTCCGGCACCTGTAGCAGGAGTTCCTGGTTGGCCTGGTAGGCGGCTGCTGCGGCGAAGGCGTCCACCGCGCCCTCGGGAGTCGAGTAGGTCGGCACCTTTCGATCGAGGAACAGCTTGCGGCTGCTCGCCATGGTCTTTTCGCCCATCCAGCAGGCGAGAACCGGCTTGGTCTCACCGTCGGCGATATCGGCGACCCGGGATGCCACCGCCTCGGGGTCCGAAATGGACTGAGGGACGAGGATCGCAAGCGCCGCATCTACCCCCTTGTCCGCCAGGCAGGTACCGAGGGCAGTCGTGAATCGTTCGGGCGTGGCGTCTCCCAGCACGTCGACCGGATTGTCGCCGGACCATGCCGCCGGCAGGTTCTCGTCCAGGCGGGCGCGGGTCTCGCTGGACAGGCTCGCCAGATCCAGACCGAGGTCCGCAAGGCGATCGGCGGCGATGACTCCGGGGCCGCCCCCGTTGGTCACGATGGCGAGACGCGGCCCGCCGGTCCTGACCCCGGAGTGCAAGGTGGCCGCGGCTGCGAAAAACTGGTTGTATCGCCTCGCACGTACCACGCCCGCCCGTCGGATCGCGGCTTCGAAAACCTCGTCCGAACCCACCAGTGCGCCGGTATGGGATGCGGCAGCCTTGCTACCCTGGGAATGCCGGCCCGCTTTCATGATAACCACCGGCTTGGCTCTCGATGCGGCGCGCAATGCGCTCATGAACCGCCGGGAATCGTGGAGGCCTTCCAGGTAAAGCATGATCGCCTCGGTGCGATAGTCGAGGATCAGGTAGTCGAGGATCTCGCCGAAGTCCACGTCGGCCGCGATACCGGAAGAAATCACGCAGGAGAAACCGATCCCCCGCGGCTTGGCCCAATCGAGGATGGCTGTACACAGGGCGCCGGACTGGGATACGAGGGCGATACGGCCCTTGTTCGCCATGCAGTGGCTGAAGGTCGCGTTGAGGCCCAGGTCCGGGCGCATGATCCCCAGGCAATTTGGGCCGAGGAACCGGATTCCGTGACGCCGGGCGACGCGGAGCACCGATCGCTCCAGGGCGCGGCCGGACGCCCCTGCCTCGCGGAATCCCGCAGAGATGATGATTGCGGTTTCGATCCCGCATTCGCCGCATTCCTCGAGCACCCCGGCTACCGCCCGGGCGGGGGTGACGATCACGGCCAGATCGACATCCTTGCCGATGCTGCGGATATCTGGGAAACAACGTCTGCCACGTAGCTTCTTATATTTTGGATTGACCGGATAGACGCGCCCCTTGAACCTGGCGCCGAGCAGGTTCCGAAGCACCGCAGCACCCGGAGAGCCCTCCCGCTCGCTGGCGCCGATCACCGCCACTGAGCGGGGCTCGAACAACTTGCCGATGTCAAGGCCGAATCCCTTTGTGCCCAGTGTCATACGCTTTTCCGCGAAATGGTGTCAGGACTGCCCAGTATGCCAGTAGACTGTGACAATTTATGTGCAACGGAGGTTGTAGCGTGGCCACCGCCTACATCACGCACCCGGTGTTTCTCGAGCACAAGATGTCGGAGGGCCATCCGGACAGCCCCCGGCGACTGACCGCCATCGAGGATCGGCTGCAGGCCGACGGCCTGATGGATCTTCTCAACTATTTCGAGGCGCCTCTGGCGAGCCGCG
>JAHEFR010000027.1 GCA_024640085.1 Gammaproteobacteria bacterium
AAGCTTTATACACGAGCACGCGAGGCTGAGCGGGTTTCCTGCCACCCGTGTGTACGAGGTGAAGACGATGATCGATCCGTCCACCGACCGCAGGGACAAGCTGGCCCAGGTAGCCTGATTTGCGCGGGCAGGGCCGGCGGTAGCCAGTCAACAGGCCGGCGCTCGGCCCCGCTCGGCTTCATCCCTGGTCGTGCCCGATCCCGCCTGCAGGGGTACCTGGCACGGCACTGAAGTCGGCGCGCTGCCCTGTCTATCGAAGGTGCGAAGAATGAAGCTTGCCCCAGCCGGTACACTCGGGGCTCGAATACGCCCGACAGGGACCTCGGCGGGTAGTCGGATTCCGGACGGTCGATTCAAGCACAGCCCAGGGGGTGCAGTCCGATGAACGGTGTAGAAATCCTCGGTTACCTTGCTGCGGGCCTCGTCTTCACCACCTTCTATATGAAGACGATGTTGCCGCTGAGGGTGGTAGCCATCGCGAGCAACCTGGCCTTCATCGGCTATGCGTACTTCGACAACCTCTATCCTATCTTCATCCTCCATGGAATCTTGCTGCCACTCAACGTGTTCCGCCTGATGCAGCTCCTCAGGTTGATGCGCAGAGTTGAGGCGATCAGCCGGGCAGGGGAATTCCCGATGGAGAACCTTCTGTCGTACATGAAGAAGCGACCTCTGGCCGCCGGTGCCTATCTGTTCCGCAGAGGGAACAAGGCCGAGGAGATGTACTACCTGTTGGAGGGCACAATCGCCCTGGAGGGAATAGACAAGACCGTTGAGGCGGGTGAAATTATTGGAGAGATTGGTGTGTTTTCGCCCGAGCGGCGGAGAACGGTGTCAGCCGTGGCCAAGACAGATTGCGTCGTATACGCACTGACGGCGGTGGCCGCCAAGGTCCTCTACTATCAGAATCCAAGATTCGGATACGCGGTTCTACGGCTGGCGGTATTGCACCTGGTCGGTGATGTTTCGCGCCTGGAGACCTGACGGTGGAAATCTTCCCGGCTCAGAAGTCAGCGACGCTGCCCGTGCGCCCGGATGAGTCTCCGTAGAACCCGCGATGGTTCCGGAGCTCCGCTCTCTGGAACTTGCGGGCAAGGACGCACAGCAGTGCGCCAATGCAGGCGCCGGCGGCCCCCAGGGTCGGCGCGCCTCCGAGGGCCAAAAGAATCCCCGTCACGAGAACGGTCAGGCCGGCGACATATGTCGTTTCCGAGAGCACTTTGCTTCTCCGCGATCGACTGGTTCGACCTGACGTTAGTGCCCGACGCAGTACGCGGCTGTGACGGGTGTCCCAGATTCACGAAGGAATCGGAACAGCGGCGGAAGGGACGGCCCCTGCTGTTATCGGTCCTGCTGTCCATCGATCGCACACACAGGCTGGCCGAGGTAGCCTGCGCGGTATAGGCGGGTCCGGCCGCGGGTGATCATCCGGCCATCGATCCTGGCTTGCCGCCCGCCCCCTCAGCCGGGCCGGGTATCCGTCGATGCCCGTGCCCCGGATCTTTCGGATCCCCCCGGTCTGGCGGCGGCCTTGACCCCGGATCAGATGCCGGCGATATCCTGCTGGGGTCCCGGATCGGCCCCGTAGCATGCTCGGCGGTTCCGGATCTCCTTGTCCCGGGAAAAGCGGGCAAGAGCCCAGAGCAACCCGCCGCCGAGGGCGCCGGCGACGCCCATCGACGTGGCACCGCCGAGAGCACAGATGAGCCCCGCCACGAGGACCACAAACCCCGCGATGTAGATCGACTCCGACGGCATGTTCGTACTCCGCACCGAATGGCGTGGTCGGACGGTAGCCTTCCTGACTTCCGACGGCTGTGAATTGCATCGCAGATCCCTATCAGGGAGCCGGCGCCGGCTTCCGCCGACCGGCCCGCTGGTATGATCCGGCGAGGCGCGGTCCGCATCCGTGCCGGGAGCCGTCGATGGTTGTGTTCGGGTGATGGAGCCCGAATCGCTGACCAAAGGTGCTATATCCGGGAGGCACGGGGGATGGACGTACATCCGGTGGTGGTCGTCGGCCTGGGAGCCATGGGTTCCGCGGCGTGTGCAAGCCTCGCCGCCCGCGGGGCGCCGGTCATCGGCCTGGACCGTTTCTCGCCTCCGCACGACATGGGCAGCACCCACGGGGGATCGAGGGTCATCCGCCGCGCGTACTTCGAGCATCCGGACTACGTGCCGTTGCTGCGCCGCGCCTTCCGCGGCTGGAACGAACTGGAATCCCGGACCGGCCTGGCCTGTTTCCACCGTGTCGGAGTCCTGCTGATCGGTGGAGCGGAATCCGACGTGCTACGGGGATCCCGGCAGAGCGCCGACAGGTACGACATCCCGGTACGGCATCTGGACCCGGACGCACTCGCCGTCGCGTTTCCCCAGTTCAGCCTGCCGGAAACCATGTATGGATTGCTGGAACCGGGTGCCGGATTCCTGGTGCCCGAGAACGGCGTCCAGGGGCACCTGGAGATCGCTCGGCGATACGGCGCCGATCTGCGGTATGGGACCCGGGTGCTGGGGCTGGAGGCGGACGATCAGGGTGGCGTCGTACGCATCGAGAATGGCGAGATCCGTGCCGCGCGGATTGTGGTGACCGTCGGCGCGTGGGTCGATCATCTGCTGCCTTCCCTGCGGTCGCGTGTCGAATTTGCTCCCCAGCTCAAGCACATCGTCTGGTTCCTCCCGCGGGACGTTGCGGCATGCTCCGCGGGCAGGATGCCGGCCTGGGTGATGGACGATGGGGGTGCCTGCGGCGACGGCCTCTACTACGGTGTGCCGGCCTGGCCTGGGCAGATCGGACCCGCCGGGGTGAAGGTCGGGTTCCACGGCCCCGGCGCGCCAGTGGATCCGGACAACGGGGACCGCGGTCCCGATGCTGCCGTGGTCACGCGCTTCGAACGGGACGTGCATGGGTTCCTGCCGGATGTGCTGGACGGCCCGTCGGCGGCAGCGACCTGCCTCTACACCATGTCGCCGGACCGACACTTCGTCATCGACAGGCTTCCCGGTTCCTCAGCGGTGGTGTTTGCCGCCGGGTTCAGCGGCCACGGCTACAAGTTCGCACCGGTGGTCGGGGAACTGCTCGCCGACCTGGCCTTGCAGGGCCACAGCAACATCGAAGCCGGTTTCCTCAGCCTGGATCGATTCAGCGCAGGCACTGGATCTGCGGTCTGAAAACAGCTGACTCCCTCAGCGGTCGCCGGGCACCACATTGAAGGAAATGCAGAGTCGCTCGTGGTCATCCGCGAAGGGCAGCGTCCGGTGCCAGAAGTAGGACGGAAACGCGATGAGCCGCCCTTCCTCCGGCTGAATCCGTCGTATGGCCGGCGATGAGTCATGGAACAGGTCGTCTGTGCCCCGGCCGAATTCAATCCAGCCGGCCTGTGATCCCTCGCTCTCCCGCACCGCCGGCGGAAGGCGGACGTAGTAGACGCCGCTGATCCATGCGTCCTGGTGGTAATGGGGAACCTGGAAACCGCCGCTCCACATACGCACCCCCCAGCCGCTGAGGTGCCAGCGCTTGGGACGGCCGGCAATGAAAGGATGATCCGCATCCAGTTCCAGCCCGTCCTGCATCCGCGACACCGCGTTTTTCACAGCAACGATCAGCGCGTGAATGGCGGGGTCGTCAGAGTTCAAAATCTCGCCTGTGTCGAGTCCGTTGGTTGTTGTCCTCTCGGCGCCCAGGGAAGGGTGGTCGAGGATGAGGCGAGCCAGGCAGTCGTTGAGCTCTGCCGCATTGCCGAACCCGTCGCCACCCTCGAAGCCGTCGATATGGATCATGGTCTCCAGGTCTACCAGGGCAGCGATTCCGGCCTGTTCCTTCATCTGGGAAAGTGCCGCGATCTTGTGGGCCAGCCCGTGGACGTCGCCGGGCGTTCTCGCCAGCACTGACTCAATCTGTTCAAGCGCCCTCTCCGGCTCCTGCATGCGTAGCAGGGCGAGGGCGAGAGCGCCGCGGGCTCTATCGTCGCGGGCATCCAGCGCGACAGCCCGTTCCAGCGCCTCGACGGACTCGCGCAGGCATTCCGGCCTGTCCATCAGCAGCATGCCCAGGTTGTAGAAGGCAGACTGCCGTCGAGGCTGGTCCGCGACCAGCGCCCGAAGACACTGGATACCGTCCTCTTCCTGGCCATTCTCTCCCAGGATGCACGCCAGTGCCTCCATGGCGCGGCCGTCCTCCGAGCCTGCCGCAACCGCACGCCGAAGCAGATCCACCGCCGCCTCCGGTTCGCCGGCCTGGTACTTCAGGACGCCCAGGAGACGCAGCAGTTCATGGTGCCGGGGGAAACGGTCGAGCAACATCCGGTATGCCATCTCCGCTTCCTGCAGTCGTCCCTCCAGGTGAAAGCGATGGGCAGTCGCCAGGCTCTCGCGCAGGGAGGTCGAAGGTGGAATGGGATTCGTTGTCGTCACGGACCTGGAAAGGATCGGGGTGTGCTTGTCTGCGGGGTCTCCCAACTTAATCCGGTGACGGGAGGTCTGGCAAGTGGAGGTGACGGGAGATAATGTCCGCTGAAACAGGGCCGGCGCGGACAGACCGTAGCCGGTGGCCCCGAACATCCCCCTACGGGTCTGTTCCGGGCCGTCGTGCCGCAACGCATACGCGGTCAAGAATCCTGCTGCATCGAACGCCGTTTTGAGCTATACAGTTATCGCGCCTAGCGCTACAGGGAGACGACGATGACGAGCAAGAAGGCACCAGCAAAGAAGACCACTTCCAGGAAGAAGGCTTCAAAGAAGAAGCCGACTTTGAAACAGAAGCTCCAGGCCATGGAGAAGTCCGTGGAGAAGGGCGCCGCGGATCTGGGGCGTCGGGTGAAGGCCGAGATGCCCGCAGTCAAGGCCAGGGCCAAAAAGGCGGGCAAGGCCGTGGCCAAGAAGGCAGCCGAGGTCGAGGCCGCGATCGAGAAGGAGGTCAAGAAAGACGTGGCCAAGGTGAAGCAGAGAATGGCAGCAAGGAAGAAGGCTACGGCCAAGAAGAAACCGGCGGCCAAGAAGAAGGCTGCCACAACGAAGAAAGCTGCGACAAAGAAGAAAGCGGCGGCAAGCAAGAAACCGGCGGCCCGGCGCAAGCCCGCTGCGAGGAAGGCAACCGCCAGGCGTCCTTCGGCGAAAAAGAAAGCCGCGGCGCGCAGGAAGCCTGCAGGCAAGAAGAAGTAAGGATCCCCATTCACACCCGGGCGCAGATTTGCTGCGCCCGGGAGTCCGTCCCTGCCTGCCCCGACTATCCCGTTCGGACTAAGGAAGCCCCGGCCCGGCCGCCAGTCCCGAATCCGGCAGCCGCCGCGGCCACATTCTCCTCGCCGGGCTGTCGGGACAGACTGTGGACACCATCGGCAATGTGCTACAAGGTATGGCCATGGCGTTTAAGCGAGCCCTGGTAGTCGACGACTCCAAGTCAGCCCGGATGGCGCTCAAGGCCCTTCTCGAGGAGCAGGAGTTACACGTTTACCTTGCCGAGACCGGCGAGGACGCGATCGAATTCCTTCGGACCCAGGCCGTCGACGTGATCTTCATGGACCACTCCATGCCGGGCATGACCGGCCTGGAGGCGGTCTCGGTGATCAAGGGCAATCCCCGCACGGCGATGATCCCCGTGATGATGTACACAGCCAAGGAGGGCGAGGTCTACGTGGGTCAGGCTCGCGCCCTTGGCGCGGTCGGCGTATTGCCGAAACAGGTTCAACCGGGTGCCCTGTTCGATATGCTGCTGAAGCTTGGTCTGGTCAGGGACAGGCGCGCCGAGCTGCGAGCGGCGGAAAGCGGGGAGGCGGCGGAAGCGACAGAACATGCCCCGGACGAGGTGGATCGCCAGTACGAGCAGCAGGCCCTCGGCATGTCGGTACAAGCGCTGGTCAGCCGCATACTCGAGGACCAGCACACCGTGTTGCGCTCCGACATCCTCAGCAGCCACAGGAACTTCGCCAGGCAGGTTGCCGCGGAGATATTCCAGAAGCAGAGGGCGGAGGCGGAACTGGCGAAACTGACGCCGCCGCCGGCAAAAACGTATGGCCGGGGCGCCGTTTTCTTTCTGGCTCTTGCGCTGCTGGTGCCGACCCTGATCCTTCTGGCGACGGTCTGGCAGCTCAGAGGTGAACGGGACGCGGCGTTGAACGACAACGCCAGGCTCGTGGAAGCGGCCCAGCGCCAGCTGGCCGCGGCACAGACCGAGACAAGTGATCTCGTCTCCGGAATGGAAGCGGAACTCGCGCATGCGCAGTCCCGCTACCTGACCTCTCTGGCGGCCATTCAATGGGCGGTCAATAGAGATGGCGGAGTGCCCTTTGACGAATTGCCTCTGAACGAAAATCGCCAGGAGACCCTGGAATCGTTGCTGGTGTATGCCCGTGCGCTCGGCTTCCAGGGAACCGTGCGTGTCGAGTCCCATCTCGGGGAATTCTGTCTCGTACCCGACGACCGCGGTGGATACCGGTTGCCGGAGGCCGACATGCCGCTGGCCCAATGCGTCATGATCGGCCATCCACAGGATAACTCTGACTCCGCCGTGGATCGCCAGGCGATCGGGTTCGCCAATTTCCTTGCGACTTCACCCCTGGTGAACGGATCCGGGGTCGACGTGGAGGTTGTTGCCCACGACCGCTCGGGCTCGGTCCGGCGTTACCCGTTTCCCGCAAACCTCCAGACAGCGGGCGAGTGGAATCGCATCGCCGAGAAGAATAACCGGGTCGAGTATTCGCTGCTCCCCGTCAGTCCCTGAGACCGCTCTCCGGGGGCCGGCGCCGCCTTCGCTGGCGCCATGATGAAATCCCTTTGCGGCGACTGAATTCAGAGTAGAATTGCCCTCCGATCGGGGCGGGTCCGTTCACCTTCTGCCGTAGGCAGGGGGGTGGCTCGCCGGTCGT
Organism: Gammaproteobacteria bacterium; assembly: GCA_024640085.1. Classification (GTDB taxonomy): domain Bacteria; phylum Pseudomonadota; class Gammaproteobacteria; order Steroidobacterales; family XN24; genus JAHEFR01. The sequence goes on from JAHEFR010000027.1 coordinate 6,861, forward strand.
GTCAGGCCCATCAGAGGTTACGTCATGACCACCACGTTCGCCCATCTATCCTCTACTCCGTCTCATGTGCGGCATCCGCTGGGATCCGTCGTTGCGGTGTTGTTGATGCTGCTGGTCGGCCTGCTCATCAGCGAGACCGCTGCCGCGGAATCCGAGGGCGTGCTGATCTTGTCCAGCAACTTCGAGCTGAAGCAGGTCACCGCCCACGGGATGCTCGAGGCCAAACCGGAGGACTCCGAGGCCGCGCGCCGCGTCCTGCGCCAGGCCGTGACGGCGGCGATGGACACTCACCCGGACTTGCAGGGGGTTGCGCTGCCGACTCTGGATGCGGATGAACAGGCCGCCGTGGACGAACACGTGGCTCTGCTCTCGACGATCATCGACAACGTCCGCTTCATGGAGGAGCGGAATACCGCAGGCTACGCCCGCAAGAGCGCCCTGGGTGTGGCTGCCATCTCGGCGCGGGATTACAGCATGGGCGCCGGCCTGAACTTCCTGGCCGAACGGACCGGTGCCCGTCAGGCGCTGATCGTGACTGGATGGCATGTAGCGCCCACCGGTGGACGTGTCGCACTGGGAATCCTGCTCTACGGGATGCCACCGCCGCAGGCCGGCGCATTGTCCGTGGCCATGGCCGACCTGGGGACCGGTCGACTCACCTGGTTCCGGTCCACCCAGGAAGTGTATGACGGGGTCTCGTACGCGTTCCTCGGGCAGGGCAAGAGCGTGGACGACGACGTCGTCACCGATCCGGCCAGGGCGGAAGCCCTGTTCCGCGACATGCTCGCCAGTTACCGGGGGCAAGGGCAGGCTCAGTGAAGCGCCTGGCCGCCGTCGCCATGATTGCTGTGGTCGGCTGCACCTCGGTCGGCGACATCAAGCCGTTTCAGCCCGGTCAGGGCACCACCGCCCTGGCAATGGACGAGAAAAGGCTCTGGTATGACTCGGACGAGTTCGACAAGCAGCTTGCCAACGCCGGTGCCATCTACCCGGATGCGGAACTGAAGGCCTACCTCCAGGGCATCGTGGATCGCCTGTTTCCGGACTACCAGGGCACCATGCCCATCCATCCCTTTTACAGTTCGGAACCCAACGCTTTCTGCCTGCCGAACGGCTCCATCTATTTCGATATCGGCATGTTCGCCCGGCTCGACAACGAGGCCCAGCTGGCGGCCATCATCGGTCACGAGGGGTCGCATTTCGTCGGTCGCCATTCCCTCAGGTCCGTCCGCAGTGCCAAGCAGAGCATGAACGCGGTCATGGTCTTCGAGTCCCTGACCGGCATACCGTTGGTCGGGCGGGTGGTAGCCTACTCGTCCATGATGGGCTACTCCCGGGACCTGGAAAGGGAGGCAGATACGGTCGGGTTCCAGCGCATGCAGGCGGCCGGCTACGCGACGTCTGAGGCCGGGAAGCCGTTCGAGCGCCTCGCCAGGGAGGCACAGGTCATGGACTACGACACCCCGGTGTTCTTCTCCTCCCATCCCCAGATGGCCGAGCGTGAGCGAAGCTTCGAAGAGATGGAGAAGGGTTCGCCCCCGGGCGGCGAGATCAATGAAGACGGCTACCGGGCACGGGTGCTGTCTGCAATACGGACTTCCCTCGCGACCGACCTGGAGAGGCGGGACCCGAAGGTGGTGATCTTCCTGATGGAGGATGAGGGCCTGCTGGACCGGTCGCCGCCCGAGTATCGCTACTATCTCGCCGAGGCATATCGGATCCGCGGTGAGCCCGGCGACGCCGAACGGGCGGAACAGGAATACCTGCTGACGCTGGAGACCAGTCCCGAATTCGCGCCCAATCACGAAGCCCTCGGACTGATCCGGATGAACCAGGGCCGTAATGAGGAAGCCATCGAGTTCTTCACCCGCTACCTGGAGCTGTCCCCTCGGGCCCAGGATCGGGCTTATATCGAACGATATGTAGCCAGGCTCAAGGAGCAGACGCAATGAACGTGCGACTCACCACTCGGTGTCTTGTCATCATCGGCCTCGTCGCGATCGCGTCCGGCTGCGTTACGCCCCCGAAATGGGAGGATTCATACGGCAACGAGTACGTGGACCCGGACGGCGGATACGCCATCACCCTTCCCGAAGGGTGGGCCTGGATCAAGTACAACGCCAAGGCTCCGTTACTCTCCTCCCACGACGGCCCCGATCTGCAGGCGATCCGCGTGTTCTACCGAGCGCATGACAAGGCCTTTCCAGCCATCGAGGAAAGGTCCTCTGCGGACATGCCGCCGCGGGAGCTGGCAGAGCTGTTCGTGGCGGACCTGCGCAAGGAGCGCAGCGTGGGCACAATCGAGATCGTCGACAATGTCCCGGCGGATCTGGGCGGGGTATCGGGGTTCCGGGTCGAGCTCGCATGGCGATCCGAGAGTGGTTTGAGATACCGCGCGTTGGTTTATGGTTGCGCCACCGCGCGCGGCTTTTACGCCGCTGCCTACAATGCCCCGCTGCTGCACTATTACGAGAAGAGCGTGGGACCGTTCGAGCAGTCGGTAAGGACCTTCAAGTTCCAGGCCTGAGCCGATTCAGGACGTTGCCGGAACAGTGTTCCGGTCGTGCTGGCCGGCGTGCCACCGGCAGATGATGCACCGGAGATCATCGAGCGCATTGGTCAATGCGGCGGGTGTTCGTCGATCCCTGCTATAAAGCCGACTGGATCACGCGTTCGCTGGCGCTTCCCCGCGGTCGGACGGCAGGCAGGAAACGCTCCAATTGACGACACGCTCGACGACTTCCTGGCTGCCCCGTACCGTGGTCGTTCTCGGAGCGGTATCGCTGCTGCAGGATGCGGCCAGCGAGATGGTAACGCCACTGTTGCCTGTATTCCTTACGGCTACCCTCGGCGCCAGTCCGGTGATCGTCGGGCTGGTGGAGGGAGTGGCCGAGGCTACCGCCAGCCTGCTCAAGCTGGTATCCGGGAGGCTGGCGGACCGGGGCTGGAACGCCAAGGGGATGGTGGTGGGCGGTTACGGCGCATCGACGGCCGCGAGGCCATTGATCGGTCTGGCCCTCGGCTGGCCCTGGGTCCTGGCGATGCGCTTCCTGGATCGCCTCGGCAAGGGCCTGAGGACTTCGCCGCGGGACGCCATGATTGCGGCGACAACCGCGGAGGACCAGCGGGGCCGGGCCTACGGTTTCCATCGCTCCATGGACCATCTGGGTGCGGTCATAGGCCCCCTCGTGGCATTCGTGCTGCTCGGCCTGGGAGTACCGCTTCCCCAGGTCTTCCTCTTGTCTGTCATCCCAGGGCTCATGGTGGTTGCACTGCTTGTCTTTGGCGTGCCCGACATCCCGCTGACGGGCGATGCTGCCCCCGAGACGGCACCCCTGGCCTGGCGATCCCTCGACCGGCGGCTCAAGGGGCTGATTGCCGCCACCGGCGGCCTTGCCCTAGCCACGGCCCCGGAAGTGTTCCTCGTCCTGTGGGCCCAATCCCGGGGCTTGCAGGTCGTGTGGATTCCGCTGTTGTGGGCGGCGGCCAGCGCGGTCAAGGTGCTGGTGGCCATGCCCGCCGGCCAATGGTCCGACAGGCTAGGCCGGTTGCCCGTTCTGGTGGCCGGCTGGTTGCTGCGGATCGCGGCGCTGGTGGCCCTGGGCCTGATCGGGGGCGACGGGGTCGTGGTCTGGATCCTGTTCCTGGCCTACGGGGCGAGCCTCGCATTCACCGAGGGTCCGGAGCGGGCGCTGATCGGGGACTGCGCCAGGGCCGGACAGCGGGCCACGGCATTTGGCCTGTATCACATGGTCGCGGGCCTGTTGGCGCTGCCCGGCGCGGTGCTGTTCGGCGCGGTGTGGCAGTGGTTCGGACAGGCCACCGCCTTCCTGGTCGCGGCAGCCCTGACCGCCGGGTCAGTCAGCATCTTGGTGAGCGTGGCTGCCGGCCGCCGGCTCCGGTGAATGGCCGGTCAGGCCGCCTGCCGCGAAAGCTCCGCCCGCAATCCGGGAGCAAAGCCTTCCGACGCCGCTGCGGGGCGGCCGGAACCCGGATCGCGGAACTTTGCAGAGTGACCCCCTGGGGCGTGCGCCTCCGGGACGCCTCGCAGACGGGCGTCACGCCATCCGGATCGCCTCGAACAGGGTAACGGCACCCAGCGCCAGTGCCACGTACAGGATCGCCGTCATCAGCCGTTCCGGCACCCGGTCGAGCCAACCGGACGCCGCCAGGGCCTTCACCCTCGCCGTCGATGCCTCTTTGGTGGGATCTTCCATCGTAACCTCCCGCGCGTCCGCTGCCGCCGCTGGCGGCCGATCACGCGTCACCGGCCCGACCCGGACGGAGCCGGACCTTCACTGTTAAACACACCGCAACAACGAAAGGACAGGGCAGGTGGGATGGAAAGGTGCGCCTGGCCCTCCACGCGCCATGCGCCCGGCTTCCTGCCGATCGGGAACCCTGCCCGCCCGCCGCTTATGGACTACACGGGGGCGTTGGCAAGACGTCCGGCGACGGTATCCCCTGATTCCGCTTCGGACATCTTATTTGGCTATATATACCAGCCCGGCCGGGTGTCAAGGGTGGGCGCAGAAAAATTCTCCCGGGATTGTCAGGATCGAAAGGCGCATCCGCCGCCGGGCGGTTTCCGGTGGCTACCGTCGCGATCCCGACACACGAGAAAGCCCCGGGGACCGGATGGTCCCCGGGACAAACCGCGGGTGCCGGGAGTCAGGCGGCCGCGGAAGTGATAGCGGCGGGGGCTGTCGGTGACCCTGCTTCTATCAGGGGGGCCAGGGCTGTCACGATTTGGGTCATCTGGGCCTCGGTAGTGAGGTCGCCCAGGATCTCCATGAATCGCGGATCCCCTACGCCGGAGACGATGTACTGCCAGCGGTATGCACGAAGCACCGCAGAATTGATCTGCCCGGCCTCGTCATCGCCAAAGTCACGTTTGCTGACGTTCACGAAGTAGTCCGCGTCGGCTTCGGCCTGGAGCTGCAGGATCCCGTCCACGGCGCCGACCAGCTCGATCAGGTCGTCCACCGCCTGGTCGCGCTGATGCTCGGTCAGGCTCGCGTGTTCGCGCCGCCACTCCAGTTCGTCCAGGATGGCGTGCTGGGACTCCTCCCTCCAGTGGTACAGGAACACGTCCCTGAACAGATCGGAGAGCTGGTCGTCCGGCGCAATACTCTGCCGGTAGTGTTGCTGGGTGAATAGCTCGATGTGGCAGGTCAGCCCCAGCACGGCCCAGGTGGACTTGCTGAGCACCGCGGCTGCCACCTCGTTAGGGTCGGGGGCGCAGACATAGCCTTCGGGCATGCCCTGGGCGGCCATCCGTTCGATTCGGCGGAACAATTCCTGGTGTTTCAGTTCCTCGTCGCTGAAGCGGATCAACGCTTCGAGGGCGGTCTGGTCTCCGAGCCAGTGGTCGCGGCTGACTTCCAGCACCTTGGCGTTGATGAAACGCTCCACCAGCCCGAAGAGGTTGGCGTAGGTACGGCCCTGTACCTGGCTGAGGAAGCGCCGCTCCTCTTCGGCCAGGAAGGCGATCTCGTGCACCAGCGACAGGCCGTCGGGGAGGAATTTCTGCGACAGGTCGAATTCCCGTCCGCGGATCACATCCTTGTCGATGTCCCAGCGGATCCGCTTTGACGCGTTGATGCATCGCTCATATGTGGCGCCGTCGATGTCGTATACGCTGTCTACCATCTCTTTGTCCTCCACTGGCGCGGGGATCTGTCGATCCGTGAGGGCGTCCCGCGCTATTGATGTCTGGATATGTGCCCCTGAATACCAACCCGGGCACAACAGCCGGGCAGAAATATGGGAACTCTGTCCCGTCGTCGGCCAAGTCTCCGCTCGGGAACGGGGACCAACGCCCCGCCGTGCGTCCCTGGCCTTATCCGCATGTCCCGGGGTTCGTGCCGCGGTGGCGGCTCAGTGCAACCAGGCCAATGCCGTTACGATCAGACCGGTCCACAGTGCGACGGCGACGGCCGCGTAGGCGGTCACGTTGTCTCGTTCGTCGCTGAACGGAGAAGGTCGCGTCCTCATCGTCATGTCTCCTCGATTTCCGCTTGCAAGCGGGTTCATGCTTTGTGTTGGGGGTGTAATTAATACCAACCAGTCGGTAATAATTCAAGCATCCCGAACCAAAATAAACGAACTGGAGATCGCTTGGGGGTGAAGCTTGGTTGTCGCAGGTAGCACAAGGCTCTAATTTTAAATGAAAAATTGGGACCCCCACCTCGGCGAATGCTCGGGCACGTCCAGGCAGAAGTATTTGATATATACAGACCAGTCGGTTATATTCTTGCGCAGAATCTGAATGATGGGAGAGCCGGGAATGGCGAGTCGGGGCGAAGCCACGCGTGAAAAAATCCTTCAGGCCACCCAGGACCTGATCCTGGCGAATGGCTTCTCGGCGACCTCTATCGACAAGGTCCTCGAGAATACCGGTCTGACAAAAGGCGCCTTCTTCTACCACTTCAAGAACAAGGAGGCGCTCACCCGGGCGGTCATCGAGAGATACTCCCGGAGAGAACAACTGCAGCTGGACGCCGTACTTGACCGGGCCAGGGGCATGACGCGTGACCCCCTGCAGCAGTTGCTGGTGGGGGTCGGCCTGCTGATAGAAGGCATGGAAGCGGAGATCCGTGCGGCCGGCAGGATGAATCCCGGTTGTCTCTATGGTTCATATGCCTACGAGTTGCCGGTCGTCGACGAAGATGCCATGCAGGCGATGCGCGATACGGTCGTGCATTGGCGCGAGACCATCCGGGACCAGCTCGAGCGTGTGTCGGAACGCTACGTTCCGCGGGTCGAGGTGGATCTGGACGCGCTGGCGGATAATCTCCTTGCGGTGGTAGAAGGCGGGCTGATCCTGGGCCGTCTGATGGATGATGCTGGGCAGACGCTGGCGCATCTCAAGCTGTATCGTAATCACCTGGAGTTGCTCTTCGCCCCGGCGGAGCAGGGCGACCGGGCGTAGACTCAGCAACGCCTTGCCGGCGGCCACGGTTCCTTGTGGCCCCGGAAAAGACCCTGATTCGGCAGTCCGTTCGTTTTCTCAAGACGCAGGATGGTGTGACCATCCCCTGGGCCGCAGCCGGCTAAGGACCGGCATTGGTCAATGTGGCGATCTGGAGTACGACTGGGACCGCCCCTGCTGCCGGCACCGGAAGCGCTTCTTCGCCGAGAACTACCGCTTCATCCGACACGACGAGCGCGTGGTGTCCCGGATCACTCCCGAATGGCGCCTTCGCTCACAGTAGGCTCGGGCAGCAGTCCGCGAGTCCGGAGCAGCGGCTCGATATCCGGGTCCTTGCCGCGGAACTTGCGGTACAGGACATCGGGCTCCTCCCGTCCACCTGCCTCGAAGATGTAGGTCTGGAATCGCTGGGCGAGGGCCGGATCGAAAATGTCGCCCCGCTCCTTGAAGGCCGTAAAAGCGTCCGCGTCGAGGACCTCCGCCCACAGGTAGGCGTAATAGCCCGCCGAATACCCGCCCGAAAAGATGTGAGCGAAATAGGGGCTGCGATATCGGGGCTCGATCTCGGGAAGGAGACCGTAGCTTTGCAGCACATCGGCCTCGAACTGCCTTGCGTCGGTGACTGACGCCGCCTGTTCAGCGCTCATGGTGTGCCACGACAGGTCGAGAAGAGACGCCGCGATGTACTCGGTGGTCATGAATCCCTGGTTGAACGTGGCCGAGGCGGTGATCTTGTTGATCAGGTCGTCCGGGATCACTCGTCCCGTCTGGTAGTGCCAGGCATAGACGCGCAGCACCTCCGGCTCCCGGGCCCAGTGCTCCATTACCTGCGAACACAGTTCCACATAGTCCCGCGGAAGCCCCGAGGTACCCGAGAACCGCTCGTAATCGACGGTGGTCAGCATGCCCTGCAGAGCATGGCCGAATTCGTGAAAAAGCGTCTCCGCCTCGTCGAAGCTCAGCAGGGTCGGCTCGCCTTCCCCCGGCTTGATCAGGTTCAGGTTGTTGGTGACGATCGGCCGGATGGGGCGGTCGATGTCCGAGGCGTTGCGATAGGTGTTCATCCACGCCCCGCCACTCTTGGAATCACGCGTGTAGTAGTCGGCCATGAAGACGGCGAGAAACTCGCCGTTGGCGTCCTTGACCTCGAAGACTTCCACGTCGGGATCCCAGGTCGGGACACCTGGCACCGGGTGGAAGGTGATGCCGAACAGCCGGTTGGCCGCGTAGAAGGCGCCGTTCCGGACCCGGCTGAGTTCGAAATAGGGCTTGAGCTCTTCGTCGTTCAGGGAGAACCTCTGGCGGCGCAGGCGCTCGGCGTAGTACCACCAGTCCCAACCCTGGAATTCCTCGATGCCGTCCTGTTGCGCCAGGACGCGCATGTCCGCCAGTTCCTCGCGTGCGCGCTCCAGGCCGGGCTCCCAGACCTGCAGCAGGAACTCCTCCGCCCGCGCCGGGGTCCTGGCCATGTTCACTTCGAGCTGATAATCGGCGTGGGTCGGGTAGCCCATCAGCTCGGCGCGGCTGGCGCGCAGGCGGACCAGCTCCAGGAGGATTTCACGGTTGTCCGTCTGTCCTCCCTGGCCGCCCCGGGAACGGTAGCCGTCGAACAACCTCCGCCTGAGTTCACGGTTGTCGGCGTTGGCCATGAATGCCTCGAAGGAAGAACGGTCAAGCCCGAAGACCCAGGCGTCCTCGTGACCGCGTTTCTTCGCCGTCTCCCGAGCCGCCGCAATGACATCGGTGGGCAGCCCGGACAGATCGGCCGGGTCCGTGATCACCAGTTCAAACGCCTTGGTCTCCGCTCTGAGGTTCTGGCCGAACTGTGCGCTCAGCTCGGCGATCCGGGAATTGAGCTCCTGGAGGCGCTCGCGGTCTGCCTCGGGCAGAGCCGTGCCGGCGCGCACGAAGTCCCGATGGGTGAGTTCGACCAGCCGTTTCTGCTCCGCCCCCAGATCGAGATTGTCCAGGTTCTGGTAGACGGCCTGGACACGACGGTACAGGTCCTGGTTCAGGTAGACGGCGTCGCGCTCCCGGCCATAGCGAGGCTTGATCTCGAGTTCCAGGGCGTCCAGGGTCGGGTCGGTGTCCGTCCCGGTGATGTTGTCGAACACCTTGTAAATCCGATTCAGTTCCGACCGTGCCAGTTCGATGGCGAGGATGGTGTTGTCGAAATCCGGTGGCGCCGGATTCTCCAGGATGGCTGAGATTCGGGCGCGCTGGGTCTCGAAGGCCGCCTCCAGCGCGGGGGCATAATCAGTGTTTTCGATGAGATCGAACGGCGGGACGCCAAGTGGCGTGTCCCATTCCCGTATCAAGGGATTCTGGCGCTCAATGTCCACGGTGGCATCCTGGGGCGTTTCGGCTAGGGCGGTTGCGAATATTGCCACAAGGGCTGCGCACAGGGTCAACGCGGAGGATTTGTTGCTGCTCATGGTCGTATGACGATGCTTCTCACCGGTCCGATGCGTCGGTCCGGCTGAAACGCCGGGACAGTCCGGGTCTTTCGAAACGACGGGGCCGGTCTGAGTGTCGCGTCGCTGGGGGGAGGGTGCCTGGCTGATTTTTCTGGACGCCAGGACGAGGTGCGGTTGCTAGCCCAGCCGGCCCTTAGGGCGCAGTAATACCTGAATCGGCTGGCGAATACACTGAGCAGGGTCAATTCCCCGCCCGACCGGGCGTCGCGGCGGGCATCGGCGGGGCCGGTCCGGATCAATTCGGCAGGCTCAAACGGCCCACGATCTCCTGGAAGCGCGGATCCTGCCGGATTCCCTCCAGTACGCCTCCGTAGCCGTTGTGGATTGCGATCCAGGGAAACCAGTCAACTCGCGCCTCGTAGGCGGTCTCCAGCCGGCGGATCGCCCCGTCCGTGTCACCCAGCCCTGCGTAGGTGAATGCAATGTGCAGCAGGTCCTTGGGCCCGGGATCGATCATCATTGCTTCGGCCATCATCAGCGCGTCTTCGCGGCGACCGGCCATCGCATAGGTGGGTCCAAGCGCCCAGTACCGTATCGGGAGGCCTTCCGGGATCTGCTCGTGGACAGCGATTGCCTCCTCGATCCTGCCCTGGGCCGAGTAAACCTGTCCCAGACCGTAAAGAGCCAGCGGGAAGCCTGGCGCCAGGTCCAGGCCCTCTTCACAGGCCGCGACCGCCTCATCGAAACGATCCGCCACTATGTACAACCAGCAGGCGAAACTCGGCCAGACCGGCGAGAGCGGATCGACCTGGCTCGCTTGGGCGACGAGGGCGAAGGATTCCTCCGTGCGCCCCAAGAGTATCTCCAGGAAGGCGTAGTGGCCGAGGGCCTGGGGCAGGCTGGGATTCAATTCCACCGCGCGCCGGAAGTTCTGCTCCGATTCGGCCCAGTCCCAATCAAAGTAGAGTGCGGCTTCCGCCATGGCCGCCCGGGCCTCCGCGGAGTCCGGGTCCAGCTTGAGGGCCGTCAGCGCGGCGGCCCTGGCTTTCGGAAACGCGGATCTCGGACCCGACGAGTGGCCGATCTCGTTGTAAGCCAGGGCGAGCCCGGCGTAGGCGAGGGGATCGGATGGGTCCCGATCGACCGCCTGTCTGAGCAGGGTGATGCCCTGCTCCATGCCCTCAGGCGTGAATTGATACAGGTGATACATGCCCTTGAGGTAGAGTTCGTAGGTCTCCGGGTCGACTTCCCGACCGGCCAGCCGCGATTCCTGCCCTGGGCTGAGCTGACCCTCGATCTGCCCTGCGATGGCGAGGGCCATATCGGCCTGCATATTCAGTACGTTGCCGATGTTCCGTGAATAGCTTTCCGCCCACAGGTTCTCGTCGGTGGCGCCGTCGATCAACTGAACCGTGATCCGGACCTCGTCGCCGTCACGATAGACCGAACCCTCCACGAGCCTCGCAACCCGCAGTTCCCGGGCGATCTCCGGAAGTGTTTTGGTCGCGCCCCGGTAGGCGTTGGCCGAAGTACGGGAGATGACTTTCAGGGCGTCCACCTTGGAAAGCAGGGTGATCAGGCCATCGTGCATCCCCGCCACGAAATACGCCTGCTCCGGATCCCCGGTCAGGTTGTCCAGCGGCAGTACGGCAACTGAATTGGGCGAGATCTCAAGGACCGCTTCCTGGGCCCCGGGTTGCCGCATGTCGGCGATCCGGGTCGACAGCAACGCCAGCACGCCCGCGGCGGCGATCGCCAACACCGATAGCAGCAGGTAATCGTTGCGGACCAGGCGGACAGGCCCGCCTGCGGAATCCGCAGCCGGTGTCCGGACGACACCGCGCCCGGTAATGTCGTAGCGCCAGCCGAAAATCAGCGCGAGAGGGAACAGTGCGAAGGCACCAATCCAGATGAAGCGTATGGCTTGCTCCGGGATGTCGAGCCCGGGGAAAGCCAGGTCGGCGACCTGCAACGCGACCCAGGCGCCGACGACATACAGTGCCGCGAGGCGGAAAACCCTCCGGCGTGCCGCCTCCTCCAATACACTGCGCACCGGATCCTCCCTCGAACAGCCCACGCTGCTAGAGCATAGTCATCGGCCAACCCGGGCGCATCATGCGTCGCAATACCCGGGGGAAGGACGGGGATCCGGCTTTGCGGACAGCGGGATCGTGCCCCAGAGCCTATCCGTGGTCCCGGACACAAGAGGGCCCAGGCCGCCGGGGTGTCCAAATCCCGTGGGAGAGGTCGGGCTGGGCATCGGCCTGGCTGTCTTCCGATCGCGGTTGCGTCAGATGAGCGCCGCTCCGCGCAGTAGTGAATACTGCCGCTGCCAGGCGTGGCAGGATGTGGCTCTCAACAGAAACCTGGCAGCGCTTTGCGGGGCAGCCGATAGGACGCGGGAGGGTGGCCGGAGGGGTCCGGTTTCAGCCGGTCCAGCCGGCCAGCCGCAATCCCTTGACGTAGCGCTGGGCATCCTCGTCCCGCAGGAAGACGCGCATCCTGTCCTCGGTCAGATCCGGCGCCAGGCGGATCATCTGGCCAAGAGCGTGCCGCGCCTCGTCCATCTTGCCGAGCAACGCGCTGGCGGCGGCGACGATTCGCCAGGCTCCTGGCTGGTCGGGCTTCATGTCCAGACTTTGCTGGGCGAAATGGATGGCTTCCTCGTAGCGGTCGGCCATGAAATGGGCCGAGCCGATGGAAAACAGGAATTCGTTGGTCAGGGGATCCTGGGGGGACAGGCGCATCGCCTTCTCTATCATGGGGATGCCGTCGTCGGGCTTGCCTGCCGTGGTCAGGGTAGTGCCGAGGGACCAGAAGGCGAGGGCGGAGCTGGGATTCACCTCCACGGCACGCTGCAGTACTGCCACCGCCCGGTCCCGGTATCCGCAGAGGGCGCAGGCGAATCCCAGGGCTGTCAGGGCCATGGGGTCGTCCTTGTCCGCGGCCACGGCTTTTTCCGCAGCCTGCATCGCCGCCATGAGAGGCTCCTCCCGGGAGGCCACCCACTGGTAGATCACCTCGTACATGTGGCTGAAGGCGATGATGCAATAGGCCGTTGCGGAATCGGGCTGTAGTTCGAGAGCCCGGGCGGACCACGCGCGGGCCTTGGCGACGCCCTCCCGGGTGTACCGGTAGAGGTGCCACATGCCACGGTGGACGCAGTCCCAGGCGTCCGAGTTGCGCGGCGCCCGGCGGATGGCATGGAGCATCTCGCTCTGGAACAGCGCCGGTCCGACGGCTCCGGCGATCGCTGCGGTGATCTCGTCCTGGACCTGGAAGATGTCGCTGATCTCCCGGTCATAACGGCCCGACCAGATCTGGCGGCCGTCCCCGGAATCCACCAGCTCCGCGTTGACCCGCACCCGTTCGCCTACCTTCCTGACGCTGCCGGTGACGATGTAGTGGGCGCCGAGATCCTTGCCCGCCTGGCGCGGGTCTGTCGCCTTACCCTTGAAGGCGAAACTGGAGTTCCTGGAGATGACCGGATAGATGCGCAGGGAGGCGAGGGACGTGATCAGGTCCTCGGCCAGGCCGTCGGCAAAGTACTCCTGGTCCGGGTCCGGGCTCAGATTGCGGAAGGGAAGCACGGCGATGGCGCTGCGACCTCCGAAACCCGGGACGTGGGGCTCCATGGTTGCGGCGCCCGGAGCCGGCGCCTCTTCGTCGCCGCCGTCTCCCGCCAGCACTTCGTAGATCTGCACCGGGCGCGGGACATTCTTCAGCGAAAACTCGCCCTTGTCTCGCAACTTGATGGGAAGTTTCCCGTCGATCTGATCGAGCACGGACCGGGAGATTGCCACCGAACCCGGCGTGGCTTCGGCCTCGATGCGCGCGGCCACGTTGACGCCGTCGCCGACGATGCGGTCGCCCACCACCATGAGATCGCCGACGTTGACGCCGATGCGGAACTTCATCCGCCGGTCTTCGGGCCTGTCTTCGTTGCTTTCCGCAAGCTGTCGCTGAATCTCGACGGCGCACTGGACGGCATCTACGGCGCTGGGGAACTCCGCCAGGAGGTTGTCGCCGACCTCGTCGACGACCCGACCCCCGTGCTGCCTGATCAGTCCGCCCATGATGGAGCGATATGCATCCAGGGTCTCCAGGGTTGCGACCTCGTTGCGCGCCATCATCTGGGTGTATCCCACGGCGTCGGCGGTGAGGATGGCGGCGAGTCTGCGCTCCATGATCCGGTGTCTCCGGGCTCCAGGCCCATGATCAAAGCGCAATTCTACAACGGCTGGTCCCCGGGGTAGGGGACGGGTGGCGGAACCGTCAATCCAGGGGGAGCCGCTCCACCAGGGTCTGGACGACGTAATCCAGATCCAGACTCGGCCACAGCGTCAGCGGGTCCGCCTTGCCGAGGCCAGGGAGCGGGATGCCCTCGACGAAGGGGTAGTAACGTGCCCTGAGTTCCGGCATCACCGTGGAGAAGATCACCACCGACGGGACCGAGAAGCAATCGCCGATGTGATAGATGCTGGTGTCCACGGAGACAAGCGCGGAGGCATTCTTCACCACGGTGCAGTAATGCTGGAAACTGCGGCCCGAAATCGCCGAAAGGTCGATCTGACGTTCGTGCATGTTCGGGACCGGGACGACCGTGGCCACATCCATGCCGGTGGCCTTGACCAGCCTGGCGCAGAGGTCGCCGAAGACCTCGGCCGGCATGTTGCGTCCCAGGCTGCGGCTCAGCGGATGCAGGATCAGGTAGCGGCGGCTCAAGCCGAGGGTCGCGTCTCCCACTTCCTTGACGACCGGGATGCTAAGGGCCAGCTGGTTACGCTTGTCGTCTCGCGTGACGCCGCTGGGATCGACGCCCAGCAGCTCGAGGAAGAAGTCCACCGTAGATCGCCGAGACACGGTTGGCCGGTCCTTGAGGCCTCCCAGGTCCCAGTAGCCATCCAGAGCCTTGAATCGCTCCACCGGGACCGGCAGCATCTCGACACGGTCTATGCCTCCGTGCATGTCACAAACCGCGGCGGCATTATCGTAGCCGGCCGAACGCACCCATAGCTCGATACTGGCCTGCTTGATGCCGGCCGCCGCCAGGCGCTTGCGCACCTCGCGGATTGCAGTCATACCCACCAGGTTGTCGCCGACGCCGACGCCGAAGCCGTTGATGATGGCGAGCTTGATCGTTTCCTTGCCGCGGAAATTCTTCATCTGGTTATCCAGCGCGCGGAAGGGCATCGCCGGAGGCGGCTGGCCCTGGTCGAGGGCCTTCTTGCGGGCAAATTCGCCGCGATTGGATATTCCCAGTTCCTTGGGCGCGTCGTGGCCGGCGAACCAGGCGTCCTCGGAGATCCTGGACAACGCCCGTCGGGCGTCCGGGGACGCCAGGGACGAACGCAACTCGATGAAGTCATACATCGAGGTGACGTAATTGGCGTCTTCGCCACGGGCGGGATTCAGTTCCTGTTGCTTCCCATGGCGTTCAACCACGATCCTTCCTTTGGATCTGAAGAAAAACATCTTTTGGTTCCGCTCCGACAGGTCTTGCGCGATGCTAGCTGCTTCGGGCCCGGCTCGGCAGGACAGACTCCTCATTTTTCGCGATCGATCCGCCCGCCGCCAGGCACATCGTGGGCATCAGGCCTCCTCTTGTACGGCCCCACGACGACGCCGGCCTCAAGTCTCGCCTGGTCCGGAGGACAGTGGCAGCGATCCACCAGGTCTCCGGTACCGGCGCTCTATTTGACATAATGATTTGTCATAATAATGTTGAAAAACAGGAATTTAAGCAAATGACCTGGATCAGTGTGTCAGCTATATGCTCCGGATAACATGGGCGCCATCCAAGACCGGAATCCGCCGGAGGTACGACATGGAGAAGCGGAAACCCGCCTCCAATGACGGCCTGGCACATCGGGAGGCTCGCCTCCTTCGTCGTCACCTGAGACGACGCCGCCAGGCCAACGCCAGGAGGCCATGACGAAAGCCCCGCCTGCCTGGCGGGGCTTGTCTTTTCTGTCCCCTGTCGCCGCTGACCGTCCGGTGCCGAGACGCGATACGTCGAGGGGGCGTCATCGGCCATTCCCGCCGTAGAGATCGCGACACTCTTTCTCCCGGCCGCGCACCACCCGCCGGCCCCTTAAAGGGCCCTGGGTCTCGGTCACCACCGTGTGCTGGCCTTCTTCGTGGTCCTGATCATAGAAGTAAATCACCACCCAGTCCTTGACCTTGCCGAGCTGGTGGGCTCGGGGTGTATTGGAATAGAGCGCGGTGAAGTGCCATCCGGCCAGATCAGTATGGAGGATGGGCAGCCATGCCGCGCCGTCAGGATTGAATCGCTTCGGCGCGATTTGTGGCAATGACCCGTCGCCGGCGCCCTGGCGATAGCGGCGGTCCACCTCCAGCAGGACCTTCACCGGCGGGCCGTCCGGACTGGTTCCGGCCGCCGGTCGCCGCGTCCTGCCCAGCATGGTCGAAAGTGCGGCGCGCAGGGCTTGCAGTTTCCTTTCGCCGATACCCGGCAGATTCTCCAGCCGGCCGTCGTAGGCTGCCGCTTCGAGTTCCTCCAGCGAGTCCACGTGGAGTTCGTCGTGAATTCTCTCCGCAAGGGCCGGCCCTACCCCGGGCACTGTCCGGAACAGGGACTCGGGCTGGAGGCTGCCGCGCAGCCGCTCCAGCTGACTCCAGCGTCCCGTATGGACGAGTTCCCATACGGCGGAGGCGATGCCCTTGCCGATTGTGGGCAGGGACGTCAGGCCCTCCATTCCCTCCGAGGCGGCGATCTCTTCCAGGTCCCGGTCCAAGCCGCCCACCGCGCTCGCCGCCCGGCGATAGGCGCGCACCCGAAAGGGATTGGCGCCCTGCGCCTCCAGCAGCCCGGCCATTTCGTCAAGCTTCTCGGCGACCTGTCTGTTCAGGGACGAGGTCACGGCAGTTCCCCGAATCGCTGATCCTGTACAGGGATTCTGGCACACGTCCGTCCGACACGCGGGCGCGCCGCGCGGGGACCTCCCCGGCAGCGGTGACCGCGGACGGGGTCTTCGGTGACTGCGGATTGGCCACGGCGGGGACGCCATGGACATCCCGGTACAGATCCGGATGTCGGCCCGGGTGCCATACTTGTAAGAGCAGGAGGAATCCGATGGAAGCATGGGCCATAAGGAGCAGGTGGGTGGTCCTGTGCCTGCTGGCGATGGGCGGGCCGGCCTCCGCGGGGCCGGACAGCGACATGGCGGCGCGGCGGCAGGCCATGGTTGACGAGATCGCAGGCGAGGTGCGGATGACCTCCCAATACCTGGGCCGGGATCGCCTGGATTCCCGGGTCCTGGAAGCCATGGGCCAGGTGCCGCGGCACGAACTCGTGCCCGAGCGCCAGCGGCGTTACGCCTATGAGAACCGGCCGTTGCCGATCGGTCACGGTCAGACGATATCCCAGCCCTACATCGTGGCCATCATGACCGACCTGATCGAGCCCGAGCCGACCCACGTGGTGCTGGAGGTGGGGACCGGGTCCGGGTACCAAGCCGCAGTGCTGGGCCGACTGGTGGACCGGGTGTGCACCATCGAGATCATCCCCCCGCTGGCGGATCGGGCCCGGGCCGACCTGGCCCGACTGGGCTATGGCAATATCCGGACGCGCACCGGCGATGGCTACTACGGCTGGCCGGAGTGCGGGCCCTTCGACGGTATCGTCGTCACCGCAGGCGCCAGCCAGGTTCCGCCCCCCCTGATCGAGCAACTCAAGCCCGGCGGCAAGCTTGTTATCCCCGTGGGCAGCCGTTTCCTGACCCAGCAATTGCTGCTGGTGGAGAAGGGGGAGGACGGGGAGTTGAGGACCCGGCAGATTCTGCCGGTCCGGTTCGTACCCCTGACGGGCGGCCACTGAAGCCGTCTTCCGGTTGCTTGCGATGCCTCAGAGCAATCCGCGACCCCCGCTGGTTTCCCTGGCCATGGCCTCCGGCGCGGCGCTGGCGTATCAACTCCAGCTGGTGCGGCTGTTCTCGATCATCCAGTGGCACCATTTCGCGTACATGATCATCAGCCTGGCGCTCCTGGGATACGGGGCCAGCGGCACCTTCCTCAGTCTGTTCCGGCGTCCCATGGAGACGTGGCTAGGGCAGGCCTACATCGCATGTATTGCGATGTTCGCCATACTTGCTCTGCCGGCGTTCCTCCTGGCCCAGTCCCTGGCGTTCAGTCCCGAGGAGCTGTTGTGGCGGCCGACAATGATCTGGCGGCTGGCATGCATCTACCTGGTCCTCGGCACGCCGTTCTTCTTCGTCGCCTGCGCGATCGGTCTGGCATTCATGGGATGGGGCCGTCAGTCCAATCGGATCTATGCCGCGGACCTCACAGGGGCCGCCGCCGGCAGCGTACTGGCCATCGGGCTGGCCTGGACCCTGAATCCCGTGGCGGCTCTTTCCGGCAGCGGGATCCTTGGGGTGCTGGCGGCCGTGGTGGCCGCGCTGGAGACAGGGCGTGGACGGTCCTGGATGACCGTAATGGCCGCAGCCTATCTGGTGGCGACGACAGTTCTGCCGGCGCCACAGCTCCAGCCATCCCCCTACAAGGATCTCGCCTCGACACTGCAGGTAGCGGGCGCCCAGACCAGGGCGGTGCGCTCGAGTCCCTATGGCCAGGTAACGGTGGTGACGAATCCGCGTGTCCCTTTCCGCGATGCACCGGGTATGGGACTCAAGGTAACCGCGGAGCCGCCGGCCCAGCTGGCGCTGTTTCATGACGGCGACTTCGCCTCCACCATCACACGCGACAGCGGCGACGGGGCGGATCTTCGCTTCCTGGCCTCGCTACCGTCGGCGGCCCCGTACGCCGTGGCTAGCCCCGGACGAGTGCTGGTGCTGGAAGCCGGGGGAGGGCTGCTGGCTTTGCAGGCCAAATACCTGGGCGCGAAGCAGGTGACCGCGGTAGAGCGGAACCCGGACGTCGTCGACCTGGTCCGCGACGACTTCGCTGGATTCTCCGGCGATCTTTACGGCAGCCCTCCTGTCAACGTGGTCAGGGCCCATCCGCGATCGTTCCTGACAAGCGACCGGCGCGACTGGGACCTGATCCAGCTTCCGCCGAGCGGCGGTCTCGGCGGCGGCGCCTCCGGTCTCTTCGCCCTGACCGAGGATTATCTGCGGACCACGGAGGCCATAGAGTCCATGCTGGACCGGCTGGCGCCGGACGGCATACTTGCCGTGCAGGCTTGGGAATCCCTTCCGCCCCGCGGCAGTTTGCGGCTGGCCGCCACTTTGGTGAATGCCCTTCAGCGGCGTGGGGTGGAGACGCCCGGAGACAGCATCGTTGCGCTGCGTAGCTGGCAGATGGCCGTCATCCTGGTGCGGAACGGCCGCTTCGGGCTCGCTGACCTGTCGGAGCTGGGAGAGTTCGCAACTACATGGGGATACGATCTGGCCTGGTACCAGGGGATGCCGCGGGAGCAGGCGCAGGGGCTGAACCGGACGCAGGAACCCTGGCTGTACGACGCCATCACCGCCTTTATCGCCTCGGAAGACAATTTCACTCGGGGGTACAAGTTCGACATCCGGCCGACGGATGACGATCAGCCGTTTTTCAACAACTTCCTGCGCTGGCGCACCTTGCCCGAAACGGTCCGCATCCTGCACAGTGGCGGCATGGCCTTGCTGGAGGCCGGCTACATACTGCTGCTGGCGACGCTCGTCCAGGCGGCACTGCTGGCTACAATATTGATCCTCCTCCCGTTGGTCCGCAGCAGGTCGTGTCCGCCGGGGTTGGCGGGCGGTGTGAAAAGGGGCAGGACGGCGGCCTATTTCGGCGCCATCGGTTTCGCTTTCATGCTGGTCGAGGTGGCAGCAATACACCGGTTCACCCTGTTTCTGGGGGAGCCCCTTATGGCATCAGCCGTTGTCGTATCCACCTTCCTGGTCTTCGCCGGCGCCGGCGGTCTCGCCGCGGGCGCATTGGCTGCTCGCTTCGGCGCCCGCGCCACGGCGCGAACCGGCGCCGTGGCAGTGGTGGCTCTCGGTTTGGCCTGGCTGCTGGTCGTCGGGTCCGCATTCGACGCAGGCGCCGGCCTGGGTACAGCCGCCAGGGTCGCACTTGTCGTGGTGGTGACAAGCCCGCTGGCCTTCGCCATGGGGCAGTTCTTTCCCACCGCCCTGGGCGCGTTGTCGGAGCATGCGCCGGCGCTCGTGCCCTGGGCGTGGGCCGTCAATGGCTGCGCCTCCGTTACCGGCGCGGTGCTGGCCACCGTGCTCGCCCTGGCCCTGGGATTCGACAGGTGCATGCTGGTGGCCCTGGCCTTGTATCTGGTCACGCTCTTCTCCTTTCCGGTCGTGGCTCGCGGGTCCGGCCCGTTCGCTCCGGCTATCGATGACACGTAAACTCCGATGCACCGGAACAGTCGGGAGTAGCGGTCATGGGGTCGTCACGGAGAGGGTTTTTGAGAGACAGCACAATGGCGGTATTCGGCGCCGGATTCCTGGGCCGCCTGGAGCGGGTTTCGGCGATGCAGAAACCGGTGTCCCTGACCGACAGCCTCAGGGCCCAGGCCAGCGGGACGAGCGAGTCCCTGTTCCTCAAGCCCGACCCGGATGCCGAGGGCCCGCCGCCGCCTGCTGACTACGATCGCCTGCCCCTGGAATGGAACAAGCGTACGGTGGCCCGGTTCAAGGCTTTGCTGGCCGACCGGAGCATCGAGGCGTTCCTGGTCCGTAACCCGCTCAACACCATCTATCTGACCGGCTACTGGCATACCACCACCGAACGTCCGGAGGCGACGTTCATGAACGCCGATGACGAGGCGCCGTGGTTCATGTATCCGGGCCTGGATCGGGATCTGGTCAAGAGCTGGTGGTTCGGCAGCGGCGAGATGTATTTCGATTTCCATCATGCCGAGGGCGCTTTCCCCCACGACGGCAAGGTGCAGCAGGGGGCGAAAGTAGACCTGTTCGAGTTTCTGCTCCAGGGCATCAGGAAGCACGGCGTACAGGGCGAAATCATCGGCGTGGACGGAGAACTCTACCCGTCGGAGCTGGCCAAGGCCGAGAAGACCCTACCCGGCGTGGAGTTTGTGGACGTCAGCGACATCCTGATCGACATGCGCCAGGTGAAAACGCCCGAGGAACTGGCCCTGTGGCGGCGTTCTTACCTGTACCAGGACCGGGCCCACGCATTTGCGAGGGACTACATCCTCACCCACGGCACGGACGTGACCGACTACGAGGTCGGCATGGCGACCACGCTGTGGATCAACGATCAGCTCTATTCGGATCTGGACCTGGCCGACGGCGCAGTTCACCACGGCGTCAAGAGCCGAGTCGGCATCTATGTCCGGGTCGGACCCGTGACCGCGGTCCCTCACCCTAACCAGCCCTATTTCAATCGCATCGGCCGCGGCATGGCGCTGCAGGTCGCCGGGATCTCGAGCATCGGTGGCTACGGGCACGAGAACTACCGGGCCTACATCATCGCCGACGACAAGGGTGAGTTCGATCCCCACATGCGCAAGCTGTGGACCGTCAGTAGGAACTGCTGCGACATGCAGAGGGACCTGTCGGTGGAAGGGGTGACCTGCTCCCATGTGGCCTACGAGATCCACAAGTACCAGGTGAAGGAGGGCGTGGAGCGATTCGTCTATCACCGACCCGCCCATGGCGCCGGTGTCGAAGGGCACCAGTCGCCCTACATCGCCCTCGGCGACTACACCATGATGAAGAACAACATGTGTTTTTCGGAGGAGCCCGGTCTGTATGACCCGGAGGCCGGCTGCGGTTTCAACTGGAGCGACACCATCGTGGTCGGCGAGAAATCCGGCTACCGGATGAGCCAGGTGCCCTACACCGAGGAATGGTGCTGGATCCGGGTTTAGGGCCTTCAGCGCGAGGCCGACACGGCCCGTTTCGCGGGTCTCTCCACCGCTTGCGTCCGCGGGCTGCTGAGCCTGTTGACCCTCGCGTATACCCCCGGGCGCGAACCGTATCGGCGCATGACCAGGTGCCACAGGTGGAGGTCCTCCACTTCGAACGCCGCCCGTGAGGACATGAGGTAGAAGTTCCACATCCTGCGGAATCGTTCGTCGAAAGGCCTGGATCCCTCGAGGGCCCTGATCCGGTGCCAGTTACGATTGAAGTTGTCGTGCCAGGCCTGCAGAGTCGGCACGTAGTAATGACCGTAGTTCTCCCAGTCCTCGATCACGAAGCGCTCCTCGGTGGCGCCCACAAGCTGGCGCATGGACGGCGCCATGGAATTGCGGAAGATGTACTTTTCGGTCCACGGTTCGACCACGACCGTATCGTGCCGGTTGCCGATGGTGTGCAGGAGGAACAGCCCCTCGTCCTTCAGGACAGTGTGGATGACGCCCATCAGGCCGGGGTAGTTCTTGTACCCTACGTGCTCGATCATGCCGCAGATCAGTACCTTGTCGAAGGGCCCCAGGGACGAGGCGGGGAGATCGCGGTAGTCCAGCCGATGGATCTCCACCGGCAGGCCGGCGGTATAGCGTCGGGCGTACTCGATCTGCTCGTCGGAAAGACTGATGCCGATGACGCGGCAGCCGCGCGTTGACGCCGCGTATTTCGCGAAACCGCCCCAGCCGCAGCCGACGTCCAGGACCCGGTCGTCGGGGCCCAGTTCGAGCTTGTCGCAGATCATCTCGAGCTTGCGGACCTCGGCCTCTTCCAGGTCGTCGGTGTCGTCGAAGAAACAGCACGTGTACTGGTTCCATGGCCCCAGGAACAGGGCGTACATGCGATGATCGAGGTCGTAATGTTCCTCGGCGACAGCCCTGGAGCGGGTGCGGGTCTGCAGATTGGCCAGCCGGGCATGGATTTCCTTGACCAGCCGGTTGAGCCGCAGCAGGGGATGATCCTGGAGTCCCGTTCCCATGGCCCGCCTGAAGAACTGGATCAGTGATCCGGTGTCCCAGTCGCCGTCCATATAGGATTCGCCGACACCGAGAGATCCCCGCAGGGCCCTCGAGAAGAAACGCGGGTTGTGAACGGCAACGTCCCACGGGCGATCGCCGCCGACTCGGATGTCCGCCCGCCCGAGGATGCCGGTAATGATGCGTCTCGCCACTGCTTGCATGCGATGGCCCCCGCGGCCGCTGCAAGATTCGAGTTTCTTTGCAGCAACTTATAAATGATTCGGCGCCGCGATTCTATTTGCAGTGCGACACGGCGGAAGGCGGATTATGTAAAACTGCCTGCCGGCGGACGCCCCGTCCCCGGGGGTCCTGTCAGTCTGCGGAGCGGACCGCTCGGTTCGGTGCGGCGGATGCGCATGATCCGGCACCCACGAGCGATCCGCGCCCCCGGAAACAGACCGCCCGCGGCGTCGCTGCGTGGCGCAACTTGCCCCAGCCCGGGTCCGCGGTGGCAAGCGGCCAGGTGGAAACGTCGAGGGGCCCATGAAGGGCCCCCCGGCTGCATGACTGGCGGATGCGCGTGTCAGTCCACCTCGACGATGTCCTCGCGCGTGCTGTCGATGAACGCAAGCACGTCCTTGCGTTCCCGGTCGGGTACGCCGAACTGGTCCAGCGTGGCCTCCAGGTGGCCGATGAATGCCGCCCAGTCTGAGGCGCTGATATTCATCCCCTTGTGGGACAGGAGCATGTCCCGACCGGTGTAGAACAGGGGCCCGCCGGCGCGGTCGCACAGGAAGTCGATCAGCAATTGCTTCTCGCGGTGGACGCCGTCTTCGCTCCGATGGGCCCAGAATCGGCCCAGGGCCGGGTCATCGGAGAGTCGCGGCAACAGGTTCTCCGCCACCGCCGCAATGGCGTCGTAGCCCCCGAGTCGGGCGTAGAGGGTCTGATCATTCATGTCTTTTCCTCCTGCCAGGACGGCTCACTTGCAGGGCTGGGATGCGAAAAACGCCGCGATGTCGGCCATGTCGGCGTCGGATAATGCCGCCGCCAGGGCGTTCATGTTCGGGTCCTTACGGGCGCCGCTTTTAAAGTCCTGCAGTTGCTTGACCAGGTACTCCGGGTGCTGGCCCGCCAGGTTCGGCCACAGTGGATTGACGCTGATGCCGGTCATGCCGTGGCAGCCTATACAACTTGCTGCCTTGGATTTGCCGGCGGCGGCATCGCCGGCGAAAGCCGTCGATGAGCACAGCCAGGCCAGTGCCAGAAAGCCAGCCAATAGTTTTTTCATTTCCATTCGCCTCGTTGCTTGATTCGAATTCTCAACCGTTGGTAGGCGGGCAGGCGCCGTGTGGCGCCTGCCCGCTCGCGTGACTCATGCTGTCGCGGCGGCGATGGTCGGATCGATGGCCGGCCGCGTCTCACCCTTGCCGATGGTGACAAGGTCCCACAGGAGAAGGACGACGCCGATCATGGTCATGACGCCGAACAGCATCCTCCAGTGCATACCTTGCATGAACCATGGCGTGGCCTGGGCAGAGAAGTAAGCCGCCCAGGTGGAGCCGCCCAGGGCGCGCTCGACGAAGGACTGCTCGTAGCCCGAGATCAGCAGGGCTACGGTCATGCCGACGACGCCCAGATTGAGCAAGCCAAGGGACCATTTCCATTTCCAGCCGTTATCCGGCAGATCCGCCGACATCCAGACGTCACCCCGCCACTTTTGCACCGCGATATAGATCATGGCGATGATGATAGTGGCATAGGCGCCGAAGAATGCCAGGTGGCCGTGGGAGGCCGACCACTGTGTGCCGTGGGTGTAGAGGTTGATCTGGGGAAGAGTGTGCATGAATCCCCAGACGCCCGCGCCGAAGAAATTGCCGAACGCGTGGGCGATCAGCCAGGCCAGGGCCGGGTGATTCGAATTGCGGAAATTATGCCTGCCGGAGTCGTAGACGGCGTGCACGACCATGGCTACCAGCGGGATCGGTTCGAGAGCGGAGAAGAAACCGCCGATGCTCAGCCAGTATTCCGGCGTCCCGATCCAGAAGTAGTGGTGACCGAGGCCCAGGATGCCGGAGCCGAACATCAACGCCACCTCGATATAGAGCCAGGTGGTGACGATCTTCCGACGCGCGCCGAGGGTCTTCATCAGGCCCCAGGCCATGATGCAGCCCACCAGGACCTCCCAGGTAGCCTCTACCCAGAGGTGGATCACCCACCACCACCAGTACTGGTCCACCGAAATGTTGGTGGTGTAAAACATGCCCGCCAGGTACAGCCCGGCCAGCGCGACCAGGTCCAGCACCAGCACGCCGGAGATGCCGCTCCATTTGCCCTTCATGAATGTGGCTGCGACGTTGTAGAAGAAGATCAGCACGCACACGACGATGCCGATATCCGCCCAGCGCGGTGCCTCGATGTACTCTCGGCCCTCGTTGATCAGCCACAGAGTTTCCTTCGTGCCTGGCCCGGTCTGGACGAAGAGATAGACCACGACGACGATCGCTACGGCGATGGTCAGGATCCAGAAGTTCAGGTTGGCCAGCTTGGCGCCGACAAGCTCGGTGCCGCTCTCTTCCTCCACCAGCCAGTAGACCGAGCCGATGAACCCGTAGAGCATCCACACGACCATGGCGTTGATGTGCACCATCCGGTTCACGTTGAAATCGAGGATGTTGTAAAGGAAGTCCGGCATGATGAACTGCAGGCCCGCCAGCAGGCCGAAGAGGCACTGGGCGAGGAACAGGATCATGGCGACGGCGAAGTATTTCACCGCGACTTTCTGGCCGGAATTCAGGTTGGCGCTGTTGAATGCTGCGACGTTCATGACGCGTCCTCCTGCCGGATCGGGGTGAAGCCCTTCGGGAAGCCGTTGGTGTCGATGGACGACATCCACTTGAGGAAGGCGACCACGCCCCTGGCTTCGTCTTCGGTGATGCCCAGCTGAGGCATCCGCCGACCCGTGCCATAGGTGCGCGCGTTGGCCGTCGGATCCATCAGGAAGCTGACCATCAGCTGCTCACGGACCGATTCGGCGCCCCAGGCCGGGTCCAGCCAGGCCTTGGTGAGGTCGGGCGCGTAGTAGGCACCGTTGCCGAGCAGCGTGTGGCAGTTCATGCAGTTCTTGGCCTGCACGGTGAGCTTGCCCAGCGTCACCAGATCTTCGGCTTCCTGGGGGCTCAGCGCCTTGCCGAACAAGGGCGCATCGCCGCCGATCACCGGCTCCTGCATGTTCCGCTCTGCGTTGTAGGTGTAATAGATCCGCTTGTTGATCACGTCGTAGCCCGGGACCCGCTTGGAACCGGCGGTGATCGTCGCCACGGAGTCGAAGGTCAGGAAGATCAGGACCACCGCCATGATCGCGGTAACCCAGATCGCCCATTTGCGCCAGACGTCTTCGCTGGCCCACCAGGGTGTGTCTGCCATTACGAGGTTCCTCCCTTTTCAGTTACGTATTCTGTCGGTCAGCCGGTGTGGGCTTCCGATACATGGGTGCCGGCGCACAGGTGCCATATCAGGCGTGGCGCCACGAAGTATCCAATCACCATCACGGCGGCGATGACCTGCCAGAAGCCGGTCAGGTTCAGAGTCGTCGACAACACCCAGACGGCGCCGATCAGGATGGCGTAGGCCGTATAGGCCCATAACATCAGCCCGGGGCGCTGCTGCAGACGCGACAGGGCGAAAAGCAGCGCGTAGACGGCGCCGAACAGGATGATGAGGGCGCCGGCGATGGCCGCCGCCATGATGTGCTGGGTGGCTACCGGATCGATCATTGGGTTCTCCCGATTGACTGGCAGGCTGGGTGGCCCAAGCGAAAAAGAGCCCGCATGCGCCCGGTTCGGAGAAGCTCTCTGAGCCCCGCCGCCCGGGAGGGGGTCCCGCCATCGGTCGGGGACCGGGCGACGGTGGTCTCGTGGCCGTGGCCGAGGGAGGCGCAACGAAGTCGCGACGGGCCACGACGCCGGCGACGGGACGTTTTCCTGTTGTGGATCGGACGCATGCGGACGCCTCTTTTAATTGATGCATCAAGCATACTCCATTAAAGATGCATCATCAATACATATATGCGTCCGGGAACACGGTCTTTTCCTTGATGGTCTCGACCGGGAGCCTGGAAATTGCCCCCGGCCAGGGGGACGGGGAACCCGACGGGTTCGTGCGGTCTCGCGGTGTCCGAAAACCCAGGGAACCCGCCCCATCAGGCCTGATTGCGCCCGGGAACCTCCCTGTCATCCAGACGACCTTGCCACGGGGGAGTCCGGACAAGAGTCATCCCGTGGCGCGGCGTGTCCAGGCGGGATCGCGTGCCTGTCTGTCGAGAGAGAAGTGCCGATGCCTTTGCCCGCATCGGGGACCACCCAGCGACTCGGCCAGCCCGCCGCCCGAAAAGGCGGTTGAGCGATACCTGGGAAGGGGAGCACGCGGCCCCGCCGCAGGACTGTCGCCAAGCGGTGGACGCCGCTGTCAGGCGGGAATCTTGAGTTTCTTGCGGAGCTTGAGTCTCGGCTTGACGAGATCCGCGATTGAGTAGCGATCCAGGATCGCCATGAACTCGTCCAGGGCGTGGCCGAAAACGCCCGAGAGGACACAATCCGGGGTGATGATGCACTGGTTGTCCTGGCGGAAGCACTCCACCAGGGCGATGTCGTCCTCGCACCTGCGCACGACCTCGCCGACTGTGATGTCTTCCGCGGGACGCGCGAGGATGAGGCCGCCGTTGACGCCCCGTGACGCTTCCACCAGTTCGGCCCGGGTCAGCTTGTTGACCACCTTCATCAGGTGATTGCGGGAGATGCCGTAACCGTCGGCCACGTCCCTGATCCTGACCCTTCGATCCGGTTCCAGCGCCAGGTACATCAGGACTCTCAGGGCGTAGTCAGTGAAGACGGTCAATCGCATGGCTCACGGTCCTTGCAAAAGATGCATTGATAATACACAATTAAAGATGTACAAACAATGCATCAATAACAGGGGGCTCGACGGACCCCTGTGGACAACGCGCAGATGGTGGCGGGAGACAGCGGAACGATTCGCTTCGGCGGGCCTTGCCGGGAAAGCCAGGGGCCCGGTCAAACCGGCTGTGTGGCGCTGCTGATCCTGTCTGCCCTTATCTCGCTCTCAGCCGCCGCCGCTAACTCCGCGGGGGCGTCAGAAGGCAGCGTGGTCGTCCTGGAGCCGGTGGTGACCGTGGCGACCCGCGAGACCCGGCCGCTGAAGGAGGTTGCCGGTACGGTCACCGTGTTGACCAGGGAAGACCTCGACCAGAGCCTGACGACGTCCCTGGACCAGGTCTTCAGATACACGCCGGGCATCGATGCCACGACCACCGGCACGCGTTTCGGCACCGAGGGCTTGATTATCCGCGGCATCGGCGGCAACCGGGTGGCGATGGAACTGGACGGCGTGCCCCTGTCCCAGCAGTTTGCCGTCGGCAATTTCTCGAATGCGACCCGCGACCTGGTCGACGTGGGCCTGATCGAGCGGATCGAGGTGCTCCACGGGCCGGCGTCGGCGCTGTACGGAAGTTCCGCCCTGGGAGGCGTGGTCTCGATGACGACGCCTGACCCCGGGGCGATGGCAACGTCCGCGGACGGCAGCGGACTGTTGCTTTCCCAGGGGCTGCAGTCCTCGGACGACAGCCTGCACACGGTCGGGGCGGTCACTGGCGGGACGGGCAGGCTCGCCGGCCTCGGGATGATCGGCGTGCGCTCCGGGCACCAACAGGAGGCCAAGGCCGCCGACGAACCCGATCACCGGGATTTCGACAACCGGTCGGGCTTGGCCAAGCTGGCATTCGACACCGCCGCCGGTCATCGGCTGAGCAGTCTCTACTATCACCACGATTCCAACGTCCAGACAGACCTTCAGTCGGTCCTCGGCAGCGGCCGATTCCGGTCGACCACGCTGCTGGAAGGAGACGACCGGTACAGGCTGGACCTGCTGGCCGGATCGCTGGAACTGGCCCCGTCCCGGCTCATCGACGGCGGGGTGCTCCGACTCTGGTCCGAGACCACGGACATCCGCCAGGACACGGTGGACGAGCGCACGGCGGCGGCGCGCCCCGTGAGCATCGACCGGCGCTTCGCCTACCAGCAGGACACCGCCGGCGCGTCCTCCGACCTCCGTCGCACCGTCCTCCTGGCAGGCCTGGATCACCAGTTTTCTCTTGGTGCCGAGTGGACCGCGAGCCGCATGAAGGAGACCCGCGACGGCTCGGAGACCGGGCTGGATGACGGACAGATCTCCGACACCGTGCTCGGGGAGACATTCCCACTGCGGGATTTCCCGGTCACGGACGTGGACGAGATCGGGGTCTATGTGCATGACGAGGTGGACCTCGGCAGGGTGCGGCTGATCGCCGGCATCCGCTATGACCGATACGATCTGGATCCGGATCCGGACGCCGTCTACCGGGAGGATAACCCCGAGACGGAGGTCGTCGGCATCACCGACGACCAGTTCTCCCCGAAGCTGGGTCTGGTCTACCAGTTCTCGCAGGCTGTAGACGGCTGGCTGCAATACGCCCACGGATTCCGCGTTCCGTCATTCGAGGACGCCAACATCGGCCTGGACATCCCCATGTTCAACATCCGGGCGATCCCCAATCCAGACCTGAAGCCGGAGACCTCGGACGGCGTCGAGGCCGGCCTGAGATGGCGCGCTCAAGCGGTGCGGGTGAACGCCAGCCTGTTCTACACCCGTTACGACGACTTTATCGAAACGAAAGTCCCGCTGGGCATGGATCCCGAAAGCGGACGGCTGCTATTCCAGTCCCAGAACATCGATCAGGCGTGGATATACGGCGCAGAGGTCGCCGCCGAGGTGTCCCTCGATGCCTGGTTGCGGGGGACCAGTCTTAGCGCGGCGGCGTACTGGGCGCGGGGCGACAACCGGGAGACCGACGAACCACTGAATTCCGTCGGGCCGGCGCAGGCGGTGCTCGCTGTCGGCTGGATGAGCCATAGCGGGAGAACCGAGGCCACGCTGGTGGGGACCTTCACCCGGCGCAACTCAAGGCTGGACGAGAGCCGTGGCGAATTGTTCGAAGCCCCGGGATACGCGGTCTTCGACCTGTTCCTCTCGCAACGGTGGGGACGGCACCTGATGGCGCGGGCCGGCATCGAGAACCTGCTGGACCGAACTTACTGGCGATGGGCAGACGTCCGCGGTTTCGCTCCTGACGACCCGGTCGTGCCGCTTTTGAGCCAGCCGGGCCGGAGCGTCTCCATGGACCTGAGATGGATTTTTTGATCGACCGCGAAAACGCCGGCAAGCGGCGGGACGCGATCGAAGGGAGGTAATCGTGATGATTCGGAAACT
>JAHEFR010000028.1 GCA_024640085.1 Gammaproteobacteria bacterium
TAAACAGCATTCTAGAAATATTGTTATGAATGTCACGTAACTACATGAACTAGATATACCAATAGCTCATTCCAGAACGTCACTTCTGGTCCAGAATCAAGGGCATTCCGCTGGATTTTTGCGGCGACATCGGCAAGTGATATGGAGTGGCCTCAGAACCTACATTTGAAACAGGCATTTGCGACGATTTCTAAATGTCGGTTCTACTACCGGTGAGGCAGCCTGACGGCAGGTTCCGGCAGCGCGGCGAGGGTTGAGCTGGCTTCGATTATGGTCCCGCCTCGACGGCTGCCACTTGAACCCCGCCCTGCAACACGTCCTCCTCGTCATGAAGGACCTTCCAGCTCCTTATCGCCTGCCATTGAGGTGGCCCGAAAAAACCAGAGCCAGAGCAGGAAGCATTCACCAGCTATCGGGATGTGCACGGGTTTCAATGCCGCGTCCAATGCTTCAGGCCCGCCAACTGAGTGTTTCGAATGCCGGTTGGGTGGGCGAACTCTGAAAGCACGCAGGCACCTTCTCTGGCCTCCCACGCCCACCAGAGACTTGATGCACTTCCCGGAGGTTATTTTCACGGAAGAGAAATCGCCCTGCTCGCGGCTATTTCCGGAAGAGCGGTTTGGCGAACTGGTCAGCTGGAGCGAATAGGGCCCGGACGGAATTTCCCTTCGTCAGCCCTTCTTGCGGGCCAGGAAGGCGCTCCCCAGGGCGCGCCGCCGCAGATACGCGTATACCTCGAGCAGCGGAAGCTCTTTCGGACAGACATCCGCGCAGGCCATGAGCCCGATACATCCGAACACGCCGTCGTCGCTGGAGACAACCTCGAACCACTCGTCGTCATTGCGGGCGTCGCGGGGATCCATCATGAAGCGGGCGATCCTGTTCATCCCGGCCGGTGCGACGAAAGCGGGTTTGACGTTGGCGACGCCGCAACTGGCCACGCAACACCCGCACTCGATGCATCGATCGGACTCGTAGATGGCCTGGGCCAGGTCGTCATCCATCCGGTCTTCCAGGGCACCCGGATCGAAGGGTGCGCGCTCGTGCACCCAGGCCTCGACCCGCTCGGCCATGGACCGGAACCACGTGCCGGTATCCACGGACAGGTCGCCGATGAGCTTGAAGGCCGGCAGGGGATGCAGCCTGACCTTGTCCTCGAGATCCGAGGTCAGGGTCTTGCACGCCAGGGTAGGCCGCCCGTTGACCATCATGCCGCAGGAACCGCACACCGCTGAACGGCAAGAGAAATCGAACTGCAAGCTGGTGTCCTGTTCCTCGCGGATACGGTTCAGGGCGCGGAAGAGCGTCATATAGGGCTCCTCCGTCAGCTTGAACGTCTGCAGGTGCGGGGTGGACTCCGGGTCCTGGGGATTGAACCGGAATATCTCGAAAGTGAGTTCCCTGGCTGCCATGTGTCAGTGCCCCCCGCCGATCTTGCCAAGGCCCGCCCGTTCCTCGGCGTCGCGCCACGCCCCGGGTCTCAGATGGGTGCCGACAGGCTCCACCGGATCGAGCATGCCGTGGCCGCGCTGGCCTTCCACAACCCCGGCGTTGTATTCCTCCAGTGTTCCGGTCATCTCGACCCGCTTCGCCTGTCCGTAGCCCCGGTCTCCCGGCGGCAGGTCCAGGAACCCGACTGGCTCGTACTCAAAGCTGGGAGCCTCATCGTCCCTGCCCCACCGGACCAGCGTGCGGCTCAGCCAGTTAGCGTCGTCCCGCTCCGGGAAATCGGTCCGGCAATGGGCGCCGCGGCTCTCCTTTCTGGCCAGCGCCCCCATGGCGGTGATCAGCGCCAGCTTCGCCATGCCCTTGAGACGCAGCGCGAATGACAGCTCGGGGTTGGGCCCCGGGGCCCGGCAGGTCAGTACCGCCGCGTCCACCTGGTCGTGCAGGCGGCGGAGTTCGACCACCGCCTCCTCCAGCTCGGCGCCGGTGCGGAAGATGCCGACCTTATTGATCATCACCTCGCCGATGGCGTCGCGGATCTTGTAGACGCTGGGCCCCTCGCCGCTACGCGCCATCCAGCCGTCGATACGCTGCTGCACGCTGGCAAGGAACTCGTTTGCCAGGCTGATCGGAATGTCGATTTCGACGCCACCGGCATGGCTGGCGACCGTGCGACCGACGATCCGGCCGGCGACGATGGTCTCCGCCAGGCTGTTGCCCCCCAGGCGATTGAAGCCGTGCATGTCCCAGCAGGCTGCCTCGCCGGCGGCGTAGAGCCCGGCCAGGCTGTAGGCTTCGCCGTCCTTGTTGACCCGCACTCCGCCCATGGAGTAGTGCTGACTCGGACGCACCGGTATGAGGTCTTCCCAGGGCTTGATGCCGAGGAAGTCGCGGCAGATCTCATAGACCTCGCGCAATTTGGTGGTCAGGTGTTCCTCGCCCAGGTGCCTGAGGTCGAGCCACAGATGCGGTCCGGCCGGGTGATCCACCCCCTTGCCGTCCAGGATCTGCTGCATCATGTGGCGGGACACGACGTCGCGGCTGGCCAACTCCTGCTTGGCCGGCTCCAGTTCCACCATGAACCGCTCCATGGCGTTGTTGAGCAGGTAGCCGCCGTCGCCGCGGCAGCCTTCGGTCACCAGGATCCCGCTTGGCCACAGGCCGGTCGGATGAAACTGCACCGCTTCCATGTTCCCCAGCGGCACTCTTCCCGTGTCCAGGGCCAGGGACGCTCCGGTGCCCTCGTTGATGGTCGCGTTCGTCGTGTACTGGCCGTAGATGCGGCCATAGCCGCCGGTGGCGATGACGGTGCACTTGGCCAGGATCACGCCGAGGCTGCCGGTACGCAGGCAGCGCGTGACCGCGCCCCAGCAGCGCCGCCCGTCGTGGATGAGCGCCAGGGCTTCGGTGCGATCCTTCACCTGAACGCCGAGTCTCACCACCTCGCCGTCCACGGCGTACAGCGCCGCATGCCCGGTGCCGGCAGCCGCATAGCAGGCCCGCCACTTGGCGGTGCCGCCGAAATCCCGGTGCATGATGAGCCCGGCATTTTCTTCCGGCTCGTCGATGACCACCCTCTCGCCCTTGATGTGGTACTGGTTCGGCCCCGGACGCAACCGTGTCCAGGGGACACCGAAATGGGCCAGCTCCCGGACCGCGATGGGCGCGCTGTCGGCGAACATCCTGACCACTTCCTGGTCCGCGCCCCAGTCGGAGCCGCGAACCGTATCCAGGAAATGCAGGTCCGGGCTGTCCCCGGCGGCCTTGACGCAGTTGCCGAGGGCCGCCTGCATACCGCCCTGGGCGGCGCAGCTATGGCTCCTGCGGGGCGGGACCAGCGAGATGATGGTGACCTCGTGGCCCGCGCCGGCGGCCTCCATGGCGCACCGCTCCCCGGCCAGCCCGCCGCCGATGACGAGAACGTCAGTTCGCGCGATATCCGACACCGTCAACCCCCGAGAAGAAATGCCAGTGGCGGCGGAATCACACTGGCCAGCACCAGGAGCACGACCGCTCCCAGGCCGATGAAGAACCAGAACAGGAACTTTTCGATCCTGGTCAGCATGTCGCGGGTAAGTCTTGATCCCACGCCCCACTTCACGGCCAGTCGATAGAGCCCGATCCCGGCATGGAATTCGACACAGACCAGCAGGACCCCGTAGACCCATACCAGGCCGGCCGTGGTCCTCGCGATCGAGGTGGAGGCTTCGATGCCCATGCGGTCACCGAAAAGCGGCGTCAGGATGTCCATGCCCATCAGGACCAGGTGGAAGCTGCCGAGCACCAGCATCACCATTCCCGTGCGGACCTGCCATATCCACAGCCACGACTCCACGTGGGGCTTGAGCGGCAATTCCTCGCCGGTACTGCGCCACTGCCCGGATGCGGCACGGAGTTCCTTGCCGAGGGCAAAGAAACGACGCCGTTCCTTCAACTGGGCCGGAATCTTGCGGCTGGCGAGCGCGGCGTGCAACACGAACAGGAACAGGATGATGAACACTGTCGGCTGGGCTATGTAGGTCACTTCGAGGCCCTCGGCCAGCCAGTTGAATCCCCGATCGCCCAGCAAAATCGAGCCCACGAAGAACATGTGACCCCACATGAACAGGGCCAGCATGAGGCCGCTCAATCCGCTGACGAGTTCGTAAGCGAGCTGGCGGCGCGCCTCGGCACGGGTCAGGCGCGGGCCCGGCCCCGGTCCGGCCTCCCGGACGGCCCCGGAGCGAAGGACGTCGACGGCTTTGTCCATTGTTCTCTCCGCCTCCTCTGGGGCATATCCTGCCCGATTGCGGGCTCCCGCGAAACCCTACCTTCGGTGGGGGCTGTGCCAGCCTCCGAGGTCTATTATCATAATGGTTTTCGCGATGTCCCCGGCGCCAATCGGCGCGGGGGAATCTGCGCAAAGCTAGGAGCAGCAGCGGGGGTCCCGGCCGACGTACCGTCCCGCCGCTGCCAGGAAGACGCGAGGTCCGGTCGCGCCAAGCTGGAGATTGTTTCCATGACGACCCATTTTTCGCTGGAGCCGTACGGCATCAACGTCAAGACCATCTACCGCAACCTGTCGCCGGCCACGCTCTACGAGCACGCCCTCAAGTACGACAAGGGTACGGCCATCACCAACTCTGGCGCCCTTGTCTCCATGTCCGGAGAGAAGACCGGCCGCAGTCCCCTGGACAAGCGGATCATCGACGAGCCCAGCAGCCGCGACGAGGTCTGGTGGGGCAAGGTGAATATCGCCCTCGACGAGGGCAACTTCCAGATCAACCGCTCCCGCGCGGTCGACTACCTCAACACCAAAGAGCACCTGTACTGCGTCGACGCCTTCGCCGGCTGGGCGCCCAAGCACAGGATCAAGGTGCGCGTCATCTGCGCCCGCCCCTACCACGCCCTGTTCATGCACAACATGCTGATCCGGCCCAATGACGAGCAGCTGGCGCGCTTCGGCGAGCCCGAGTACGTGATCATCAATGCCGGCGGGTTCCCCGCCAACAAGCTCACCGAGGGCAACACCTCGAAGACCAGCGTGAATCTGAATTTCGGCCGCAGGGAATTCATCATCCTGGGCACGGAATACGCCGGCGAGATGAAGAAAGGCGTATTCACGATCATGAATTACCTGATGCCGAAGCGCGGCGTGCTCTCGATGCATTGCTCGGCGACAGAAGGCGCCGACCAGGACACCTCCATCCTCTTCGGCCTGTCGGGCACCGGCAAGACGACGCTGTCGGCGGACCCGAGGCGACGCCTGATCGGCGATGACGAGCACTGCTGGACGGACGACGGCATCTTCAACATCGAGGGTGGCTGCTACGCCAAGGTCATCGACCTGTCGGAGCAGGCCGAGCCGGATATCTTCCGCGCCCTGCGCTTCGGCTCGGTGCTGGAGAACGTCGTATTCGACCCCAGCACAAGGCACGTCGATTACCACGACGTCAGCGTCACCACCAACACCAGGGGCTCCTATCCCATCGAGTACATCGACAACGCCAAGATCCCGTGCATCGGCGGTCACCCCGAGAATGTGATCTTCCTGACTTGCGACGCTTTCGGCGTCCTGCCCCCGGCGGCCAAGCTGAGCCCGGAGCAGGCCATGTACCATTTCATCAGTGGCTACACGGCCAAAGTTGCCGGGACCGAAGTCGGCGTCGAAGACCCGGAAGCGACGTTCTCGCCCTGTTTCGGCGGTCCCTTCCTGGTGTGGCATCCGACCAAGTATGCGGAACTGCTGGCGGAAAAAATCCGCCAGCACGGCGCCAACACCTGGCTCGTCAACACCGGCTGGTCCGGCGGACCGTTCGGCGTGGGATCCCGGATGAAGCTGGCCTACACTCGCGCCATCGTAGATGCCATCCACAATGGAACACTCAAGGACGCCGCGACGGTGCAGGATTCCGTGTTCGGATTCGACGTGCCCACGGAATGCCCGGGCGTCCCCTCGGAGATCCTCATCCCGCGCAACACGTGGCACGATCCGGCCCGCTACGACGCGGCCCGGCTTCGGCTGGCCAGGCTTTTCCAGGAGAATTTCGAAACCTACTCGGACGGCGCCAGCGAGGAGGTGGCGGAGGCTGGCCCGAGGGCGGCATGACGGCCCACCCTGCCCTCCCGTCATAGTCCATCCAGGGCGCGGAACCATGGCCGAATGAGCCGGTCATGGTGCCAGCGTGGCCACTGTTCCGATCTCCCGCAGGCTAATGTGGGGCGTTAAGCCGCGCTGGGATATTCAGCAGATAGACATTTATTATCAATAAGTTAATAAATATCTATATATAGGGACATCTATATTACTACCCTGCCTGAAGGATAAACTGGCGCATTTGCTCGCGCTGAGCCTCGTCTGGCAGCGGTCCAAAACCGGCGCCGAGGTTGTCGATCATATGGCGCGGTTTGGAGGTCCCCGGAATGGCGCAGGTGACCGCGGGATTGGACAGCACCCACTTGAGACAGAACTGGCCCCAGCTGTGAATCGCCAGTTCACCTGCCCATTCCGGCAACGCCAGCCCTCGTGTCATGCTGAAGACGGCGCCATTTTCGTAGGGGCGATTGACCAGCACCGCGATACCCTTCTCGGCCGCCAGCGGCAGCAGCCGCTCTTCCGCCGCTGGAGTGAGGATCGAATAGTTCAGCTGCACGAAATCCAGGGCTTCGCTGTTCATGACCGATTCCAGGGCCGGATAGGCGTCGACCCGGTAATGGGTGATGCCCAGGTAGCGGATCCTGCCCTGATCCTTCCACGCGCGGAGGGTCCCAATGTGGGATTCCCAGTCCAGCAGGTTGTGGATCTGCATCAGGTCGATGACCTTGACCCGAAGCAACCGCATAGACTCCTCCATCTGCTTGATGCCGGAAGCGCCGCCGCTGGTCCAGACCTTGGTTGCCAGGAACATGCGCTGGCGCAGATCCCCGTCGGAAACCAGGTCGCCGACCACCTCCTCGGCCCGACCGTACATGGGGGACGTGTCCACCACGCTGCCTCCGTCTGCGACCAGCGCCGCCAGTACATCCTTTAGCGGTGCCCTCGATGCGGGACTGTCGTCTACGTCGAAAACCCTGGATGTGCCAAGTCCGATAGATGGCAGTGACTCGCCGGACGACGGGATGGGGCGCCTGAGAAGCGTCCTGCCCTCCGCCGCCCACGCTTCCGGAAGCATGGCGCAGCCGGCCAGTCCGCCAAGCAATTTAAGAACCGTCCTTCGATCCATATCCACGGCACTGTACTTCAAACCGGTCTCTCCGAGGCAGTCCTCGACGTTCCCGCCGCTCGACGGCCGCAATCGGGGCCGATCACATCGCCAGAGCGCGCCTTATATTTCCTGCCGAGATAGACAGCCACGACGACCCACGTTGCACTGAGCCCAGCTCCGACCAATGCAACCGCTCCGAGTCCGAGCCCGAACATGGTGGTGAGCGCCGTGAAAACCCACGCGGTGGCGGCGTCACCCCCCCGGTAGACCACGATATCGATCACGCTCTTGGCCTTGAAACGGGTCTCCCGGTCGACCACCGTGAACAGCATCTCCCGCCCGGGGCGGGTCACGGCATAATTGCCCGCCCGGCGAACGATCTGCAGGGCGATGACAACACCGATCATGGGCGAAATCGCCAGCGCCAGCATCCCGGCCACGATAAGCACGGGCACGATGGCGAGGGTCACGGTAAGCCCGAAGCGCGTGGTGAGGCGGCCGGTGCCGAACATCGCGGTTAGGATAGCGAGGACATTGACGGCCAGATCCATGCCCCCCCAAACCCGTACCCTAGACGCTTCGTCCAGGCCCGCCAGCAGGTTCTTCATCTCGAAATACACGAAGGTGCTGATAGCCGTGTACAGGAAGATGAAAAGCCCGATGGCAAGCAGATACGGGCTGCGCAGGAACAGGGAAAACCCGGCAAAGGGATTGCCGCCGATGGCAGTCTGCACCGCACTAGCCCGGTCCGCCCGAGACCCGGACGTGGTGCGGCCCGATTCAAGGTAGCTGATGATAAAGACCGGGAGAACCAGCAGGCCGGCGGACAGCACGATCAGCCTGGACGGGCCCAGGACTCCGACCAACACGACCGCCAGCATCGGCCCGAGGATGGCGCCAATGCTGGCGCCAGCGGCGATAAAACCGAACAGCCGCTGAGCCTGATCCCTGCTGAAGACGTCGGCCATGTAACTCCAGAATACGGAGACATGGAACAGGCTGAACACGCTGACCCAGACGTAGAATGCCTTGCGCATCCACGCGGGATCGTGACCTGTCTCTGAGAGAAAATAGAACGCGACGAAAGAGCTCGCAAACACGGCATAGACCCCGGGTACCAGGCGGCGGAAGCGTATCTTTGAGCAAGCCAGGCCGTAGACGGCGACGGCCGCCAGGCTGAACAGGAAAGTCCCGGTGAACAGCGTGCTGAGCTCGGCATCGGTCCAGTCGCTGGACATGGCGTCCCGGATCGGGCGCAGGATGTAATAGGCCGCCATCAGGGTCAGCACGAACAGGAAGGAGAGCAGCGTCGCGCCCAGTTCCTCCGGCTCGATCCGCGCGGCGGCCCGGATCCCTCGCGCCAGCGCATTCCCTCGCTTGATCAAGCCGGGACTCCGCCTGCCCGGAGCTGGCCCCGAGGCCGGATCGTCATGGGGATGGATTCGTTCAACGCGTGGATGCTCAGAGTTCCGGGATGAAATGCCGGATCCTGTCCTTGTAGTGGCGGCTCATCTTGAGTTCCACGTCGCCGTCGAGAACGAGGAAGAATTCTCCGTTGATGTGCGACCTGACCTCTCGCACCCGGTCGATGTTGACGATGGTCGACCGGTGTACCCGCTGGAAGATGCGTGGATCGAGAACCTCCTCCAGCTTCTTCATTGTGCCGCGCATGATGTGGGTTGTCCCATCAGCGTGGATGCACATGTAGTCCCCGGCTGCATCGATCCAGTCGATGGCCTCCATGGCGAGGCGCACAGTCTTGCCGCCGTCCTTGATCGGGAGCGTCTTCGGATAGCCCTGCCCGACCGCCTCCGCCCCGAGTTCGAGCAGATCTTCCAGAGAGACGTCCTCGACTCCGCTGATCTCGGCCACCAGTTCCAGCAGCCGGGCGCGGTGGGCGAGCGCTTCCCGCTCGTCCCGGACGCTCCTGGCTCGCTCCAGCGCCTCCTGCAGCCGCTCGTCGTCAACGGGCTTCAGGAGGTAGTCCAGGGCATGAGCCTCGAACGCCTTGATGGCGAACTCGTCGAAAGCGGTGACGAAGACGACCAGGGGCATGTCCGGACCCTGGATCTGCCGCAAGACGTCGAAGCCGCTCATCACCGGCATCTGGATATCGAGGAACAGCACATCGGGGCGAAGTTTCGCCGTTGCCTCCACGGCGTCCCTGCCATTGCTGCATTGGCCGACGATCTCCACATCGTCGTAATGCTCCAGGCGCAGCACCAAGCCGCGTCGGGCCAGAGGTTCGTCGTCGACGATCAATGCACGCATGACATACTCATCTCGAAGATCATGTTTCGTAGGGGATGCCAATGATAACCCGCAGTCCGGAAGGCTGGGCCCGGGTGAGCTCCAGCGAGAAACTGTCGGCGTACATCTGGTGCAACCGCTCCCGGGTGTTCCTGAGACCCACGCCTCTCCCCTCCTGCGACCGTTCGTCGCCATTGAGACCCGGGCCGTTGTCCTCCAGTTCCATGACCAGCCTGCCCTGGATCACGTGGGCGGAGACGCGGATGCGCCCGCCCTCCTCCCGCGGCGCGATGGCATATTTGATGGCATTCTCGATGATGGGCTGGGTGATGAGGCTGGGGACGAGGGCCCGGGCGGCCTTCTCGCCGATGTCCAGCTCAAGCTCCAGCCGGTCCTGGAAACGGACCTTCTCAATATCCAGGTAGAGATTCAGGGATCTCAGTTCCTGTTCCAGGGACACCTTTTTCAGGGGATCGTTGTGCAGCGTGTAGCGAAGGAAATCGCTCAGGCGCGATACCGCCCGATTGGCCGTATCGTTATCCTGATCGAGGATAAGCGTCGAGATGGCGTTCAGCGTGTTGAAAAGGAAATGGGGATTGAGCTGATAGCGCAACATCTTGAGCTGGGCTTCATGGGCCAGGGCGTTGGCCCTCAGTGTCTGCTGGCGCTGGTCCTGAAGCATCTGGTAATACTTGATGCCGATGTAAAGGCCGGTCCAGCAGATGAAGACGTAGGTACTGGTCAGAGTCCCGTGGAGATACGCCAGCGGACTGTCCGGCACGTAGTCGAGCTTGTACAGCTTCCAGTAAATGAGGTTCTTGCCCACGGACCAGACCAGCCCCAGGCCGTAGCAGGCGGCCAGCCCGGTGGCGACGATCACCCGGGGCGGCCGTGTCCAGATAGCGCGGTACGTATAGCGGAGCAAGATCGAGAGCACAAAGCCCATCACCGCCCCACCGATCAGTAGCAGCAGGTAGGAAGACGGTTTCTCGTATGCCAGGGCACCGATATATGCGGCCGCAAAATAGGCACCCCAACCCATCGCCTGGAGCAGCCAGAACTGGCGCCCACGGCTCTGGGCCAGCCGGTCGAGGCCGCGTGCCAAGCCTGGCTGTACGACGCTGGTGCTCACTTTGCCATCCGCCCTCGGGCGCCGCGGCTCACGGGACGCGGCTGACCCCCCAGTATCCTACCCAAGTTCGATCCTGGGGAATGGCGACTCGTCGTCAGCACCGATCTTCCTGTCGCAAGCGCCGCCCGCATCGGCTCATCCCTCCCACACACCATCGAGCACGATGCCGCCGGCGTCGGATTTACGAACCTCGAAGGGAATCCCCTCAGCCGTATCGCCGCCTGCCGCGAGCTGCAGGCTGCTGGGGATGAAGACCGGCCGCCGGAACCGGACCCGCGCAGCAGACGTCTGCCGCGCCGACATCTTTTCCAATGCGGCCACCGATCGGGACAGGGTCCACATGCCGTGCGCGATCGCGGCCGGGAACCCGAATCGCCTGGCGGCGGCGTCGAACAGATGGATCGGATTGAAGTCTCCGGACGCCCGCGCATAGCGTCTGCCGATGCCGGCCTCCGCTTTCCATTCGTCCACCACCCGCGACATGTCGGCCGGCGCCTCAGGCGCCCGGGAGGGTCCTTTCGGGCCTCGTCGCGCCGAGCGGGAAATGAATCCGGTGTCCTCCTCCCAGATCCTCGTCCGGTCGGCGATGACCACTGTCCGCAGGCGGAATTCGGCGCCAGAATCCGTCTCCCGGTGACCTTCGATCGAGCACTCCATGGCCAGCTGCTCGTCGACCCTCAGGGGCCTTTCCTGACGGATCTCGTGCCAGACATGAATCAGGCCCGGAAGGCGGACGGGAAACTCGGGCCGCATGAGCATGCGGGCATGCAGGCCCGCCGCAATGACATGCGGGAAGCACAGCGGAAGCGTCTGGCCGTCCGGATAACCGCAGACCTCCCGGTAACGCCGCAGGCGGGTCCCTGGCCAGCCCAGGGTCTCGATGCGCGCCTCGATCCGGCCAGCGGTGGCACCGGCCTCCAGCCGGCCCGGCCGGCGATCGAACAGCGCTTTCAGGAAGGTCGGAAGCGCACCCGGCGGGCGCTCGAAGTTCAGGCGCGCCGTGGGGGCCGAGTCGGTATCAGGCACTCAGAGATTCGACCTTTTCCACGTATTGGGCCATGGCGTCATCTTCCGATGTGCCTGCCAGCGCCTGCCACGCCTCGAACTTGGCCCGGGCGACGAAATCGAACATGCCCGGCTTGTCGCCTTTCGCGTCACCCTCTGTCGCCTGCTTGTACAGAGCGTAGAGTTTCAGCAGGTCGTTATCCCCGGGACGGGTCGGCAACCCCTTCACATCCTTTGCCGCCTGCTGGAAACGGCTCTTGAGATTGTCGGACATGGTTCCCCTCCTCTGGTCGTGATCGGCCAGCCGCGACCGGCTCAGGGTACCACCTGGTCGATCCGTATGGTGACCTCGTTGCCGTCGCCGCGATGAAAACTCACTTCACCGAACAGGTCGCCCGGCTGCTGCCTGGGCGAGCCGCTCATGGACAGCCTGGCCACCAGCATGAGTTGCTCCTGATCCGAAATACGGACGCCGTCGATCATGGCGTTTTCGTCTGATATGTCCAGCGTCAGCGGCAAATCTCCCGCCATCCGCCGGACCGCCGCCAGGGGCGGGCCGCCGCCTGTGCCGCGGGCGAAGATGAACAAGGGGACCGAGCCGTTGACCTGGCCGGCCAGGACCGGATCGACCGTGACCCTGACCCGGATGGCGCCCTCTGGCACCGGTGAAGAAGCCGCCGCCGGGGCTGGCTGTGCCGCCGGCGCTCCGGCCGGGGCCGGACCGATCCGGTCCTCGATCATCTTCCTCATGGCGTCGGGCGGGTTCATGTTGAGGAGGCTCGCCCACAGTTCCTTGCCGGCCTCCTCGTCGCCTCGCTCAAAGGCCTCCATGCCGCCATACCAAGCGACTTTCGGATTGTCCGGCGTCCGGGCCACCAGATCGCGGAACAAGGGTCCCGCCTCCCCGTTCATGCCCTCCGGATCGCTGAGGAACAGTGCTTCACCGTAATCGGCGAGAGCGGCAGGATCCTGCCCTCCGGTCAGGTCAACGACGTGACGATAGGCCTCGGCGGCCTTGTCGAAGCGCCTCATGTTGAGATAGGAACGCCCCAGCATCTGCCAGCCCTGGATGTCCGAGCCATCCTGCTGGAGCCGTCGCTCGAGCGCTGCGACAGCCTCGTCCATGGAGTGGGTCTGCTCCGCCGCCGATTCCGCACTCCCCTGTCCCTCCCATGACCAGGTCGTCCACCGGCTGTATAGGAACAGCGCGGCGACCGGAATCAGCATGGCCACAATGATGCCGGTACTCAGGGTGATCCCCGGCCCGGGGTCGTCGTCGTGGCTCTTGAAGAAATTCTTCAACAGGGGGGCGAGCACGATGGCCGAACCGGCCAGTGCGATGACCAGTGCGATGGTGAAGAAGCTTGTCATGCGTGGTGATTCGTGTCTGTTGTCGGGAAGGGATCTTCGCCTTCCTCTGGGAGATCCGTCGTCAGGCTGCGCCTGCGGATCACCAGGAAGGCAGTGAAGCTGCCGATGATCAGCAGCAGGGCCGGGGCGGCCCAGAGCAGCCAGGTCTTCGGGCTCACCGGCGGCCGGTACAGCACGAAATCGCCG
This sequence comes from Gammaproteobacteria bacterium, assembly GCA_024640085.1. GTDB lineage: Bacteria > Pseudomonadota > Gammaproteobacteria > Steroidobacterales > XN24 > JAHEFR01. The sequence continues at coordinate 13,075 of JAHEFR010000028.1, forward strand.
TAGCGCTCGGTCATGAATGCCACGATCTGCTTATCCGTGGCGCCTGACAACAGCATCTCGCGGGTCCGATCCCTCAGATCCCTGGCGAGATCCGCATTGGAATCAGCCACCGTCTGGTTCTGGCAGACCAGGCAGCGGAGTTCGTTGGTGAGCTGCTCGAAGCGAGCCTGAAGCTCCGGCGTCGGCAGCGGGCCTTCGCTGTCGATGGAATGAGCCGCCCCGGACAGGATCAGGCCGATGACGAGTGCCGCGACAGCCCTGTTCATGACCCGCTCCCGGACATGGACTGTATCCTCGGCATGAACTGTTCTCGCCACACACTCATGGTCATCGGTCCCAGGTGTTTGTAAACGACGACCCCGGCCGGATCCACCAGGAACGTCTCGGGGGCGCCATACACGCCCCAGTCGAGGCCGGCTGCGCCATCGGGATCATAGCCGACGGCCACGTAAGGATCGCCGAGGCCCTTTAGCCAACGCTTCGCGTCCTCCCGGTCGTCCCGATAGTTCAGACCGTATATCGGCACCACATCCATGGCCGCAAGCTGCATCAGCATCTCGTGTTCCTGCCGGCAGCCGACGCACCAGGTGGCCCATACGTTGAACAGGGTGGGCTTGCCCTTGAGATCCAGGTTGCTGACTGTCAGCTCCGGATTTTTCAGTTCGGAAAGACTGAAAGTAGGCGCCGGCTTGCCTATAAAGGGGGACGGGACCTCGGACGGATCCTTGGACAAGCCGATCCAGAAGAACCCTACCAGGACCGTGAAGATCGCTACAGGCAGAATAAAACGCATCAGGTGGTTGCCTCTGCGCCGCTGGTAGCGGGTGCTTCCGCCTCCCGTGGCACACGGTAACGGCGGTCCGAGGCCGCAATCGCCCCGCCGAAGGCCATGATCAGCGCCCCCAGCCAGATCAGCCGTATCAGCGGCTTGTACTGCATGCGGATGCTCCAGGAATCCCCGCCCAGGGGCTCACCCAGGGCCACGTAGAGATCCCGGCTGAGGCGCGGTTGGATGCCCGATTCCGTCATGGGATTCCGCTGTACCCGATAGACGCGCTTCTGCGGCCTGAGGACGGCTATCTCCTTGTCCCCGTCGTAGACCGCGATCTCGCCCTCGGCGGCGGTGTAGTTCGGGCCCTCGACCTGTTTGGTGCCGCGGAACTCGAACTGGTAGCCGGCGATTTCGTTGCGTTCACCGGGACGGACGCTGATGTCCTTCTCGATACTGAATGCCGAGGTCACGGCGACACCCAGCACGAATACCGCGATACCGAAATGGGCGATGGCCATGCCGAGCATGCTGCGGGGGTATCCCCGGAGGGTCTTGCGCCTGACCATCCAGGCGACCGGCTCCTTCAGGGAAGCTCCCATGAGCCAGAAGGCGGAGAACAGGCCGATGACCAGCAGAATACTGGTACCGCCGTAGATCACCAGCGGCACCGCGATCGCCAGGACCGCCGCCACTGCCGCCGCGAACCGGAGCTTGCCGGCGATCTGCCGCAGGCTCGCCTTCTTCCAGGCCGCGTGCATCCCCAGGGACATCATCAGGACCATGGGCAGAGTCGGAATGATGAATACGGTGGAGAAGTATGGCGGGCCGACGGAGATCTTCCCCAGTTCCAATGCATCCAGGAACAGCGGATACAGGGTGCCCAGGAGGATCAACAGGGCCGAGATGACCAGCAACATGTTGTTGATCAGCAGGAAGGATTCTCGGGAGACCATGTGGAAGCCGCCTGACTGGGCCAGTGAGGGCGCCCGCCACGCGTAGAGCAGCAGGGACCCGCCGATGAAGAAGGCCAGCAGCATCAGGATGAAGATGCCGCGAGTGGGGTCGGTGGCGAAAGCGTGCACCGACACCAGCACCCCGGAGCGCACCAGGAAGGTCCCGAGTAAACTCAAGGAGAAGGCGGCAACAGCGAGCAACAGGGTCCAGCTCTTGAACAGGCCCCGCTTCTCCGTGACCGCGAGCGAATGCAACAGTGCCGTGCCCACCAGCCATGGCATGAATGACGCGTTCTCCACCGGATCCCAGAACCACCAGCCACCCCAGCCGAGTTCGTAGTAGGCCCACCAGCTACCCAGCGCGATGCCGATGGTCAGGAAGAACCACGCGGCGGTGGTCCACGGACGGGTCCACCGTGCCCAGGCCGAATCCAGCTTGCCTTCGAGCATGGCCGCCACCGCGAACGCGAAGGCCACCGAGAATCCAACGTAGCCCATGTAGAGCATCGGCGGGTGGATGGCCAGTCCCGGATCCTGGAGCAGCGGGTTCAGATCACGCCCGTCGGCAGCGGCCGGGATCAGGCGCTCGAAAGGATTGGAGGTGGCCAGGGTAAAAAGCAGGAACCCGATCGTTACCAGGCCCAGGACACCCAGAGCCTTGCAGACCAGGTCGTTGGGTAGGCGCTTGCTGAGTCCGGCGACGGCCACGGTCCAGATTGAGAGGATCATGACCCACAGCAACAGAGAGCCCTCGTGGGCGCCCCAGACGGCGCTCACCCGGTACATCGTCGGCAGGGCACTGTTCGAATGAGAGGCCACGTAGGCCACCGAAAAGTCGTTGACCACGAAGGCATGGGTCAGGATGGCGAAAGCGATGCCGACGAAAACGAACTGCCCGGTCGCCGCCGGGCGCGTAATCGCGGTCCACGCGCGCCGCCCGCTCAGGGGACCGGCCAGACCGAAGAACGCCTGGGCCACGGCAAGGCACAGGGCTAATACCAGGCAGAAGTGTCCGATTTCTGGCGTCACTGTCTAGGTCTCCTTGCTGCCGTGGACTGTCTTGAGAGATTCCTCGACTTCCGGCGGCATGTAGTTCTCGTCGTGCTTCGCCAGGACTTCGTCCGCCGTAAATACGCCCGCGGTCGTTAACTCCCCGTGCGCAATGATCCCCTGCCCCTCACGGAACAGATCCGGAAGGATGCCGCTGTAGACCACGGCGACAGTCTGGGCGTTGTCGGTCAGGACGAACTTGACCTCCAAGTTGCCCTCCTCCCGCTGCACGCTGCCCGGGACGACCAGGCCGCCGACCCGGAAACGGCGTCCTTCGGGCGGCTCGCCGGCCGCGACCTGGCTCGGACTGTAGTAGAAGAGGATGTTCTCGTTCATCGCCCTCAGCAGGAAAGTCGCGCCGAGCCCGACGCCGACAAGTACCAGGCCGATGCCGATCAGTCTGTGGTGTCTGGATTTCATGGGGTGTCCTCCGAGGCAAGTCTTCGCCTGGCCGCCTTGAGTCGATTCGATAGTCGGGCGCGAGCAGCCACCACGTTGGCCACCAGCACGATGAGGGTAAGGCCGAATGAGCCCACCACGTAAGCTGTGTGTTTGCCGAAGTCTAGAAATTCCATGGCTTCAGCTCCCCTCGACCGTATTCCGCAGCCACTTCTGGCCGCGGGAACGCAGCAACACCTCGGCGCGCACCCGCGTCAGCAGTATTGCAGCGAAGAAACACATGAATCCCGCCAGCATCACGAGCAGCCACACAAGCATGTCGAAGTCCATGGATGGCTTGCCCATCTTGGAGATGGTGGCGGGCTGGTGGAGGGTGTTCCACCACTCCACGGAATACTTGATGATCGGGACGTTGATGACCCCGATGATAGCCAGCAGGGCGCTGGCACGGTCCGCCCGGGTGTCGTCGTCGATGGCCGCGCGCAGGGCCATGTAGCCGAAATACAAGAACAGCAATACGAGTTCCGACGTCAGGCGCGCGTCCCATACCCACCAGGTGCCCCACATGGGCTTGGCCCAGATCGAGCCCGTGGCAAGGGCGAGGAAGGTAAACGAGGCGCCGATGGGAGCACAGGCCGCGGCAACGGCGTGGGCAAGTTTGATCCGCCAGATCAGGCCGACGGCGGCAGCCAGCGCCATGTTGACGTAGATGAACAGCGACAGGGATGCGCTTGGCACGTGGACATAGATGATCCGGAAGCCGTCGAGTTGCTGGTAGTCCGCCGGGGCGACATACAGGCCGCCATAGGCGCCGGCCACGATCAGCAACAGCGCTGCCCAGGAGAACCAGGGCGTGAGCCGCGCCGAGATCCGGTAGAAATGGGGCGGCGAGCCTAATTTATGTATCCAGGTCCACATATCAGGTGTCTATTTAACCTCAGGCACTCCGGTCCCTCAATCAAGACTAATTCGCATTGCGGCAGCCATGGCGAACGGAGTCAGACTCATCGCTAGCAAAAGCAGGGCCGCCAGCAGGTAAAGAGCCCCCACCGGATCCATCCCTGTCATGGCCATATCGGTGGCGCGGGCACCGAAAATGAGCACCGGCATCACGATCGGCAGAATCAGAAGCGACAGCAGCCCTCCGCCCCGCCTCAGACCCACGGTGAGGGCCGCCATGGCACCGCCGACCAGGCTCAGGATCGGGGTGGCCAGGGCCAGGGCCGCCATGGTCGTCGGCACCGCTCCCCTCGGCAGAAACAGAGCATAGGCCACGATCGGGGACATGATCACCAGGGGCAATCCCGTGATAAGCCAGTGGGCGGCGGTCTTTGCCAGCAGCATCAGGGCCAACGGTTGTGGAGACAACGCAAGCTGCTCCATGGTTCCGTCGTCCACGTCCTGGCGGAACAGGCCCTCGGCCGCCAGCAGGGAAGCCAGCAGGGCCGCCACCCAGACGACGCCCGGGGCGATGGCCTCCAGCAGCTTCGGCATGGGGTTCAGGGCCAGCGGAAACAGCGTCGTCACCATGATGAAGAACATCAGCGGATTGGCCAGCTGGCCCATGTGCCGGAACGCCAGTTGCAGATCGCGCTTGACCTGCAGCCAGAAGGCCGTCCCGAGCCCGGGGATGTCCATATCAGACCAGCTCCATCTGGCGGACGCTGCGTCCGGCCACGCCGTGGCTCTGGTGAGCGACCAGCAACACCAGGCCGTCGCCGCCCAGGTGCCGCGTCATCATTTCGTCCACGAATTCCCGACCGGCCACGTCCAGATTCGTGTAGGGCTCGTCCAGGACCCAGAGCCGGGCCCGGCTCGCCATGCAGCGGGCGATGGACACCCGCCTCCGCTGCCCCGCCGACAGGCTGCGGGCGGGGACCTCCGCCGCCGCCGTCAGACCCACTTCGTCCAGGGCCTCCCTGACCACGGCCTGCCCCGCGTCCCGGCGCAGGCCGAGATCGAAACACAGGTTCTCCACCGGGCTCAGGTCCGCCTTCATGCTCTCCCGGTGCCCGACGTAGGACATCTCCGCGTGGTAGTCGGCACGGCTACGCATGACAGGCCGTCCCCGCCATCTCACGACACCGGTCTCGGGCAGTGTGAGCCCGCAGAGCACTCTCAAAAGGCTGGTCTTGCCGCAGCCGTTGGGCCCGGTGATGTGGAGCAGCTCGCCCTGGTGCAGGGAGACATCGATCCCGTGGAAAAGACGACGATCGCCTCGCCATAACTCGAGGTCGCGTCCCTCCAGCAAGGGCGCCCGCTCACCGGGGTCCGTTGTCATATTGCTGCTGTTATTCAAGGACGATTCCACCGATCGGCTACACTCATCGCCGACCTATAAACAATTTGTTTATCCGGGACTTGGAAGCGTTTCTTCAGGCCGGCAGTGAATCCGCCCGTGCCTTTCCCTCACCCGTCCACCGGGACGGCGGCAAGTATACTCTTCCCACCGCACGTCGGATTGATCTGGATCAGTGCAACTCCTTGTGGGACGGGATCCTTTCCTGCTCGCCGCCGAGTGCAACGCCGATGGCCTCGCTGATGCAATCCGAGCACAGGGTGATGTAGACGCCCTGCTCATCCGTGCCGACCTCGAACCCCACCGAGTAATCGCCGACGAAAATCTCGAGTTCGCCCTCGTCACCCAGTCGGGCAATGGCCTCCGCGATCTCCTGCCACTGTTTCATCATCATCTCCAACCGGCTGCGCACCGTGACAAACTATGACCAGAAATCGAGCGTGGCGCCAGGTCCAGAGACGTCGCCCTGGTCCCGATCCGGAGCCCGGGTAACGACACACCCGCACCGCCGTGGCGGCACGGGCGCATCATCGGGACGAAAACCGGCGTCAGCCCGTCCCTGCTACGGAAGGGCGGCGATCCAGGAACCGTCCTGGAGCCAGGTCTTGCGGAGTTCCTGCATGTAGCCCATGCCCTCGAGGGCATCCAGGTAGTTGTCCAGCAGGTTCAGGAGCTGGGGGTCGCTGGCGGATACCGCGATGCCGACGGGCTCCACCGTCATCGGGCGCTTCAGTGTCGTCAGGCCGGCGTCAGGGTAGCGCATCACGCTGAGCACGCAGATCGGCATGTCCGCGACCAGGGCGTCGACTTTGCCATCCATGACCATTTTGACGCCTTCGTCATAGTCCTTGATCGTGACCAGTTTCGCCTCGGGCAGATTCAGCTTCACGAACTCCTCGCTGGTGGAATTCTCCAGGGCCGCGTAGCTGAAGTTCGCCTGGTTGATGTCGTCAGACCCAGTGGCTCCGGCCAGAGTGCTGGACTTTGTCAGGATAGACTTGCCGGACAGCATATAGGGACCGGCAAATGCAAACTTCTCGGTGCGGGCGGCGGTGATCCCGACCCCCGACATGACGATATCGACATCGCCCTTTTCGAGAGTGCCCAACAGTTCGCCGAAGGGCTTCTGGACGATCTTCAGCTTGACGCCGATGGCGCTGGAAAGCTGGTTGGCAAGGTCGACTTCGAGGCCGATCAGCCCGCCGGTGCGGCTGCGCGTATTCAGCGGCGGCTGGTTGCCGGACATGCCCACCCGGATCTCACCGTTTTTCAGGATCCGGTCCAGGACCGGGGAGTCGCCAGCCGAGGCGGTGCTTACGGCCATGGCCGTCAAGGCGACGGTACCAATGGCAATCAGGAAGCGTCTCATGGAACGCATTTGGGGGTCTCCTCATTATCAACGTAAAAAAAATCGTGCCACGGGCGGACCCGACAATCGACTGCCCGGCTTCAGCCTGCCCCTGGGTTAAAGGGAATCCGCTGCTGACCGTGTTGCCGTCTCTGGTCTGGGACGCGCCTTGATGAGATTCGGACGAGCGGGTCCCGGTAGATTCCCTGCCGGGATCGCAGATCGGGACGCCGTCCAATTCCTGGCGGGCGGTACTTTACCACGGCTGGCAGTGCAAAACCCGCTTCGGAGACACCGCGAGGAAGACACATGGTACTGGTCAGCACCGGTGGCCCTGGGGTAGGTTTGGCACGCATGAACGGATGCTCGAGGGCATATGCGCCACCCCAGATCAGGATGACTGCCCCTATCCGCGCCGGAATACTGATCTGGGGCGTGGTCCTGGCTATCGCCTGGAGCGGCCCGGGGCAGGCTCAGGAACCACCGCTCAGCCCGCGGGAGCCGCTCATCGACGCCCTGGCGCGAGCCGAAGTGGACAGCTACGCACGGATCGACGAGGCCATGGAACGACGCCTGGCCCTCCCGGATGTATACGACCCGGGTCTTTACGCCGCCGGCGCCACCGCCCGCGAGTTCCGTGCCAGCCTGCTCGGTCACCTGCTCTGGCTGCGCGGCGCGGAGTCGTCACATCTGGAGAGAATCGAGTCTCTGCCGGCGCGACTGGCCGAAATCGACACCCATGAGCAGTATCAGGAGGAATTGGTCGATCTCTACGAGACCTCCACGCCCGAGCGGTACCGTCGGATCGCGGACTTCTACAGCGGTGAGGTCGCGGCGGTAGACCAGCGTCTCGCGTTCCTCGACTTCCTCGAGCAACAGGGTGTGAGCGCCGATCCGGCCGGATTCGTCTTCTCGCACGATGCCGACGTGACAGATTACGGGGAACGGGTCGCCCGGGCCAACGAGATCGAATCCGCCCAGGACCTCCGGGTCAGCGAGTATTACGCATGGGAAATAGAGCAAAAGTCATTTCTCAGGCAATTCAGGGATCGACTGTGAGATCGGCGGCGGGCCGCTTGCCTTGTGCCTCGACGGGCCGGAGGCGCCGGCGCCCGGCTGACACCCTTCTCCCGGCAGATCAGATGATCCAATGACCACCTCAGCACGATTCCAGCAGGGTCCGAAGATCGCCGTCCTCAACCACCGCGATCCCGTCGTCGCCCAGGCCATTGTGGCTCTCCAGCGTCGCGCCTATCGCGCGGAGGCCGATCTCATCGGTTTCCCGGCCCTGCCCCCCCTCCGGGAATCGCCCGCCGACATCATGGCGAGCGCTGAAATTTTTCTGGGGATTACCTCCCGTGGCCGGCTCGTCGCCGCCATATCCACCGAGCCATGTACGGATTCCACTGCCATCTGCCGGCTGTGCGTCGCCCCCGAGTGTACCCGGCGCGGCTACGCCGCAGGTCTGGTCAGGCATGTGCTAGAAGAGGCCCCCGGGGAAGTCGTCGTCTCAACTGCCAGGGACAACATCCCTGCGATCGCGCTTTATCGAAAATTCGGCTTCGAACAGGAGCGGGAATCGACGTCCGGGGAAGGCTTGGCGCTGGTGGTGCTACGCTGCCGCGGGTCGGATCGCGCCGGGGGCCGATGAACCTGCCTCCCGCCACCCGAAACACCCTGCTGAACGTTCTTCTGGTCAGCCTCCTCCCCGCCCCACTTCTGGCCGAGGAGTCGCGGTTCTCCTTCGGAGCCACGGTTACCGGCGTGATGCAGGCCGGTGATTTCGACGACGCCTTCGACGTCGGCGGCGACCCGATCGGAGACACCACGCGCGGCTCGATGGTGATCGATCTCGACGGCGCCATGACAGTGGGAGCTTCGGGTATCGTCTACGCGTCGGCCAGCTTCGCCGAGGGCAACGGCCTCGACGGCGTCGGCGGGGTGAGCGTACGGGTGAACGCAGACGACCTGGAGGATGACGTCAGGGATATCAACGGCCACGGCCGCGACTATCTGCTCGAAGCCTGGTACGCCCAGCGATTCGATCTGGACGACTCGTCCAGCCTGGAGATCGCCGGGGGCGTTATCGATGCTACCCGGTACATCGACGCCAACCGAGTCGCGAATGATGAGAATCATCAGTTCATGAACGAAGTATTCGTGAACCGGTTCTTCATGCCTTCCTACGATATCGGCGTGGCGTTCAGCGCCACACGGGCCGCCTGGAGCGCAAGCGGTGTGTGGATGAATACTCGCGCAGACGATACCGAGGGCCGCACCGAAGGGTTCAACTTCTACGGCCTTGATATCGGCAGACGCCATGAGTCGGCGATCGGAGAAGGGAACTTCCGGCTGATCGGCATTACGACAGACGATTCCTTTGGAGATAACGGGTCGGCCGTCCACAGTCTGGGATTCTCGATGGACCAGTCCTGGGGGGAACACGTCATACTGTTCTCTCGAGTTGGCGGATTCTCCGACGAAGAATCGGTCCTCGTGTACAAATCCCTGTACTCGGCCGGTCTCCAGGTTTCCGCTGGCGGGCTCCCCGCAAAGTGGGTCGGCGGATTCGCCTATGCGTTCCTGTCAGGTGGGGGCAACGCAGTGGGTGACGTGAGGGAGACCCGGGTGTGCGAAACCTACCTGCGCTGGGCGGGCGGCGGACGATTCGACGCGACCCTCGATGTGCAGTACGTCGCCGACGAACTCCGCGGGGGTGGGAATCCGACACTGTGGGCCATCGGGCTCAGGGCTAATTACAGCTTCTAAACCCCGGTGATCACAGCCCCCGTTTGCTGCCCGCCGGCCGGGGGACGGATACTCAGGACTCGGCCGCTTCGTCCGAGGACAAGTGGTCCGGGCGCTCGTCCAGCAGCTTCCAGCGTATGGTGCGACGGAGGAACGACATGCGGGCAATGTCGCCCGCCTCGTCCGCGAGGGTGAACGTGTGGCTGTCCGACTCCCAACTCGAGTATTCGAGCCGGGGCTCACGCACTCGGTGTCCGCGCCGCGCGGCATCGAAACGCAGGACCTGGCACGCAAACCTGAAATTGGGACGCTGGGTGTATCGTGGCCGCAGCCAGATCACATCATTCTTGTTCATTGCTTGCTCGGGTGCGGGTATGGTTTTCGTCGATTCTTGTCTTGCCCGTGACTCTGGATCATAACAATTTTCGGGCGACTCGCATCTTGCCGGCCACGGAAAATCCCCTGGGAAGGCTTTTTGCAGGCTCCTGTCGCCCCCTTTGACGTAAATATGTCAAATGCGCTGCTGCTGGCGCCATTGTCTTGTGTGGCATTTGCGCGAACAGGACGGCGGCAAAAGGTGTCAGCTCTCCGCGGCCCGACGCGGCACAACCTTCCTTCACCGGGGATCATCGAGCCGGGCAAGCTGCTTTTGGTTTGAGACAGCCTACGGCAAGCTAGGGCCATGGAATCCCCCATCCCCTGGCGCAAGCTGACAGCGGCCGTTCTGATCGGCTTGCTTGCAGCCGTGGCGGGGGCGTGGCTGTTCCGGCTGCCCCTGGCGGAATCTCTCATCGCCGCCCTGCTGGAGGCGCGCGGATTGTCCGGCAATGTGCGGGTGGTGGCTCTGGGCCCCACCGGAATCCGGCTGGCGGATGTCCGGCTCGAAGGTGTGACGGTGGAATCCCTTGCAGCCCGCTGGAGATGGTCCCCATCCGCGGGCTTTGCGTTCACCGGTATCACCGTGGTTGGGCCCGTCATATCCGTCGATCTGAACCGGGGCCGTGATCCCTTGCCGATCCTTACGAACATCCTTGCCATGGCCGGGGACGGGGACGAGAGCAAAAGCCGGATCGACCTGCCAGCGCTGACTGTGGCACGTGGCACCGGCGTGTTGCTGACATCGTCAGGTCCCCTGGACCTCGATTTCGATCTGGACACGGAAAAACGGGGTCCGAGCGCCCGCGCTTTCGTGGGCAAGGTCTCGACCTATGACAAGGACCTGACCGCCTCCGCCGATATCATTTTCGAGTGGAAGGATGGTGCGCCTGCTGCGCTGACCGCCACCTGGCAGCTAGCGGACGGCCGCGGCGATGAAAAGTTGAACGGTCATTTGAATACCGGATGGCACGGACGTCGGCTGGACGCCGATTTTGAAATCTCGGGCATGCTCTCCGATAACATCCCCCGGCGGCTGGGACTGATCCCGGATATCGCCACGGGCCGTATCGGCGGGACCGTGGCCGGCCAGGCAACCTGGCCCCTCATGGACGACCCATTGTTGCCGGCTTCCGAACCGGCCAGCGTGGCCGTGACGTTCCAGCTGGACGGGACCGGCATGAACTGGCCCGGCGCCCTGGGCAACGGACGGCTGGCCTGGTCCGGCAACGCCACCTACGACCGGGACACGGACCTGTTGACGCTGACACCCGCCAGCCCTCTGACCGCTGGTCTGCAGCTGGAAGACTTGCGGGCACACTTCCCTGCGCTCGAACAGATGTCAGTGCCGGGGTTCCTCGGGGACGGTGAGGTCATTCTCGAGACCGGATTGCTGCAAGTCCATCCGCAGGCCGGGACGATCGTCACGGAATCCATAAAAATAGACATCTCCGGCGACCGGGACAATCGGCTGCAAGCCAGCGGGCCGGTGGAGATCAGACTGAAACCGTCGCCATCCCTCTCGTTCCTGCTCGACACGACTCTCGCTCTGCCACGTTCCCTGGTGACAGCATCTGAATTGATGGCCAGCGGCCAGGTGGGGTTCGACGGCGGTCCCAATGAGTTCACCCTGGTCATCCCCGGACCGATGACCCTGTCTGCCTCGCTTGCACCGGAGGTTCTGCCTGCTGCGATCGCTTTTCTCGCCGGGCGCCAAATCAAGGTGAACGCGACGGCCCGGGAAACCCATGGCCCGCCCTGCCTACGTCTGGAGAGTCGCACGGATAAATTCAGCAGCACGTTCGGGTGTCGGTTGACCCTGACTTCGCCGGCCCTCGGTCGGCTTGAACTTCAGGCTACTGGCGTGGCTCGGCCAGGGACCGGGGACCTGATCGATGTGGACGTCCCGACTCTGGAGTTCCTCGGCACGGACCTGCCCACCCCCTACGGCACGGTCGACAGGACTGCCGCGACCGGCCACCTCACCTACCGCGAAGGTCGCCTGGACGCCGACTTCGAAGCTAGCGCCGATGCCACGACCCTGACTTCCGGGATCGGCGGGCTCCACCGAGGGCGGGTCTCGCTCCGCGGTTCCCTGACGGGCACCCCGGACGATGTCAGCCTGTCTATTGCGCCGTCCTCGTGTCAGGCGGAGAGCCTGGAGATTTCGACCGCCGATCGGTTACGCCTGACACCGGTGTCCATCGAAATACCCGACGCCACCGTCCGACTCCGACCGGACGCAGTGTCGGTCGAAGCCCGCGCGGCGACGGCGCCGATGTCGCTGGAAACCGGGACGTTGACAGCAAATCTCGGAAAATCCGAAATCACGTTCTCGCAAACGGAATCGGGCAACCGGTCGGGCCGGCTCCGACTGGAACGAATCGAACATCTCCAACACGGTATCGCGGCCTATGACATACGGATCGACGGCGGCCTCACTCCGGAAGGGCGCATCCACGCTGAACTGGCACAGTCTTCCGTTCGGGACCTCAACCTTCCGCAGCGATTCCCTCCTTCCCGTTGGACCGGCGTGCTTCTGACCGGCGGGCCCCGGGCCGATGCGAAACTGGACGGTCGCCTCGATGCAGCACCACAGGCCGAGGTGGCAGTAACAGCGCAATACGACATGGTTCAGGAGAGAGGCCACGCCGAATTCACCCTGGAGGGAATGGACTTCGGCAAGGACTTCCAACCAAAGACCCTTTGGCCGGGAGCCGGCGATCTCGACAATGTCAGCGGGTATATGACCGCTGCCGGCGCAGCCGATTTCGGGTCATCCGGTCTGGTGTCAAGTGAGGGTCGTCTCAACCTCGAACTGGACAGTTTCGAAAGCGGGGGCACGAAGGTGGCGGGCCTGAAGCTGCCCCTGAGCCTTTCATCCCTATGGCCAGTCGAGAGCCCACCGGGGCAGCACCTGACCATCGCCAGTATTGGCGACGGGACGGGCGCCACTGCCTTCGACGTAGAGTATCGATTGACAACCGGGCCTGGCGGGACGCCTGTCGTAGTGATCCTCGGGGGCGGGCTGGACACCCTCGGCGGACGGCTCAGGATCGCGCCGACCCGCCTGGATTCAGGCGAAGCAGTCCAGTCTCTGGTACTGGAGGCCGAGGACCTGGACCTGGTCTCCGTGTTGTCGCTGATCACCCCGGAGGGCATCGGTGGCGAGGGCCGCCTGTCCGGGCGCTTCCCTGTACGGCTCGAGGGCGAGGATCTGGTGATCGACGGCGCCGTGCTCCAGTCCCAGGCGCCAGGGCGCCTGGTCTTCTCTTCCGCCGCCGCCAGGGAAACCTTGAAATCGAGCGGCGACCACATGACGCTGCTCTTGCAGGCGCTACAGAATTTTCACTACCAACAGCTCTCATTGTCGATCGACAAGGCCGCTGCCGGAGACGCCCGGCTGCACTTGTTCCTGCTCGGCAACAACCCGGATGTGCTCGAAGGTTATCCCTTCTCCATCAACATCGACCTGCAGACTGACGTCGCGCCTTTGTTGTCAGTACTGCGGCAAGGGAACGACATGATCGACGAAGTCGTCAAAAGAATATGGCGACCGTGAGACCGCATTCGATAGAATCGACTGACAACTTCCCGATGCGGGGGATAATTTCGTGACAAGATCGCTGACCCGGGCTGCATTGCTCCTTGTCGCTTTTGGCCTGTTCGCCGGCTGCCAGCCGACGGTACGGGTCGAGGCGCCAAAGGAACCGATCACCATTAACCTGAATATCAAGCTCGATGCGGATGTCCGTGTGCGCCTGGAACAGCAGGCCCAGCAGGACATCAAGACCAACCCCGACATCTTCTAGACACGAGAGACAGTGCAATGAATCTCACCAACATCACACGACACGTCTTCCTCGTCATGACCCTGGTGGCGGGCTTGTCTCTGGCGGTATCCCAAGGCTACGCGCAGTCCGCGGAATCGCTCCGCGCCAGCGGCCAGGCCGGGGAACGCTGGGACGGCTACCTGGAGGCGCGAGACGCCTCGGCCAAGGGCGAAGTGGATCAGATCAATGCCCAGCGAAAGGAACTGTACACGGAAAGAGCCAAGCAGCAGGGCATCTCGGTGGAGGAAGTCGGGAAAGTCTACGCCCAGCAGATTTTCGAAAAACTGCCGAAGGGAAGCTGGTTCAAGCAACCCAATGGACAGTGGATTCAGAAATAGCGCGGTTAGGGATGCGTCACTTTTTAATTAAAGTGTTTTATTAAATATATTCATTAATTTATTGTATATCCATAAAGTTTTACCGACATGATGCGGATCCCACGGTTACCCCGGTTCGCAGTCCTTGCTGCCCGGACCGACGATGACTGAAAACTCACCGTCCCCTTCCGTTCAATGAGGATGTCGGTCGCCAACCTGGAGGCGATCCGGGCATGGGCCATACGCAATCAGGGCGCGGTACCTGAGCTGACGCTCAGACTCACCTTCGCTACCGACATCGCCCGCTCCGTCATCGAACAGGACGCGGCGCCGGATCCCCAGCGAGTCATCGAAATCGGCTTTGATATCGGCAATCTGATGTGGCGGATCCGTAGTTACTGCTCGGGGATGACCCGCGCATCGGGAGATCGGCGAGCAGGGCCGACTGCCGCAACGCGGGTGATTCGGGAAGCTATCCGTCGCGGCCTCACGGAGACCCGTGGTATCGCCGAATTCGTAGACGGCCAACTGGGAAAGATCGTCGAGGTGGTCGAGGTCATCGATCACGACGAGTCACTGGACATGCCCGAATTCGGTTTCCGCCCGATCGCCGTGAACCGACAGGGGGACGTCTACACGTTCGCGGATGTGAGTGACGAGCCCTGTCGCCCATCCAGGATACGCAGCCTGCCGTCGTCGATCGGCAAGGCGCGACGCGGCGCCTAGCCGCACCCCCGAGACCACACTTTCCCTGCCCATGATGGGCTGCCACCTGCGGCCCGGCCCTCAGGTGGGCCGTATGCTACCGCCTCACCGTCCGTCGACATGCAGAAGGCGGGTGTTCTTCTTGAGCGTTCTCAGGGTCAGGAAGATGACGGTAGCCGCGGCAAAGGCCGCGACCCACGGCCAGTCGGTCCTGAGCCAGGTCGTCAGGGGTACCCTCTTGAAGATCACGTCGACGAGGAAATCAAGGATCAGGAAGACAGAGCAGAGCGCCATGAGACCGTTGTATTCCCGCTTCAGAACAGTACGGAAGGAAAAGCTCAAATCGGCCTTGCGCCAGAGAGAAAGTCTCGGCCAGAAGATCGGCGTCCGGTCCGCCCAGGTCGTGTACTCCTCGCCAAACTGGCCCGCGAGAAAGCTCTCCTCGGCGGCGATGATCCGCTCGATGTACAGCCAGTAGGCCAGGCACCCAATGACGATGAACCACCAGACCTTGATGGCGACCAGGAGGCCCAGGATAGCCAGTCCATTCCCGAGATACAGCGGATTCCTGACCACCGAGTAGAGGCCCAGCGTATTCAGTTGTCTCGCTACCTGGCTGCCCGTATTCCTCCCGGAGGTCCCCGAAGGGACGGAACCTACGGTGACCCAGCGCACGGCGAGCCCGGTCATGGAGACCAGGAATCCGACCCCCGCCCACGAGTCGTCGGAAGCGACCCCGTGACCCAGTTCGAGCAGCGCTCGCTCCCGGATCACCATGAATCCCGGGACCAGGAGCAGGATCGGCAGGTAGCTCCGCCACCGGAACAGGAAATTCCCCTGCTGGACGATCTTGTCGACGACTTTCATCTGCCCTGCCTGCTGCACTGAGGTCATGGTAGCCCGGGCCGTCTCCACCATTCCAGACTAGCTCTCGACCTGGCGCCTTCCCTGTCTCCCTCTACGTGCGACCCGGATCACCGCGCCCCGGCGTCCACTCGCCAACTACTGCAGGCAAGGACGTCAGCGCAGATCTCTCCACATATTTCGGGGATCATGACGGATCGAAAATGCTAGGCAGCAGATTCTCGCCGGCAATCAGCCTTGCGATTCGCCGGCCGCCACAAACGGAGGGCAGAAGCCCGACGCCGTTGCAGCCGAAGTTGTGCGGCAGAACCCCGTTGCGCCTCCAACGCTAGGTCGACTCCATAGTCATCGACCAGCGCGCCGATCGGCTTCTCGAAATAGGTCACCAGCTGACCGGCGTTGTATCCACTGGCCCCGTCGGCGATCCGTCCGGTCTCCAGCCGTACCACTGGTTCCGTGGTGTCCCGGAGTGTGAAGAACGCGGTGGCGATGCCGGCAATGCCACCACCAACGATTGCCACGGCGCTTTCGGTGTCCGTATCGAGCACCGCCGGCTGCCGGTTGATTTCCAGCTCGTCTGGCCAGGAAGGATGGTTGGGTCGTATCTGTTGTTCCCGGTCTGCCCCGCTTGACAACGATTCAATGAAACGTCCCTGTTCGCCACCCAGTCGTATGCGAAACCTGGCCTGGAGACGCGGGCCAGGTCAGTGTAGGGAAGGCACGAGAAATGCAGATGACCTGGCCTCATGGCGCCTGGCACATTTCGCTCGGTCCGACATACTCACGGAATCCTCGTTATTCGGCTCATCCGCTGGAATGTCTTCGAGGGAGATGGTTGGCGGCAAGAATTTTGTCAGTCGTGGCGGAACCACCGGGTCACCACCAGGTCGGCGCCAGCCACGGTAGCGGCGAAACTGGTGGGGGACACCTCGACCGATGCGCCGGAGCTCGTTGACACGCTCACTGGCGCTGCATCCTGGACCTTTATCAGTCCTTTCGGTACCGGAATCACGGTCGGCTCACTCACCGGTTGGTATCCATCCCCTCGGGTACCTGGCCGGCGGTCCGGCAAGGATGCAAGGAGACTTTCTATATCGGTCCGCTGCCTGAAGGACGCAACAAAATAGACTTGCTCGATCCCACGATATTGATCGAGGCCCCACCACTCATCGCCTTCGGGCAATAGATACTTCCGTCCGGCCTCGACCGGATTTCCAGGACCGACAGTCGATTCCGGAAAGATCTTCGCAATGAATCCTGTTGCATCGATCCCGATGATGTACACAAAACACGCGCAATCCACCGAGAAAAGAATTTTGAGCCTGTCCCCGGCCGCCGGATCGCCCTGGCTACTATGGAGCACGGCACCATCGGCGACCGGCTCGAGGCGAAATGTTCCGTCCGCATTCTGTCGCTGCGCGAGCAACGCAGCGGTCAAATCGATCGTCTGAGGACCAGCCCTGGTTTCCGCTGAATCTGCTGAATCGGTTTCACCTGGGGAGCGTTGGTACTGATTTGGGCTCGAGCTGTAGTTGCCCTGCCCTTGATTGGAATAAGGATCGTTGTACGCGCCCTGACTCTGGTTTGCATAGGGGTCGTTGTATCCCCCCTGACCCTGGGTGGATCCCTGGGAGGCTCCCTGGCCGGCATACGGATCGGAATAGGTTCCCTGCTGATTGGCATACGGGTCGTTATAACCACTCTGGCCCTGGTTAGCGTAAGGATCATTGGAGGCACCCTGGCTCGGACTCGCATACGGATCTGAGTAGGCCCCCTGCTGCTGGCTCGCATACGGATCGTTGTAACCGCCCTGACTCTGAACGGGGTACTGAGGGCTGGCCTGGTTGCCGTACGTAGAACCGTACGCCTGCTGCCCCTGGTAGGTCCCCTGCCCTCCCTGAGACTGACCGTAATACCCGCCACCCGGGTATGACCCACCTGCCTGTGCCGTCTGCGGGTATTGCTGTCCAGGCTGGTTGATACCCAGCTCCTTGTAAGCCAGCGCAGCAATCAGGTCCGCCAGCACGCGGGAGTAATCTTGTCCGTAATTCGATTGCGCGGTCCCGACCAGGCCCTGCTGGAAGCCAACCGCCATCTGGCCCAACTGTGTTCCAACCGCTGCGCAGGACGACAGCATTCCTCCCGAGGCAATTACGGAAATGCATGTCAAAACAACAATGCGGGTCCTACGCACGGTGTGCCTGAAAGTAGCTGCATCCATTGGACTTCCCCCGATCACCGTCCCACGCGCCGTCGTTGTCGCTGTCGCGATCCGCATCATTCACACAGACACTTTACGCCCACACGAGTATGGACTCTATACTCCGAAGCCGTTATCCGGACAATTCCCGGGTCTCACACCAGGGCGAAGAGGCCGAGGTATAGTGCTTCTGCCCCTGTGGACAGGTGAATGGCTACAATGGCTCTGCAGTGCTATCCCGGAAATGAAACGCCTGCGGGCAGTGACGGGTACGTGACACAGAAAGCAGACAGCTATCGCCTTTTGATTGTGGTTGCGACCGCGACGCTCGCCGTGCTGGTGTCTGCGGCATCGTCTGGTAGCACAGACCGAACCGCCGCGGCGGATGATCTGCTTGTGGTCGACTGTCTGTTACCGGGGCAGATCCGGAAGCTCGGCACGAGAACAACTTATGTCAGTCCACGGCGCCCAGTGAAGACCACGGCCCTGGACTGCGGGATTCGAGGCGGCGAGTACGTGGCATACGATCGCGCAAACGCCGAGACCGCACTGAAAGTCTGGTTGCCGATGGCCCGCCAGGGAGACATCGAAGCTGCCGTCTACGTTGGGGAGATTTTCGAGAAAGGTATCGGAGGGACTCCGGACTACAAGACTGCAGCTCACTGGTATCAGATCGCCGCGGAGGCAGGAGACCTTCGGGCCCAGATCAATCTGGGACATCTGTACGAAAGTGGCCTTGGCGTTCCTCGTGATCCGGCCAAGGCCGTCGATTGGTATCGGCGCGCCTCTGGGCTTCCCAATATCCAGCTCAACGACGCGAGTGTCGATCCAGCATCGTCTCGGAGAGACACTGAGCGTGCTGAGGCAGAGACATTGCGCCGGGAATTGGAGCGGGTCAGGACAGAAAGCGACAAACTCCGCGAGGAACTCGACACCACAAGGGAAGAGCTGGAGCGGGCTCGCTCCTCGCCAAAGGCGGCCACTCAGCCAGAACAGGTCAAGGAACCCGATCCGAACGAGCTGGCCCAGGATTTGGAAGAGACGCGTAGGGCCAAGCGCACCGCCGAGGCGGACGCATTGGCAATGAGACAGACCCTCGCCGAAAGGGAGGCCGAGATCGCAGACCTGGTCGAACTGCTCGGCGAAACGCGTGTCGCCCTGGAACATGCCCGCACGGAGCTGGACAACAAGGCAGCAACTCTCGCGCAAAGTGATGCAGCACTGGCGCAGCTCGCTGAACAGCAGCGACAGCTGGAGCGAATGTCGGCGGATCTTGTCTCCCGCGAAAACGCGCTGTCTGCTCAACGGGCCGAGGCGCTTCAGCTGCGAAGCAGGATCGACCGGCTGGAGAATCAGACGCGTCAAAGTGAGGCCCGAGCCCAGGCCGAACTGAGCGATGCCGCACAGCAGCGGCTCCTCGCGGGACCGGAGATTTCGGTGGTCGAACCGCCGTTACAGGTGAGCCGCGGTGTGGCTGTGGTGGCTGCTGCGGAGGTCGCGTTGGTCTCAGCGGATATCCACAAACGCACCGTAATCGGCCGGGTCACTGCCCCGGCCGGTCTGCTCAGCGTGACTGTCAATGACCGCGCGGTGGAGCCAAATGATCTCGGAGTATTCACCACGCAGGTTCCGCTGACAGACGAGCGCACCCCGGTTCTGATAGCGGCCGTGGACCATCAGGGCAAGCGGGAGGAGCTTGTTTTCGAGCTAGTGAGGTCCAGACCCGTCAACGCCCCGGAGCTGTCAACATACGAACAACCAGTCATCCCCAAGCTCAAATTCGGCAAATACCATGCCCTCGTTATCGGCAACAACAATTACGCGCACCTGCCGGATCTCAACACCGCCATTACCGACGCCCAGGCGCTGCATGAGGTCCTCAGGGACCGATATGGTTTCGAGAGCACCCTGCTGACCGATGCGAACCGTTACGAGATTCTTTCTGCCCTGAACAATCTCCGCGAACGATTGACGAGCGATGACAACCTGCTGATCTACTACGCGGGCCACGGCACGCTGGACGAGGTCAACATGCGAGGGCAGTGGCTGCCGGTTGATGCCGAGCCCGGCAACACGGCCAACTGGCTCTCGAACGTTGCGATCACGGACATTTTGAACGTGGTAGCGGCGAAACACATCTTGGTCATCGCAGATTCGTGCTATTCGGGATCGCTGACCCGCTCGTCCATAGGCAAACTGACGACAGGAATGACAGAAGACGAAAGACTCAACTGGCTGCGAACAATGCTGGACAAGCGAGCCAGGATGGTGTTTACGTCCGGAGGCCTGCAACCTGTGCTGGATTCTGGTGGTGGAGAGCACTCAGTGTTCAGCAAGGCCCTGCTCGAGGCGCTCAATGCAAACCAGGAGGTCATCGAGGGACAGCGGCTCTACCAACAGGTGGCCGCGCGGGTCGCGTACGCTGCATCGAGCGTACAATTTGAACAGGTGCCGGAATATGCACCGCTGCGTTTTGCCGGTCACGAAACCGGTGATTTCTTCTTTGTCCCTGGCGGTGGCTGAACCGGGCTGTCCGATCCGGCTCAGAGTTCCTTGCGCAGCCCGAGAATCACGCGGTAGCGATCGAAGTCCTGGTATCCCAGCAGGACTTCCCCGTCGATAAAGGGAATCCAGCCGTTGGGAAACACCGCGGCCAGACCGAGCCCAACATTGAAGTAGTCGGTATCGGGATCGTTGCCTTCCAGGCCGTATAGCGTGTCGGCAGAGTCCTCCACGAACGCGCTCGTGATGTCCGGACGATCGTCCTCAAATTCGTGGTTGTACTCGACGCGAAACTGGGGCAGCCAGACACCGCTCTTGCTGCTCAGTGCGACGCTGGTCCTGAAACCCAGATGAGCTAAAACGGAGTCCTGGTCTGATTCGTCAATGTGCATGTTGAGTCCGGAGCCATCCAGGTCACGCTCCTGGTAATCGTCCACATTCGACGAAGCAACGGTCACACCGGCATATGGCCCGAAGCTCCACGCGCCCCGCTGCATGTCATACCCGACATTCGCGCTGCCCCACCAGCTGTCCCCGTCCGGCGTCCCCTTTGTTCTCACGCTCGTTTGAGAACTTCGGCCGCTCTCCTGAAAAACCGAGTGTCGTTGAAACGTGTAATCCGTCGTGCGGTATCCGAAAGAGCCGTCCACGTAAACGCCTCCGCCCGTGGCGTAAGAGCCGAAGACGATCACATCAATGCTCTCGGACTCCATCTTTCCGGCATCAGACGCGGGTGTGAAAGGCTCCCCTTGCTGAAGATCCCGATCGAACTTCGAGTCCATCTGCTCGTAGCCGACAAGACCACCAATAACGAAGTTGTCCGACATGCGATAATCGAGACCCAGTTCCAGGGCCCAGAGATCACCGTCGTAGCCGCGGTCCGGGTCACCGCCCTTCGGGCGGTCGCTCTTGAACCACTCACCCCGTAGATTCGCCAGCAGGCTCAGACGTCCGAAGGAGTAGCTGGCCGCTTCGTCGGCGAGTGCCGACTCACCTTCCCGCAGCCGCTCACCTCGCTCCCGCGTTTCCTTACTCCGGCCCTGGGCGACTGCCAGCGACACATCGTTGTTGCTGAGCGTCTGACTCGGATTGAGCGAAGACTCACTATCTCCGGAAAGATCGCCGTCTCCTGTACCGCTCCCCGTCTCGGCGCACCGTGTGGCAAGATCGCCAGTCGGCGAGCCACTGCCCGCACAAACGTTCGTGAAGAACGCCTGGAAATCGGCGTTTGCTGCGTGGACGCTGCCCGTCACGAAGATTGCCGAAGCTACGGATAGTGCAGCAATTATTCGGCCAGAGAGTCTTCCAAGCATGCCTAGTCCCCCCCCGAGAAGCGGCAACAGGTCGACTTGTCGTGCACCCGATCATAACAGACGTATACGCCAATGGAATCGCCCGCTGATCCCGGTCCCAGGCATCCGTGTCTTGGCATCGCTGCATCCTTGGTCTAGGCTTTTTTACTAACGGTGTGTCTACAGGAGATCTGTCGGCACGCAAAACTAATAAGAATTTCCCGATATGAGGGGCGGCGCCGACTTCGTCGGAGCTTGGGAAAGCGGTGCCGAAGTGAGCGCACACAGCCGCAAGCCTGTTGGCGTGGCGTGCTGTCAATACGCAATCGCCCGTTGCTTGAAACGGTTCGGTTGCGGCGGGGGGGGGGAGCGCCAGTGAACATGAAGCCATCATCAGTTGGCCTGTGGGCCAGCATTCTCGTTATTTGTGCCTTGCCGGTGTCGCAAGCTAACGCTGCCGTCAAGGTCTATCTCCATCTCGAGACCATCCAGGGGGACGTTCAAGTCAACGGGCTTCCCTCAAACTTGATTGAGGTCTTGGAGTGGGAATGGGGACTCGGTCAGGCCGTCGACAGCTCGACATCCAGCGCCAAGAGTGGGGGCGTAGTTGCCCGTGA